>NZ_JAFCVE010000024.1:0-542 GCF_049896885.1 Phyllobacterium sp. SL163 | reverse complement strand
GAGCGGGTGCGTGCGGCCTTTGACGGTGTCGGCGCCAAGCCTGCGCCGGATACAACGCCGCTCGCCTATGGCCCCGATGACAGGGCCAAGAACAGGCAGAGCGCCATTGAGGCTTTTGCTACAACCGCCCCCGCACCGGCCGCCGCAACCACCGCTGTGTGGGGACAGGCCTATGGCGGCTGGAGCCATGGTGCCAGCGATGGCAATGCCGCCGCCTATAGCAGAAACACCGGCGGCATCGTCACCGGCATGGATGGGGTGATTGCCGGGACATGGCGTTTCGGCCTGCTGGCCGGTTATGGCTCGACCTCGCTGCACGGGGCCGGGTCGTCCGTCTCCGCCGACAGCTATCAGCTCGGCATCTATGGCGGCACCAGGATCGATGCGCTGACGTTGAGCCTCGGCACGGTGCTGGCGCATCACGAGATCGATACGCGCCGCACGGTCAGTTTCGGTGATATCGCCGAGACGGACACCGCCGGCTACAGCGCCAACACGGTGCAGCTCTTCGGCGAGGCCGCCTACCGCATCGAGACGCCCTA
>NZ_JAFCVE010000023.1:0-750 GCF_049896885.1 Phyllobacterium sp. SL163 | reverse complement strand
CGGCGGCCAGGCCGCTGAAGTCGCTCTATACGCGGGCGTTCGAATATTCCGACTGCTGGGTCAATGATGCGCGGCTGGTGGCGCTCAATGCGCGCGATGCGGCCGACCGCGGCGCGGTGATCCGCACCCGCAGCAAGGTGACGGCGGCGCGGCGCGCGGCCGATGGCTGGACGCTGGACGTGCAGGACGCCCTGTCGGGTGCGGTGGAGACGGTGCGGGCGCGGCTCGTGGTCAATGCGGCCGGTCCCTGGGTGGACGAGGTCCTGACCGGCGTGGCCGGGCTCAACGCGGCGCACAATGTGCGCCTGGTGCAGGGCAGCCACATCGTGGTGCGCAAGAAGTTCGACGATCCGCGCGCCTATTTCTTCCAGAACACCGACGGGCGCATCATCTTCGCCATTCCCTATGAGCAGGAATTCACGCTGATCGGCACGACGGACCAGGATTATCACGGCAATCCGGCCGAGGTGACGATCACCGCTGCGGAGACCGATTATCTGTGCGCGGCGGCCAGCGAGTATTTTGCCGCGCCGGTGCAGCGCGCCGATGTGGTGTGGAGCTATTCGGGGGTGCGCCCGCTCTATGATGACGGGGCCTCGAAGGCGCAGGAGGCGACGCGCGACTATGTGCTGAAAAGCGATGCGCCGGCGGGGCTGGCGCCGCTGATGAACATTTTCGGCGGCAAGATCACCACCTACCGGCGGCTGGCGGAGCACATGCTGGAGAAGATCGAGGAGAAGCTCGGGGCCA
>NZ_JAFCVE010000022.1:0-975 GCF_049896885.1 Phyllobacterium sp. SL163 | reverse complement strand
CACCGCCTCGGCCCTGACCGCGGCGATGGAGGGCGGCAGGATCGCCGTCACCGACAATGCCGACCTCATCCTCGAAAATGACCTGATCGACGTGGTGATCGATGCGACGGGCGTTCCGGCGGTCGGGGCCGAGATCGGCCTCAGAGCCATGGAGCACGGCAAGCACCTCGTGATGATGAATGTCGAGGCGGATGTGACCATCGGCGCGTACCTGAAAAGCGAGGCGGACCGCCTGGGCGTCACCTATTCGCTGGGCGCCGGCGACGAGCCGTCCTCCTGCATGGAGCTGATCGAGTTCGTCTCGGCCATGGGCCATCCGATCGTTGCCGCCGGCAAGGGCAAGAACAACCCGCTCAACATCGACGCCATTCCCGACGATTACCAGGAGGAGGCGGCACGCCGCCACATGAATGTGCGCATGCTGGTGGAATTCGTCGACGGCTCGAAGACCATGGTGGAAATGGCGGCGATCGCCAATGCCACGGGGCTTGTCCCCGACAAGGCCGGCATGCACGGCCCCGCCGCCACGCTGGACCAGCTCAACAAGACGCTGATCCCGCAGAGGGATGGCGGGCTGTTGTCGCGGGTCGGCGTTGTCGACTATTCCATCGGCAAGGGCGTGGCACCGGGTGTGTTCGTGGTTGCCGACATGTCGCATCCGCGCATTTCGGAGCGGATGGAGGATCTGAAGATGGGCAAGGGCCCGTATTTCACCTTCCACCGGCCCTATCACCTGACCTCGCTGGAAGTGCCGCTGACCTGCGCGCGCGTCGTGCTCTACGGCAAGGCCGACATGGTGCCTCTGGCGAAACCCGTGGCGGAAGTCTGCGCGGTGGCGAAGAAGGACCTGAAGGTCGGCGACACGCTCGATGCGATCGGCGAATATTGCTACCGCGCCTGGATCATGACGGCGCCGGAGGCGCGCGCCGCCGGAGCCATCCCCTGCGGCCTGTTGCAGGGTGGCACGGTGACGGC
>NZ_JAFCVE010000021.1:0-1205 GCF_049896885.1 Phyllobacterium sp. SL163 | reverse complement strand
GCCGGCAAGATCGTGCCGGGCGCGGCCGAGAGCTGGACTGTCTCCGACGACGGCACGGTCTATACCTTCAAAATCCGCGCCAATGCCAACTGGTCGGACGGCTCGCCCGTCACCGCGGACGATTTCATTTTCTCCTTCAAGCGTGTCGAAGAGCCGAAGACAGCCGCCGGCTATGCCAACATGCTCTACCCCATCAAGAATGCCGAGAAGATCAACAAAGGTGAACTGCCTGTCGACCAGATCGGCATGAAGGCGATTGATGCCAAGACGCTCGAAATCACCCTGGAGCGCGCCACGCCGTTCTTTGTTGAACTGCTGGCGCACCAGACCGCCCTGCCGGTCAACAGGGCAAGCCTTGAAAAGAACGGGGCCGAGTTCATCAAACCGGGCAAACTCGTCTCCAACGGCGCCTTCGAGCTTGTCGAACACGTGCAGAACGATCACCTGACCGCCGCCAGGAACCCTGATTACTGGGGTGCGGCCGATGTCAAACTCGACAAGGTCATCTTCTATCCGACCGAGGATCAGGCGGCCGCCGTGCGCCGCTTCGAGGCCAGGGAAATGGACCTCGTCTATAATTTCTCGGCCGACCAGATCGAGCGCCTGCGTGCATCCATGGGCGATCAGGTGCGCATCACCCCGGCGCTGTCGACCTATTTCTATTCCTTCGACACCCGCGTCGAACCGTTCAGCGACGTGCGCGTGCGCCGGGCGCTGTCCATGGCGATCGACCGCGACTTCCTGTCGAATGAAATCTACAAGGGTGCGCAGCTGCCGGCCTATTCGCTCGTGCCGCTTGGCATTGCCAATTACGGCGAACCGGCCAAGCCCGATTTTGCCGACATGTCGCAGCTCGACCGCGACGACAAGGCGGTCGCGCTGATGAAGGAGGCGGGCTATGGCGCGGGCGGCAAGCCGCTCACCATCGAGATCCGCTACAACACCAATCCCAATCACGAACGGGTCGCCATCGCCGTTGCCGATATGTGGAAAAAGGCCTTCGGCGCCAATGTGACGCTGCTGCAGAACGATATCAGCGCCCACTACGCCTATCTGAAGGAGGGCGGCAAGTTCAACGTGGCGCGGGCCGGCTGGACCGCGGATTATGCCGATGCCGAGAACTTCATGGTGATCAATCTGAGCACTAACACCACCTTCAATTATGGTCGCTGGAACAATCCGGACTTCGATGCCCTGGTCAAGAA
>NZ_JAFCVE010000020.1:0-3810 GCF_049896885.1 Phyllobacterium sp. SL163 | reverse complement strand
GGGGCTCCGTGGGCATTTCTACATTAATACACGCTAAGGGAATTTGAAGTTGTTTGGATTGAAGCGGTTAGCCCGGATTGGCCTGAAGCGTTCGAGGGGTCGGTCAATTTCGTTCCAGAGGTAGTCGCCGGTGAGCGCGATATGCGCCCATGGTAGTGGTGCGACCTGGGAGAGCAGCTCGTCCGGAATGATAATACCCTGACTGCTGATATAATCGACAGCACGGCTGAGATAGACAGTGTTCCACAGGATGATGGCGTTGACGACGAGGTTAAGACCGGACGCGCGGTAAGCCATGGTTTCGGCGACGCGGTTGCGCAATTCGCCGAGCTGGTGGAGGAAGATGGCGCGTGCGAGAGCATGACGGCTTTCACCCTTGTTGAGGATCGCATGCGATCTGCGGCGCAGTTTCGTATCGAGCAGCCAGTCGCAGATGAAGATCGAGCGTTCTATCCGGCCCATTTCGCGCAGGGCCTGGTTCAGCCGGTTTTGTCGCGGCGACGCTGCCAGCTTCTTGAGGATGACGGAAGGCGGCACCAAACCTGCAGCGATCGAAGCCTTCAGCCGCAAGACCTCATCCCAGTGGTGCTCGACGACATCCATGTTGACGGTTCCAGCGATCAGCGCGTCGAGCGGTTCGTAAGCCGGATCGCGATCAATGACAAAGAGCCTGCGATTGCCGAGATTGCGGATACGGGGAATGAGCCTGTAGCCAAAGGCGTGGAACATGGAGAACGTCGTTTCGGTGGCGCCAGCGGTATCGGTTGCGTGCTCATAGATTTCGACGGAGCTTTCGTTGTGAAGGAGGCCGTCGAGAACGTAGGGGGCTTCGCCCTCGGATGCCTGGATCATGCGGGAGAAGAAGGAAGCAAAACGGTTGGACAGGAAGCCATAGATCGACGCCCCCGGTCGCTTGCCGTATTTTGCATTGTAGTCGAGGCTGGCTTCGCCACGCCCGCCAGCCGGAAAGAACTGTCCGTCCGAGGAGGAGATATGGCCGTCACCCCAGATCGCGGCAAAGGGATGGGCCTGCTGCGCATCGACCAGCACGGCGGTCGCCGTGGCGTAGGTTTCCGATCGCATATGCCTGTCCACCATCAGCATCATCTGGTGGATCGTGACGCCGCGTGAGCTTTCCGCCATACGTTCGGCTCCGGCATTGGTGGCGTCGGCAAGGATCGCTGCCATCAGCGCTGCCTCGTCGTTTGCCGTCTCACCGGTACGATAATGCGTGAAGCTGTCGAGGAATTTGGTCCAGCTTTGCACCTCGGCAAGCAGGCTGGTGATCCTGATCCGTGGCACCAGAACATATAGTCGGCGGCTGAGCGCGACGATGCTGTCGCGCTCCTCCTCGCGGATCGGCGAGATCGACAGGCCCTTGTCGGAAATCGCTGCATCCGGAATAGCATTGGCAGCCGCCGCCTTTGCCAGCTCTTTCAGCTTCGCATCGAGCGTGGCGGTCCGTTCTGCTCGCCATTCGGCAAAGCTGTCGGGGAGTGCGAGCCCGAGCCGCCCCTCGGCGCGCATCAGCTCGAAGATCGGCCGAGGCAGAAGATAATCCTCGAAACTGCGCCATGCCCGGCTGCCTTCGACCCAGATGTCACCGGCCCTCAGACGCTCTCGCAGGTGAACGAGGACCGCCACTTCCCAGGCGCGCAGGTCGATATCGGCACTGTTCGGGCGCACGCAGCGTCGCCATTTGCGGGTCAGAAAGGCGAGCGGCACCTGCGCCGGCAATTTCCGGCCGCCATAGAGCGCGCGCAGATGGTCCACTGCTACAAGGATCGGATCATCAGCACGAAACGACCGGAACGAGAACGTGCGGAACATCAGTCTGCCCAGCTTGCGCAACGATTTGTGCCGCTTGATGAGCTCGTCGAATTCGTTACTGCGATCAGGGTGGACGACAGATCTGGCTGCCGCCATGCTGGCGACCAATCCGTCCCAGCCGAGGGAGGCTGCGATCGCCGATGCAAGATCGGTTTTGCTCGCACGAGCGGCCAGAAGCGCCTCGCCGAGCTTGAGATGCTCAAGCGCCACCCCATCAAGAACCTCGGCCTCTTTTAGCCGGCGTTCCGTGCGGCTGATCTCGGCCTTGCGGCGGTTGCTCCCAATCATTTTGCAGAACATGTCGATCGTCAGGTCGGTGATCGACGCCTGTCTCTCGATGACGAAGGCGGCCAGCGTGGCGTAGCGACGTTCGGATGTCAGGCGTCGTATCTCCCGGGCATGCAGAATGCGTGCATCCCTGGCGATGATGCCGTAGCGATTGGCATGGATCGTCTTGCGACGGTCGTCGGGAATGGCGGCTGAGCGCAATACCTCGAGGCGGGCGATCAAGCCTTTGAGGTTCTTCAGCTTCGCCCCTTCAGGTGCTTCCGCAATCCAGCCAAGGTGGCTCCGATCGCCGGCCCGCTCAGCGAGGAGCTGATCAAGCGCCTCGATCGAAGGCTGCTCCAGATCCCGGATCAATTCGCGATAGGCTTGTCGACGCGCCGCCGCCCGGCCGGCCAGTGCCAGACGGATCAGCAGCTCCGGCATAGGAACGAGCAACTTTCGTTCCTTCAAGGCTTCGATCACGGCCTTGGCGATCGTCGCACCTTGTTCAGTGGCCGCCGCCTCGCGTGCCGCCGCCGTTATCAACTCGCGATAGTCACTCGTCCGGACAGGCTGAAGCTCCAGTGCAGAGACGATCTCGCGCGCGTGTTCCCGGCGCGTTTCGTCGCGCTGGGCGTAGAACTCGAACACTGCAGGGTCGATGCCCAGCTGGTCGGCGACAACAGAGACAACCGCCTGAGGTGGAACTTCGCCTATTCGCAGCAGACGGCCCAGATCACGCACCAGTGCGAGTTGGATCGCAAAGCCAAGCCGATTATGCGACCGGCGATGCTCCTTGACGAAGACAATATCCTCGGAAGTCAGTGCATAGCGCGCTTGCGCATCTTCATAAGCTTCGGGTGGTTCGAATAAAACGGCACGCGATTGCTCATCGAGAAACGCCATCAGCCACGGTCACTCGTCAAACTACGGTTTCGGGCGTGCCGGTCTTGCCGGGGCCTGTCCATCCAGTCCGCTTCAACGTGTCGATCAAGGTCGAGCGCGCCACCTTGAACGTCCGGCACACGGACGCCTTGCTGGCGCCAGCTTCCAAAGCAGCTAGAACCTGCTCGACCTTTTCCGCATCGATCGTTGGAGGTCTCCCGCCCTTACGGCCACGTCGGCGAGCCGCCGCCAGGCCGGCATTGACCCGCTCGGTGATCAGCACTCTCTCGTATTCTGCAAGCGAGCCGAACAGGTTGAACAGAAACGCGCCGTGCGAATTCGTGGTGTCGATCGCCTCCGTGAGAGATCGGAAGGCGACACCACGTTCCTTCAAATCCTCGACGATGCGGATCAAGTGGGAGAGTGACCGGCCTAACCGATCTATCTTCCAGACGACCAGGACATCGCCTTCGCGCAATTCGCCGAGGCATGCCTTCAGACCCGGCCGGTCATCACGCGCTCCGGAAGCGCGATCCTGATGGAGATGGCGCTCATCGACCCCGGCCGCGAGCAGGGCATCGCGCTGCAAGGCAACCGACTGGCGCTCGTCACTACTCGATACCCGCATGTAACCGATCAACATGTGCGACAAACCTCAAATCAGGTGTTGCCGCACAGCCTAACATTCCGACAGGGTTTGTCGCGCAAAAAATGGCCCTATTGCGTGGCCAGTTTGCCCCGCGATCACGGTGAGCGGAAATCATGTGTTTCCCGTCACCTGCAAAATGCCCTTAGCGTGTATTAATGTAGAAATGACCACAGAGCCCC
>NZ_JAFCVE010000019.1:0-2500 GCF_049896885.1 Phyllobacterium sp. SL163 | reverse complement strand
TATTTAGGTAGAGCGTCGATCGAATACCTTCGGGGGTAGAGCACTGGATGGGCTAGGGGATCTCACCGATTTACCAAACCTAACCAAACTCCGAATACCGAAGAGTACTAATCGGCAGACACACGGCGGGTGCTAACGTCCGTCGTGAAGAGGGCAACAACCCTGACCACCATCTAAGGTCCCTAAGTTATGGCTAAGTGGGAAAGGATGTGAGGATCCCAAAACAACCAGGATGTTGGCTTAGAAGCAGCCATCATTTAAAGAAAGCGTAACAGCTCACTGGTCTAAATAAGGGTCTTTGCGCCGAAAATGTACCGGGGCTAAAGCCATACACCGAAGCTGTGGATTTGCTTAGCAATAGGCAAGTGGTAGCGGAGCGTTCTGTAAGCCGTTGAAGAGAGACCCGTGAGGGCTCTTGGAGGTATCAGAAGTGAGAATGCTGACATGAGTAACGATAAAGGGAGTGAGAGACTCCCTCGCCGAAAGTCCAAGGGTTCCTGCTTAAAGTTAATCTGAGCAGGGTTAGCCGGCCCCTAAGGCGAGGCCGAAAGGCGTAGTCGATGGGAACCACGTTAATATTCGTGGGCCTGCGGGTAGTGACGGATCGCGTATGTTGTTCTTCCTTATTGGATTGGAAGGGCTTCGAAGCGGTTCCAGGAAATAGCTCCCGCGTATAGACCGTACCCTAAACCGACACTGGTGGACTGGTAGAGAATACCAAGGCGCTTGAGAGAACTGCGTTGAAGGAACTCGGCAAATTGCACGCGTAACTTCGGAAGAAGCGTGACCCTTATGTACGCAAGTATGTGAGGGTGGCACAGACCAGGGGGTAGCGACTGTTTACCAAAAACACAGGGCTCTGCGAAGTCGCAAGACGACGTATAGGGTCTGACGCCTGCCCGGTGCTGGAAGGTTAAGAGGAGAGGTGCAAGCTTTGAATCGAAGCCCCAGTAAACGGCGGCCGTAACTATAACGGTCCTAAGGTAGCGAAATTCCTTGTCGGGTAAGTTCCGACCTGCACGAATGGCGTAACGACTTCCCCGCTGTCTCCAACGCAGACTCAGTGAAATTGAATTCCCCGTGAAGATGCGGGGTTCCTGCGGTTAGACGGAAAGACCCCGTGCACCTTTACTATAGCTTTACACTGGCATTCGTGTCGGCATGTGTAGGATAGGTGGTAGACTTTGAAGCGGGGGCGCCAGCCTTCGTGGAGTCATCCTTGAAATACCACCCTTACCTATATGGATGTCTAACCGCGGTCCGTTATCCGGATCCGGGACAGTGTATGGTGGGTAGTTTGACTGGGGCGGTCGCCTCCTAAAGAGTAACGGAGGCGCGCGATGGTGGGCTCAGACCGGTCGGAAATCGGTCGTCGAGTGCAATGGCATAAGCCCGCCTGACTGCGAGACTGACAAGTCGAGCAGAGACGAAAGTCGGTCATAGTGATCCGGTGGTCCCGCGTGGAAGGGCCATCGCTCAACGGATAAAAGGTACGCCGGGGATAACAGGCTGATGACCCCCAAGAGTCCATATCGACGGGGTTGTTTGGCACCTCGATGTCGACTCATCGCATCCTGGGGCTGGAGCAGGTCCCAAGGGTATGGCTGTTCGCCATTTAAAGCGGTACGTGAGTTGGGTTCAGAACGTCGTGAGACAGTTCGGTCCCTATCTGCCGTGGGTGTAGGAATATTGACAGGATCTGTCCCTAGTACGAGAGGACCGGGATGGACGTATCTCTGGTGGACCTGTTGTGGCGCCAGCCGCATAGCAGGGTAGCTATATACGGACGGGATAACCGCTGAAGGCATCTAAGCGGGAAACCCACCTGAAAACGAGTATTCCCTTGAGAGCCGTGGAAGACCACCACGTTGATAGGCCGGGTGTGGAAGTGCGGCAACGCATGAAGCTTACCGGTACTAATAGCTCGATTGGCTTGATCATTCTCATTACTTATATCCATCGCCAAGCGATGAATTGACTGTCTCACGCGCCGTATCGCCCCTTTGGGGCGGGCGCTGCGACGGCGCGCCGGACGTCCGGCGACGACCTAGCGGTCTGTATGGGTACTTTCTGGAACTTCGGTTCCAGGAAAAGCTCCAAATACAGCACGATAGTGCGTCGCGGCTCGTGCCGCGCCCCCGCGCAGCACAGCCCGATAGGGCTGATATGCGTGAGCGACATTCAACACAAACAAAACCAGCTTCTCTTTCATCGTTGCTTTTTGCTGACCTGGTGGTTACAGCGGAGCGGCTGCACCCGATCCCATTCCGAACTCGGCCGTGAAACGCTCCAGCGCCAATGGTACTTCGTCTCAAGACGCGGGAGAGTAGGTCGCTGCCAGGTCTGCAAAACGCAACATGAAATCAAAACACTCTCCACATTCCATACCAACGCATCCAAGGCCGCCTAAAGCGGCCTTTTGCTTTTGCAATAACACCAATGTAAGAGCATAATTACTTCCATCGCCAAGCGGCGATATGGTGGCGCGGGGTGGAGCAGC
>NZ_JAFCVE010000018.1:0-11628 GCF_049896885.1 Phyllobacterium sp. SL163 | reverse complement strand
CGAGGACAGACAAAACGGCAATCGCCGGATATGGTGGCGCGGGGTGGAGCAGCCCGGTAGCTCGTCAGGCTCATAACCTGAAGGTCACAGGTTCAAATCCTGTCCCCGCAACCAACAAACATACAAATCCAGCTTCTCCCAAAACACAAACACAACCCCGCCAAAAGCGGGGCGTCCGTCGTTTAAGGCGGCGCGAACATACCAGCGCACGAAGTCCATGTGCAGCAATAAATTCGTCGGCTTATAACACTCCAAAAAGTTTGAAACGTTTATTCCGCTCAACCCGAATAATCATTGTACCGGTTTGCTGCGGCGCCATTCTGGCGATGTCATCGTGCATGCTTGCAGCCAAAGGAATTTTCGACAGATGAGCGACGATGTAATCGAGATGCATGGTCTGCGCGTTCTTCTGTTCGCCGCGGAGGGTGACAAACTTGCCGCTGCGCGAGATGCCAATACGTTCCTCACCGAGACTTGGGCGCAGGACGCAACGCTCGCCGTGATTCCAGTTTCACGGCTTGGCGATGATTTTCTCGACCTCAAGACCCGAATCGCCGGGGAAGTTATCCAGAAATTCGTCAACTAGCAGATTCGCCTGGCCATTCTCGGCGATATTTCCGCATGGGCGGACACAAGCAAGCCATTGCGCGACTTTGTCTATGAGACGAATCGCGGGCGCAGCCTGTGGTTTATCCGCGATCTGGCAGAACTAGAGCAAAGGCTGGCAATTCACGCAGCCGGTTAACGCGGTTTTCCCGCGGGTGCCGTTGTGCCGCGCGTCACCAGCTCGAACCCGATATTGACCGCCGCCGCCGGTGCATATTCCCGGGCGGCGCTGCGATCGAGAACCTGCAGCAGCAGTTCGCCGGTCCTGCGACCGATCTGTTCGGCATCGATGCGAATCGTTGTGATTGCCGGAACACATTGCCGGGCAATATCGAAATCGCCAAAGCCCATCAGCGAGAGATCGCCAGGCACTTTGATGCCGCGCCGGTGACATTCCATCAGTGCGCCGACGGCGGAAATGTCGGAAACGGCGAAGACGGCTTCCACGTCCGGGGCCTGTTCCAGCAATATGCCGAGTGTAAGGGCGCCATGATCGTAGGAAACCGGGGCTTGGCCGGCACGAATCACCAGTTCATCGCTGAGACCGGCCTCGCGCAGCACCGATGTGAAACCTGCGAGCCGTGATTCGCCGCGCAAATCTTTTGCGTCGCTGTCCATCCTGGATCCAAGCGCGCCGATTCGCCGGTGCCCCAATGCCAGGAGATGCAGTGCGGCTGCCCGTCCGACTTCATAATTGGAAAAGCCGACCGCATGGTCGATCGGATGTTCCGGCGTATCCCAGATTTCGACGATCGGAATACCGGCCCGCAGCATCATTTCATTGGCCGCCTTGGTGTGGGTGGTTCCCGCGACCACAATCGCATCGGGCCGCCGGGCGAGCATGGCGCGGATGATTCGCTCTTCCTCCTCCAGCCGGTACATGGTGTAACCAATGAGGAGCTGATAGTCGGCCGGCCGCATGGCCTCGGCAAGACCCTGCGCGGTATCGGCGAAATTGGAATTGGTCAGGGTCGGCAGAATCGCCGTGATAAAGTTGGTGCGCCGGGAGGAAAGGCT
This sequence comes from Phyllobacterium sp. SL163, assembly GCF_049896885.1. Lineage (NCBI taxonomy): Bacteria > Pseudomonadati > Pseudomonadota > Alphaproteobacteria > Hyphomicrobiales > Phyllobacteriaceae > Phyllobacterium > Phyllobacterium sp. SL163. Next base: position 10,005 of record NZ_JAFCVE010000018.1, on the reverse strand, counting down.
GCCCGCCACCCGGTCCGGCACGTAGCTCAGCTGCTCGATGGCCTTCATCACCCGGTTGCGCGTTGATTCGGAAACGAGATCAGGGTCCGCCAGCACCCGCGAGACGGTCATCTTCGACACGCCGGCGAGGCGGGAGACGTCGTGCATGGTGGCTTTGGGCGAAGATGGCGGCACGGTTCGGTCCTGTCTGTTCCGAATCAGTTACTTCGGGGCGATCCTGTTGTAAACCACGTGGTAGAAACGGCCATCGAACATGCGCATCATTTCATCGGTGATGGCCCGGCCTTCGAGGCGCACCGGGGAGGCAAGTGCTTCCTTCACGGCATCCATCGAGGGGTAGTCAACCTCCTGGACCATGGCGATATCAGGCGAATCAGGGTCCGAATCAACCATGCGCATGACGCGCACCGCCTGGGCATTCGGCATGCGCTTCCAGACGGGCAGCAATCGCTCTTCCACCATCTGAAAGAAGGCGTCTTCCTGGCCTTTATGGATCGTTCCTTCGAAAATGGCCGACCGGGTGAACATGGATCCTCCTTGCGCGTTGAGAGCGTGGCATTTTCGCCTTGCCACTTGTAATGATACCGATAACATGCTTGATTGGAAAAACAAGCAGCAAAATTGACAAGCCGTCAGGGAATGCTGCCGATTGGTTTGAATAGGCTGCGGCTTGATGCTTCTGGACGAAATACTGTCGAAGAATCATAGCGCAGTATCGCGGAATCAATAGACTGAATGGAAATGTTATCGAGAACAATTGATACACACTGAGACTGGCGGGTGATGCTCGGGAGGCATCGCCGGAATCATGGACAACACGACAAGTGGAGGAGACAAGAATGGGTATTTCAAAATCATTGCGTGTGATGGTCGCGGCCGTCGGCCTTGCCGCTGCAGGGCTGTTTTCGGCAGTCGATGCCAATGCGGTCACGCTGAACGACATCACGTCGCGCGGCACCGTCCGAATCGGCGTGCTCACCGGCGCGCCGCCGATGGGCATGGTCGACGAGAAGGGCAACCCGACCGGCTATGACGTTGATGTCGCCAACCTGATTGCCGGTTATCTCGGCGTGAAGGCAGAACTTGTGCCGCTGACGCCGCCATCGCGTATCCCGGCGCTGCAGACCGGCAAGGTCGATTTCCTCATTGCGACGCTTGCGCCAACGGGCGAGCGTGCCAAGACGGTGATGTTCACCCAGCCCTACAGCGCTTTCAACATGGTGATCGTTTCCGGCAAGGACCAGAAATTTGCGGCCCTCTCTGAACTCGGCGGCAAGCGCGTCGCGGTCAATCGCGGTTCGTCACAGGAAGCCGCCCTGCGCAAAGTCGCCGTGCCGGGGCTCGAGCTCGTGGTCTACGAGGATGATTCGACCACGGCCCAGGCGCTGATCGCCGGACAGGTCGATGCCGTCGCGCTGCCATCGACGGTGGCCGACGCCGTGTTGAAGCAGCTGCCCGATGCCGGTCTGCAGGTTGGTTTCACCTTCTTCCGCCAGGGCAACTCCATGGCAACGGCGCTGCAGGATTTCGAGATGCGCCAGTGGCTCAACACGGCGATTTATCTGATGAAGAACTCCGGCGAGCTTGATGCCATTTCGGTCAAGTGGACCGGACAGCCCATGCCGCAGCTGCCATCCTTCTGATCTGCCGCTCAATCGGTTCACCGGGCAAGGTCTGCCCGGTGCCATTTTCCAATGGAGACCGGAGATGTCCTACACCTTCCAGTTTGGCGTCATCGCCCAATACCAGAATGAAATTCTGGCCGGCATCTGGATGACGATCAAGCTTTCCGTGGCGTCGATCATCCTTGGTTGTGCCGCCGGCATTGTCCTTGCGTCGATACGCTCGATGAAACCGGGCATCGGCCGCATTCTCGTCGATGCCTATGTCGAGATCATCCGCAACACGCCGTTTCTCGTGCAGCTCTTCATTGTCTATTTCGGCCTGCCGGGGCTCGGTTTCCGGGTCAGCGCGGTGACGGCTGCCCTGATCGGCATGACGATCAATCTCGCCGCCTATTCCACCGAGATCATCCGCGCCGGCATCGAATCCATTCACAAATCGCAGATCGAGGCGGGCGAGGCACTGGGCTTCACGCGGCTGCAGATTTACCGCCATGTCATCATCATGCCGGCCATAGCCAAGGTCTATCCGGCGCTGTGCAGCCAGTTTGTCCTGATGATGCTGGCATCGTCGGTGTGCTCGGCGATTTCGACGAAGGAACTTGCGGCATCGGCCGCCTTCATCGAATCGCAGAGTTTCCGTTCCTTCGAAGTCTATATCGTCGTCACGCTCATCTATCTTGCGCTGGCGCTCGCCCTGCGCGGTGTGCTGGCCGTTATCGGACTGTGGTTGTTCGGCCGCCGCGTGGCACGGCGAACCGCGGTCGCTCTTCCGGAGGTGCAGGCATGATTCTCCGGACCTTCGGTTTCAGCGAATTCGGCTTTCTTGTCTCGGCGCTGCTGTGGACGGTTGTCCTGACCATCATCGCGCTCAGCGGCGGCGGTATTGTCGGCTTCGTCATCGCGCTTGCCCGCACCTCCACGCACAAATGGCTGCGGATCGCGGCCGCGACCTATATCCAGATCATCCAGGGCATCCCGGTGCTGATGATCCTGTTCCTGTCCTATTACGGGCTGAGCCTCGCCGGACTGCAGCTGCCGCCTCTCGTGGCAGCGGGCGCTTCGATGACGATCTACGCGTCGGGCTATCTCGCCGAGATCTGGCGCGGCTGCATCCAGTCCGTACCCAAGCCGCAGTGGGAGGCGTCCGAATCGCTCGCCATGACGCGCGTGCAGCAATATCGCTATGTGATCCTGCCGCAGGCGCTGCGCATCTCATTGCCGTCAACCGTCGGCTTTGCCGTGCAGGTGGTCAAGAACACGTCGATTACCTCGATCATCGGTTTTGTCGAACTCGCCCGTGCGGGCCAACTCATCAACAATGCGACGTTCCAGCCCTTCCGCGTGTTTCTTGCGGTCGCGGCGCTGTACTTCGTCGTCTGTTATCCGCTGTCCCAGCTGTCGCGTTGGCTGGAAAGGAGACTCCATGCCAGAAGTCATCGTTGAAAATGTTCATAAAAGCTTCGGCTCGGTCGAGGTGCTCAAAGGTGTCTCGCTGACCGTCGAGCGCGGCGAGGTGATCGCGCTGATCGGCCGGTCGGGTTCCGGCAAGAGCACGCTTTTGCGTTGCATCAACGGTCTGGAAAAGATCAATTCCGGTCGCATCGAGATTGCCGGCCACACGGTGAGCAGCGATCCCAGGCAACTGCGGGAACTGCGCCGGGATGTCGGCATCGTCTTCCAGAGCTACAATCTTTTCCCGCATCTGAGTGTCGGCGACAACATCATGCTGGCGCCGAAGATCGTCAAGAATGTCGCCAGGGCACAGAGCCGCGAAACCGCGGAAAAGGTGCTGAAGCTGGTTGGTCTTTCGGAAAAATTCGATGCCTATCCGGATGAGCTGTCCGGCGGCCAGCAGCAGCGCGTCGCCATTGCCCGCTCCCTCGCCATGCAGCCGAAAGTGATGCTGTTCGACGAGGTGACGTCTGCGCTCGATCCGGAACTGACCGAGGAAGTGCTCAACGTCATGGAACAGCTGGCACGGGACGGCATGACGATGATCCTGGTGACCCATGAGATGGCTTTTGCCCGCCGGGTCGCGACCAGAACCATTTTCATGCACCAGGGCAGGATCTGGGAGGAAGGGCCATCGAAACAGCTCTTCAGCGATCCCAAGACGCCGGAGCTGCGCCAGTTCGTCAAAGCCGATGTCAAGTAAATCCATCCATTAGGGAATCCCATGATCATGCCGATCGATATTCTGCAGCTATGCCCGCTGATGCCCGCACTCGAAGCGGATCTTGCCAGGCACTATACCGTGCATCGTTGGTTTGAGATGACGGACCAGCCGGGCTTCCTGAAATCCCATGCGGATCGAATCCGCGGCGTGGTGACGGGCGGGCATATCGGCATTCCGACCGAGCTTGCGGCGCAATTGCCCAAGCTGGAGATCGTTTCGATCAATGGTGTCGGTTACGACAAGATCGACCTGAACGCGGCGCGCCAGCGCGGCTATCGTGTCGCCAACACACCGGATGTTCTGACCGCCGACGTGGCCGACCTTGCGCTTGGGTTGATCATCAATCTGGCGAGGCAGCTTGTTCTGGCCGACAATCATGTTCGTGCAGGCAACTGGCCAAAGGGCGAGCTCGGCCTCGGGCACCGCGTGACCGGCCGGCGCTACGGCATTTTCGGACTTGGCCGCATCGGCCAGGCCATCGCCAAACGCCTTGTCGCCTTTGACGGGCAGATTTCCTATTCGGGGCGCCGCAAGCTCGATGTTCCCTATGCATTTTACCCGACGCTCGCGGAGCTTGCAGCCAATTGCGATGTGCTGATCATTGCGGCGGCCGCTTCGGCCGAGACAAAACATGTGGTCAATGCCGATGTGCTGAAAGCTCTTGGGCCCAAAGGCAGCCTGATCAATATCGCCCGCGGTTCGCTTGTCGATGAAACCGCTCTCGTTGCAGCCTTGCAGCATGGTACCATTGCGGGAGCCGGGCTCGATGTGTTCGCGGACGAGCCGCGTGTGCCGGAGGCGCTGTTCGCCATGAAGAATGTCGTGCTTTCGCCGCATGTGGCCAGTGCCACCCACGAGACACGCCGGGCAATGGCCGATCTTGTGCTTGCCAATCTGGAAGCGCAATTTGCCGGCAAGCCGCTGCCGGCGGCGGTTGTTTGACAGATATCGCGATAGACGGGGGAAGAGCCGCCATGGCCGATGCATCCACGATTGCTGTTATTGGCGCGGGGCTCATGGGCGCCGCGATTGCCACACGGCTCATCGAGACCGGCCATCGGGTCACGGTGTTTGACGTCGACGCGCAGAAGGTGGCGGCACTTGTGGCCAAAGGCGCCGTGGCGGCACTTTCGGTTGCCGCGGCCACGGCGCAAAGCCGGTTCGTCATTCTGAGCCTCAACCATGCCGATATTGTCCGTACGGTTGTGTTCGGCGCGGATGGCGTGGCTGCGGCCGCCGGCGCGGGCAGGCTGCTGATCGACATGTCGTCGATTGATCCAAAGGAAACTGCTGACATGGCGGCAATGCTGGCGGAATCAACGGGAATGAAATGGCTGGATTGCCCGTTGTCCGGCGGTGTTCCCGGCGCGCTTGCCGGGCGATTGACCGTGATGGCTGGCGGCGATGCCGCCGATTTCGAGCGCGGCCGAATCGTCATGCAGCATCTGTGCGCCAATTATACGCTGATGGGGCCGAGCGGGGCGGGGCAGACGACGAAACTGATCAACCAGCTGTTTTGCGCCGTGGCGTTCCAGGCGGTTGCCGAGGCGGTGAAGCTGGCGGAAGCGGGCGGCGTTGATCCGGCGCTGATACCGCAGGCCCTGGCGGGCGGGCGGGCCGACAACCGGATCATGCAGGAATTCATGGCGAAGTTTGCCGCGCGCGACTACACGCCGACCGGGCGCATCGACAACATGCTCAAGGATCTCGATTCGCTGCAGGCCTTTGCGTTGAAGACGAAGACGCCGTTGCCGATGACCGGTCAGGTCGTTGAAATTCACCGGCTGCTGTGTGCAGCCGGTCTAGGGGCGCGCGATTCAGCCGAGATGATGCGGCTTCTCGATGGGTTTTCCAGCTAGAATCACAGTTCCTGCGCTCTCAGCCATGCCACACTGGCCTCGACGATCTGCATGATCGGATGCGCGACATCCTGCGTGAACACGAGTGGTTCACCCATTGGCGATTCCAGCGTCGCCAATTGGCTGTCGAGCATCGACAGCGGCATGAAATGCCCGGTGCGCTTGCCCATGTGATCGCGCAAGACGGCCAGGCTGCCGTCGAGAAAGACAAAGGCGAGGGTCCCGCCCGCTTCCCGGCGCAGCCGGTCGCGGTACATCTTCTTCAATGCGGAGCAGGACACGACCACGCCTTTTTCCGCCTTGGCGAGTTCCGCGCCGATCTTGTCGAGCCAAGGCCAGCGATCCTCGTCGGTCAGCGGGATACCCGCCGACATTTTCTTCACATTGCTTTCTGGATGCAGCCCGTCGCCTTCGATGAACGGCAGGGACAGTGCCGCCGCGATGCCCTCTCCAACTGAAGATTTGCCGGAGCCGCTCACGCCCATGACGATCAGCCTGATCATAGGGAAGCCGTGATGCCGCCATCGACATGGATGACCTGGCCGTTGACGAAGGACGATGCATCGCTGGCCAGAAACACCGCAGCACCGACCAGTTCCTCGACATTGCCCCATCGTCCCGCCGGGGTGCGCTTTTCCAGCCAGCCGGAGAATTCCGGATTGTCGATCAGCGCCTGATTGAGCGGCGTCTTGAAATAGCCGGGTGCGATGGCGTTGACCTGCAGGCCGTATTTGGCCCAGTCCGTGCACATGCCGCGTGTCAGGTTGCGGACGGCGCCCTTGGTTGCGGTGTACGGCGCGATGGAAGGCCGCGCCAGTTCGCTTTGCACGGAGGCGATATTGATGATTTTTCCGCGTCCACGCTTGATCATGTGCTTTGCCACGCTCTGTCCGGCATAAAAGACACTGGAAATATTGGTCTGCAGCAGCAGCTGCCACTTGTCTTCGGGAAAGTCCTCAAGCGGCGTGCGGAACTGCATTCCGGCATTGTTGAACAGAATATCGATCGCGCCAATATTTGTCTCGATCGTGTCGACGCCGGCTTTTACGCTTTCCAGGCTGGTCACGTCGAACGCGGCCGCATGGGCTTTATGCCCCGCCGCCCTGAGTTCGGCAACGGCGGCATCGACCTTTGCCGCATCGCGGCCATTGATGATGATTTCCGCGCCGTGTTCAGCCAATCCCTTGGCCAGGGCAAAGCCGATTCCCTGGCTTGATCCCGTAACGAGGGCGCGTTTACCCTCCAGGCTGAACAATGGATAGGCCATTCTTTGTTTCCTCCGGTTCTGCGGAATTCCGATTGCAGGATGTCATCGCTTCCTTCTCCGCTTGACATAAATGTTATCGATAACATATGCAAGTATTCCGGTGTTATCGCGCTGAAATTGATCCCAGCCATTGCGGCTGGCGGCTTGAAGCGCAAGGGGAGGAACGTATGAAGGCTGTTGTCATCCACGCGGCAAAGGACTTGCGCATAGAGGAACGCGATCCCGGCATTCCCGAAGCCGGGCAAGTGGATATTGCCGTTGAGGCCGGCGGCATATGCGGCTCGGACCTGCACTATTATAATCATGGCGGTTTCGGCACGATCCGGCTGCGCGAACCGATGATCCTCGGCCACGAGATTGCCGGAACCATCAGGGCATTGGGGGCGGGGGTCAGTGGTCTTGCCGTCGGTGACCGGGTGGCGGTATCGCCTAGCCGTCCCTGCAACCATTGCGGTTATTGCCTGCAAGGGCTGCAGAATCATTGTCTCAACATGCGTTTTTACGGCAGCGCCATGCCCATGCCGCATATCCAGGGCGCATTCCGCCAGCGGCTGATCGCCGAGGCCTGGCAATGCCACCGGGTGGCGGATGGCGTTTCGATCAACGAGGCGGCCTTTGCCGAACCCTTTGCGGTGACGCTGCATGCGGTCAAGCGTGCCGGTTCATTGCTTGGTAAGCGCGTCCTTATTACCGGCTGCGGCCCCATCGGGGCGCTGACCATTCTGGCGGCGCGGGCGCATGACGCCCGGGAGATTGTCGCGACCGATGTCATGGATGCGGTGCTGGTCAAGGCCCGGGAGATCGGGGCGGACCGGACCATCAATGTCGCCGAGCATCCGGAACAACTGGCAGCCTATTCCGCTAACAAGGGCTCGTTCGATGTGATGTTCGAGGCATCGGGCAATGAACGGGCGCTGCGCGCCGGGCTCGACGTCCTGCGCCCGCGCGGCATTCTCATGCAGCTCGGCCTTGGTGGGGACATTGCCATTCCGCAGAACCTGATCGTCTCCAAGGAAATCGATCTGCGCGGCTCCTTCCGCTTCCACGAGGAGTTCGGCCTGGCGGTTGATCTGATCGGCCGGAAAATTGTCGATGTGAAGCCGCTGCTCACCGGCATCTTCAGCCTTGACGAGGCGGTACAGGCCTTTGAGGCCGCGGGCGATCGCAGCCGTTCGATGAAGGTGCAGCTCGCCTTTGCCTGACATTCGTGCCGGGAATGCGCCAAATGTCCATTGAAACCGCTTTTCCCTATGTTAAGGTCCGGCGCCGCTTCCCCTTTGACCGAGCGTTGATGCTTTCGGGCCTATCGCCGGGGGATTGTTCGGCATAAGCGTTTCGGGAGAAGGCCGGTCGACGGCTGCAGCGTGACGGCCCTTGTGCCGTCATCAGGAAGGACAGAACATATCATGACAATGCACCAGAACCTGATCGACGGCGCGTGGATCGGTGGCGATGCGATCGCCAACATCAACCCCTCCAACACCAATGACGTCGTCGGTGAATATGCGCGGGCGACGGCCGAAGACACGCTGAACGCCATAGCCGCAGCAAAGGCGGCGTTCCCGGCCTGGTCGCGCTCCGGCATTCTTGAGCGTCACGCCATCCTGCGCAAGACCGCCGATGAGATCACCGCCCGCAAGGACGAGATTGGCCGGCTGTTGTCACGCGAGGAAGGCAAGACCCTGGCCGAAGGCATCGGCGAGACAGTGCGCGCCGCCCAGATTTTTGATTTCTTCGCCGGGGAAGTCCTGCGCCTGGCCGGCGAGGTTCTCCCCAGTGCCCGCCCGAACATCGGCGTGGAAGTCACCCGGGAAGCCGTGGGTGTCGTCGGCATCATCACGCCGTGGAATTTCCCCATCGCCATCCCCGCCTGGAAGATTGCGCCGGCATTGGCCTATGGCAATACGGTGGTTTTCAAGCCTGCGGATCTGGTTCCCGGCTGTTCCTGGGCCATCGTCGATATATTGCACCGCGCCGGCCTGCCCAAGGGCGTGCTCAACCTCGTCATGGGCAAGGGTTCGGTTGTCGGCCAGACCATTCTGGACAGTGCCGATGTCAATGCCATCACCTTCACCGGTTCCGTGGGGACGGGCAAGCGCGTTGCTGCCGCCTCCATCGAACATATGCGCAAGTTCCAGCTGGAGATGGGCGGCAAGAACCCGTTTGTCGTGCTTGATGATGCGGATCTGACTGTCGCCGTGGAAGCCGCCGTCAACAGCGCCTTCTTCTCCACCGGCCAGCGCTGCACCGCGTCCTCGCGCATCATTGTCACCGAGGGCATCCACGACCGGTTCGTTGCGGCGGCAACCGAACGCCTGAAGAGTGTCGTTGTCGATGACGCCCTGAAAGCCGGAACCCATATCGGGCCGGTGGTCGATCAGAGCCAGCTGAAGCAGGACGAGGACTATATCGCCATCGGCAAGACCGAGGGCGCCAGGCTGGCCTTCGGCGGCGAGCGGCTGACCCGCGACAATCCCGGTTTCTACCTGCAGCCGGCACTGTTCACCGAAGCGACCAACCAGATGCGGATTTCCCGCGAGGAAATTTTTGGTCCGGTCGCCAGCGTGATCCGGGTCAAGGATTATGAGGAAGCGCTGCATACCGCGAACGATACGCCGTTCGGCCTGTCCTCGGGCATTGCGACGACGAGCCTGAAACATGCCACGCATTTCAAGCGCAATGCCGAAGCCGGCATGGTCATGGTCAACCTGCCCACGGCAGGCGTGGATTTCCACGTGCCGTTCGGCGGACGCAAGGGCTCGAGCTATGGCCCGCGCGAGCAGGGCAAATACGCTGCCGAATTCTATACGACCGTGAAGACGGCCTATACGCTGGCCTGACGGACGCTTTCTCTATTTTCATGACAGATCGGTTTTTGGCGGGCGGTGCGGTTGCACTGCCCGTTTTCATTGGCTTCTTGGTGTGGTGTCGGTTGAGTTATCCCCAGGGGTTGCTTGGTTGATTTGAGAAAGTTTTGTTTTGTGCGTTTTTTTGGAAAAGGCGTGTTGACAGTTTTGGTTGGTGGGGTCTATATACCGACACAACGAGGGCGGGGCGCCGCTGGCGGTTGCTGAATGC
>NZ_JAFCVE010000017.1:0-13945 GCF_049896885.1 Phyllobacterium sp. SL163 | reverse complement strand
AATGGCCCTATTGCGTGGCCAGTTTGCCCCGCGATCACGGTGAGCGGAAATCATGTGTTTCCCGTCACCTGCAAAATGCCCTTAGCGTGTATTAATGTAGAAATGACCACAGAGCCCCTGAGCAGCCGACCAGATTCCGACGCCGGCCGCGTGTTCATCGGCTATGCCCGCGTTTCGACTCGCGGCCAGGACCTCGATGCGCAGCGGGCCGCCCTGGGCGCGGCCGGCTGCATCCGCATCTTCGAGGAAAAGGCTTCCGGGGCGAAGCGGGACCGGCCCGAGCTGGCGCGGATGCTCGACCATCTGCGTGCCGGCGACGTGGTGACGATCACCAGGCTAGACCGCCTCGCCCGGTCGACCGGCGATCTTCTGGCGATCGCGGAGCGGATCAAGGAGGCCGGCGCTGGCCTGCGTTCGCTGGCCGAGCCGTGGGCCGATACCACGACGCCGGCGGGGCGCATGGTGTTGACCGTGTTCGCCGGCATCGCGGATTTCGAGCGCAGCTTGATCGTGGAGCGCACGAGCGCCGGCCGGATCGCGGCGAAAGCCCGAGGCGTGAAGTTCGGCCCCTCCCCTGCCCTGTCGGCCGAGCAGATCGCCCATGCCCGCCAGCTTATCCATGACGACAAGAAGCCGGTGGCGGAAGTCGCCCGGCTCCTGAATGTGCATCGCGCCACGCTCTACCGGGCGCTTGAGAACGCATTGACGTGAATACGCATTGACGTAACCACGTTTAGTTGCCGGCCCTAGAAGTAGTGCCTTTCCCGGTTCCTTCCGCAAGGGATTGCAGAATCGGGCAGCTTGCTCTTAGTTGTAAACATGAAGGAACGCGCGGAAGAGATTCGCAGGGGCGTTGCCGCCCACAGGGCGCGGCAGATCGCGGCCGGCCGCGTGGCGTTGAATACCTATGTTCCGGGCGAGCTTGTCGAGGCAATCGACAGGATCAAGGAGCAGCGGGGCGCGTCAGCACGCGCGCCGATCATCGAGGAAGCGTTGAGGTTCTATATCGAAGCGAAGCAAGGGACATAACGGCAAAACGCCCGACCGCGCCAACGGTCGAGCGTTTTTGTAGGCCGTCAGACACACCGTAGAGACGGGGCCAAAGCTCTCCCCTTATCTACGCTACAGCACTCCAATCCGCAAGATTGATTCTTTGCGGAAACAGGAAAGTTGTGCCTGCCGTCCGCGCCGTCATGTCCTTCAAATGGAAGGACGACAGGCATGTTGAGGACGCAGATCGCGGCCGCGATCGGCTGCGCGCGCGCAAGCGCGCTTGATGAGATCATGCGGGAGGTATGGACGCGCTACAGCGCCGGCCAGCTCACCGAGGAAGACGCCGGGCAGCTCTCCACGCTCGCCCATGAGCGCCGGGCCGCGTGGCGGGGATCGGGACAGGCCGGGCTTGGCCTGGTCATGCCCCCGGCCGAGCGATGCCCGATGCCAGTTCGCCGGCATAGTCATATCCGGGGGCGATCGGAGGGCCGGATATGGCGGCCGACGACGCGCAGGGACGTTCAGGCGATCTTGAAGGCGGCCGAAATCTACAACGAGGCCGGCTTGCACGAGAAGGGCGAGCGCAGCGGCCCGCTAGGATCGGTGGCGCTCGACGTGCTGCGGCTGTTCGTCAATCTCATAGACTTCCGCACCGGCCGGCTAGAGCCGTCAATCACCACGATCATGGATCGGCTAGGCCGGTCGCGCGATACGATCGTGCGGGCGCTGAAGAACCTGCGGGCGCATGGTTTCATCGACTGGCTGCGGCGCTACGAGCCGACCGGCAACGAGGGGCGCGGCCCACAGGTCCAGCAGACGAGCAACGCTTATCGCCTGTCGCTCCCAGAGAAGGCCCGTCAGTTTCTCGGCAGGTTTGGCAAGGCCCCGCCCCCGCCTGCCGATCATGGACAGGATCAGCAGGCATGGAGCGAGGCAATCGACGCCTACAAGACCGCCCTGCCCCTTGATGAGCGAACGCAGCTCGACGCCGGCGATAGCCCGCTCGGCAAGGCCCTCGTGATGCTGGCAAAGAGTGTGATGAAACGTGAGTCCGATAACCAGACTGAATCCCCATCTGATCTTTACCTAAGAAGACAAACATAAGCGGTCGCCGCTGTTCGGGCCGCTTTCGCGGCCCTGCGGCGGTTCCGATCCGCGTATAAGGCGGATCGGCAAGCGGCACCCTCGCAACAAAACCGCAACGTTCGCGCCGGCGGCAACCGTTCTATGGGCTTTCGAGAGAGGGCTAGGGGCAAGGCTGGCGGTTAATTACTTACGTTAATACGTATTGACGTGTATTCGTATTTATTAGAAGGCGGTGGCGGCGGCCGGGAAAGCGTGCTAGGGTGTACACAATTCAACACAATCGGAGGCGATTCCATGACCGCCAGCACCACCATGACGATTCGGGTTCGGCCCGATGTGAAAGAAAAACTCGACCGGATCGCAAGCGACACGCAGCGGAGCAAATCTTTCCTCGCCGGCGAGGCCGTTGCTGCCTACGTTGATCGCGAGCTTGAAATCATCGACGGCATCAAGCGCGGCATGGCCGACGCAGCGGCCGGCCGCGTGATCCCCCACGCACAGGCCGTCGCGGAAATGCGTGAGGTTATCGAGGAAGCGAAGCGCCGGAAAGCCGCGCACGGATGAGGCCGGTTGTCTGGTCGGTTGAAGCGCAGCGGGATAACCTCGAAATCCTGCGCTACATCGCAGATGAGAACCCATTCGCCGCCGAACGGGTCGTGGACGCGATTGAGGACACCGGGAACAAGCTAGGCGAGATGGCGACCGGGCGGCCGGGACGGGTAAGCGGAACCTATGAAAAGTCCCTGGCCAGGCTTCCCTACATCATCGCCTATGAGCTGCGCGACGTGGAGGGCCGGGAAACCGTCGTGATCGTGCGCGTCATCCACACGTCGCGGGACTGGCCGGCCGAGGAATGGCCGCACTAGCTTAAAGACGTAGTAACGTCCCTAGCTATGTGCTTTAATACTTATTCACGCAAAGAAGGATTGACGCATGAACGTCATTGCGTTTTTGAGCCAGAAGGGCGGGAGCGGGAAAACCACGCTTTCGGTTCATACCGCCGTGGCGGCCGAGGCGACTGGCGAACGGGTTTGCGTCATTGATGCGGACCCGCAGGAGAGCGCGACCGCATGGGCGAGTGCGCGGGAAGCCGGAACGCCGATCGTTGCCACGGCGCAGGCCGGCGAACTGGACGCGGCGCTTAGAGCGGCCGAGGGGGAGGGCATTACCTTGGCCGTGGTGGACGCCCCGCCCCATGCCGCCCCGGCGGCCGGCCAGATAGCCCGTAGGTCGGAGCTGGTCCTGATTCCGGTTCGGCCGTCCGCGTTTGACCTCGCTGCGGTCCCGGCCGCCGTCGAGATCGTGACGGCGGCGAAGGTGCGCGGGGCGTTCGTCCTGTCCGCCTGCCCGTTCCGTGCGCCCGAGATCGGAGAGACGCGCGCGGCGCTGGAAGCCTACGGCCTGCCGATCGTTCCCGGTGAGATCACCGACCGGCGCGCGTTCGCCCGCGCTGTCACGACCGGCAGCGCCGTGACGGAGTTCGAGGCCGAGGGGAAGGCAGCGGAGGAAATCCGGGCTTTGTGGGCATGGATCAAGGACACGTTAGAGCGTAAATAGCTAAATACGTAAGCGCGTATCTAAGGAGCGGAACCTATGGCAAAGAAAGCAACCGGCCTTGCGGCCTTCACCCGCCCGAAAGCTGGCGCGGAAGTCACCAGCCTTGCAGCGATCGAGGACGAGCGGCCGGCCGTGGAGATTCCGACGCCGAGGCGAAAGAGGGGAGGGGGCGAGACTGTCGCGCTAACGGTCAAGGTCCGGCGATCGGACTGGCAGCGCCTTCGCCAGCTCGCGGATGCAGAGGGAACGACGATTCAGGCGATGGCCGAGGCCGGGCTGTCGGCGGTGCTGGCGCAACATGGATTGCCGCCGATCGAACCTTACGCACGTTAATACGTGGATACGTAAATAGCTTAATCCGCAACGCTTGCGCGTGTGGCCCGCCCCCCGGCCGTCCCTACGGCCCTAGATGATGAGAGCGGGCCGGCCGAGGGGCTACCGTTGCGGCCGTGGTTCTTCCCTGAATAGAGCTTGCACCAGGTCGTCAGGTAGATCGCGGCGCGAGCCGCGTCGGCCCGGAGGCGAACGCGCTCCCCAATAGCGCCGTAGAGAGCCGGAGGGCCGTTCGTAACAATGTCCCGGCGCAAAGCGCCGGGTCCGTTTTTCATGCCGCTGCGGGGCCGGCGAGACGTTCGGCGCAGATCGTGGCGACGGCCTCTTGCAGCGCCTTCACGCGATCGACCAGCCACGCCAGTTCCTCGCGGGTAATCTCGTAGGCCGAAGAATAGCGAGCGCCGACATAGGCGCGATCGAGGCGGGTAAAGCATCGCTTGGCGAAACGGCTGTCGCGGGGCCACACGGCGATGAGCTTCGGCGCGATCCGCTCCGCATGTGAGCGCAGGACGGATAGGCGGTGCGATTTAGGGCTGTAGAGCGTCAGGACGGACAGAGCGCAATGATAGAGGCGTTCGACGGTCTGATGCAGATCGAAAGCGGCTTCTTTCTCGTAGCCTCGCCTCATGGCTTCCTGCGCCAGCTCGAAGCGGCGGACGGCGTTCGGAAACCAATGGTCGAAATGCCGTTGCGCTTCGGCGCGGGCTTCCTCTGGCGCGAGGGTTTTGGGGGAGGTGAGGGGATAGCCCGGCAGCTCGTAAAGCACGATTCCGTCGCGGGCTATGTCCACGAAGAAGGGCCGGCCGTGGGTGAGCTGGTCGTTGAAATCCGTGAGGGTATGAACGATGAAGTTGACCGGCGTGGAGAGCCGGCGCGTGATCGTCAGTTCTTGCAGGAACCGTTCCGCCGCCTTTTCCCATGCCTCATATTGTTCGGCAAAGCGGCCGTAGTTGACGACGACGAGCAAGTCATAGTCGGAGCTATAGCCGCTCTTGCGATCTTCGACCCAATCGCCGCGCGCATAGGAGCCGAACAGGATCAGCTTGAGGATGCGGCCGCGTCTGCCTTTTTCGGAGAGCTTGGTTTTAAGCGATTCTTCCAGCTCATCGAACAGGATTTGCGCCGCGCGCTCCAGCTCGCGGCGCTTCCTGTCGGGCAGATGGGCGAGGCGTTCAGGGAGCGTCATACAGCCCCCGGAACTCGGAATCGGCGTAATAGGCGAGCTTTCCGGCGACGATCGGCCGTTGCCCGGCGAGGAACAGCAATTCGGCATGTGCAGGCAGGTTGCGGACCTCATCCGGGGTCAGCAGCGGCCGGGCCGTGTGTTGCTCGCCGTAGGAGAGGCCGGATTTTTCGGAATCGAGCGCCCGGCTCATGGTCTGGAACACAACGGTTCCCTGGCCGAGCAGATCGGAGACGAGGCGGGCGCTGTCGTGATCGTTGACGCCGAACACCTGAAGGACGCCCGCGTTTGACAGGAAGGTGCCGGCGCGCTGCCCGTAGGTGGCGCGGAGCTGGTGAACGTCTTGCAGGATCGGCCAGAGCTGGACGCCATAGCCGGCCATGAGGCCCATTGCGCGCTCGACGGGGGCCAGATGGCCGAGGGCGGCGAACTCATCCAGCAGGTAGAGAACCGGCGCGGCCGGCTTGGCGGGGTCGCGCGCCATGTCGATCAGGCTTTGCGAGACGAGCAGACGCAGCCATCGGGAATAGGTGGCGAGCCGATCGGGCGGCAGGACGAGGAACACCGAGGCGTTGCGGCGCTTGAGATCGGCAAAACGGAAATCCGAGCGGCCGAGGACCGCGACCATGCGCGGGCTGTCGAGGAAATGGGTATGCCGTTGCGCAGCGGAGAGGACGCCGGCCGCTTCCCGGTCGGATTTGCCGAGATGGCGGTTTGCGGCGCGGGCGATCAGGCCGCCGGCGGCCGTTGACGCCTGCATGTCCTTCAGGAGCGCCGCAAAGGCTTCAGGGGCGAGGGTGAGGGCTTCGCGCAGGGTGGCGAGGTTTCGCCTATCGCGCGGCTCGCTGGCGGCAATATGGAGGATCAGGCCGGCAATGAGCGCCTTGGCTTCCTCGTTCCAATGCGCCTCACCGGCCTGGCCGGGTTCATCGAACACGAGGGCGTCGGCTAAGGTGCTGGCATCTTCCGCGACATCGAGGCCGGCCGGGTCGAGCTGGTCGAGCGGATTGAAGGCGGCCGAGGGCTGGCCGGTGACTCCGAAGGGGTCGAGGACGTGGACCGGGCCGAAGGTCTGGCGGGCGCGGCCGGCGATCCTGGCATTTTCGCCCTTGGGGTCGATGCAGATCACGGAGCGGTCGGCGGTGAGCAGGTTCGGGATGATGGTTCCCACCCCTTTGCCGGTGCGCGTCGGGGCCATCGTCAGCAGATGGGCCGGGCCGTCATAGCGCAGGAGCTTGCCGGTCTTTCCATCCCGGCCGATCAGGAGGCCCGAACTGGCGCGGGCGAGGGGTGCGACTTCGGTTGCCGTGGCAAAGCGGGCCGAGCCGTGGGTTTCGCCCTCCATGTCCCCGAAATGCTCAATGAGGGGATTGGTGAGGACACGGAAAACGAGGACCAGGAAGAACAGCAGTAGGAGCAAGCCGGCAATCGTTCTAGCGATCCACCATTCTTGCGGAATCCCATTGGCCGCAACGGCGAGCATCAGCGTGACCAGAAAGACGAAGAAGCCGACTTGCAGCAGATAGCGGCCAGCCCGGAAGGGCGACATGAGGATGCTGGAAATAGCCCATACCGGATCACGCGCGGCGGCGCGCAGCATGTTCTTGAACGCGGCCCAGGCTAACGTCGCCTGATTCATGAGGCGGCCCCCCCGGCGCTGTCTGTCGTCTCCCTGGCCGGCGCGCTGGCGATCAGATCGGCAAAGAGTTCCTTATCTCCGGGGCGCGTCAGGAAGTCGGGCAGCTCGCGCTTGAGCCATTCGCGGAGGCGTCGGGAAAATTCCTCATCCTTGCCGCTTTCGAGGCGATGCAGAACGAGCGCGCCGAGCAGCACCTTGCGGCGGGTATCGTTGGCGCGCTCCTGTTTACCGAGCCGGGCCTTGAGTGTGGCGCGCTGCGCATCCAGCTCGGCCAACCGCTGTTCGATCGTCTTGCGCGCCATGTGTCATTTCCTTCTATCTAGCGGGGCGAGGGGCTGGTCCGCCCTTGAGGCGAACCATGATGATTTTCGGATTTTCGCCAATGCGCTCGACCTCGACAATGCCCGACGCCTCGACCAGATCGGAGAGACGGGGAAAGCCATAGTTGCGGGCGTCGAAATCCGGCGACTGTTTCGCCAGGTGCGCGCCGACGCGGGCCAGATTGGCGCGGCCGTCTTCGTCGGCCGAGGCGGTGACAGCTTTCGCCAGCATGTCGAGAGCAGCGCGATCGAGTGCCGCTTTCGCCGGTGCAGGCTTGGCGGCGGTCGCTTTAGGCGCGGCGACGGCTTCCGCTTCCTTCTGTTCCCCGGCCGTGTTGAGCACGTCGAAATAAACGAACTTGTCGCAAGCGGTGATGAAGGGGCGGGGCGTCTTGCGCTCCCCGAACCCATAGACGATGACGCCTTGCTCACGGATGCGCGCGGCCAGTCGGGCAAAGTCGCTATCACTTGAGACGATGCAGAAACCGGAGAAGCGGCCGGTATAGAGCAAGTCCATCGCGTCGATAATCATCGCGCCGTCAGTGGCATTCTTCCCGGTCGTATAGGCGAACTGCTGGACCGGCTGAATCGAGTGTTCCAGCAGGCACTCTTTCCAGCCGTTGAGGTTCGGCTTGGTCCAATCGCCATAGATGCGCTTGACGCTGGCGGTGCCATAGTTGGCGATCTCGGCCAGCAGCCCGGTTATGATTTTCGGCGTGGCATTGTCGCCGTCGATCAGCAACGCAAGTGTTCCGGTGCTGTCTATTGCCATCGGTCTGCACTCCCAATTTGAGCCGTAGTCTATCCGATGCAAGCAGCGCCACCAAACACGATTATGCGCCACCTTGAATTTTCGGCGGCTTTGCAGCACAATCCGGGCCTCAGTTCATCGGACCGACCTTGCCGCAAGCGCCACACCGAGCGACGAAAGAGCGAAGCGATTAAGTTGAGAAGGGCGCACTTACGAGTTACTGCGCAACTCAGCGCGCCGCCAGCTTGGCGGCTGGCGGGAATGGCTGAAACGGGATCGAGGCAACAGGTTGGCGATCTACCATTTGAGCATGAAGCCAGTTTCGCGGGCGGGTGGCCGTAGCGCCGTCGCCTCGATGGCTTATCGTGCCGGGGAGAAGCTGACCAACGAGCACGACGGGATCACGCACGACTACACGGCCAAGCAGGGCGTTGAACATGCCGAGATCGTCTTGCCCGAGGGCGTCAACGCCGATTGGGCGCGGGATCGGTCGGACTTGTGGAACGCCGCCGAGTTTGCCGAGAAGCGTAAGGATGCCCGCGTTGCGCGGGAGTTCGAGATTGCCTTGCCGCATGAGCTATCGGCCGAGCAGCGGCTAGAGGCGGCGCGGGAGATGGCGCAGGAGCTGGCCGACCGCTACGGCGCGGCCGTGGACTTCGCCATTCATGCGCCGCACGAGGCGAGCGACGTTCGCAATCACCATGTGCATATTCTTATGACCACGCGGCAGGTGACGGAGGACGGTCTAGGCGAGAAGACCTATCTTGAGCGCGAAAACAAATGGCTGCTGTCGAATGGGCTTGCGACGACCGACATGCAGCTTCGCGACCTTCGGCAGACATGGGAGGGGATCGCGAACGAGCGGCTGGCGATGGCCGGGCTTGATATTCGCATCGACCATCGTTCGCACATGGAGCGCGGGCTAGAGATTTCGCCAACCGAGCATATGGGCGTCCATGCCACGCAGATGGAGCGGCGCGGCCTCGACGTGTCGCGGTCGCGGCTAGACGAGGATGCGGCCCGGCGTAATGCCGAGCTGATCCGGGAGAAGCCCGAGCAGGTTCTAACCCTCATCACCGGGGAAAAGAGCGTGTTCGACCGGCGCGACGTTGCGCGGACGCTGCATCGCTACATCAACGACGATGTGCAGGAGTTCCAGAGCGCCTTTGCGAAGGTGATGGCCTCGCCGGCGCTGGTGGAGTTGCAGGCCGAGCGCGCGGACCCGGCAACCGGCGAGATCGAGCTTGCGCGGTATTCCACCCGCGAAATGGTCGAGATCGAATCCGGCATGATCGAGAGCGCGCAGCGGATGCACGCGGCCCATGGTCATGGCGTCGATCGCCGGCATGTCGAGCGCGCCATAGAGCGGCAGGACGCCGCCATTCAGCGCAGCGCCGGCGATGCTTCCGCCCGGCTGTCCGACGAGCAGCGCGGGGCGATCGAGCATATCACCGGATCGGAGCGGATCGCGGCCGTTGTCGGTTATGCCGGCGCTGGCAAGTCCACCATGCTCGCCGCAGCACGCGAGGCATGGGAGGCCGAGGGCTATACGGTCCATGGCGCGGCCTTGTCCGGAAAGGCGGCCGAGGGGTTGGAGGAATCTTCCGGCATCCAGAGCCGCACGTTGGCGTCATGGTCCCGCGGTTGGGACAACCCACATAGTGGGGACCGCTATGCACTCGGCCGCGGCGACGTGTTCGTGATCGACGAGGCCGGCATGGTCGGGAGCCGCCAGCTCGCCCGTTTCGTTGGCGAGGCCGAGGCGCGCGGGGCGAAGATCGTCCTTGTAGGCGACCATGAGCAGTTGCAGGCGATCGGGGCCGGCGCGCCGTTCCGGGCGATCACGGAGGAAATCGGCCATGCCGAGCTTTCCGAGATACGCCGGCAGCGCGTGGACTGGCAGCGGGAGGCGTCGGTTGACTTCGCCACGCACCGGACGGCCGAGGGGCTGGCGGCCTATCGGGATCATGGCAATATCAGCTTTGCCGAAACCGGCGAGGACGCGCGCGGCCAGATCGTGCGCGATTATCTTGCCGATCGTGACGAGCGCCCGGACGGCACCCGCGTAGCGATGGCGCATCGCCGGGCCGATGTTCGGGCGATCAATGACGCGATCCGGACGGAGCTACAGGACCGGGGCGAGCTGGCGCAGGGCGAGGACGCCGGCGCGCTGACCTTCCAGACCAATGACGGCCAGCGGGAGTTCGCGCCCGGCGACCGCATCGTGTTCTTGGAGAACAACCGCGACCTTGGCGTGAAAAACGGGATGCTCGGGACAGTGCAGGCCGTCGAGCCGCACGCAATACAAGTTCGGCTCGACGGAAAAGCGGCGGATGACCCGCGCACCGTCAATGTGCCGATGAATGATTACCAAGCCGTTGACCACGGCTATGCGACGACGATTCACAAGAACCAGGGCGCGACGGTCGATCGGTCCTATGTGATGGCGTCGGGGACGATGGACCGGCATCTAACCTATGTCGCCATGACCCGGCACAGGGACGGCGTGCAGCTCTATGCGGGCCAGGTCGAGTTCACCAATGCCGGCCGCTTGGTCGAGCATGGGGCCGCGCCGTTCGAGCACAAGGAAGGCAATAGCGAGAGCTATTTTGTGACGCTGGAAAACGCCAAGGGCGAGAAGCGCACCCTATGGGGCGTTGATCTTGAGCGCGCCATGCAGGACGCAGCGCCGGAGATCGGGGACAAGATCGGGCTTCAACATCTAGGTTCCACCTCCGTCACCTTGCCGGACGGGACGCAGACGCATCGGAACGCATGGAAGGTTCAGGACGCCGGCGAGCTGGCCTATAGCCAGTTAGAGCGCCGCCTGTCCCGGTCGGGCGTGAAGGAAACGACGCTCGATTATACCCGCGATTTTGCCGAACGGCGCGGGATCGCGGAGCAAATGGGCGTCCGTAGCGAGATCGAAATTCCGGCCGAGCGCGCCGGGCTACGTGCGGAGCGAGAGTCGACGGCCGGGGATCATGCCCTTGATCGGAGATCCTCGCAAAAAATCCGCGCGGATCTCGGGCAGGATCTTCGTGCAGATCCGC
Source organism: Phyllobacterium sp. SL163 (assembly GCF_049896885.1). Classification (NCBI taxonomy): domain Bacteria; kingdom Pseudomonadati; phylum Pseudomonadota; class Alphaproteobacteria; order Hyphomicrobiales; family Phyllobacteriaceae; genus Phyllobacterium; species Phyllobacterium sp. SL163. The sequence continues at coordinate 3,030 of NZ_JAFCVE010000017.1, read as the reverse complement.
GCGAGGATCTCGCCGGCGATCGACAGCAGCGCCGCAATCCGTTTGAGGGCCTGAAACTCGGGCGCGGCGCGGCGGCCGAGAGCCGCGAGCCAGACCGCGCCGGCGAGGACGGCCCGCAGATCGACAGACAAGGCCCACAGCAGGCCGAGAAGCAGCGGCGCGGTATGTTCGCCGGCCTCAAGCTCAATGCGCGTCCTGCCCCTTCTCAGGAGCGCAGCGAGCGGCCGGAAAGGGAAGGGAGCTTGCGGCCGGCGCCGGCGCCCGACCGGCTGGCCGAGCGGGCGCGGGGGTCGTCGCCGCTTGAGCAGGCCGTTGACCGCTATTCGCGGGCCTATCAGTCGATCGACCAGCACCGGCGCGAGGGCCTGCCCGTTCTCGACATGCAGCGGCAGGAAATGCAGCAGGCCGGCCAGCAGCTCGACCAGGTGCGCGACGGTCTGAAAGATTTGATGCGCTCGACCCTGCAATATGATCCGGCCACGGCGCGCGCCATGACCGAGCTTTCCGGCCGGGAGCGTGTCGCGCAGGTCATCGACGGGATGAAGCGGGAAAACGCCGCCCTGCAAGACCCCAATGTCAGGGCCGAGCGGTTCGTTGAACGCTGGCAGGATTTGAAGGCGCAGCGCCACGAGCTGCGCGGCTGGCAGCACGATCAGGCGCGCGGCAAGGTCGAAGGCCAGATGCAGGGCCTTGCCAAGAGCCTCGAACGCGACCCGCAGGTTGAATCCATCCTGCGCAATCGCCGGCAGGAACTCGGGATCGGCCAGCAAATCCGCCAGAATGAGGGCATATCCCGCGAGCTGGAACAGAGCATCACGCGGGGCCGAACGCTTGGCCTTGGCCGATAACAGGGAGAAGACATGACCGAGGACGACGAAAACCGCGACGACATGGAAGGTTTTGAGCCAGAGGCAGCGGCCGACGAGGACGGCGACCCGGCGCAGGCGTTCGAGGCGCTACGGCAGACCGTCGAAAGCCTAGCCGGCAATCTCACGCGGGAAATGACCAATATCCGCAAGGGCGTTGAACTGGCCTTGGATCGGTTCGAGGAAGTCGGGCCAGCGGCCGACTATCGGCCGGAATTTGGCAAGGTGGCGCAGCAGCTCGCCGCTGTCGCGGAGCACCTGCAGGGCGTCGAGCAATCGCCGGTCCTGCGCAATGGGCCGGAGCATTATGCCCGCGCGCTCGAGCGCAGCGGTGAGGGTCTGGTTAAGACGGCCGTGCAGCAGCTCGAGCGCCAGGCATCCGACCTCGAGCGCGCGGGCCGGAACCTCGCCAGCTATACGCAAAGCGCCTACGACCGAAAAAGCCAGGATTTCCGCATGTGGACGGCCGGCCTGGTTGGGCTGGCCTTTGGCATATTCCTGATTTTGCTATTGCCGCGCTTCCTGCCGTTTTCGGCCGACAGCCATGTTGCCAGCCTGGTCATGGGCTTTGATCGCGTCAGCGCCGGCTATGCGATGATCGGGGCGGATAATCCCCTTGAAGTCGAGAAAATGAAATGGGGCGGCCGGTTCTACAACGCCAGCGGCGGGGAGATTTCCGCGTGCATGGAGAGGGCCAGGCAGACCGGAAAAGACCAGCAATGCACCATCACTGTGCCAGCGCCGGAATGACCGGCGTTTTCATCCGGCGCTTCGCATGTTCCAAGGCAAAGAAAATTTCTTGATGAGGCCAAGCTCAAGGCCGGCGCTTCCGTGGACCGGCAGGCCATTCCATTCGAGATCGGGCGGCTCGGCAATGTATATGTCGATTGCGGGCGTGGTCAGCAGCTCATTTTTGATAATGCCGTTTAGGCGCAGGCTGGTGCGCTGCGAAACGCCGGGTTTCCCGTAAAAATATAGCCTCTTGGCAAGCCCCATAGTCGCTACCCCGACATAGAGGGCGAAGCCGTCTTTCACAAAAGCATAGACTCCAACCCCTTTCGGTAAGGGCTGGTCAAGCACCAGGTTATTTGTCGCGGACAATACCCATCGGCCGGAAAACGTGAATCCGCCTGCAATCAGCGTATCGACTGGCAGCGGCGGTTTTTCTTGAGATGGCGGCCGGCCGGCTTCAGATACCCTATTTGTAGCGGCTTGCCAACATAAGCGCCTCTGCTCGCAAACATCGGCATTTTCTGCTCGAATTATCTGACAATGGAGCGGGCGTCGTGCTCACGCTCTTTGCCAATGTGCTCGCAAACATCCGGGTCTGCTTGCAAACATCCGCCACGTGCTCAGATTAATTGCCAGCGACGGCATGGTCAAACCGGGACGCCTGCCTGTCGTAGTTGCTCGGTCAGCTGACGGGAATATTCGGGATCAAGGGTGCCCGCCAGGAAGGCGCGGATATACGGACATGCGCTGTGGCTTTCCCTCCTTGGCGCTTCGGGTGCAGGAGGTTCTGCAGCATGATCCGTTGTCAGGGCATCTCTTCGTCTTCAGGGGCCGCAGATCGGATATTTTGAAGATCATCTGGCATGATGGTCTGGGCGCCTGCCTTTTTACCCGGCGGCTGGAGAAGGGCCGGTTTATCTGGCCGAATATGGGATAGCATCCGTCAAGGTGGTGTAGAATTGGGACCGGGCCGTCATGATCAGGCGGCTCTGGGTGAAATTTCTCCATCGCAGCTACGCGAGGAGGTAGAGCTGAGTTTAAGTGCTGTCATTGAAGTTTCACGAGCCTGATAAACGGACGTCATATGTCGCCCATAGTGATGCAAATATTCAATCGATGCACCACTAACGATCAGGATTATTGTGATGCTGGCTCTGAACGGAGTTGCCGTGACCTATGCCTGTTGATTTCCACTGAGAGTTGACCCGGCAGGCACGGATTTTTCCATCGAGAAGTGACCCATGTTTTCACCACGTCTCACGCGGCATCGCGGGGGACAGCGGAGTGATCGACATGGAGTTATTGAGCGTCATGGGGCTCTGTGGTCATTTCTACATTAATACACGCTAAGGGCATTTTGCAGGTGACGGGAAACACATGATTTCCGCTCACCGTGATCGCGGGGCAAACTGGCCACGCAATAGGGCCATTT
>NZ_JAFCVE010000016.1:0-27098 GCF_049896885.1 Phyllobacterium sp. SL163 | reverse complement strand
GGAACGAAATTGACCGACCCCTCGAACGCTTCAGGCCAATCCGGGCTAACCGCTTCAATCCAAACAACTTCAAATTCCCTTAGCGTGTATTAATGTAGAAATGCCCACGGAGCCCCAAGCCGTCGAAACGGCCTACTCCTGCATGTTGCTGACCCTGACCAACTACAGCCCGCCGTCGCACAACCTCAAATTCCTACGCGGTCTGGCCGAGGATATCGACCGTCGCCTGATCGAGGTGTGGCCGCGCGACCAGCATCGCTTTGCGGCCTGGTACAACATCCTCAACGAGGCCTATGTGAAGGCCCGCTACTCGGAACATTTCGAGATCAGCGATGAAGCGCTGGCCTGGCTGATCGGGCGAACGGAGAAACTGCAATCCACCGTCGAAGCGATATGCAAAGAACGCCTGCTCCAGTTGGAGGAAAAGGTGCGTTGAACCAACCCACCTTTCGGGGAACCTTGCGTTTTGGCAGCTCAGACGAGAATGCCGGGAGCCAGAGTTCGGGCGTTGACCTTGAAGGTTGCAATCTCATAGCGCCGGCACGCGGCAACCCGCTTGAGCAGCGAGATCGAAAGCGACGGCGCGGGTCTTAGGCGGCGGGCGAATAACCTAGAGCTGCTCTGGGAGACCGCCCCCTTCACCTCGCGAAGTTCCGCACCCTTTCCCAATTCGAACCGGATCAGAACCGCACCCGTGCGAGATCCGGGCACACAATGGAGAGCATCGGAGCTTTCAGCATAGCGCCGACCGCAGGGCGGGAAAGCGGGAATTCTCGACACGCCAAGGACGGTCAAAAGGCAGCCGCGGGAGCCTCAGCAAAGCGACCCGCAGGGGAGGCGGTACCGACTGCCTCCGGCCGCGCGTTCCGTGTCATCGGCCGGCGCACACAGCGCTCCCGACATTTTGCCGAAATGGTGGTTTTCGCGTCGAGGCGCGGCCATATGCGCAATCCAGCTGCTAGCCAGCAGGGGTATCGTCAACACTGGAAGCTCATGGAGCTAAGTCTCGGCCGTGCTGACTGCAAAGAATCAGCCACGAGAAGTGTAGGATCGCGACAAACATGGGGAGCAGTCCTTCTGCACGAAGCCGCCGCCCCATGTCCTTAGGTCGGGCAGGGATTTAGAAGACCTTGAGAAGCCGAAGCTGTGTGACCGTATTCGACGGTCCGCCTTCAACATTGACGTCCCTTGAGATCATGGCCTCGATCTGAACGGTCGGCGTGACGAAGTGATTGGCGAACACCCGCACGGAATCCACCCGCGTCTTGTTCCCGGTGTAGACATCATCGGCATAGACCTCGCCGCCGAACTTGCCGGAATAGCCGAGCGAGAAAGAGGTCCGTTGCGACGGCTGATAGCGTAGATAGGCCTGAAGCTGATAGCTCGGGTCGCGGCTGAAATTGATGCCGCCGTCGTCGTGGTCGCGGGTGAATGCCACATCGAACGTGCCGTCGAAGTAGAATCCGCTGCCCAGTCCCTGGATAAAACCGATCTGCGGCGTGAACGTGTAGGTACCCGACCCCATGCTGACGCCGGCAGAATCGTAGTTCCCGGTTGGCAGCGTCAGGAATGCCGTTGCCGCCAGGGTCGTTCCGGTGACCGGATCGGACGGTTCGATCAGCCAGGCCGTCGCGCCGACCGTCAGATCGCCGAGACCATTGGCCTCCGATACGGCGCCGCCGCCGATGCGAGCCTCGGTGAAGCTGCCATAGGGCAGATAGGCCTGCAAACCATAGCGCAACCCGCCGGCATCGCCATAGTAGAGAACGCGCGAGACCCCGAGCACCGCATCGACCTCAGAGCCGGGCACGGAGCCGAAACCGTCGATATGGAGCTCATCTGCCATGGAGTACTGGAAGTACTGCAGTGCGATAGCCGTTTCGGGCGGCAACAGGGTGTAGTCGCCTGGCGATGTGTCGATCGCCTGCGCCTCGAAAGCGACGAGGATCGCCGCCATTCCTGTCGTCCAACCCCATGACTTGTTGATATTCATTCCCCTTCTCCTCTTTCCTTTTCTTGTGTTCGCCCAAGGGGCCCCGCCGCCGGTCTGGAAGTCCAGGAGCAGCGGAACCCGGGTGTCGGATGTCGTTGATCAGACGGCGGTGAAGCCGCCGTCGACGGTCATGACCGCTCCGTTGACGAAGCTTGCCGCATCCGAGCCGAGGAAGGCGACGAGCTCGGCGACTTCAGCCGGCGTGCCGTAGCGCCGCATGGGGACCATCTGGGTCATCATCGAGCGCACGGCCCCATCGGGCATGCCCGCCCCCATGCCCTTTTCGACATCGGCCATCATGCGGGACTCGATCGGACCCGGGTTAACGGCATTCGAGCGCACGCCGGCCGCACCGCATTCCGCAGCAACGCTGCGCATCAGGCCGAGCACGGCATGCTTGGTCGCGGTATAGCCGCTGATGAACGGCGTACCGATCAGACCGCCCACCGACGAGGTGACGATGATCGAGCCTTTTCCGGCGGCCAGCATATGGGGGACGACGTGCTTGTAGCCGAGAAACGCCCCGATCAGGTTGATGTCGACGATTTTGCGGAAGGCATCGGTCGGGTATTCGTTGATCGGATGAAAATGGCCCTCGATCCCGGCATTGTTGAAGAAGATGTCGATCCGGCCATGCGCGGCGATCGCTTTCGCCACATAGTTCTGGACCGCAGCCTCTTCGGTCACGTCGGCCACCACGCAGGTGCAGCCGGGAATATCGGCGGCGAGCGTTGCAAGCGCTGCCTCGTCCCGGTCGACGGCGACGATGGAAGCCCCTCGGGCCGCCATAAGCCGGGCCGTGGTGCCACCAATCGCCCCGCCTGCACCAGTGATCAGCGCGACCTTGCCTGTCAGTTCAGTCTTGTTATCCATCAGCGTTCTCCTCCTCTTTGGATGGTCTGGCTGCATCCCGTCCGCGTCCCGCCGGATCGGCGGCCTCGACGATGGCGATGGTGCAGGATTTCGTGTCGGCCTCCTTGTCGCCCCCCATGCAGTGGGCAAGGCCGATGCCGCCGCGCCCGGGCGCCTGGCGCAGGTGGCGCGTCACTTCGATGATCTGGGCGATGCCGGTGGCCGCGACCGGGTGGCCGCGCGACAGCAGCCCGCCCGACGGATTGACGGGTACGCAGCCCGCATCGCCGGCCAGCAGCCGTTCGGCATAGCGACCGCCCTCGCCAGGCGTGCAAAGACCAAGGCCCTCGTAGTGCAGGATCTCGGCGATCGAGAAAGCGTCGTGGCATTCGATCACCGAGAGATCGCAGACCGAAACCCCTGCCCGCTCATAGGCAAGCTGCGCCGTCCGGCTGTCGGTTTGCCATTCCGACAGATCCGCCATCAGGTCGTACTGGCCGCTGGTCAGCACCGAGGCGCGCACCCGCGCCCGGGCGCCGGTCTGCCTGGCCAGCCGCTCACTGACGAGGACGACGGCAGCGGCGCCGTCGGCGATCGGGGAGCATTGGAGCCGCGTCAGCGGGTCCACCACCATCGGGGCAGACAACACGTCATCCAGTGTCAGCGGCTCACGCATCATGGCATTCGGATTGCCGGCCGCAGCACGGCGGTTCTTCACCGAAACCGCGGCGAGCTGCTCGGCCGTCGTACCGAACCGTTCCATATGGCGGCTGGCGCGCAGGGCGAAACCGGCCGGCGTCACCCGCCCCAGCAGCGTGTCGGGCAAGGTCTTGCCGGAATCGATCAGGCCGAGAGCCGGATGGAACATCTTCTCCGCCCCGACGACGAGTGCGGCGTCGACTTCACCCGCGCGGATGGCCAGGCATGCGATGTGGAAGGCAGTCGATCCGGACGTACAGGCATTCTCCGTGTTGATCACGGTGCAGCCAGTGACGCCGACATGCGCGAGCGCATCCTGGCCGATCGTCAGGCTTCCCGAGAGACGGGCCGCCAGCGCATTGGCAAAGACCGCAAGACCGATGCGTTCCGGCGGCAGGCCGGCATCGAGCAGGGCCGCCCGGGCCGCGGTGGCGGCGAGCGTCTCCAGATCGGTGCCCTCGTGGCGACCAAAGGGCGTCAGGCCCCATCCGGCAATCCAGGGTGCGCTCATGCTGCAGCCTTTCCGGAAAGATCGGCCGGCACCGGCACGAAGACCGGTCGCAGACAGGGCGTGCCGTCATTGTCGACACCAAGCGCCTGCAGGCTGAGCGTCACCCGTTTGCCGGGGGAAAGCTCCGCGCCGCTCTCGAACAGGCCGAAGAGGCGAAGGGGCGCCGCATCGAGATCGACAAAGCCGATCACATAGCCCGGTGGCAGCCCGTAGGGCGGCCGCACCCGGACGCGGGTCAGGCAATTGACCCTGCCGTCGCCGGGCAGAAGCAGCTCCTCGGTCGGAGCCAGGTTCGGCCCGCTGAACTTGCGGGGCGGGAATAGAACTTCGCCGCCGCCTGCTGCACGCACAGCGCGCAGCAGCACCTTGCCGGCATCATCGACCTGATACTGTGCGACCAGTTCGGGCGGCAGGACGGGTTGAGAGGGGATCGCCGCGCTCATGCCGGCACCGTCGCGCTGTCTGCGTCCCATGTATCGGCGGTTATGCCCTCGGCTCTCAGCCGGTGCTTTTCCACCCGCGCGGTCGGTGTCTTGGGCAGTTCCGCGACGAAGCGGATGTAACGCGGCAACATGAAGTCCGCCATCCGGCCGCGGCAATGCTCGCGCACGGCCTGAGGATCCGGATTGCTGCCGGCACGCGGGACGATGCAGACCATGACGTCGTCTTCGCCAAGGTCGGAGGGCACGGGAATGACCGCGCATTCACTGACCGTCTCCAGCGTGTTGATCACGCGCTCGACCTCGAAGGACGAGATGTTCTCGCCACGCCTGCGCAAGGCGTCCTTGTCACGATCGACAAAGTACCAGAAGCCATCGGCGTCAAACTGTAAGAGGTCTCCGGTGTGGAACCAAAGATCTCGGAACGCCTCGACCGTCTTTTCCGGCATCTCGACATATTCGATCATCATGCCGTTTGCCCGTTTCGGCCGCACGAGCAACTGGCCGGGTGTGTCAGGAGTGGTGATCTCATGCCCTGCGGCATCGACGAGCATCAGGTCATAATGCGCCGTCTGGCGGCCGCAGGAGCCGGGACGCGCGCGCGCAGGATCGCTCATGATCGGAACGCCGATCTCGCTCATGCCGTAGCCTTCGATGAGTCTCGTGCCGAAACGAGCCTCGAAGGCCTCGAACAGCCCCTTTCCGGCACCGGCACCCATCATGATGCGCAGGGAATGCCGGCGGTCGTCGGGGCTCGCTGGCGCCTTCATCAGCACCGAGAGGATCGTGCCGATATAATTGAACGCGGTGCAGCCATGGGTGCGGATGTCGTACCAGAAACGGCTGGCCGAAAAACGCTCGACCAGAACCATGCGCGCACCCGCCATCAATGCGGGCAAGGCACTCAGGATCTGGGCATTGCCGTGAAACACCGGCAGCGCATTGTAGAGGCAGTCCTCTTCGCCATAACCCGTCGCTTCGCAGATCTGGCGTGCGGCGGCCAGCGCATAGCCCTGCGGCATCAGCGCCCCCTTGGACGGACCTGTGGTGCCGGACGTGAACATGATCGCATAGGGGTCCTGCGCCGAGACCTCGGTCTCGGGCGGTCGGTCCGTGCCAGCCATCAGCTCTTCCAGGGACACCGCGCCGGCCGGCAGCGGGCCGCTGCGGACCACGGTCTTTAACGGCCAAGCGAGATCGCCGCGCACCGCATCGATGGCCGGCAGGTGATGCACCTCGGAGACCACAAGGCGGGCCTTCGAAATCCGCAGCATATGGGCGAGCACTGCCCCGCGCTGGGCGGTGTTGAGCGGCACCTCGATGGCACCGAGGCGCGAAAGACCGAACCACAGCGCCAGATACTCGACGCAGTTGTCGAGCATCAGCGCCACCCGGTCACCCTTGCCGACGCCGAGCCCGGCAAGCCCGGCAGCGGCGCGTTCGCTCATCTCGTGAAGGTCGACGAAGCTCAGGGTCTGCCCGCCGAAGGTCAGGAACGGGCGCTGCCCGAAGCGGATGGCCTGCCGCCTCAGCAGGCCATGAATGGTCGTGTCGTTCATGTTTCTTATCCCTTCAGCGGCCAATCAAGCCGCCGCGCCATCCCACGGGCCGTAGTAACGAAGGATCTCCGCCGGGGGTGAAAGCTTCGACCAGTCGGCGACGAATTCGGCATAGGGCTTGGCGCGCGCCAGCCGTTTGCGCCGGACCTCGGCGCGGCGTGCCTCGGTGGCGGCGGCATCGGCAAGGCCGGTATGGCCGTCAATCTCCACCGCGTAGATGTCGCGCGCAGCCTCGGCCGATGTCCGGCCAGTGCCGACGTCACGCGCGACCGCATCCGGATTACGCTGAAGGGGATCGCCATATCCTGCACCGCCTGAAACCGGCACATAGACCGTGTCTCCGCCGTGATAGAGGGCGGGCGCGTGCGCTAGGCTCAGATAGCTTCGCTCCCCCTCTTCGGGCGTGCCTGCAGCGGAATACAGCTCGGCCATGTTGTGCGGCAGCGCAGCCCCCGATGCCATGAGGGTGTCGAGGTTCGAGCCGCGCACGGTCTGTACGAAGGCCGGCGGCGCGGCGCGACCGCCGAAGACGCCAAGCGTCGAGGGGAAGTGCGAGCCGAAGCCCATGGAGCCGAGCGCAACCATGGGGACACCATGCACTTTCAGTCCCATTCCGACGCCCGAGCCGCCGCGATACTTGCCGTGTCCATAGGAATTGTTGAAGAAGTTGCGGAACGTGTAGAGGAACGGCCTTTCAGCCTCCGTGGTCTCGACGTCGCCGCAGTCGCTCATCGTCGCGAAGAAGGCACCGGCGACATCGACGCCGTCCATTCCCGGGCGCCCGCCGGCACCCGTCGCATTGATTTCGGGCGTGATGTCGGCCATCGGTTCGCCCCACTGGTTGAAACCGCCGAAGACGGTGACGGCGAAACCGGTATACCAGGCGCCGACGGCACGGCTCGGATCGGTCGCATAGGTGAGCTTGGCGCCGGCCATGAACATGCCCTGGCTGAAGGCCACCATGGTCGCCGGCGCATAGGATACCGGCACATCTCCCTTGGCATTGACGAAGCTGTCTTGCGGGAACTCCCAGTCGATCGCCTCGAGAAGCCCGTTATTGGCGGGTAGGTCGGGAAAGAGCCAGCCGCAGGCATAGACCATCGCCATGCCGAGAAGGCCCTGGAAGTAGCAGTTCATCGGCCTGTCCGGCAGCAGAGGCGACGAGCCGTTGAGGATCAGCTTGATCCGCTCGTTTTTCTTCTCGATGGTCAGGTTGATCTTCAGAAGGGCCGCCTCGGGACCCGTGGTGTCGATGAAGCGCGGCTGGCGATAGATGCCGTCATTGAGGCTTGCAACCTTCTGGCGGGCCGCCTCCCCGGTCTGCTTGAGGATGCGGCGAAGTCCGCCGACGAGAAAATCGGTGCCGATTTCGGCGACATATTCATGGACGCGGCGCTCGGCGATGCGGGCGGCGGCCAGGCGGGCCTTGATGTCGAGCACCATGGTGCGCGGATCTCGGGTCGAGGTCGCGAGAAGGCCGAGCAGGTCTTCCTTCAGCGCGAAGTTCTCGCCGATCTTGATCGGCGGGCACATCAGCCCCTCGTCATACCGGGACTTCGCCCCGTTCACCATGCCGCCGGGCTCGGAGCCGCCGCACTCACCGGTGTGGACGGCCGCTCCAATGAAGGCGACGAGTTTTCCGTCGGAAAAGACCGGGATGCACAGGCCCATATCGGCATTGTGCACACCGCCGTAGAACGGGTCATTGTAGAAGAACGCATCGCCTTCCTTCAGCCCGACGGTGGGATCATTGGCCAGGTGCTTGACCAGATACTTGACCGGCAACTGGCTGAGCACGGCATGATGGTAGATGCCGGTGGCGCACACCGCGAGGTCCCCTTGCGCGGTGTAGATGCCGAACGCCACGTCGCCCCAGCGCATGGCGGTGGAGGCGCCGAGCTTCATCGTCGTCTCCTTTCCCTCCAGGGCGATCATATGCATCTTGTGCGTGAAGATCTCATATTCCAGCTCGTTGAGCCCCTGCATGGCCCGGCTTTCCCATTCGGTGGGGGGTTCCGGGCGCAGGCGCTGCACGACTTCATGGTCGCGGCTGTAGCGGATCGAGGTCAGTGCATTCATGGTTTCCTCCTCTGGGAGCTGCGGTCCCCTCCAGGACCGGCGCCCGCACGCCTTCAGGCGGCGCTGATAATGCCGTTGCGCAGGTTGTTCATGCGGTAGGTCCAGCCCGGCTCGATCACGTAAGTGGTGTCGGGCGTTTCGATGATGGCCGGCCCCGGAACAGTCGCGCCCGGGCGGAGCTTGGTCCAGTCATGCACCGGCGTATCGGTCATGCCCATCGACGGATCGAAGCACGCCTTGCGGATGGCCCCGGCCTGCGCCTCGTAGGGACTGTCGTCGGCTACGCTTGCAAGCCGCCGAGGTTCCTGCTGGATACGCGTGGTGACAAAGACTGCCTCGATGGCGATGCCGCCTGAGGGGAATGCCGCTTCCGGAGAATAGATCTGCGCATACTGCTCCTCGAACTGCCGGCAGAGTTCGCGGAAATCATCCGCTCCACCGAAATTCAACACCGGCGAGGTGACGCGCGTCAGGTGATACTGCGAGCCGTATCGCATGTCGAATTCCAGCGTGAATTCGATGCGATCGGGATCGAAGCCCTCGAGCTTCAGGTCGCGGGTCGCCCGGTCGGTCAGGTCAGCGACGAGCGCGTTCAGCCCGGACGGATCGCCGAGGTAGGACTGCTCCATGAAGTTGAACAGGCGAATGCTGCGGGACTGCTCCCAGACCTGGCGGATCTCGATGCTGGATGCGCCGAAGGCGCCGGAAACCGAAGACATCGCCGGAACGATGATCGTCGTGGCTCCGATGTGCCGGGCGAAACCGCAGGCATGGGCGGCGCCCGCGCCACCGCAGGCGAAGACCACGAACTTGCGCGGGTTGTGGCCCTTCAGAGCCACTTCGTTGAACATCTCCTGCCCCATCCGGGCATCGACGATCCGGCGAATACGCCAGGCGGCTTCGAGCACGGAAATGCCCAGCGGATCGGCGATCTTCTCCTTGATGGCGTCGTGGGCAGCATCGGGGTCCACCTGCATCTGCCCGCCGAGATAGTTGTCGGGATTGATGTAGCCGAGAACCATGTCGGCATCGGTCACCGTCGGCAGCGTTCCGCCCTGGTCGTAGCAGGCCGGCCCGGGGATCGAGCCGGCCGATTGCGGCCCGACCTCGAGCCGCCCGCCCATGGCCTCGTTGATCCAGGCGATCGAGCCGCCACCGGCGCCGATCGACTTGACCTCGATGGCGGGAATATTGGTCCGCCAGCGGTCGATCACGGGGATGAAGTCCTGGGCACGCAGGACGCCGCCGGCCAGAACGCCGATGTCGAAGGATGTTCCGCCCATGTCGGCGAAAACGATGTCGCGATGCCCTTCCTGGGCGCCGATCAGGGCCGCACCGTACATGCCGGCCACCGGGCCAGCATTGTGGGTGAGGACGGCCCGGGTGCGAGAGACCTTCTTGCTCCCCCCGGTATTGTGGACCAGGATCAGCGGACGGCGGTAGTTGGCCTTGCGCAGATTATGCGTCAGGTCACCCAGTTCCTGCATCATCACGCCGTGGATATAGGCGTTGACGAGCGCGGTCATGGTGCGGGTGTATTCGCCGGCCTTCGGCGAGACCTCCGAGGCGAGCGTCACCGGCATCGAGCCTAGGAACTCTTCGGGATATTCCTCCTCGATGATGCGGCGCACCTCCTCTTCGTGGGCACGATTGAGGAAGGACCACATCAGGCTGACGACGATGCCCTGCGCACCGCGGTCGACCAGCTGTTGCAGCTTCTCACGCAACTCGTCGGGATCGAGCGGGCGCACGACCTTGCCGTGGCAATCCATGCGCTCCGACAGGCCGACGACCATCTCCGGCGGCACCAGCGGTTCCGGCTTGCTGATCGTCGCCATGTCGCGGATCTCATGCAGCGCCATGCCATCGGCCCAGCTGCGGCTTCGCCCGATAAAGATCGTGTCTTCAAACCCGGCGGTGGTGATCAGGCCGAGCCGCGGGCCCTTGCGTTCGATCAGCGCGTTGGTGCCGATGGTCGTCGAATAGCGCAGCGCCTCGACATTCCCCAGGAAGTCATCCTGCGAGAGACCGGCCCGCTTTCCCAGTTCGCGCAGACCACGGATGAGGCCCACGGACAGATCGTAATGGGTGGTGGGCGATTTTGCGGTGATCAGCGAGCCGCTTTCCGAAATCGCGCAGAGATCGGTGAACGTGCCGCCGATGTCGATACCAACATCGAATTTCATGACTTCCTCCCAGTCCGGAAACACGCCTCAGACGCTTTCCGCAATTTGCGCTACCGCCTCCCGGCAGCGATTAGGTTCGATCTCGTCGCCAAGCGGCGTGACACAGCAGACGACCAATGGCAGTTGGGCGGCCCGCGCCCTGGCCAATGCCGAAGCCACAGCGCCGGCAAAGCTTGCGACATCCGTCCAGTCAGCACCGACGGCGAGCGCACAGCGCCCCTCCGCCATACCGGCTTCCGCCGCAAAGGACAGATCCGGCATCGCCTCCTCCGACATGCCGGGCATTGCCGGCTTCATGCCCTTGAGGATGTCGTAGTGCTCTGCCAGGCGCCGAAGCGCCCCGTAGAGCCGCGCAAGCACGCGGCTTTCGGCTTGCGACGTCGTCGGCTCGGGCTCGGCAAGGACAATGATGTCCGGGCGGAGCTGGGCCAGCGCCTCGAATTCCGCAATCACGACGGGCTTGACCAGCTTCAGCGCCTCGTCCAGCTCACCGCCGAGCACCAGCGCCCTTGCCAGCGGTCCGCGGATCTCGACGACGCACCCCATCTGCAGGCGTGCGGCGGCCGCAATCGCCCTTTCGACGGCGTCGCGATGGGTCAGCGCATCCAGATCGGGAGCGTCCGCAGGTCCGAAGGACGGCACCCAGATCGCGTCGGCGCCGAGATAGCGCGCGGCCGCAACGCAGGCATCCGCAAGTTTCTGCGCATCGCACCAGACAAGACCGGTGAGCTGCGCATCGACCCTCGCACCGAGCCCGACGGCTGACGGCAGCAGGATGGGCCGGCTCCAGCTTCGACCCTGGCGCAGGGCATCGATGGCCAGGCGACCGCTCATGACCGTCCGCCCTCGGACGGGTGGCGCGCCTTCAGCGCGTCGATATCCAGTTCGATGTCATGGGTGAGCGGATGCCCCGGCGGGAGATATTCGTTCTCAAGCACCGTGCCGCAGGCCGGGCAGTAGAATTCGACCAGACGGCAGAAGTCGGCATGCGGCGTGAAGCTCAGCGCCTGCCCTTCGACCAGCGGCGGGTGGGCCTCATCCATCGGAACCTCTGCAACCAGGCATCCGGTCTTGTAGTTCGTCCGGGCCGGGGCCAGGCGGTGGTTGCAGGCGACACAGCACCATTCTTCGGTAGACAGGTCGATCGAGAGGTTTTCGGTGATACGAACGGTCATGCCTGAGCCCTCGTCAGCATAAGATTGGCGAAACGGTCAATGGCGGCATTCCAGCCGGGAGCAACCCAGACAGTGGTCTTGCTGCTTTCAAGAAGCGCCGGACCGGAAAGGCCGTGACCCGGCTGCATCTTCTCCAGGTCAAGGACGGGAACCTCGACAGGGGGAGCACCGCTCGCTGCGAAGACCTGCCGGCGGCCGGTTTCGGCAACGGCGACGCCCTCGCCGGTCAGGGGCTTTTCTTCGAAACGGAAATGCGGAACCGGGGCAGAGACGAAGAGACCGGCGGAAGCGACCTGCACGGCGGCGGGTGCCTCGGAGCGAATGATCTGTTGAAGCGATCGCTGCGCTGTCTCGGCAAGGGGTTCGGCCACCTCGACCGAATGATGGCTTTCCGAGCCGTCGGCACCCAGCAGGATCACGTCCAGACGCCACGACAGTTCCTTGAGGTCGAACCCTTCGCCGCGCATGTCGCGAAGGCCGGCGGCCTCCATTTCGCTCGTCAGCCGGGCGACGAGCTCCGGCAGCTTTGCGTCGCCGGCAGACAGGCCAACAGCCCGCATATATCCATGACCCACATCCATCAACGACGAAGAGAATGCCGAAAAGACCGCAGAGAACGGCGTGATGGCGATGCGGCGGATTCCGGCCGCTTCAGCCACCTTGCAGGCGTGAAGCGGGCCTGCACCACCATAGACGGTCAGGAGCGGGTCGCCATTCCTCGAAACCGCGCGCAGTTCGGCAACCGCGGCGCCGATTTCCTGTTCAACCCGTTCCACAACAGCGAGTGCTGCGGCTTCGACGCTGATGCCGAGAGGCTCGGCAATCGAACGCTGGATGGCGGAACGCGCCTTTTCGGCATCGAGCTTGCGAGCTCCCCCAAGGAAATTGGCGGGGTCAATCCGGCCGAGCACCAGGTTCGCATCCGTCACTGTCGGCTCGCTGCCACCAAGACCGAAACAGGCCGGTCCCGGCATGGCCCCGGCGGATCTCGGGCCGACGAAGAGCACGCCATTGCTGACGCCCGCGATCGAGCCGCCCCCGGCGCCGAGCGCCTCGACCTCGTTCATGGGCACGTTCGTGCGGTAACCTTCGATCTGCGGCCGCAAGCCGATCTTGATCCGTCCGTCGCTCACGAGACCGATATCGAACGAGGTGCCGCCCATATCCGCAGAGATGACATCCGTTTCGCCGTAGAGAGCACCGACGGCGCGCGCGCCGACCAGCCCGGCGGCTGGGCCGGAATTATAGGTGCTGATGGCCCGGGTCTTGGCGACGCGGGCAACGGCGCCGTCATTGTGGCCGATCAGGAAGGGACCGCGGTAACGCAGCGCTCGAAGCTCCTGTTCGGCCTTGTAAAGGAGGCGCGCCAGGCGGCTGTGGGAATAGGCGGATACAATCGTGCTGTTGATCCGCTCCTGATAACCGTCGCGCACGGTCACGTCGCAGGACAGGAAGACCGGGATCGATCCGAGAAAGTCGCGGGGATATTCCCGCTTGACGACCTGGCGGACCGCATGCTCGCGCGCCGGATCGCTTTCGCTGCCGTCGAGTGCCACGACCAGGCACTGGGCGCCAGCATCGATCAGGCCCTGCGCCTTGTCGAGCACTTGCTGCGGCGAAAGGCCATCATCGATTTCGACCACCATGTCGGCATCGATGATGCCGGCATGACCCTCTGTCTTCAAAGGTGCGAGCGCCCGTCCGCCAATTGACACGATCAGGCCGATCTTGGCGCCATTGCGCTCGATCAGGGCATTGGTGCCAACCGTGCTGGCAAAACGGACCACAGCGGTCTGCTCGAGAAATCTCTCGACCGAGACACCCACCGCTGCAGCCCCCGCCTTGATGCAGTTGAGGAAGCATTCCGTCAGATCATGGGGCGTCGTCGGGGTCTTGACGGCGCGGGCAATGCCCGGCCCCGCAACGAAGCCGTCGGTGAAGGTTCCCCCGGTATCAATATCGATTGTGTAGGCCATATATCCTCCCTTCGGAGCGACCGGCCTGCCGCTCCGTTCCTCCCGCCCCAAAGACGGACTCAGTCTGCTGTCAGGTGCGGCAGGCGCCGCGCATGATGAAGTCGACGATTTCCTGGTGGACCGCCTCTTCGGACAGCGGCCCGTCCGGTCGATACCAGCGGAGATGCCAGTTGATCACGCCGAGCAGGTTGAAGGCGGTGACACGCACATGGTCGGAATTGAGCCCGCCCTCCGCGCTCAGCCGCCCCAACACCTCCGAATAGATCCCCAGAACGTCGCGCTGGATCTCGGCCGTGGCCTTGCCCACGTCCTCGGCAAGCTCCGTCGTCTGGGCAAGGAGCATCAGCAGTTCGCGCCGATATTCGGCCGCCATCGCGAGGTGGGCACGCACCAGCGCCTCCAGCTGGGCACGCGGTGTCTCGGCCAAGTCTGCCGCTGCACGCAACCGATCCGGGAGCATCCGCACCGAACGGTCAAGAATTTCGCGCCACAGGCCGTCCTTGTTGCCGAAGTGATAGTAGATGTTGGACAGGCTGACGCCATGCACCTTGGCGATGTCGCGGATCGATGTCCCGCTATAGCCCTTCTCGGAGAACATGCCGACTGCCGTCGACAAAAGGTTCTCCCGGACGTCGCCCGAGCCGTCCACCGGATCGCCACCGCGGCCTTCAGATACTTCCATGCAGGTCTCCTCCCGCTCGATACTTATCGAACGTTCGTTCTATAACCCCACACTCGCGTCAATGTCAATGTGTCCCCATGACCAATTGTGCGATTGATGTGTTTTCCGGGACCATCCAACCCATCGAAGAATGGCACGGCTCCAAAAAAGGAGAGCCCGCTCGCAGCTGATGCCGCGCGAGCGAGCCCCATCGCAAAAACATTGCTGATCACGTCAGCAGGAAAGCCGGCCGACATCAGACAAACCCTGATGCCGCGGGCGCAGGCGCGCGCGCCTACGTGACGGTCATCATCAACGGACGACCCAGCCATTGCTGGCCCCGTGCCCTTTTGCGGGGCACGGGCCACGAGATCAGCCGGCCGCCAGGAACCAGGAACGACGCGCCTGCGTCAGGCCCGCGGCATAGATGCTAAAGGCAATGACGGCGGTTGCCGGGGCTGAGAACTCAGCATAATCGCCCCCCCAGACATGGAGCCAGATGCCGATGGCTGCAGCGACGAACCAGGCAGCGATGCCGAGGGGGTTGAAGGCGGGCACATGGCTGGAACGGTATTCGATCGTGCCGCCGACCAGCGCACTATATCGGTCGATCAGGATATGCGCCATGGCGACCGCCACCCAGGCGACGACGAAGATGCCCTGGTAGGCGAGCGCCGACAGAAGATAGGCGAAGACATCCGCGAGCATCAGCACATACACGATCGCGCCGACCGCGATTGCCCAGCCAATCCGCCCGAAGGGCAGTTTGCCGAAGAGCTGCACGAGCGCCTCCAGATTGACCGCTGCCAAATAGTAGTTGGCCGTGTTGATCCGGGTCTGCGTGACCCAGACGAACAGCAGGCCCCAGATCCCCATGAGCTTCAGCAGCGCCAGGAGCACGCTGACTTCCGAAAGGGCGCCGAGATCCGGCACGGTGCCGATCATGAACATGCCAAAGAGCCCGCTCACCAGGAAGGCCATGACATAGAAGGGCATGCCGAAGTTGAACCAGGCGTGATAGCCCGCATCCTCCTGCCGGCCGAAGCGGGCATAGTCGAAGGTGAACATCATCAGGACCCAGACGCCCATATAGTAGACGAAGCACGACCACCAGCCACCGGCCGGAGCACCGGTTTCCGGCCCGAGGTTCAGCCACTTGTCGCTATAGCCGTATTCGCCGACGGCGAGGACGACCGCCACGACGAGACCGAGGATGTAGAACGGCAACAGCACGCCGTTGAACTTGTCGAGCCAGGTCTGGATGCTGCCAAAGATCAGCGGCACGCTGTAGAGGACGACGATCAGCGCCGCGATGGGATAGGAAATCGACGGCAGGATCGTGGTGATGCCGACGGCGATCACCGAACCCTCGAAGACGGCATAGTAGATTGCCGTTGCGCAGAAGATGAGGGTCGCGAGCCCCGCGCCGACATTGCCGAAGAGCACCCGCGAGAACAGGGCGACGGAAAGCCCGGTGCGAATGGCAAAGCGGCTGAGTACCGCGTTGACGAGGCCGTAGACGACCACCGAGAGCACCATGCCGATAATGGCATTGCGCGTCCCGAAATTGAGCGCCATCGCCGCCCCGACGACGATGTAGAAGACGGCGCTGCACACCGCCCACCACGCCATGGTCAACGCCCCCCGCGGCATGCGCGCCTGTGGCGGTACCGCCACATTGGAGAAGTCAGAAGTCTCGGCCTCTACGGCCGATAGGTTGCCTGCCATTGTTTTCCCCTCTTCGTTGCAGGTGGCTGCCCCGCCCGTTGGCGGGGCCAGCCGTCAGTCTTCCCGTGTCAGCAGATAGCTGCCGCTTTCATGCAGAATGCTCGTCCAGCCGGGCTCGATGACGATGGTCGTCGTCACCTCCTCGATGATGGCCGGTCCCGTGACGCGGGCGCCGGCGCCGAGCTTGGCCCCCGCATAGATCGGCGTTAAGACCGGCTTGCCCGACTGGTCGAAGATCGCGTCGCGGTGGCCCTTCAGCGCCGCGCTGGCATCACCGCCAGCCGGAAGCTTCGGCGGGCGGACCTTCTCGATACGGCCATAGAGGGTGGATTCCAGGTTCACCACCTCGACAGCGCTGTGGCGCTCGGAATAGGTGTAGAGTTCCTCGTGTCGGGCATGGAACGCGTCCTTGACCTTCTCGATCGTGGTTTCGTTGATCGGGAAGGTGCCGATATCCACGGTGCACTCATGCACCTGGCCGACATAGCGCATGTCGATCGAGCGCTTGATGTCGATGGCATCAGCGGCAAAGCCGTCCGCCTCCAGATGCGCAACGCCCTTTGCTTCGATCTCTTCGAACAGGCTG
The DNA here is from genome assembly GCF_049896885.1 of Phyllobacterium sp. SL163. Lineage (NCBI taxonomy): Bacteria > Pseudomonadati > Pseudomonadota > Alphaproteobacteria > Hyphomicrobiales > Phyllobacteriaceae > Phyllobacterium > Phyllobacterium sp. SL163. Next base: position 10,653 of record NZ_JAFCVE010000016.1, on the reverse strand, counting down.
TCGATGCGCTCATAGGCCGCCGCATTGTCGAGGCGCACGGGCGCGGGCGCCATGTAGTTATACTTCACGTCGGAAATGATCTGCCCGAAGGCGCAAAGGCCCGAGGCGAGCTTGGGCAGGATGATCGTATCGATACCCATCTCCCGCGCCAGCGCCGTGATGTGTGCCGCGGTCGCGCCCCCTGCGCCGACCAGCACGAAATCGCGCGGATCGTAGCCGCGCTCGACCGAGACGCGGCGGATGCCGTTGACCATCGAATTGTTGACGATAGCGAACATGCCATAGGCCGCCTGCTCCACGGAAATGCCGAGCGGGCCCGCGACCTTCGCCACCGCGGCGCGCGCCTTCTCGACGTCGAGCGGCAGCTTGCCGCCGAGAAGCCCTTGGGGGTTGAGATAGCCGAGCACGAGGTTTGCGTCCGACGTGGTCGGCTCGGTGCCGCCGCGGCCGTAGCAGGCCGGGCCCGGCTCGGAGCCGGCCGATTGCGGGCCGACCTGCAGGAGACCGAGCGGATCGATCCAGCCGATCGAGCCGCCGCCCGCGCCCAGCGTCTCGACCTGGATCATCGGAACGCCGATGCGGTAGCGCAGGAAGTCGATATTCTTGTTGAGGTTGGTCTGGCCGTTGCGGGTGAGCGTAATGTCGAAGGACGTGCCGCCCATGTCGACGGTGATGACGTTCTTGTGGTCGAAAGGCGCGCCAGCATAGAGACCCGCCTGCGGCGCTGACGCCGGACCGGAATTGATGGCGTAGACCGAGCGGTCGGTCATGACCTGACCCACGGCAAGCCCGCCGTTCGACTGGAAATAGCGCACCGGCTGCTTGGCCCCGAGCTGTCGGAAATAGGCGTCGACCGCCATGACATAGCGACGCATGACGGGGGCGAGATAGGCGTTCGTCACCGCGGTGGAGGTGCGGGTATATTCGCGCACCTGCGGGTAGAGTTCGACGCCGACGGTCAGGATTGCCTCCGGCATCATCTCGCGTACGATTTCGGCCGCGCGCCGCTCGTGGCTTGGATCGAGCACCGACCAGACGAAGGAGATGGCGACGGTCTCGACGCCTTCCTTCAGGAAGAGCCTGCAGGCCTCGCGCACGTCCTCCTCGTTGAGCGGCGTGCGCACCGAGCCGTCCGACAGGATGCGCTCGCGCACGCCGCGCCTGAGATAGCGCGGCACCAGCATGGTTGCAGCCGGATATTCGGGATCGTAGCGGAAGCCGTCCTCCTTGTGACCATTGCGGATCTCGATGGAATCCTCGTGGCCCGCCGTGCAGATCAGGCCCGTCTTGCCACCACGATGCGTGATGAGCGCGTTGAGACCGACCGTGGTGCCGTTGATGCAGAGGTCGCAGTTTGCGATGATGTCCTCGATCGGCCGACCGAGATCGGCGGCGATCAGCCCCAGGCCGTTCTCGATGGCCTTGGTGGGATCGGAGGGCGTGGAAAGCGCCTTGAAGAGCTTGACCTCACCGGTCGCACGGTCGGCGATGACGAAGTCGGTGAAGGTGCCGCCGGCATCGATGCCGAGGCGGTAGGAATGCATGGTCATGTCTGGTTTTCCTTACGCGGTGGCTCTGAGCCGTTCGGTTGCGGCCGTATCGACCTCGAGGGTCTGCGGGTTCGCGATCACGACGCCATAGTCGAGGCGGGCGCCCTCGATGGAGACGAGGCCGTTGCGCACGTCCCAGACCACCTTCTCGACCGGCCGCTCGAACGGATTGCCGTAGCCGCCGCCACCCGGATTGAGGTTGGTGATCGTCTGGCCAGGCTTGATGGTCTCGATGATGTTCTTCCGCTCGACCTCGACCTTGCCGTCGCGGCGCAGCTCCACCCGGCCGACCTTGGTGTCGACCATCGCAGACTTGGCGCCCGCCGCCCCCATGGCCGGGATGCGCCGGCCCTCGCCGAAGCCGATGCAAAGGATGTCGCCATTGAGCGGCTCGACCTCCCAGGCCGTGCCCGAGCCGCCGCGGAACTTGCCGGCGCCGCCCGAGTCGGTCATCAGCGCATAGCGGTGGATGACGATGGGATAGGAATATTCGAGCAGCTCGACATCGCCCGAGGTCAGCGCCCCGAAGCAGCATTCCGGGCCAACCGCGTGCCAACCGTCCTGCTTGGGTGTTGCCCCGCCTCCGGAAATAACGGTGGCGAGCACCATGGTCACGAATTCCTCGTTGTTGCGGGCGTCACGGCCGGCAATGTTGAGGCCGTTGGCATGGCCCCAGGAAGCCGAAACCTTGGAGGGCATCGCCTTCTCGAAGGCCAGGCGCACGGCGTCCGTCAGGGTTTCCATGGGCGTCGTCGTGCAGTTCATGTGCGGGGCCGGCTCCTGTGCGTTGCACAGCGTGCCCTTCGGGCCGAAGTCGAGGCTGACGCAGCGATAGAGCCCTTCATTGTAGGGTGGCGGCAAAGCCGCAAACATCATCAGCCCGAGATAGACGCCGGAATGGGAATTTCCTTCGTAGGAGTTGATGAAATAGGGCACCTGCGGCGGGCTATCGATCGCGATATGGCAGCTGTCTCCGGTGATGGTCACCGTCGCCTTGATCTCGAAATCGCCGAAGCCGTGGCCTGCATCCTCGAGGATGGCGGAGCCTTCATAGGTGCCGTCCGGCACGGTGGCGATCAGCGCCCGCATGTGGCGGTCGGCCATATCGAGCAGCGTGTCGACGCAGGCGTCCACTTCGGCCTTGCCGTACTTGTCGAGCATGGCGATGAGGTTGCGCTCCCCCACCTGGCAGGCGCCGATGAGCGCACGGAAGTCACCCTCCTGGTCGCGGCGAGCCCGCATGTTGGTGAGGATCATGTTGAGCACGTCATGGCGCGGCTTGCCGCGGTCCCAGATCTTGACGGGCGGGATGCGCAGGCACTCGGCGTAGATCTCCGTGGCGTTCGGGTTGTACCCGGCCGGGACCGGACCGCCAATGTCGGTGAGATGCCCCTTGCAGACGGTCCAGTAGACCAGCTCGCCCTTGTAGAAGACCGGCTTGTACATGCAGGTGTCGATGGCATGGCTGCCGCCAAAGGCCGGGTCGTTGTGCAGGAAGAGATCGCCTTCATGGATGTCGTCACCGAAGAAGGCGGCAACCGCCTTCATTGCTGGGATGAGCGAGCCGAGATGGATCGGGATGTCCTGGCCCTGCAGGATCATCTCCGGCCGGGCGTTGAAGAGCGCCGTCGAATAGTCGTGCGCCAGGTTGAAGACCGACGAGCGCGCCGTCTTTTCGAGCGCAAGCGTCATTTCGCGCTGGGTCGTCTCGAGCATGCCCCGCACGACCGAGAGCGTGATCGGGTCTACTTTTGCAGTCTGGGTATGAAGCATCGTGTTCACGCTGGTTGAGGGCGAGAACCGACGGCCTGGAAACCGGTCGTCTAGCTGAAATGTCTGTTCCCCGGCAGCCGGTATCTGTCGCACCGTTGAAGCCAGGATCAATCTAGGCAGAGATTTCTGCCTGCGTCTTTGCAGGCAGGGAACAACGATTTGCGCGCCGACGCATAAGCTGCCATTTTCATTGCCTGGCAGAAATCCTGTGCGTACCTTCGATCCCAAGAGGACGAGCCCGCATGAAGACGAGCATCACGACAGGCGCGACGCGCGCGCCGGACCGCAGCCGCCACTGGCACGAGGCCATCGCGTCGGCCTATTTTCCGCTCGACCTTCGCTTCCGCGAAGCCGACCGTTTTTCCGGCGACCTGACCACCTGGCGGTTCGGCGATGTGTCCATCTCCCGCCTCACCTCAGATTCGCTTCAATATCTGCGCCTGCCCCACCATTTCCGCGGGGCCAGGGAGGAGGAGTTCCTCGTGACCGTGCCGGCAAAGGCAGAAGTGTACTTTTCCCAGAGCGGTCGCGACGTCAAATGCCGACCGGGCGGCTTCATTTTGGAGCGCAGCAGTGAGCCCTACCAGTTCAGCCATGCCGAACCGGCCGACATGTGGGTGCTGAAGGTCGATGCGGATGCCTTGACCGGCCGTCTACGGGCGCCAGACAGATTCTGTACTTTGCAGTTCGAGGCAAACAATGGTGCGGGCGGCCTTTTCAACGACATGTTGCAGCTCCTGCCCGCACGTTTCGACGGGATGACACAGGAGGCAAGGGCGACGGTCGGCCGCCAGTTGGTCGATCTGCTCGTGCTGGCGATCAAGGCCGACGACCGTGTGCTCACGTCGGGCAACTCGACCGTTCGCGCCGCGCATCTGGCGCGTATCGAGGCCTATATCCGCACCAACCTTCACGAGTTCGATCTCGGGCCGGAGCGCATCGCACAAGCCTGCGGCATCTCCACGCGTTATCTCCACGAATTGTTTAAGGACACCGATCAGACGGTGAGGGGCTGGATCCGCGACCAGCGGCTGGCCGCCTGTCGGGACGCGCTGGCCGACCCCAACAACAATCAGACCGCCGCGGAGATCGCCTACCGTTGGGGCTTCAGCGACCAGACCCAGTTCTCCCGTGTCTTCAAGGCCCATTTCGGCGTTCCGCCGGGGGAGTTCCGGGAGAAGGCGCGCGGATCTACCGGCGGGGCGAGATAAAGGGCTGCAAACGCGCTCAGGCAATTCGACCACCGGCGGCTTGCGCAACCCGGCCGAAGACATCGCGCTTGCCGTCCAACCCGCAAGGTCACGCACAGGGCAACCGCACCCCTACCCAAGATGGCCGTGCAAGCGGCCTTGCAATGACGATGTCGCGGTCGGCAAGCTCCGCCGTCCATTCCGGCGCAAAGCCGACAACATCTCCCCAATACACCGCTGCTTGAGACATTTCGGCCGGCCGCTGGCACGAGCGGGGTCGCCGGGCGCCCGACGCTCCGGAAGCAATGGTCATTGCTTTGATGCAACCTATCCCTCCGGGCCGATGGAGTTCGCAATCGTCAGATTGTGCTCGAGACCGAGCCAGGGTGGGTTCTCCTGATACATTTCCTGGATCAGCTGCTTGACGAGCTCGATATGCGGGGAGCTGTCGCCGGCACGGTGGCTGAGGATGATCGGAGAGGTGGCCCTGTCACCCGAAAGAAGACGATAGTGAACATCGGATCTCAGCTTGCGGGCTGACGACGGTACGACGCACAGGCCTGCTTCTGCAGCCACGAGGCCAAGGGCTGTCTGGATCTCGCTGACCTCCAGTATCTCCGCCGGACGGACATCGCGGTCGAGCAGGAAATTCAGAACCTGGTCCGCGAAGCTCGGGCGCGGTTCGCGCGGGTAGACGATCAGTTTTTCTCCCGCAAGGGCTTCCGGCGGGATGGCATCGCTCTTGGAGGCGAGCGGGGTGCCTTCGGGGATAGCGACGGCCAGACGCTCCTCTCGGAGCACCGTGCTCACGATGGCGGTATCGGCGTGGCGCAGCCGTCCAAAGCCGATGTCGATCCGTCCCTCTTTCAAGGCGGGGAGTTGGTGGACCGACATCATCTCCAGAAGCTGGATATCGAGATCCGGCGCCTGCTGCCGTAGCTTGCGAACGAGTGCCGGCAGCCCGCCATAAAGGGTGGATGCGACGAAGCCGATCGACAGCACGCTGTTCTGGTTAAGGCCGACACGACGGGTCGCCTCCTTCATCTGCTCGACGCGGCCGAGGATCTGCAGGGCCTGTTCATAGAAGACGCGGCCGGCTTCCGTAAGGCGAACCGGCCGGCTGGAGCGGATGACGAGCTCTACGCCGAGTTCTTCTTCCAGCAACTGGATCTGCCGGCTCAGCGGCGGCTGCGCGATATGCAGGATCTCCGCGGCCCGCGTGAAATTGCGTTCCCTGGCCACCGCCACGAAGTACCGGAGCTGTCGAAGATCCATGATCGTCCCTGCCTGTGTTGAGCATAATTTCAACAGAATGACCTAAATCATCCCGAAAATACAGCAGGCAAATCAAACATCATACTCTGAAGGTATCATGCAACACTCAATCAATCTTGGACGGCGGAGGTGAGTTCGCACATCAATGCCCCATGAACGCGACCATTCACCCCCCACTCCAGGCGCTTGCCGCTGCCCCCACCGTCGAACGCATCGAAACAATGCTTGTCGACCTGCCGACGATCCGGCCACACAAGCTCTCGGTCACGACGATGAACGGCCAGACGCTGATGCTTGTGATGATCCATTGCAGCGACGGCATTGTGGGCATCGGCGAAGGTACGACCATCGGCGGTCTGGCCTATGGCGGCGAAAGCCCGGAAGGCATGAAGCTTTCCATCGATCGCTATTTCGCACCGGTGATGCTCGGCGAAGACGCCACCCGCATCCAGTCCCTGATGGCGCGACTTGGCAAGATGGTGAAGGACAATCGGTTTGCCAAGAGCGCGGTGGAAACCGCTCTTCTCGACGCCCAGGGCAAGCGCGTCGGGCTGCCGGTCAGCGAACTCCTCGGCGGCCGCCGCCGTGATCGCCTCCCCGTCGCCTGGACACTCGCATCGGGCGATACCGCACGCGATATCGATGAGGCCGAGCAGATGCTCGCCCTTAATCGCCATGCGATCTTCAAGCTGAAGATCGGGCGGCGATCGGTTCGCGAAGATGTCGCCCATGTCGCAGCGATCAAGCGGGCACTCGGCGAGCGCGGCGCCGTGCGTGCCGATGTCAACATGGCCTGGACCGAGACCGAAGCCAATCTCGGCATCGCCGCTCTTGCCGATGCCGGCTGTGAACTGGTCGAGCAGCCGGTCCGATCCACGGCCGCCCTCGGTCGACTGGTTCGCCGTTTCCCGATCGCCGTCATGGCGGACGAGGCCTTGAGCGGGCCGGAAAGCGCCTTCGAGATCGCGCGCAGCAATGGGGCGGATGTCTTTGCCGTGAAGGTGGAGCAGAGCGGCGGACCTTTTAACGCTCAGCGTGTGGCAGCGATCGCCGATGCCGCCGGTATCGAGCTCTACGGCGGCACCATGCTGGAAGGGGCGATCGGCAGCGTGGTTTCGGCCCATCTCTTCTCGACCTTTGCTGATCTGAAATGGGGAACCGAGCTTTTCGGACCACTGCTTCTCACCGAAGAGATCCTCGAAAAGCCGCTCGACTACAGCAATTTCTCGCTGGCCGTGCCGACGGCCCCAGGGCTTGGCATCACGCTGGACCCGGACAGGCTGAAACACTTCACACGCGAGGGATCTCGCCACATGACCTGCGCGACGGAATGAGGAGAAGACCATGCTGTTTCACGTCAAGATGACGGTCAATCTGCCGCATGATCTGCCAGCGCAGGAGGCCGCAGAAATCTTGCAGCGCGAGAAGCGCTATTCGCAAGACCTGCAGGCAAAAGGCAAGTGGCGGCATATCTGGCGGATCGCCGGCCACTACGCGAACGTCAGCATTTTCGACGTGGCCGACAATGAGGAGCTGCATGGGCTTCTCTCCGGCCTGCCCCTTTTCAAATTCATGGACATCGAAGTGATGCCGCTGCTGCGCCATCCCTCGGCTGTTCGAGACGACGACAGTTGACGACATGCCGGCAGCGGCCGGCGCAATTCAACCCATGTGAGGAGGACATGACATGAGCGTAAAGATCTTCAACCGCCCCGACATCCAGGACTTTCTGAAGGTCCTGAGCGGCCAGGACAAGACGAGCGGCAATCCGCGCGTCAAGCAAATCGTCCACCGGGTCGTATCCGATCTCTTCAAGACGATCGATGACCTCGACGTGACGCCCGACGAATACTGGACCGCAATTGCCTGGATCAACGAGATCGGTGCCGCGGGTCAGGCCGGCCTGATTTCCCCGGGCCTTGGCCTCGACCATTTCCTCGATGAGCGTCTGGACGCCATCGACGAAGCACTCGGCATCAAGAACGAAACGCCGCGGACGATCGAGGGACCGCTCTACGTGGCCGGAGCTCCGGTCTGTGAAGGCTTTGCCCGTCTCGACGATGGCACCGACACAGACGGTCACACGCTGATCATGCACGGCACCGTCTATGGCGCCGACGGCAAGCCGAGCGCCGGGGCAAAGGTCGAAGTCTGGCATTGCGACACGCGCGGCTTCTACTCACACTTCGATCCGACGGGCAGGCAGGCGCCCTTCAACATGCGCCGCACGATCATTACCGACGAGCACGGCCGCTACAAGTTCCAGAGCATCGTGCCGCACGGCTATGGCGTTCCCCCGGGCAGCCCGACCGAGAAGCTCCTGTCTGCGCTCGGCCGCCATGGCCAGCGTCCGGCCCATATCCACTTCTTCGTCAGCGCCGATGATCACCGCAAGCTGACGACACAGATCAATATCGCCGGCGATCCGCTGATCAACGACGATTTCGCCTATGCGACCCGTGACGGTCTGGTGCCCGACGTCATCGAACGCACCGACGACGCCAGCATCACGGCGAACGGTCTTACCGGTCCCTTTGCCGAAATCGTATTCGACATCAAATTGACTGCCCTCGTCGACGGCGTCGACAACCAGGTGAATGCCCTGCGCCCGCGCGCCGCTGCCTGACCCGACAGGTGGTCCGGGAAGACCGGACCACCTCCCCCTTCGTCCCAATCCATCGACATCGTTGCCACGGCGGGGATCTATCCCCTCCGCGGTGGGAGAGAAACCGTGTCCAAGATCATCAACAAGCATGCTGCCCTGCAGGACCTGCTGGCCAATGCGGTCGAAGACGATCACGAAGCTGGCGTCTTCAGATGCCGCCGCGACATCTTCACCAATCCGGACCTGTTCGAACTGGAGATGAAATACATCTTCGAGAGCAACTGGGTCTATCTCGCCCATGAAAGCCAGATCCCGGAGGTAAACGATTATTACACCACCTCGATCGGTCGCCAGCCGATCGTCATCACGCGCGACAAGACCGGGACGCTCCATGCGGTGATCAATGCCTGCGCCCATCGCGGTGCGATGCTGTGCCGTCGCAAGCATGGCAACAAGGGCTCGTTTACCTGTCCCTTCCACGGCTGGACCTTCTCCAACAACGGCAAACTGCTGAAGGTGAAGGACGAAAAGACGACCCAATATCCGGAACAGTTCGCCAAGGACGGGTCGCATGACCTGACGCGTGTGGCCCGCTTCGAAAACTATCGCGGCTTCCTGTTCGGCAGTCTCAATGCCGATGTCGCATCGATCGAGGATTTCCTCGGCGAGACGAAAGTAATCATCGACCAGATCGTCGACCAGGCCCCTGAAGGCCTCGAGGTTCTGCGCGGGAACTCGTCCTACATCTATGACGGCAACTGGAAGCTCCAGATGGAGAACGGCTGCGACGGCTATCACGTCAGCTCCGTCCACTGGAACTATGCCGCGACCATGGGCCGCCGCAAGGAAGAGGGCACCAAGGCCGTCGACGCCAATAGCTGGAGCCGGTCGGTTGCCGGCGTCTACGGCTTCGACAACGGACATATCCTCCTCTGGACCAATACCATGAACCCGGAAGTGCGCCCGGTCTACAACAGGCGCGACGAAATCCGGGAACGGGTTGGCAGCGACAAGGCCGATTTCATCGTCAACCAGACCCGCAATCTGTGCGTCTACCCGAACGTCTTCCTGATGGACCAGTTCAGCACGCAGATCCGCGTGACGCGCCCGATCAGCGTCGACAAGACCGAGATCAGCATCTTCTGCTTTGCGCCCAAGGGCGAAAGTGCGGCCGACCGGGCACTGCGTATCCGGCAATACGAGGACTTCTTCAACGTGTCAGGCATGGGCACCGCAGACGACCTCGAAGAGTTCCGCGCCTGTCAGACCGGCTATGCCGGAACCGCGGCGCTCTGGAACGACCTTTCCAGAGGTGCACCGCTCTGGATCGACGGGCCGGACGATAACGCGCGCCGGATGGGTCTGAAGCCCCTGCTCTCGGGCGAACGCAGCGAGGACGAAGGGCTCTTCGTGCGCCAGCACGAATACTGGGCCAAGGTGATGCGCAACGCGCTTGCCACAGAGATCGAAGGAGCGTCCGCATGAGCGCGATCGAGACCCAAATTGCCGCCTTCCTCTACCGCGAAGCCCGCCTCCTCGACGACCGCCAATGGGACGAGTGGCTGACCTGCTATGCCGACGATGCCAGCTACTGGATGCCGGCCTGGGATGACGACGACCAGTTGACGGAGGATCCGCAGAGCGAAATCTCCCTGATCTATTACCCGGACCGCGGCGGGCTCGAGGATCGCGTTTTCCGCATCAAGACGGAGCGATCGGGCGCATCGACACCGGAGCCGCGAACGAGCCACATGATCTCGAACATTGAGATCCTCTCGGACCAGAGCGCGGAGATCAAGCTTCGCTACAATTTTCTCACGCTCAATCATCGCTACCAGATCACCGACCAGTTCTTTGGCACGGTGTTCCTGACCCTGCGTCGCACCGGAACGGGTTTCCTGATTACCGCCAAGAAGGTCGTTCTGAAGAACGATTACATCCGCCAGGTCATCGACATCTATCACATCTGACAGACCAGAAGGCTCGCCTTTGTCGGGGAGGAGAAACCATGAGCAATTACCGGATCGCATTGAATTTCGAAGACGGCGTCACGCGCTTCGTGGAATGTCGGGCGGGCGAGAAATTGCTGGACGCGGCCTATCGCAGCCAGATCAACCTGCCGATGGATTGCTCCGACGGCGTGGGGCTCCGTGGGCATTTCTACATTAATACACGCTAAGGGAATTTGAAGTTGTTTGGATTGAAGCGGTTAGCCCGGATTGGCCTGAAGCGTTCGAGGGGTCGGTCAATTTCGTTCCAG
>NZ_JAFCVE010000015.1:0-49373 GCF_049896885.1 Phyllobacterium sp. SL163 | reverse complement strand
CTGCCATATTTTGAAATCTGGGACCGCTGTTGCTGCCAAGCGGATCGGAATTGGGGGTGACGATCGGGGTCCGTTGCAGATACAAGAAGACAAAGCGAGGGGAAATCCAATCCAAATGCCGAATTCTGATCTTTCCGTTCTTCTGGACCTCGACGGTACACTGATCGACTCTCAACCCGGCATTGTGTCCAGCTGTCGTGCCGCCCTGCGTGCACTCGGACACGAGCCGCCCGAGGTTATGGATATTCAATTGTTGATCGGACCTCCTATCGAGGAGGTGATGCGCTATCTGCTCAAACCCTACGGCGACGGTCGCATCTCTGATGCGGTCGATGCCTATCGCAGCGACTACAGCGCTCGGGGACTTCTGATGAGCACGCTTTATGATGGGATTCCATCCGCACTGAATTCCCTTCGCAATGAGGGAATGAACCTGTTTCTGGCGACGTCAAAGCGCGTCTTCTTCGCCCGAAGAATTCTGGAAAATCTTGAACAGAGCGACCTGTTCGCCGGAATTTACGGTTCGGAACCCGGTGTTGTGACAGACCACAAGCCGGAGTTGATCGCGCATATTCTGGTAGAGAACCAGTTGAACCCGGACAAATGCGTGATGGTGGGCGATCGGAAATTCGATGTTTCCGGGGCGCATGCGAACAATATGAAAGCGATTGGCGTAACCTGGGGTTATGGCAGCCGGGAGGAACTCGACTTGGCAGGTGCCGATATGCTGATCAATGGCCCAGCAGATCTCAAGAATGCGATATTGAACTTACTGCGAGCAACGGCCGCCTGAAAACCCTTCAACAAAGCGGTGTTTCCTTCCGTCAGCGGTTAGTGGGTGTAATCGCGCTCTTTGCAATCTCAATTTGGGATTCGCGAAGTCGGAATTCTCTATGATGATATTGGCGGACGACCTTACATCAGTTCTTTTCCCGTAAATCTCAAAAGCGCCCGGATATCGCTCTTCGAATACAATTCCCGCCTGATCGGGACCGCCGAGAAGAGCGCTGTCCCAGCTGTGCGTATGGGCGATCGCCTTACCGAACCGTATGGTAGCGGCGAAGCGGTCGTAAAGTTGAATGTTTATGGTCTTCGATGGCGCATGGTGGCGCGCACGAAGGAATGACCATGAACAAATATCTCGAAAAACACCCCGCGGTCACGATCGCCTTGGTGCTCGGAGCTGCTGTCACATCATCTTTCTTAACATTGCCGGCAGCGTATTCCGCATCGATACCTCAGGTTGAGGATTCTGCGACGGAAAAGAATACGCCCGGAGACATCCCCGATAGCCAAGTCTTTACCGAGTATCGCTCCGCTCTCGGCTTTACTTTGAAAGTTCCCGAAGGATGGGCAAGGAAGGACGGACCGGACGGCGTCAGCTTTACCGACAAATTGGACGGCGTGGTGGTTATGGTTTCCGCCGCCGCTTCGCCGCCCTCGGTAGAATCCGTAAAGCGAGACTATGTTCCCAAAATGGAGGCCGCTGGAAAAGCGGTCAAGGTCGCTGGCGTTCGCGCCGTAAAGGTATCAGGTGGCAATGCCATCCTGATTTCATACACTTCAGATTCCGAGCCAAACGCCGTCACGAACAAACAGGTTCGGCTTGAGAACAGACGCTACCTTTACTTCAGGAATGGAAAGCTTGCCGCGCTCGATCTGTATGCACCATTTGGAGCGGACAATGCAGATCAATGGCGCATGATGTCCCAATCGTTTCGCTGGCAATGACATGCCGCTCGTCGAAGCCCATGAATTGTACCGATTTTACCACAATGGGGATGATGAAACGGCGGCGCTGCGTGGCGTCAGCCTTCAGGTTGGGCATGGCGAGATTGTTGCGATTACCGGACCGTCGGGCAGCGGTAAATCGACCTTGCTGTCATGCCTGACAGGCCTTGAAGAACCGGATGGCGGTTACGTCATCATTGCCGGTGAGAGGATCACGCGGCGCTCCGAAGCATTTCGAGCGTCCGTAAGGGCGACGCGTTTGGGCATTTTGCAACAGGTGCCGAACCTTCTTGCGCACCTTACCGTGACCGAAAACATCGAACTTCAGATGCAGCTGGCTGGCATGGCAAACATGAACAGCATCGAAATGCTGCTTTCGACTGTCGATCTGCGGCATCGTGCCTATGGTTATCCGAATGAGCTGTCCGGGGGGGAGGCGGCTCGCGCAGGGTTGGCTGTAGCGCTTGCGGCAGACCCGGTGCTGCTTGTCGCCGACGAGCCCACAGCTGAAGTTGACAGAAGAACTGAATCGCAGCTGATCGAGCATTTCAAAAAGCGGCGACAGGCCGGCAAGTCGACGCTCGTTGCGACCCATAGCGATGCGATGTCCGGTATCGCGGATCGTGTTTTCAGATTGAGGGACGGGAAGGTGGTCCATGACTGAATGTCTGGTCGATGCAAAAGATGTTGCAAGGGACTTTCCGGACGGAACATCCGGCGTGAGCACGGTCCTGCAGCCGTCATCGTGCAAGATCATATCCGGGGATCGGATTGCGCTTACCGGCCCCTCCGGAAGTGGCAAGTCTACGCTTCTCTATCTGCTGGGCGGCCTTGACCGGCCCACCCGAGGGATTGTGGTCTGGCCGGCGCTCGGTGCCGGAGATACCCTGCGGCCTGAGAAAATTACCTATGTTTTTCAATCACAAAGTTTGTTTCCCGCTCTGACGGTTCTTGAAAATGTAGCCTTGCCGCTGATCGTTTCAGGCGGGCAGGGCTTGCCTGATCAACGTGCGATGGCCTTGCTCACTGAATTCCAGCTCGATGGGTTGGCGGGGAAGCTTCCGGAAGAGTTGTCGGGCGGGCAGGCCCAACGTGTCGCTTTGGCAAGAGCTCTTGTAACGCAACCGCGATTGATCCTTGCGGACGAGCCGACCGGCCAGCTTGACGTGGCAACGGCCAGGACATTGATCGACGTGCTTCTCAGACAGATCGATGGCACGTCAACTGCGCTTATTATCGCGACGCACGATCTGAGGGTCGCCGAGCGCATGGAGAAACAATGGTCGATGCGACACGGCACGCTGACCACCGACAATCCATCTCTTGCCGAATTGGTGCCGTGAAATGATGGGTCTTTGGGTATACGGTCTTGTCACGCGCCGCCCCATGCAGCTTTTGGGAACCGCTGCAGGCATTGCAGGGACAGTCGGCTTGATCGCGTGTCTCGGCCTCTTTCTTTCCTCCAGCGCCCAAACGATGACCAGGAGAGCGATTGCAGGCGTGCCGATTGACTGGCAGGTCGAAGTTCTGGCTACAGCCGATAAAGCAGAGATAAAGAAAGCGATTGCTGAATCCGCAAGGGTTGCGGCTATGGGGGAGGCGCATTTTGCAGGCGTGACCGGCCTGGAAGCCACGACTGACGGAACCACCCAAACCACCGGGCCGGGACAGGTGCTCGCATTTGACGCCGCCTATCTCCAAAGCTTCCCTGCCGAAATCCGCTCATTGTCAGCGCCAAACGGCGGTACGATGATAACCCAGCAGACAGCATCAAATCTCCACGTTAAGCCAGGTGATATTGTTACGATCCATCGTGTCGGTTTGTCGCCCGCGACGCTAAAAATCGACCGTATTGTCGATTTGCCCGACGCGGATTCACTTTTCCAATCGATAGGTTTGCCTCCCCAATCGGCCCCACAGGCACCTCCCGACAATGTCTTGATACTTCCCTTGAACATTTGGAAAGACATTTTCAGACAACAGGAAGAAGCTTCTCCCGGTAGCATCAAGTTGCAGTTCCATGCGAAGCTTTCGCGCGCAGAGTTACCTGCAAACCCTGATGCCGCCTATGCTTATGTCACTGGTGCTGGCCGTCATCTTGAAGCCCGGGTCGCGGGCTCGGCGCTGCTCGCCAACAATCTTGGAGCACGGCTGGATGCGGTGCGAGGCGATGCCCTCTATGCCCGCGTTTTGTTTCTGTTTCTTGGAGTGCCGGGAATACTGCTTTCGGTGATGCTGACTTTTGCCATTGCCGCTTCAGGTGCCGGCCGCAGAAAACTTGAACAAGCTCAAATGCGCGTTCGCGGGGCATCAATGCGTCAAATCCTTTGGTTGACGGCGATGGAGGCGTTTGTTGTTGGTCCGTTGGGTGTCATCGGTGGAGTGATCCTGGCATTCATATTGGCCAGAACGTTCTTGGGAAATGTACCGCTGAATTTATCGCACCTGTTTCTGTTCGTGGCTCTGGCGGCTTTTGGCATGCTGCTATCCCTGGCAGCGGTCATTCTCCCCGCCTGGAATGCGGCGCGGCTTCGAACCGTTCAGCTTGCCCGAAAAGCAGTCGAACCCGCTGCGGTACCGCTTTGGCAGCAATTCTATGCAGATATCGTACTGATCTTGTCGGCGGCAGCTATTTTTTGGCATTCGGCGGCACATGGCTACCAGGTCGTTCTGGCAACGGAAGGCGTTGCAGCGACTGCCGTCGACTATACGGCATTCGCTGCTCCGATCCTGTTCTGGCTAGGATCTGCGCTTTTCTGTGTCCGCATCTGTGGTTTCATCATTCGTGGGAATGGCGCGATATTGCGCGCGATGGTCATGCCTGTGAGCGGGTCGATGACGAAGGTTGTATCGTCCTCGCTATCACGACAAGCCGGTCGATTGACGCTCGCAATTGCCATGGTCACGATGGCGGTGTCGTTTGCAACCTCCACGGCGGTTTTCAATCGCACGTTCAACGATCAGGCGCATGTGGATGCCGAACTGACGAACGGCTCCGACGTCACCGTTTTTGGTACGACATTGCAACCTGCGGGGAGCCAATTGGCGCAATTGGAATCCATTCCAGGCGTCACGGTAGCGCGTCCCATGCAGCATCGCTTCGCCTATGTCGGCACGGATTTGCAGGATTTATATGGAATCGATCCCGCACGCATTCAGGCTGCAACGAAACTGTCCGACGCCTTTTTCTCTACGGGAACTGCCGCCGACAATCTGGCGAGGCTCCTGAAAACGCCAGACGGGGTTCTCGTGTCGGAGGAAACGGTAAGGGATTTTCAGCTCAAAGCGGGTGACACGATAAACCTGCGCCTGCAAACCGCGGCCGACCATCAGTATCATGCCTACCCGTTTAAATTCATCGGTGTCGTAAGGGAGTTTCCCACTGCGCCGAAAGATTCGTTTTTGGTCGCAAACATGGACTATGTTGCAAAAATTACCGGCGACGCGACGGCTGAATATGTGCTGCTGCGTACAAGCATCGATCCGGCAGCGGTCGCGCGCGCGGCCAGCGTATCACTGGGCTCGTTCCCGTCGTTGAAAATCGTGGATATTGGCTCGGTCAGCCGTTTGATTGGCTCCAGCCTTACCGCAGTCGATCTTCGCGGCTTGACCTCGATTGAACTGGTGTTCGCGCTCATCATGGCGATTGTCTCGGCTGGGCTCATGCTTGCCCTCGGTTTTATTGACCGAAGTCGCGACTATGCCATTCTCAACGCAATCGGGGTCAAGCCAGCCCAGCTAGCGGCATTCTTGTGGAGCGAGGCCGCCATCATTCTGCTTGGAGGTTTGACGTTCGGTCTTGTTACGGGCGTGATAACGGCTGGTATTCTCATCAGGATGCTGACGGGTGTTTTTGATCCGCCGCCAGAAACCATGTCGGTGCCGTGGCTTTACCTGCTCGCAGTCGGTGCCACCACAATCGCCTCGGTCATTCTTGCCGTGGCGTTTACCGAACGCCGCCGCAGACAGGCATCTCAAGCGTTCTGGCGACAAATATAAGCTATTCGTGTGCAGTTTCAGATGAGGTTGAGCTTGCTGGGCAGGATGAGAACAAGCCCAACTCGGGACCTCAATCGTAATAATGCACACTGTCTTCAATGGGCTGGACCAGCATGGCTTGCCCGCATTGAAAGTAAATCCGAAACGCATTCTTCTCGCGCCGCAGTCGATGGCGGGCGGCGACGCCCTACTCATGGAGTAGGGCCACCTGGCGTGCGCCGGTCACTTTACGGAAAAGTCGACCGCTTCCTTCATCGTGCCGTCAACGGCGATCTGCACCTGATAGGTGCCGACAGGCCAGCCAGCGTCCGGCTTGGAAAGCGAGGCGTCGATATGGTTTTCGATCTTGCCGATTTCGAAGCTGGCCTCGTCGATCTTGTAGTTCGCCGGCGCGACACCGCCCGAATCCACCGAAATCCAGCTCACGGTTAGCTTTGATCCCGAGGCCACCTCGTCGGTCAGGTCGGCGGAGAGGAAGATCTTGGCCGTATCCGGCGCAAATGTCGCCTGGGTCTCGTTCGCGTCCTTGCTTGCGGAGAGCACAATGTTTTCGAACCCTTCGGCCTGCGCGTGCACAGTGAACGCTCCAACCGCCACCAAGGCAGTTGCCCCCATTATCATCGACCGAATGCGCATGTTTTTCCCTTTGGACTGAAACCGCGGCCCGCGTCCGACTCATGTGGTACGTGCCCGTGACCGCCACAGTAGAATGCGGGGCCAGGGTTTGTCCATGGAGCCACGGCGGCACGATCTGCCTTTCGACGAAGTCCTCCATGTCCGTCGTCAGGTGTCAAACGGCTTCAAAAACGCCCCTGATCTACGCATAACGGTGCGCAATGCTGGTCTCACCCCTCTTGAAGTCTTGGGATCGACCAGAGTGGCCCGCATGGGGCTTAAGGACGCTGCCTTAATGGTTAATTTGCGTTAACTATAAAGTGCTTGACGCGACTCGGTTCTTTCAGCAGTTTACTTACGGTTTTAAGGGGTATCCTGCGATATAAGCGTTACACGTAAATCTGAATGTTAGTGCTGTTTTGCAGCGTTAAACCACCGGTCAGCGTTACCCTTTTTGGTATTTCTGTCGAATCGGCGCATCCTCATCCTGCGCTGATGCGATTCTATTGAACAGGCGCACAGGAACGATACGTGACTATGATGAATGCGGTACAGACAACTCAACCGGATGGCGCGCAATTGGCGGCTGTACCACAGCCATCCGCTGCCTTGACCGCAGACCGGGCCATCGCTGCCGACGCAGAAATGCTGTCGGCGCAGTTGCAGGCGATGCGCAACCGACTGTTTCCGCCGACCGCCCAGAAGGCTCTGCGCAAATTCACCAGCGGCGAGGCGGCAAAGCTCATCGGTGTTTCCGACGGCTATCTGCGCCAGCTTTCCATCGCCGGCGAGGGCCCCCAGCCGGAAACCGGTGCCAATGGACGCCGGCTTTACTCGCTCGCCGAGATCAATGCGCTGCGCCATCATCTCGCCGAAGCCGGCGGCCCGAAGGCCAGAACCTATCTGCCGCATCGCGATCCCTCGGCCAATGAGCATATGCAGGTGATTGCGGTCACCAATTTCAAGGGCGGTTCCGGCAAGACCACGACGAGCGCGCATCTGGCGCAGCATCTGGCCATGGCCGGGTTTCGCGTCCTTGCAGTCGATCTTGACCCTCAGGCATCGATGTCGGCGCTGTTCGGTTACCAGCCGGAACTCGATCTGACCGGCAATGATACGCTCTACGGGGCCATTCGCTATGACGGTGAACGGCGCCTGATGCGCGACATCATCCGCAAGACCTATTTTGACGGGCTCGATCTTATTCCCGGCAATCTCGAGCTGCAGGAATTTGAGCACACCACACCGCAGATGCTCGCCGACCGCCAGCATGGCGCGCAGCAGAGCATCGAACAGCAGCTGTTCTTTGCCCGCGTGCAGGCGGCGCTGGATACGATCTCGGATGATTACGACGTGGTCGTCATCGATTGCCCGCCGCAGCTCGGCTTTTTGACGCTGTCGGCGCTTTGCGCCGCGACGTCGGTTCTCGTCACGGTGCATCCGCAGATGCTCGATGTGGCATCCATGAGCCAGTTCCTGTTCATGACGGCGGATCTTCTGGCCGTCGTGCGCGAGGCGGGCGGCGAACTCAATTTCGATTTCATGCGCTATCTCATCACCCGCTTTGAGCCCAATGACGCGCCGCAGCAGCAGATTGCCGGCTTCCTGCGCTCGCTCTTTGGCGATCGCGTGCTGACATCGGCCGTGGTGAAATCGACGGCGTTTTCCGACGCTGGCCTGACCAAGCAGACGCTTTATGAAGTTTCACGCGACAGTTTCACCCGGGCAACCTATGACCGGGCCATTGAATCGCTGTCCTCCGTCAATGCTGAAATCCAGGGCCTGATTTTCAAGGCCTGGAACCGGCCTGTGTGAGGCAAGCAAATGACTGACAAGAACCGCAGGGATCAACTCAAAGCGCTTTTCGGAACGGTGGATACGGCTCCCCAGCCGGAGCCGACGCCGCTCAATGCGGCTCCGATGGACAACACTCCTCCTTCTGAGCAACCGAAGCAGCGCACGGCGTCCGGTGCCATCAAGGCTATGGGCCTTTCGCTCGGCGGTATCTCGCGTGAGCTGGAGGATGCCCGCAAGATTAGAGAAAGTCTCGAGGGAGCGGAACGGGTCATCGAGATTGATCCCCAGCTTATTGAGTATTCTTTTGTCGAAGACCGGCTGAGCCACGATTTCGGCCTTGACGAGACGTTCAGGGAACTGGTCGAGAGCATCAAGCTGAATGGCCAGCAGGTTCCCATTCTCGTCCGGCCGCATCCGGAGCGGAAGGGGTACTACCAGACAGCCTACGGCCATCGCCGTCTGCGGGCGGCGGCGGAACTCAAGCTGCCGGTGCAGGCGATCGTCCGTGAGCTGAGCGATGCCCAGCTTGTGGTGGCGCAGGGCAAGGAAAATGCCGAACGGCGCGATCTCTCCTTTATCGAACGGGCTTTCTTTGCCCGCAACCTGATTGACCGCGGTTTCAGCCGGTCGGTGGTGCAGGATGCCCTGGCTTTGCACAAAGCCGAGATGACCCGCTACCTCCAGGTTGTGGATGCCATTCCGAAGCCCATTCTGCAGGCCATTGGCCCCGCACCCAAAATCGGCCGGCCGCGCTGGGTCAAACTGGCTGATCTGTTGAAGAAGCCGGATGGCCGAACGGCAGCGCAGGCGATTGTGCAGCAGGACCATTTCAAGCTGCAGGGCAGTGACGGCCGCTTTGAAGCGGTGTTCGAGCGGCTGCTGGAGCTCAACAGGCCAGCTGCGGCAGCCAAAGCCGATCCTGCAGCCGCAAGGCATATACACGACGGCAATGGTGATTTCATCGCCCAGCTTCTGAACAGCAGAAAGGAGCGGTCGATCAGTTTTGCCGACACGGTTCCCGAGGGGTTCGTGGAGTTTGTGGCTGGCGAGTTAAACGGGCTTTTGCAGCGCTACAGGAGCGAGCAAAAAGCCTGAGACAGGCGTTATTCTGGTTTTGTGTAAGCGTTGAACGGAAAGAACAAAGAGAAGGAACAACGGCAAGAAAAAAGGCCCCCAGAACGTTACCGCTCCGGAAGCCCTCTTCAATGTAGCAATTTTAGAGAATCACTTCCTACCTGACTTGTCAAGCGTTGGACGCGTTCCGGCAACACCTTTCCCTTGCCTCAATTTGAGGTAGAGAAAATGACTGATCGTTTTGCAACGACGCCGTTTGGCGGGCGATCGCTGTCGCATGCCATGTTCGCGGTGCAGGAAAAGACAGCCCGCGCCCGTGAAAAGCTGGCCGGCAGCGATGCCAATCACCCGGAAAAATGGGCGCTGCTGCGGGAATTGACGCAGGCGCGCGCGGCTTTCTTCCTGTCGGATCGCACCATTGCCGTGCTGGAAGCGCTTTTGAGCTTCTATCCCGAGACTTTGCTCGACGGTAGCGCACCGCTGGTGGTGTTTCCGTCCAATGCGGAGCTATCCATGCGCACGCGTGGCATGTCGTCCGCGACCATTCGTCGGCATCTTGCCGCGCTGGTGGAAGCGGGATTGATCATCCGTCGCGACAGCCCGAACGGCAAACGCTATGCCCGGCGCGGGGAAGGCGGGGAAATCGAGCATGCATTTGGCTTTGATTTGTCACCGCTCGCGCTCCGCGTTGATGAAATCAGGGAACATGCGGCCGCGGCACGGGACATGGAGCGCGCCATTCATCGCATCCGCAGCGAGATCACCATCCATCTGCGCGATGTCTCCAAGACCATTGACGCCGGACTGAGCGAGGAACGTCCAGGCGCGTGGGAAGCCTATGCGGATGAACTGGCAGCCCTTTCGGGGCGCGTCAGCAGGCATCTGCCATTGGAGACCATGAAAGCAAGGCGGGACGCGCTTGCTGATCTGCGCAGCAAGGTCGAAAAAGCCTATCTCGACACACTTTCAAACGAAGAAATGAGCGGCACTGACTCTTCTTCTGAGCACCATATTCAGAATTCAAATATAGACCACCATTTTGAAAGGGCTTCCGAAAAAAGCCAGAAACGAACGGCAGCGCCTGAAACGGCAGGTAACGGGGATGCTAAAACGGAAGAAGACCGCAAGGCGGAAGCCGGGCGCAGCCAGGCAATGTCAAAAATGCGCCAGCGGTTGCTGGACGCCAAACTGAAACGGGCGCAGCACAGCGATACCCGGCCGGGGGATTTGGCCGCCGGGCCGGTGAAGACCGCGGCGCTGCCGTTGGGCGCCGTCCTGGAAGCCTGCCCGCAAATCCGGGATTATGCCCGCAATGACATCGGGGATTGGCGTGATCTGATGCAGACCGCCGGTCTCGTCCGCTCCATGCTCGGTATTTCGCCGGATGCCTGGGAGAGGGCGCGTGAAACCATGGGGGATATCAATGCTTCCATCACGATTGCCGCAATATTGGAGCGGGCTGGCGAAATTCGCTCACCCGGCGGATATCTGCGCGCGCTGACCGACAGGGCTGAAATTGGCCAGTATTCGGTCATTCCGGTGATCAAGGCGCTCAATGGTGAGGGGAGGGCATAGGTGCGAACGGCGAAAAGGGGCGCGCAAGCACCCCTGATCCAGCATTTTTTGCGCCTCAGATCAACGAGAGGTGAGATCGTCAGGCAAATCGCGGTTGTGGAACTCCTTGAAAACAGTCCGCAGCGTTCCATTGGCGAAATTGGTCTTTACCCAGTTGTTGAGCCAATCCTGCAACGGTTTTTCGCCCTTCGGCAGAGCGATACCCAGATTGGTTTCCTTCTGGGTGAATTTGAGTTCAAGCGGATTGCTGGTGCGTTTCTTGTTCAGGCCGCCCAGCACAGCCGACTGGCTGGAGATGATGTCGACCTGACCCGACACGGCTGCCGTGATCAGGGTCGCATCGTCTTCGAAACGTACGATTTGCGCACCGGGCGCATTCTGGGTGATGTCCATGTCATTCGTCGTGGCGCGGGTAACACCGATGCGCTTGCCGGCGAGATCGGCATAATTCTTGATCTCGACATTCTTGGGCGCGGCGACAATCAGGCTGAGCGTGGCATAGGGAACGGAATAGTCGATGGCCTTCTTGCGCTCCTCGGTAATGCCGAGTGCGGAGACGACCATATCCGCCTTTCCGGTCTGGACGGTCGGTACACGGGCGGCATTGGTAATCTCGACCAGATCCAGTTTGACGCCGAGGTCCTTGGCAATGAGCCGGGCGGTCTCGACATCGGAGCCTGTCGCTTTCAGATCGCTGTCGACATAGGAATATTCCGGGCTGCCCATGGCGACCGCAATGCGCACCTTTCCGGATTTCTTGATATTTTCCAGCACATCGGCTTGCGCGACCGTTGCGGCTATCATGAGCGCCGCTGCGGCGGCCGCCACTTTCATCATCGTTTTCATGTTCTCTCTCCCAGTTGATTCAGTCACACCGGTTTTGACCGGATTGCAGTCACAGGCCGTTTGCCAGAAAATCCTTCAATTCCTGGGTTTCCGGCCGTACGAGCATGTCACCGGTACCGGTCTCCCAGACCCGGCCGGTATTCATGTAGATGACGCGGTTGGCGACCTTGCGGGCAAAGGCCATTTCATGGGTGACGACGATCATGGTCATTCCACCCTTGGCCAGATCTTCCATGACGCGCAGAACTTCGCCCGTCAGTTGCGGATCGAGCGCCGAGGTCACCTCGTCGAACAGCATCACTTTGGGCTGCATGGCGAGCGAGCGCGCAATCGCCACGCGTTGCTGCTGGCCGCCGGACAATTGTTCGGGATAGGCTTCGATTTTCTCGATCAGTCCAACCTTGGCGAGAACGGATTTTGCCGTCTCGAACGCCTCGGCGCGGCCGATGTTCTTGACGCGGCGCAGCGCGAGCATGATGTTTTCCGCCACGTTCATGTGCGGAAACAGATTGTAGCTCTGAAACACCATACCCACGTCCTGGCGCAAGGTCCGGATATTGAGCTCCGGCGATTCCACGCGGTGCCCGCAGACTTCAATGCTCCCGCCCTGGATGGATTCAAGCCGGTTGATACAGCGTAGCGCTGTGCTCTTGCCCGAGCCGGATTGACCGATGAGCGCCACCACTTCTCCCGGTGCCACATCGAAGGATACGCCTTTCAGGACTTCGACGGAGCCGAAACGCTTGATCACTTCATGGAGTTTAACGGCGGCCGACATTCAGTTTCCTCTCGAGAGAACGGCTCCAGACCGACAGCGGATAGCAGACGCAGAAGTAGAAGGCGGCGGCGATGCCAAAGATGAGAAAGGGCTGGAAAAGCGAATTGTTGATGACTTGCGCGGCACGGGTCAGCTCGACAAAGCCGACAACCGAGGCAAGCGAGGTATTCTTGACGAGCTGCACCATGAAACCCACGGTTGGCGGGGTGGCGATGCGCATGGCCTGCGGCAGGATGACGTCCACAAGCACCTGCCACCGGGTCAGGGCGAGACATTCGGCGGCTTCAAACTGGGTGCGTGGTACGGATTCGACGCATCCGCGCCAGATTTCGCCGAGATAGGCGCTGGAATAGATCATCATGCCGACACCGGCAGCCATCAGCGGCGGCAATTCAATGCCAATGACGCCGAGGCCGAAATAGATGACGAACATCAGGATGAGAAGCGGCGTTCCCTGAATGATCTGGACATAAACGAGGGACAGCCGTCGCAGCCAGCGCATCGTCGAGGTGCGTGCGAGCATGACAAAGAACCCCGCGACGCCGCCAAGCGCAAAAGCCAGTGCGGAAAGGACCACAGTCCAGACGAGCCCGTGCAGCAGGTAAACGAGATGATTTATGGTGAAACCGTCGGTCATGGCAGCGTCCTCACAGGGGTGTTCCCAGCTTGCGGCGGCGCGGAAAGATCGCGAGTGCTATCGCGTGAAATCCGAAGCGCAGCAGATAGGTGATGACGAGATAGATCGCGGCGATGACGATGTAGGTCTCGAATGAGCGGAAGGTGTAGGACTGGATATTGTTGGCGACACCCGTCAGATCCTCCGCCGATATCTGTGACGTGATCGACGTTGACAGCATCATCAGGATGAACTGGCTGGTCAGGGCGGGATAGACGCGTTCAATCGACGGCATGAGGATGATGTCGCGATAAATCTGGAATCGGGAGAGCCCAAGCGCTTCGGCTGCTTCGATCTGGCCGGGGTGTACGGCCTCCATGCCTGCCCGCACGATTTCGGCGGTATAGGCTCCGACATTGATCACCATGGCGAAAACCGAGGCGAAAAACACCGGCATGGTCAGGCCGATCGACGACAATCCGAAGAAAATAAAGAATATCTGGACGATGAACGGCGTGTTGCGGACGATCTCGATGTAAATACCGACGGCGAGACGCAACCAGGGATAGGCGCTGCGCCGCGCGATGGCGCAGAGAACCCCGATGACGAGCCCGATGGCCACCGCAACAACCGTCATCTCGATTGTCGTTACCGCGCCCTGAAGAAAGCTTTGCCAGTAGGGGAGGAGCGCTTCGAAATCGAACTGGTAATTCATGGCACTCTTCCCGCTCTATCGTGCCAGCCAGCCGCCATCGACGGGCAGCACGGTTCCATGGACGTAATCGGAGGCACGGGAAGCCAAAAACACCGCCGCACCGCCGATATCCGAGGGATTGCCCCAGCGGCCGGCCGGGATTCTGGCCAGAATCTGGGCGCTGCGGTCCTGATCGTCCCGGAGCGCCGTCGTATTGTTGGTGACGAAATAGCCGGGGGCGATGGCATTGACGTTGACGCCCTTCGCGGCCCATTCGCATGCCAGGAGCCTGGTGATTCCGGCCAGCCCGCTCTTGGAAGCGGTGTAGGAGGGGATGCGAATGCCGCCCTGAAACGACAGAAGCGATGCAATATTGATGATCTTGCCCTGTCCGGCGGCAATCATGTGCCGGCCAGCGGCCTGGGCGAGGAAGAAAGCCGATTTGAGATTGGTGTCCATGACCGCATCCCAATCGGCTTCTGTGAAGTCGACGGCGTCATTGCGGCGGATGATACCGGCGTTGTTGACGAGGATATCCAACCGCCCGAAGGCTTTTTGTGTTTCCTCGACAATGGAGGCGACCGGCGCGATGGTGCCGAGATCGGCTCGTATTTCATGGAAACCTGCGCCTGCTTTTTCAACGAAGGAACGGGTTTCGTCCATGGACGAGCGGCCAACCGCGGCGATGGATGCACCCGCCTCGGCAAGCGCGACCGCGATGCCCTGGCCAATGCCGGTATTGGCGCCGGTAACGATGGCAATTTTGCCGGAAAGATCAAAAAGCTGTGTCACCGATGTCACCGCAGCGCACCGATGGGGATATGATCCATATCCGTGAAGCTCTTGTTGTCGCCGCCCATGGCCCAGATGAATGCGTAGTTGGAGGTGCCGACGCCGGAATGGATGGACCAGCCAGGCGAGATGATCGCCTGCTCATTGGCAACGACGAGATGGCGCGTTTCGGAAGGGTCACCCATCATGTGGAATACGCGCTGATCATTGGCGAGATCGAAATAGAGATAGGCTTCGGAGCGCCGGTCGTGGGTGTGCGCGGGCATGGTGTTCCACATATTGCCGGGATCAAGCTGCGTCAGGCCCATCACCAGCTGGCAGCTGTCGCAGACCTCGGGATGAATGTACTGGAATATCGTGCGTTTGTTTGAGGTCAGTTGGTCACCCAACTGGATATGCTTCGCCCGTTCCGGCCTGATGAGTGTGCTCGGATGGGCGGCGTGGGCCGGCGTCGAGAGCAGATAGAATTTTGCCGGGTTCGCCGGATCGGCGCTTTCAAACACCACGTCCGCCACGCCTTTGCCGATGTAGAGACAATCCCGCGGGTCGAGGGCATGAACGGCGCCATCCAATGTCACACGGCCGCTGCCGCCAATGTTGATGACACCCATTTCGCGCTGGGCAAGGAAAAATTCCTGGCCGATCGGCGTCGGTGCCGTCAATGTCAGCGGTTTGCTGGCGGGCAGGGCACCACCAATGACGAGACGGTCGACATGACTGTAGGTCAGTACGATTTCATCGGTTTCAAAAATGCTTTCAATCAGAAAGTGGCGGCGCAAATCGTCCGTGCCGTAGGCACGCACGGCGTCGGGGTGGGAAACCTGTCTGACTTCGATTTTCATGTCTTACCTTTGTGTGTTTTCTGTATTGCGCCCGTCCGCGCATCATTCGTCGTCGATGAAGTAACTGGGGTTGATATTGCGCATCTCCTTCACCTCGTTGAGCATTTGCCCGAGATGAAAGCCCATGGCTTCGACCGCATGCGCGGTGTCGTGCCGGCGGATACCGTCGAGAATGGCTTCGTGCTCGACAATGACGCGGGTCAGGCGGCCGCGTTGCGGCAGGGTCAGACGCCGGTAGCGGTCAATCTGCATCTTCACCTGCTGGATCACATTCCATATGCCAGGAAACCCAGCTATCGCATTGATCTGCAAATGAAAACTCGTATCGGCCTGATGGAAGAGCTCATTGTCTGGGACGGCTTCAGCCAGGGAGAGTTCGGTGATGCTGGCCTCAAGACGCTTGATATCGGCGGCGTCGGCCTGTTCGGCGGCAAGCCTTACGGTCGTCTCTTCCAGCGATTTGCGAATGAGAATGGCTTCGTAAAGCGCGCGGCGCGGAATGCGCGCCACGAATGTTCCCGATTGCGGAAAAATATCGATCAGGCCGTCATCGGCGAGCCGCAGGACAGCCTGATGGACGGGCGTGCGGCTGACACCGAAATGCGCCGCGATGTCCTTCTCGGAGACAGGCTCCATCGGTTTGCGGCGGAGGGAAATGATATCCTCGAGCAGTTCCTTGTAGATATGGGTTGCCGCACGCGGTGTCGCCGCGCGCTGTTGCACATAGGCGGTCTGCGAGGATGAAAGCGGATGCGTCCGGTCGCGCTTTCTGTCGGTGTCGTTGGTTTTTCTGTCGTCCGTAAGCATGCTGCCTGTCCTTTTGTCCTGCGGTCGTCGCCCGTCGCTTCTGGCAATTATCCCATTCGTATTGACGGATTTCCCCTGGCGTTTCGCAAGCCAAAATCTCAATTGAAATATAAATATTCTAATATTTCAGTTTTGACAAGCCGCTGAAAACTGGTTGTGCACAGGGCAGGCCCGCAGCGGTGGCATGCGCCCAGGCTCCAGTGCCCAGGCTGCATGTGCCTGCCAGCGGCGTTGACGGCCCGCCCATTACCGGTTAGTGAAATTGGTTATGAAAATTGCAATGGTTCTCGTGGTGGTGCGATCGCGCATGGGCAGGATGGTTTGACCATCCGGCGTTAAGCACCCATGCGCGGCAAACAGGCTCCTGACGGGGCCTTTTTTTACGCCCGAATTTCACCGGCAGCCCCGTCGAACCCGCCCTTTCCAACCATTGCAACAAGGAACTGCCATGACAGGCAAATACACCCATGAATCCGCGCGTGCGCCCATGACCGGGGCAGAGATCGTTCTCAAGGCACTGCGTGATAACGCGGTCGAACATATTTTCGGCTATCCGGGGGCAGCGGTGCTGCCCATCTATGACGAGATCTTCCAGCAAAGTGCGATCAGGCACATACTGGTGCGCCATGAGCAGGGCGCCGGTCATGCCGCGGAAGGTTATGCCCGTTCGACGGGCAGGGTTGGCGTCATGCTGGTCACATCGGGGCCGGGCGTGACCAATTCCGTCACGCCCCTGCAGGATGCCCTGATGGATTCCATTCCCATCGTGTGCCTGTCCGGGCAGGTGGCGACCACGCTGATCGGCTCCGATGCGTTCCAGGAATGCGACACTGTCGGCATCACGCGGCCATGCACGAAGCACAACTGGCTGGTCACCGACGTCAACGATCTGGCCGCCACCATCCACGAGGCCTTCCGCATCGCGCGGTCAGGGCGTCCCGGACCGGTGCTGGTGGATATGCCGAAGGATATCCTGCTTGCCAGCGGTTATTATACTGCCCGATCTGCGGTTGAGGAGAGGGAAAGCTATCGTCCGACGACAGCGGGTGATGATGCGCAGATACAGGCCGCAATCGCGCTTCTGGCGAAAGCCCGCAAGCCCGTCATTTATACGGGCGGCGGCGTGATTGGATCCGGACCGGCGGCATCAGTCTCGCTGCGTGCGTTTGCCGAGCTGACCGGCTTTCCCGTCACCTCGACGCTGATGGGGCTTGGCGCATATCCGGCATCGGGGCCGAATTGGCTGAAGATGCCCGGCTTGCACGGCTCCTACGAGGCCAATATGGCCATGCACGATTGTGATGTCATGCTGTGCATCGGTGCGCGTTTTGACGACCGGGTAACCGCGCGTATCGACGGTTTTTCGCCGAAATCGAAGAAAATCCACATCGATATCGATCCTGCGTCCCTCAACAAGATCGTCACTGCCGACATTGCTATTCGGGGCGATGTCGGCCGTGTTCTCAGCGAGATGCTGCGTCTCTGGCGGGCTCTGCCGGTTCAGCCGGATCAGCGGCGGCTGCGGGACTGGTGGCAGACGATCAATCGGTGGCGGGCCCGCGAATCCTTCTCCTATGCGATGGACCACGCAGCCATCATGCCGCAATACGCGCTCGAGCGTCTTCATGCGCTGACCAGAGATCGCGATACCTACATCACCACGGAAGTGGGGCAGCATCAGATGTGGGCGGCGCAGTTCTACGGCGTGGAGAGCCCCAACCGCTGGATGACATCGGGCGGGCTTGGCACGATGGGCTATGGCCTGCCGACGGCAATCGGCGTGCAGATCGCTCACCCCGAAAGTCTCGTGATCGATATTGCCGGGGACGCATCGATCCAGATGACCATGAAGGAGTTGTCGACGGCGATCCAGTACGACGCACCGGTCAAGGTATTCATTTTGAACAACGAGCATATGGGTCTGGTCCGGCAATCGCAGGAGATCTTGCACGGCAACCGTCTCGCGCACTCCTATTCGGCAGCCTTGCCCGATTTCGTGAAGGTGGCCGAAGCGTTTGGCGCCGTCGGCCTGCGCTGCGACACACCCGATGCGCTGGATGATGCGATCCAGGAAATGATCGACGTCAAACGGCCGGTGCTGCTTGATTGCCGGGTCGCCAGACTGGAAAATTGTTTCCCGATGATCCGGCCCGGCCGCGCCCACAATGACATGCTGTTGCCGGATGAGATCACCGGCGCGTCCTTCCGCGGGCCGGTCGATCCAGCCAGCCAGGGCTTGGTGTAGCCGCTTCGGTTATCGTTCGGGGAGCGAAGACGCAGCGCCGCGGGCGTTGCGTCTTTTCCCGTTGCCGCTTTCCGGCCATGGCGTTCAAAAAAAATTGAACTGCCATTTGACAAGGGCGCGCTTCCATGCTGAATTGGCACAATGGTCCAACCAATTAAGCAGGGCATTTCGTGATCAACCCGATTCTTTCACCGGTGCAGACATCATCGCGCGACGACGCGGTGCTGAATGCATTGGTGGATTTCGTTGCCAGCGAGGGGTTGAAGCCGGGAGACCGCCTGCCGACGGAGCGGCTGCTGGCGGAATATCTGAAAGTCAGCCGGACGACCGTGCGTGAAGCGCTGACACGCTGGCAGGAACTCGGACTTGTCGAGCGGCGCCAGGGCAGCGGAACCTATCTGCGCTCGGCCGTGACCCGCAACATGCTGCACATGCCGCTGACACTGCCGTCCGGCAATGATTTCAACAGCCTGATGCATACGCTGGAAATTCGCCGCGGGCTCGAGGCGGAAGCGGCAGTTCTGTGCGCCGAGCGGGCCAGCGATGACGACATCGCCTTTATCGAGAAAAAACTGGTCGTCATGGAGGAAGCCTTTCATGCCCGCGCCGGCATGTCTTCGGAGGAAGACTGGGACTTCCATCTGGCGATCTTCCAGACATCGGGCAATCCGCTGTTCGAACAGATCATTGCCGCGATGTATGAAATGTTTCACCGGTTCTGGGAGCATCCGCTTGGCGTGCGCGACTTTGGTCATGCCAGCTTTCCCTACCACCGTACCCTTTTCAACTGCATCGCGGCCCGTGATCCCGTGGGCGCGCGCGCCGAGGCATTGAAACTGATCGCCACGGTTGAGGATGACCTTCGACGCGGCGCCGCAAATCTCAGGAAACAGAGCAAGACATGAACGACAATCCCTTTTTCTATGATCAGGACCTCATGGCCCAGGCGGCGACACTGCTTGCCCATGACGAGCCATTTCCCGGCGGGTCTGTCGTTCCGCCCATCTATCAGACATCGCTGTTTACCTTCGAAAACTATGCGGATATGGCCGATACCTTTGCCGGCCGCAAACGCCAGCCGATCTATTCACGCGGCGACAATCCGACAGTCATGGAATTTGAAAGCAAGATCGCGGCGCTGGAAGGCGCGGAGGCCGCACGGGCGTTCTCCAGCGGCATGGGCGCGATCAGCGCCACCGTGCTGGCCTTTGTCGGGGCAGGGGACCGGATCGTCGCCGTGCGCAACTGCTATGGCGACGCCTACCGCCTGTTCGAGCGCTTGTTGCCGCATCTCGGCATCAAGGTCGATTATGTCGATGGTTCCGATCCGGATGCAGTTGCCGCAGCACTTCCCGGTGCCCGGCTGCTCTATCTGGAAAGCCCCAGCTCCATGATGTTCGAGC
The DNA here is from genome assembly GCF_049896885.1 of Phyllobacterium sp. SL163. Lineage (NCBI taxonomy): Bacteria > Pseudomonadati > Pseudomonadota > Alphaproteobacteria > Hyphomicrobiales > Phyllobacteriaceae > Phyllobacterium > Phyllobacterium sp. SL163. Next base: position 29,559 of record NZ_JAFCVE010000015.1, on the reverse strand, counting down.
TGCAGGATATTGCCCATTACGCGCAACTGGCCAAGCAGCATGGTGTCGTCACCACCATCGATAATTCCTATGCGACGCCGCTGTTCCAGAAGCCGATCAGCCATGGCATTGATCTTGTTCTGCATTCCGCCTCGAAATATCTCGGCGGGCACAGCGACACCGTGGCTGGCGTGGTGGCCGGATCGCGTGAAATGATCGACCGCATCAACGGCCGCACCTATTCCTATCTCGGCGCCAAGCTTTCGCCCTTCGAGGCATGGCTGTTGCTGCGCGGGTTGCGCACGCTGACATTGCGCCTGCCGCACCACATGAAGAGCGGCCTGACCATCGCGGAACGGCTGAAAGGGCGGGACGACGTCGAGCGCGTCATTCACCCGGCCTATTCCAACCATCCTGGTAAGGCAACGCTTACGGGATACACCGGGCTGTTTTCCTTTGAGGTGACCGAGGATGTCGACGTACCGGCGTTTGTCGATGCGTTGAAGCTGTTTCGCATCGGCGTCAGCTGGGGCGGTCACGAGAGTCTTGTCGTTCCGGCGATGGCCTCGTTGCAGCAGACGCCGGACGCCAATTCCATCGGGCGCTTCGGTGTCAGCCCGCGAACCATCCGTCTGCATGTGGGACTTGAAAATGTAGAGGAGCTCTGGGCCGACCTTGTGAATGCCCTGGATAAAGCAAAACGCTAATCAGAAAACCAAGTGGGAGCATAAAATGCAAAAAAGAATGGGAACATTTCTCGCCGGTGCCATGGCGGCATTGGCCATGACCGTATCGTCAGCCTTTGCTGACACGACCATCAAGATGGTCGAAGTGATCACCAGTCCGCCGCGCACGGAACTGCTGAAAAAGCAGATCGCGGGCTTCGAGAAGGCCAATCCGGGGGTCAAGGTGGAACTGGTCTCGCTGCCCTGGGGACAGGCTTTCGAAAAATTCCTGACGATGGTTCAGGCCGGCGATACGCCCGATATCGTCGAAATGCCGGAACGCTGGCTCGGACTCTATGCCAACAATGGCCAGCTCGAAGATCTTGGAGCCTATGTTGCGAAATGGAAGGACGGCGGTACGCTCGGCGAGCGTGCGAAGCAGTTCGGGTCCGTGGTCGACCACAAGCAGTACATGATCCCCTACGGCTATTATGTCCGCGCCATGTTCTGGAACAAGAAGCTGTTTGCCGAAGCTGGGCTCAAGGAAGCGCCAAAGACGCTCGATGAGTTCATGGAAGCCAACAAGAAGATTTCCGCGATCAACGGCAAGTATGGCTACTGCCTGCGCGGCGGCCCCGGCGGCTTCAATGGCGTCCAGATGTTCATGAACATTGCCAATGGCAAAGGCGCGTATTTCAATGCCGATGGCACGGCGACGTTGAACGAGCCGGGCTCGGTCAAGGGTCTCGAAATGCTCGCGGAGATCTACAAGAAGGGCTATGCGCCGAAGGACAGTGTCAGCTGGGGTTTCAACGAAATCGTCACCGGCTTCTACTCCGGCACATGCGCCATGCTCGACCAGGACCCTGATGCTCTGATCGGTATTGCCGAGAAGATGAAAAAGGAAGATTTCGGCGTGGCGCCGATGCCGACCGGACCGAGCGGCAAGTCCTATCCGACACTCGGTTATGCCGGATGGGCCATGTTTGCCAACTCCAAGGTCAAGGATGACGCCTGGAAGCTGATGGGCACGCTGCTGGCACCGGAAGACAATCTGGAATTCGCCAAGAATGTCGGCGTCCTGCCGATCCACAATGGTGCGGACAAGGATCCCTATTTCGGCTCGGAAAGCTTCAAGGGCTGGTTCCAGGAGCTGAGCGACCCGAAGACGTTCGAGTTCGTGACACCGCCGACCCATCTGGAAAATCTCGGCAACTTCTATGATTCCGTATCGGTGAAGAATTTCCAGGAAGTGCTGCTTGGCCAGAAGACAGCCAAGCAGGTTGCGGATGACTGGTCTGCATTCCTGACCGAGCAGCAGCAGGCCTGGATGGCCAAGAACAAGAAATAACTCGACCGGATGCCCTGGCGCCAACAACGCCGGGGCATTTTTCTCATGACTTTCGCCAATCCGGGAATCCGGTGGCGAGGGACGGGGAACTGTTTGCAAAAGAGGGGCCAGAAACATGGCAATGCAATCCACCGCGGCACTGACGCCGCAACAGGAGAGAAGGGCAAGCAGCAAGCGCCGCTTCAGCGCTGCTTTCGAGCCGTGGTTTTATCTCAGTCCGGCGCTTGTCCTGCTGCTTGTCGTTCTGGTGGTTCCGCTGATTTTCGGCGTCAGCTATTCCTTCCGCAAGTTCTCGGCGTTCAAGTCGGACTATGTCGGGCTGGCCCAGTACAAGGCCCTGTTGTCTGATCCGGTTCTCGGACAGGCCCTGATGAACACATTGTGGTGGACCGTTGCCAGCCTGTTTCTCCAGTTCTTTCTTGGACTGGGGCTGGCTCTGCTGCTCGACCGGCCGTTTTTCGGCAAGAAGGTCGTGCAGGCGATTGTCTTCCTGCCATGGGCAGTGCCGTCTTTTCTCTCCGGCCTGACCTGGGCCTGGCTGTTCAATCCCATTGTCGGCCCGCTGCCGCACTGGCTTTTTGCGCTTGGCCTCAAGTCCGAACCCACAAATATTCTTTCCGATCCGGCCACCGCCATGTGGGGACCGATTATCGCCAATGTCTGGTTCGGCGTGCCGTTTTTCGCCATTACCCTGCTGGCGGCATTGAAATCCATTCCATCGGAGCTGCATGAAGCGGCGGCGATTGACGGCGCAAACCCGTGGCAGCGTTTCACCAGGGTGACGCTGCCGTTCCTGGCGCCGACCATCGCCATCACCGTCATGCTGCGAACGATCTGGATCGCCACTTTCGCCGATCTCATCTACGTCATGACCGAGGGTGGCCCGGCCGGTTCGACCAATACGGTTGCGACCTATATCTATGTCAGCGCCTTCAAGACCCTGGACAAAGGCTATGCTTCGGCTGTTGCCGTGCTGCTTCTGGCGCTTCTCATCCTCTATGCGGTTGTGCTGATCCGCATCCGCCGCTCACTTGTGAGGTATTCCTGATGATCGCCGGTCGTTCTCGTAGAGCGCGTATTCTGGGCAGCATCGGCCTTTATAGTGCCGTTGCCGCCTATGTCATCTTCGCGCTGTTTCCGCTGTTCTGGACACTGAAGATTTCCGTCACCCCGCAATCGCTCCTGTATTCCGAAGGCATCACGCTGTGGCCGTCGTCTGCGACCTGGGAGAACTACAAGACCGTACTGCGTGCAACAGACTTCCCGCGTTATTTCCTCAACAGCGTGATTGTCTCTGTCATAACAGCTGTGCTCGTCACCATCATTGCCTCTGCCGCAGGCTATGCCATGTCGCGGTTTTCATTCCGCGGCAAGACGACCGTGGCTGTGACGCTGCTTCTTACGCAGACATTCCCGCTGGTGATGGTCATTCCGCCGATCTATCGCATCATGGGTGAGCTCGGGCTGACCAATAGCCTGACCGGGCTGATCATCATCTACACGGCGTTCAACATCGCCTTCGCAACCTTCCTGATGCAGTCGTTCTTTGATGGCATTCCGAAGGACCTGGAGGAGGCTGCGATGATCGATGGCTGCAGCCGCAGCCAGGCGCTGCGCCGGGTCATCATTCCGCTCACCCTGCCGGGCATGGGCGCGACACTTGGCTTTGTTTTCACCGCTGCATGGAGCGAACTGCTCTTCGCCCTCATGCTGATCAGCAGCGACAGCCAGAAAACCTTTGCCGTTGGCCTGCTCACCTTCATCGGCAAGTTTGCCGTCGACTGGGGACAGATGATGGCCGCCTCGGTGCTGGCGCTCATACCGGCCTGCCTGTTCTTCGGCTTCTTGCAACGCTACCTCGTGACCGGCCTGACCGCCGGTGCCGTCAAGGGATAATCGAAAGAGATAAGCTCATGGCTTCCGTCACCATTACCAATGTTCAGAAAAACTATGGCGCGATGAATGTGTTGTCAGCGGTGGACCTTTCCATTGCCGACGGCGAGTTCGTGGTGCTCGTCGGCCCGTCCGGATGCGGCAAGTCGACCCTGCTGCGCATGATCGCCGGTCTGGAGGAAATCTCCGCCGGGGAAATCCGTATCGGCGAACGTGTCGTCAATGACGTCGCACCGAAGGATCGCGATATCGCCATGGTGTTCCAGTCCTACGCGCTTTATCCGCATATGGATGTGGCATCCAACATGGGCTTCAGCCTGCTGTTGCGCAAAACCGCCAAGGATCTGGTTTTCGCCCGCGTCGGGGCGGCTGCCAAGCGGCTCGGTCTCGACGTCTTCCTGCAGCGCCTGCCGCGTCAGCTCTCCGGCGGCCAGCGCCAGCGCGTGGCCATGGGCCGCGCGATTGTGCGCGATCCCCAGGTGTTTCTCTTTGACGAGCCGTTGTCCAACCTCGACGCAAAATTGCGCGTTCACATGCGCACGGAAATCAAGGCACTGCATCAGCAGCTGAAGACAACATCCGTCTATGTCACCCACGATCAGGTGGAAGCCATGACCATGGCCGACCGCATCGTGGTGATGCATGACGGGGTGATCCAGCAGGTCGGCACACCGCTCGAACTGTACGACCATCCAGCCAACCTCTTTGTCGCAGGCTTCATCGGATCGCCCGGCATGAACTTCCTGCCGGCAGTGGTCAACCGCAGCGATGCCACGGTTGAGGCGCGCCTCGGTGACGGCCAGACAATTGCCCTCAATGCAAAACTGCCCATCGAGGATGGCGAGCGGATAACCCTCGGCATCCGCCCGGAAAACATCGAAGTCGGCAGTTCGGACGCGTTGGAAGTCAAGATCCAGGTCATCGAACCTTTGGGGCTGTCGACCCAGTTCTACACGATCCTGGCTGATGTGCAGGTTTGCATCTATGCGATGGGCCGGACGGACCGCAAGCCGGGGGACACGATGCGCATCGGAATCCGGGCCAGCGACGTGCACGTTTTCAACCCGGCAACCGGGCAAAGGATCGATCCGGCGGCCTGACGCTGAAACATGGCCCTGCCGGTCTTTCAGGCGAGGAATTATTTTTCCTTGTATTGGGTATTCGTGGTATTAAATTCACAAATTCGCGTTTCATGACAGCGAATAGTGCCTGTGCATGCTTAGGACAAAGTGACATTTTCCAATCATCCGCCGAAAGGCTTGGAAACTCAGGATGGAAACAAAAAATGAACTGGCTCAAATCCCTACTCGTCGTTGGCGCTCTGCAGGCTCTGGCAATTGTGCCGATGCAAACCCAGGCGCAGGCGCAATCCAACCTTGAACAGATCAAGACGGCCGGCGTGCTCAAGATCGGCACGGAAGGCACCTATGCGCCGTTCACCTATCACGACACCGCGGGCAAGCTGGTTGGCTTCGATGTGGAAATCGGCGAGGCCATTGCCAAGAACCTCGGCGTAAAAGCCGAATTCCTCGAAGGCAAGTGGGATGGCCTGATCGCCGGGCTCGATGCCAAGCGCTATGACACGGTCATCAACCAGGTCGGTATCACCGAAGCGCGCAAGGCGAAGTATGATTTTTCCGAGCCTTACATCGCCTCCAAGGCCGTGCTGATCACCAAGGGTGACAACACGGACATCAAGTCTTTTGCCGATCTGAAGGGCAAGAAATCCGCCCAGTCACTGTCGAGCAATTTCGGCAAGATCGCCCAGAGCAATGGCGCGGAGCTTGTCGGCACGGATGGCTTTGACCAGTCGATCCAGCTCCTGCTCAGCGGCCGTGCCGATGCGACGGTCAATGACAGCCTGTCTTTCCTCGATTTCAAGAAGCACAAGCCGGACGCCAATGTGAAGATCGCAGCAACCCAGGACAATGCCGATTTCTCCGGCATCATCATCCGCAAGGGTGAACCGGACCTGCTTGCCGCCATCAACAAGGCGCTTGTAACCATCAAGGCTGACGGGACTTACAAGCAGATCGCCGACAAGTATTTCGGCCAGGACGTTTCGAAGTAAGGCTGTTTACGCCCGGAAAAAAGTACGCTCTAACAGGGCAGGGGGATCACACTCCCTGCCTTTTCTTTTGAGGGAGATGCAGCCTTGTCCCATTGGCTGACACTGATGCTTGAATCGCTCGGGCCGCTCCTGTGGGCCGGGCTGATTTTCACCATTCCGTTGACGCTCTTGTCCTTTGTGCTCGGGCTGACTGTCGGTTTGATCGCGGCACTCGTCCGGCTCTTCGCCGCTTGGCCCTTCGTGGCTATCGTCAAGTTCTATGTCTGGATCATTCGCGGCACGCCGCTGCTGGTGCAACTGTTCCTGATTTTCTACGGGCTCCCCAGTGCCGGCATCGTGCTCGACGCTTTCACTGCGGCCCTGATCGGCTTCACCCTCAATATCGGCGCCTATACATCGGAAATCCTGCGTGCTGTGATTTCATCCGTGCCGCGCGGGCAGTGGGAGGCAGCCTATTCCATCGGGATGACCTGGTCGCAGGCCATGCGCCGCACCATCCTGCCGCAGGCGGCGCGTGTGGCAGTGCCGCCGCTGTCGAACACCTTCATCTCCCTCGTCAAGGACACATCGCTGGCCGCTGCCATTACCGTGCCTGAAATGTTTCAGGCAGCGCAGCGCATCGTTGCCACCACCTATGAGCCGTTGATCCTCTATGTGGAGGCAGCGATCATCTATCTGATCCTGAGCTCTGTCCTTTCTTCCCTGCAGGCGCGGCTTGAACAGCGTCTCAATCGTTATGGCGGATTTCTGGAGGCACGGTCATGATGATTGAACTGAAGCATATCGAGAAGCGTTTCGGCGATCTGACGGTTCTGAAGAATGTGTCTCTGAGCATTGCCGAAGGCTCGGTCATGGCGCTTGTCGGACCCTCCGGCGGCGGCAAGAGCACCTTGCTGCGCTGCATGAATCTCCTGGAGATTCCGACCTCCGGTTCCGTGGAAATTGACGGTGACCGGCTGGATTTCCAGCCTGGTGTCAAGGTGACCACCAAGTCCATCCAGCTGGTACGCCGGCATTCGGGCATGGTGTTCCAGAACTTTCAGCTGTTTCCGCATCGCACCGTGATCGAGAACGTGACGGAGGGGCTGACGACCGTTCTGAAATGGCCGAAGGAGAAGGCGCGGGAGCGGGCCATGGCGCTGCTCGACAAGGTTGGCCTTGCGCACAAGGCGGAAGTCTGGCCGTCAACCCTCTCCGGCGGGCAACAGCAGCGCGTCGCGATTGCGCGCGCACTGGCCCCATCGCCGAAAATCCTGCTCTGCGACGAGCCGACATCGGCGCTCGATCCTGAACTCTCGGGTGAAGTCGTCGATGTGCTTGCCCAACTCGCACGTGAGGGAACGACCATGGTCATGGCGACACATGATCTGCGGCTGGCTTCGCGCATTGCCAATCAGGCCATCGTGCTCGACGGCGGCGTGATCGTGGAGACCGGCACGTCGCACGATATCTTCACCCAGCCGAAGCAGGAACGCACCAAGCGCTTTATCGCGACGCTGACCCATGAGGGTCATATGCATGGCGAGGGCATCTGAGGGTAAAGCTGCGATAAGTCCTCGTTATCGCAGCAAAGCCGCACTTTGAAATAGAACCCACCCGGCTACATACAAAGATCGCATAAGAGTAGTTATGGAACTACTCTTTGTTGCCAGGATACAGACATGTCCCGACAACAGCCAAGGCAATCAGCCCTGTTCGCGCACGGTCGTACCGCTGCGCCAGCCGGTTTCACCGGTCGAATAGCGCAGCCGCTTGTCCTGATACATCTGCAGGTCGGCGCGCTTTGCCACGGCTTCCAGTTTCTCGCCGGCTGCACTGGTGGCCCAGCCAATCGAAAAACTCAACGGAATATTGGAATAGTACTGGTTGTTGATCTCGATCAGGCTGACAATTTCCTCGACGATTGCCACCGCACCGGGTTCATCGACTGCCGGCAGAAGTACGGCAAATTCATCGCCGCCGATCCGCGCGGCATAGTGCGGCGGCTTCACGGCTTCGCTGAGGATTTCGCCGGCCCGGCGCAACAGTCCATCGCCGACACCGTGGCCCCATTGATCATTGGTTGTCTTCAATCCGTTGAGATCGAGGATGACGATGGAGACCGGAAAGAACTCCCGGCGTTCCAGCCGGTTCAACTCGTCGACGTAGAAGGCACGGTTGTGCAGACGCGTCAGCACATCGTGCTTGCCGAGATATTCAAGATAAGCTTCGGCCTTCTTGCGCGCGGTGATATCGGTCAGCGATATCTGAACCAGTGACCAGTCTGTTTCATGCCCGGGCAGTACGGAAAACTGCAGAAGGACATGGCGTTCGGAGCCGTCGAGCGCGTAATTGACCGTCTCCCGCTGATGGAACAGCTTGCCGTTCCACAAGTCGATCAGCTGTTCGCGGAAATGCACGTTCATCTCGTCCTTGAACACGTCGGGCAAGCGGCGCAGCAAGGTCATGGCGTCCGGCGCCTGGAACAGCTTGAGCGTTTCGCGGTTCACGTCGATGACACGGATTTCGCTGGCGCATTGCTGGACGAATTCCGGATGAACATCGGTGAAAACCCGGAAGTCTTCGATGCCGCGGTTGCGCAGCCCGTCAAGCAGCTTCTTGATTTTGCTGAAATCCTCAACCCACAGGGATACGGGAGAATGCTCGAAGAGACCCTCGGCATAGCGCTGGCTTGCCGCGTGCTGCCGTCTCGCTTCTTCCCGGTCGGTCACGTCCTCGATGGAGATAAGAACCTTTTCCCAGCTTGTTTCATAGCCGGGCAGGACCTTGCCGCGCAGCTGGATATCGAGGCGTTTGCCGGACAGCGAATAGTTCACGGTGTCGCTGGAAAATTCGCCCTTGCCTTGCCAAAGCTGCGCCAGTTCCTGCACATGCGTCTGTAGCATGTCGTCGCGGAAAATGGCACCGAGATTGGCGACGAGTTCGCTGAAATCAACGGCTTCAAACAGCGACAGTGTCTTCTTGTTGACCTTGATGACGCGGATGAGCCTTGCGCAATCGCGTACCCGGTTTTCATCCTCGCGCAGATAGGACGTGATGTCGTCGACACCGGTCTGCCGGAGGGAATCGAAGAATTTCCGGACGTCGCTGAAATCTTCCAGCCAGAGGGAAATGGGAGCAAGATCAAATGCGTCTATTTCGTCCTGATGCAAATTCAGCTTGTCCATCGGATTATGTCTCCCGGCCGGAGGAATATGGTTAATATTCCAGCCTGATTGGCAGCTTTGACGCTATTGTCAACTACTCCAAGTTGCGTTCACTGCAAATTGCACCGGTTCTCCCGGACATGTGTCCGGAAACACGCATCGGCGCGGCCTTTTTTCGCTGCGAGGGAGAGCCAGACACACTTCCCTGCCGCCTCTAGTCCGTTGGTCTAATTTTCGGTCATTTCGATCTGATGTAGGCTTTTTGTGCGAGGATAATCCAACAGAGCATGATTATGACAAACCCAGCATATGCAATTGCGACAGCCGATGGAGAGGCTCCGGTAGCCATAACCGCTGGTTGTACTTCGGTGTTTTGGTCGCCAGAAGTCATCTCGCCGCATGGCGATAGCCAGAAAATCGGTTGAAACGCTGCGCTTTCCCATCGTCCATCCTGCCCGCGGACAGGACAGTTCGCGGGCTTGCCATTGTCCAGACGATGGGTGCCGTCGCCGCCGGTGTATATTTTTCCAGTTCTGCCTTGTTCTTTTCCAGAGCATCCGGTTTGGCGCCGCTCGAAATCGGCCTTGGTCTGACGGTAGCCGGATTGGTTGGCTTGCTTGTGCCATTGCCCATCGGCATTCTTGCCGATCGCTGGAACGCGCGCAACATTGCGGCGTGGCTGACCGTTGGGGCCGGCGTCAGCGACTGGATTTTCCTGTTGGTTAGCGGGGTCACGGCCTTTGTCATAACCGCCTGTTGCTTTGCCGCATGTCTGCGTGGCGCCATGACCGCGCGCATGGCGATGATTGCGACCCTTATTGATGCCAGCCAGCGCACGCAAACGAGCGCGTATCTGCGTGCGCTCGGCAATTGCGGCCTATCGGCCGGTGCCATGATCGGCGGCCTGGCATTGTATTTCGACAGTTTGACCGGCTATCGGCTGGCCTTTGCCCTTGGCGGGGCAATTTTCCTCGTTGCTGCTGCCGCCTATCGTTTGCTGCCGCCCGTGGTGCCGGGGCTTGCCACCGTCCGGAAAGGTTCTCCGCTCACCGTGCTGGGAGACCGGCCCTATATGATCCTGACGCTGCTCAATACGGTCATTCTCCTCTATATTCCTCTGCTCAACATGGCGCTGCCCCTGTGGATTGCCCTGCACACCAATGCACCGCTTTGGATCGCGTCGGTCCTCTATGGCCTGAATACCGTAAGTGTCATGCTGATGCAGGTGCGGCTGGCACGCCGGGTCACCAATGCATGCGAGGCGCGCAGGTCGATCTTCTTCGCCACCCTTCTGCTGTCTGCGGCCTGTTTCTTTTTTGCAGCAATGGCTGTGCCATCGGCGGTATGGCTGACGGTGGTGTTCGCTCTGCTGGCGGCCATGCTGCATGTATTGGGTGAGATGATGCACATGGCCGGAGCCTGGGATCTGAGCTTCCGACTGGCGCCGCCGGGGCAGGAGGGCGAATATCAGGGTTTCTTCAATACCAGTTCTGCGGCCGCCGAAATGTTCGGCCCCATTCTGCTAACGGCCCTGCTGGTTGGCTGGGGTTTGCCGGGCTGGGTGTTTCTGGCCATTGTCTTTTCAGCCACCGGCTTCAGCATCATGGTCCTATTCGGCAAGCAAGCGTATCTGGTGCGCGACCTTTCGGGATGAGACGGGCAAGATTGTCACAACCGCACAGGCGGATCGAAACGCCCCTTCCCGGCCAGCTCGATCAGGAATGTCTTGCCGGCATTGGGATCGGATTTTTGCTCCGCTTCCGTCATGTCATGATAGGCAGTCGTTACCACCAGGGCTGCGGAGTCGGCGTCGATGAACGCCGGGCAGGATGGTTGCCGCGCCGGGGTGGCGATCGAACGGATGCGTCTGCCATCGGGTGAATAGACATCGATATGCGAGCGGCCCCAGCATGCATTCCAGAGATTGCCGTCGCGGTCAACGACGGAGCCGTCGATGCCGCCGGCGTCCTTGTGCTGGTAGAAGACCGCGGGCTCGCCGATGGGCAGGCCGGTGTGCGGATCCGTATCGACCCGCCAGATGATATTGCGGGTGGTATCGGCGAAATAGCTGATGCGCCCGTCCGGCGAGAAGCAGATCGAGTTCGTGATCGAAATGCCGGTGAAAAGGGTGCGCAGCTGCCCTTCCCGGTACCAATAGATCGATCCTGCCCCCTTCTGCGATTTCTTGCCCATGGTGCCGATCCAGAAGGCGCCCGCCGGATGGACGCGGGCGTCGTTCGAGCGGGTCACCGGATTATCCGCCTCGATGGGCTGGTGCATGACCGTGTGTCCGCTCTTGCGGTCGCGGATAAACAGACCTGTTTCCGTCGCGATCAGCTGGCGCCCCGCATCGATCACAGCAAGCGCGCTCGCCATCTGGCCGAGCGGGTAGATTGCGGCCGGACCTCCGGCGCGCGGCTTCTCGAAAAGCCGGCCGGTGACGATATCGAACCACCAGATCGTGCTTGTCAGCGGATCGTAACCGGGGCCCTCGCCGAGTTCACATGGGTCGTCGTGCAGGATGCTGATCTTCGGCTGATCCATGGTCAGGCTCCGGCTTGGAAGGTGCGGTCATAGGCCTCGACTGTCGCCCTTGCCCGTTCAGCGACGTGGGAAGCGGATGCGCCGACCTTGTACAGGCTGGAACCCAGGCCGAAGGTGCGAACCCCGACCTTGGCGTAGGCGGCAAAGCCGTTCTCGTCGACGCCGCCGACGGCGCCGATGACTGTTCCCTTCGGCAGGATGGCGCTGATCGCCTTGATGCCGTCCGGCCCCAGGACGCTTGCCGGGAAAAACTTGAGGCCCGAGGCTCCGGCCTGCAAGGCGGCCAGCGCTTCCGTCGGCGTGAACACGCCGGGCATGGTGACCATCCCGGCCCGGGCGGCGGCGGCCAGCACGGCGGCATCGACATTGGGGCTGATCATCAGGCGGCCCCCGGCTGCATCGAGGCGCGCAATGTCGGCGGGATCAAGCACGGTGCCTGCCCCGATCAGGACATGGGATGGCAGCGTCTTTGCCAGGAGCTCGATGGACTGGAACGGTTCGGGTGAATTCAGCGGCACCTCGATGACATCGATACCGGCTTCCACCAGTTCTTCGCCGATGGCCAGCACTTCATCCGGCTTGACGCCGCGCAGGATCGCGATGAGATCGCGCTTCAGTTTCGGCCAGGGAGCGGACGATTGGGGCATTGGAATTATCCTTGTATGGCTGGCCAAAGCTGTGACGCGGCAACGAACAGGCCCTTGCGCACCGCTTCATCGGCGTCGACGATATCGAAGTTCAGGCCGGCAACGGTCATGGCTTTTGCATAAAGCGTGGCCATCGCGCCGGATGCGACGAGTGCAATGGTGGCCGAGGTGCCGAATTTTTCCTTGGCCCCGGCAATTTCCGTTCCAATGAGCAGACCGGACAGCCGCGACGCGGCACCGTCCGGCGGCAGATTTTCCAGCAGCATGGCAGCGCGGATGCCAAAGAGCTCGCCCAGCATGCGCCGGTTGCCGCCAAGCATCAGTTCAAGCCCCGCGGTGAATTGGGGGTGGTCCGGTGTCACCGCTTCTGCGGCGTTGCCGATGGAATGCCGCAGGATCGAATGCCCGGCCAGAAGCGCATAGAGCTCGCCGGTCAGGAAGGTGGAAAATGACGTTGCCCTGCCCTCGTCCAGCTCGACCCATTTCGAATGCGTGCCGGGCATCGCCACGAGGCCGCTGCGCAGATTGCGCGCCAGCATGGCACCCAGCAGCTGGGTTTCCTCGCCCCGCATGACATTGGGCGCGCTGCCCGACTGCGACAGGCCGGGAATAATACGCACATCGCGCCTGATACCGGCAATCTTCACCGCCCCGGAAAGAATGGCGGTAAGATCCGCCGGAACCGGGACATAATTGGCTTCCACCCAGCCCTGACGCGAACCCGCCATGCCGCAGATGATGACCGGCAAATCCGCCGGCGCTTGCAGGCTGGCGAGATGATCCTCGAGCGTTTCAGCAAAACCGCGCGCGCGGGAGGTATCCAGACCGTCGTCCGAACGCCGCTCGGCGACGACATGGCCTTCACGGTCGAGAAGCCAGAGACGGAAACGGCTCGTTCCCCAGTCGGCAACGGCATAGGTTGCAGCGGTGGTCACAGATAGCCTCCATCGACAATCAATGTCTGGGCGGTGAGCATGCGGGCGGCATCGGAGGCGAGAAACAGGCAGGGGCCGACCATGTCGCCGGGCTGGATTTCTTCCTTGAGAACCTGCTTATCGATGTGGGACTTCAAACCGTCTTCCGTCACCCAGAGTTCGCGCTGACGGTCGGTGATGACCCATCCCGGCGCGATTGCATTGACGCGGATTTTCTCCGGCCCAAGGCGTCCTGCAAGGCCTTTGGTCAGGCCGATAATCCCAGCCTTTGCAGCGGTATAGGAGGGAAAGTTGCCCTGATTGATCATGAAGGACGTCGAGGTGAAATTGACAATGGAACCGCCCCCCGCCTGCCGCATGCCCGGCACAACGGCCTGCGCGGCAAAGAACTGCGGACGCAGATTGACCGACTGGTTCTTGTCCCAGTATTCGACGGTCACATCATCGATGTCGTGCCTGTCGTCCCAGGCGGCATTGTTCACAAGCACCGTCACCGGGCCGTGGGCCTCAATGGCGCGGCCGATAGAGGCACGCAGCGCTTCGATATCGCGCAGGTCCGTGTTGAGATAGAGCGGCCGATTGCCATATTCGCGGTCGAGGCGCTCTGCCAGTGCCTGCGAAGCCTCATCTGCAATGTCGATGAAGGCAACGCGCGACCCCTGGCGTACAAACCCTTCCGTCAACGCTGCGCCGATCCCGGACCCTCCCCCGGTGATCAGGACAGAACGATCTTTCAGGTCAGGGAAAATCGCCGAGGGCATCATGAGAAAATCTCGCTGCATTGTTCCATTATTTGGAACTTGATTTGACTATATAGAATAGTCATCCTATGGTACCGAAAGTCAAGAGGCGGTTGCGATTCAATGGGCAAGGCACGGGAAAATTCAACGGGGACGCTCGGAAAGGCGCTTGAGGTCGTGCACATCATAGCGTCATCGCCCGTGCCGCTTCGCTTTACCGATGTGCTCAAACTGTCCGACCAGCCGCGTGGCACACTGCACCGGCAAATATCCAATCTGATCGAGGAAGGACTTCTCGACCTGAACCGGGATCACTCCTACGGCCTCGGGCTACGCCTGCTGGAATTTGCCTCCAGGGCCTGGGCCAGCAATGATTTTCGCACCATTGCCGAACCGCACCTGCAGAGACTGCACGAGCAGACCGGTGAAACGGTTCATTTGGGCGTTTTGCGGGGTATCGAGGTGATCTACCTCGACAAGGTCGAAAGCCGGCAGAGCGTGCGCATGTATTCGCAGATCGGCAATACCGCCCCGGTCTATTGCACCGGCGTCGGCAAGGCAGCCCTGTCCGCCCTGCCCGACGACGAGCTTCAGGCACGCATTGCCCAGATCGCTTTTCAGCGTTTTACTCCGAGCACGCTGCCCGATGCCGAGGCGCTATTGCAGGAAATCGAGCAGATCCGGGTGGAAGGCAATGCCTATGACCGGGAAGAACACGAGGCGGATATCTGCTGCGTTGCCGCGCCGATACATGCCAATAACCGGCACTTCGTTGCGGGCATTTCCGTCACCGGCCCCGCCTACCGCATAACTCCGGACGTCTTGCAGTCCTGGGCCGGCATTACCCGCACTGCGGCTGCCGCGATCATGGCAAACATGGCCACACGTCTTTCACCCCGCGCATAGGCTTTGGGTTGCATCAAATGCCGACCGCACCATTTAATGACCCGCGTGCAAACCGGTCCGTTGCGGCGATAATGGCGTCCGTCATGCCGGGACTGGTTGGGGAATGGCCCGCATTGGGCACGATGACAAGCGTGCCATCCGGCCAGGCCCTCGATAACTCCCACGCGGTGACAAGCGGCGCTTCAAGGTCGAAACGGCCCTGAATCATGACACCAGGAATTGCCTTCAACAGACTGGCTTGGTTCAATAAAATACGGTCTTCCAGCCAGGCATTGTGATGGAAATAATGGGTGATGATGCGGGCGCGTGCCAGGATATAGCGATCATCCGACCATTTCGGTGACAGTTTTGCCGTCGGATCAACCAGGATGGATGCAGACTCCCATGCATGCCAGTCGCGCGCCGCCTGCAAACGGATGGCGGGATCCGCACCGTTGAGCAGGCGATAATAGGCAGCGACAAGATCGTCATCGGGCTCATCGCTATCCAGCCCGGCTCCTCGCCGGAAATGCGCCCATTGCTCGGGAAACAGCGGAGCGATGCCGCGATAGAGCCAATCGATCTCGGATCGCCGCGTCGTCGTCACCCCTGCCAGCACCAAAGCCAGGACACGCTCCGGATAGGCCTCGGCATAGGCAAGCCCTAATGTGCAACCCCATGACATGCCGAACAGAAGCCAATGCCCGATATCAAAATGGGTGCGCAAACATTCGATATCCCTCAACACATGTTCCGTCGTGTTCACGGACATATCAGTCTGGGGATCGCTGGCATGCGGTATGCTGCGTCCGCAGCCCCGCTGATCGAACAGGATGATGCGGTAGCGTTCTGGATCGAAGAAGCGCCGCGCGTTTGCGGACGAGCCGGAACCCGGCCCGCCGTGCAAGACAAGAGCTGGAATTCCCCGCGGGTTGCCGCAGGCTTCCCAATGGATTTCGTTGCCATCACCGACGGCGAACATGCCGTGGTCGTAAGGTTCAATCTCTGGATAGAGGCTGTTCATCATCGTGCCTGCATGTGGCGAATCTTCTCGCCGGGGAAGGACAGCTCATTGCCTTTCCCTGTTACAGTCAAATGACAATGGCTTTAATTGACGACCGTGTAGTCAGCGGGGCGCGAGGCAGAGAGCACAAGGTCGGCATTGGGTATGTCATTCGACAGGGCACGCTGCTGTGCCGAGCCGACATTATAGCCATAGCCCAGCCACCGCTGCACAAGGCGGTTTTCCATTTCCACACGATCCACCTGCAGGAATACGGTGAGGTCGAAAAGCGGAGCCAGCCGGTCCCAGGGCGACTGATCCAGAAGAAGATAGTTCCCCTCGACCAGAAGAATGCGCTGATCGCCTCTGACCACGGCAGCGCCCGCCCGTGCGAGATCGAGCTTGCGGTCAAAGAGCGGAATGACGACATTGTCTTCCCCTGCCCTGAGCCGTTTCAACAGCACTTCCAGGCCGGCGCAGTCGAAGGTTGGCGGCGATCCCTTGCGCTTGCGCTGGTCGCGTGCGTCGAGGATGGCATTGTCGAGATGGAAACCGTCCATGGGCACCACGACGGCAGCATTGGCCTCGCGCGTGTTGATTGCTGCGGAGATAGCGGCGGAAACCGTGGATTTGCCGGCCCCGGGGGGGCCGGCAATGGCAACGATCAAACGTTTGGTTTCGGCAGCGCGGGCCAGAATGGCCGTCACCAGGTCATCGATCGCTATAATCATTGTGCTGTCCGCGGGATGGCTCAGGCAAGCCATTTGTCATAATCGGAAACCAGAAGATGCACCGGTGCTTCGTCCTCTTCAATCGAAGAGAAGCGGCCGATCGGCTCGCGGAAGATATTGTCGGTCAGGTCGTCATTGACCGTGGAAACCTCGCCGATCAGGACGTCGCCGCCCTCGCCCCAGAATGCGTGCCAGTTTCCCGGCAGCAGCGTGACGCTTTCGCCCGGCTGCAGCTTTAGCAGGCCGCCGGCTTTCAGCGTGACGATACGCCCGTCCGTTGCCACTTCCACATCCGTCTTCTCGTCGACGCTGCCATCGGCATTCGAGTTGAACAGTTCAAGCACGAGCGTGCCGCCGCCGCGGTTGATGATGTCCTCGGCCTTGACGATATGGCGGTGCATCGGCGAGAGCTGCTTTTCGCGGGAGATCATGATCTTTTCCGCATAGAGCATGCCGCCGCCTTTTTTCAGGTCTGCCTGATTGCCGTTGCGGGTGGTGAAGAGGAACAGGCCGAGTTCATCGAACTTGCCCTGTCCATAGTCGGTGATATCCCAGCCGAGCCTGGCATCGAGAATGGCCCTGGAATCGCTTGAGGTGCGGGCCTTCAGCTCTTCCGGCGACCAGTAGGCGAAAGGCGGCATGACATAGCCGAACGAGCGGATGAACTTGTCGCTTTCACGGATGATCGCGTTGACTTCTGAGCGTTTCATTTTTCAATTCTGTCCTTCATGCAGCAAGACTGGCGGGTGGTTCCTTGGCGCCGGTCATGAATGCCACGGCATCCGACATGCTGTATTCCTTCGGGTCGATGACACAAAGGCGTTTGCCAAGCCGGTGAATGTGGATGCGGTCCGCCACTTCGAAAACATGTGGCATATTGTGCGAGATCAGCACAATCGGCAATCCGCGCTTTTTCACATCCTGGATGAGCTCGAGAACGCGGCGTGACTCCTTGACGCCGAGCGCCGCCGTCGGTTCGTCCATGATCACGACCTTGGAGCCGAAGGCCGCCGCGCGCGCCACGGCGACACCCTGCCGCTGGCCGCCGGAGAGCGTTTCCACCGCCTGGCTGATGTTCTGAATGGTCATCAAGCCAAGCTCGGTCAGCTTGTCACGGGCCTGCTTTTCCATGGTCTTGCGGTCAAGCATGCGCAGCCAGCTGCCCAGAATGCCCGGCTTGCGGATTTCGCGGCCGAGAAACATGTTGTCCGCGATGGAAAGTGCCGGCGACAGGGCAAGGTTCTGATAGACGGTTTCGATCCCGGCATCGCGCGCTTCCATCGGAGAGCGGAAATGGATCGGCTTGCCATCGAGCGTGATCTCGCCCTCGTCGGGATGAACCGCACCGGAAATCGCCTTGATCAGCGAGGATTTTCCCGCGCCGTTGTCGCCGATGACGGCGAGGACTTCGCCGGCATAAAGATCGAAATCCGCATGATCGAGCGCGGTCACGCGGCCGTACCGCTTGACCAGGCCGCGGGCGGTGAGAATGGGTTGCGGTGTCATCAGCCTGCTACCTTTCTGATCCACTGATCGATTGCCACGGCCGTGATGATCAGGACGCCGATCATCAGATAGGTCCATTGGACATCCGTGCCGTACATGCGCATGCCGAAGGAGAACACGCCGACGATCAGCGCGCCGAACAGCATGCCGAGGATGGAACCGCGTCCGCCGAAGAGCGACATGCCGCCGATAACCACCGCAGTGATGGATTCGATATTGGCAAACTGGCCGACCTGCGGTGACACCGAACCGTTGCGGCCGATCTGGGCCCAACCGGCGAGCGCACAGATGAAACCGGCCAGCACGTAGACGGAAATCAGCACGCGCTTGGTCCTGACGCCCGCCAGTTCCGCCGCTTCCGGATCATCGCCGATCGCATAGAGATGGCGGCCCCAGGCGGTGTGGTTCAGCACGTACCAGAGAATGGCGATCAGAAGGATCATGGCGAATACGCCATAGGTGAAGGTGGCGCTGCCGATCTGGATTTTTTCGCCGAAGAACTGCAGCATGCGCGCCTTCGCTTCGATGTCCTGCGCCCGGATCGTTTCGTTGGCCGAGTAGATATAGGTCGTGGCCAGAAAGATCTGCCACGTGCCGAGCGTGACGATGAAGGGAGGCAGTTTCACATAGGCGATGAGAATGCCGTTGATGAGACCGCACAATCCGCCGAGGGCGACACCGCACAGGATGGAAAGTTCGACAGGCAGTCCATAACGGAAGGTGAACTGGCCCATGACAACCGATGTGAGGACCATGATCGCGCCGACGGAAAGGTCGATACCGGCGGTCAGGATCACCAGGGTCTGGGCGGCGCCGACAATGCCGACGATCGCGACCTGCTGCAGGATCAGCGACAGGGCAAAGGGTGTGAAAAAGCGCGAACCGACAATAATGGCGAAAACCGCCAGCGACAGAACGAGAACGATCAGCGGTACCGCTGCCGGGCTCGAATGAAGAAAATGGCGCGTCCGCTCGACCAGGCTTTTCTGCTCGCCGTCGAAACTGGCGATGGCTGTGGCGCTCTGTGTCAGAACGCGCTCGAATTCCTGCTTGGGTTGTGATCCCGGATTGGCTTCGTTCATGGGTTGGTTCCCCCAAAATTTGCGCAGCTCAGAGAGGACGGTTTTACACCGTCCTCTCACTGTTTGCTGGCTTTTCTGTCAAATCAGGGCGCGATCAGCCCCAGCACTTGGCAAGGCCGCTTTTCACGTCGATGGACTCGACGCCCTTGACCGGCTTGTCCGTCACCAGGGAAACGCCCGTATCAAAGAAGCTCTTGCCTGCCGTCGGCTTCGGCTTTTCGCCGGTATCGGCGAACTTCTTGATTGCCTCGATGCCGAGCGAAGCCATCATCAGCGGATACTGCTGCGAGGTTGCGCCGATGATACCGGCTTCGACATTCTTCACGCCCGGGCAGCCGCCGTCGATGGACACCAGAAGGACGCCCTTGTCCTTGCCGAATGCCTTCAGTGCTTCGTAGGCACCGGCCGCGGCCGGTTCATTGATCGTGTGAACGACGTTGATGCCAGGATCTTTCTGCAGAAGGTTTTCCATTGCCTTGCGGCCGCCTTCTTCATTGCCGTTGGTAACGTCATGGCCGACAATGCGCGGGTCTGTTTCGTCGCCGATCTTGTTGATGTCGACCACGTCAATGCCAAAGCCCTTCATGAAACCCTGATCGCGCAGGACATCGACCGATGGCTGCGAGGGTGTCAGGTCAAGGAAGGCAATTTTTGCATCCTTGGCCTTGTCGCCCAACGTTTCAGCGGCCCACTTGCCGACGAGTTCGCCCGCCAGAAGATTGTCCGTGGCAAATGTTGCGTCTGCCGCATCGATCGGATCAAGCGGTGTATCGAGTGCAATGACGAGGACGCCGGCATCGCGGGCCTGCTTGACCGACGAAACAATGCCGGCCGTGTCTGATGCGGTGATCAGGATGCCCTTGGCACCATCGGCGATGCAGGTTTCAATCGCGGCCACCTGGCTTTCGCTGTCGCCGTCGATCTTGCCGGCATAGGTCTTGAGGTCGACGCCGAGTTCCTTTGCCTTGGCAACGGCGCCCTCTTTCATCTTGACGAAGAACGGATTGGTGTCCGTCTTGGTGATCAGGCAGGCGCCGACGCCTGCAGCCTGTGCCGGAGCGGCAAAGGCGGCGATGGCCACAACGGCGGCACCAAGAATGGTTGATTTCAGATAAATGCTTCTGCGCATGTCACTACCTCCCAGAGTTTGATCGTAATACGACGCGCTGCCGGTGGGCAGCCCTACTTTCGCATGAACACCTCGGACAGTTATCCTCCCGGCCAAGTGCTACCCTAGGAAATACCAGCCTCGCCAAGCTGTCAACATTAATAAATCACTCTTATTTATTATTGACAGGTTTGCCTGATGGCTCCATTGTCGCGCCGATATCAGGGAGGACGTCCTTTTGGGCATCAGACTATCGGAGCGCCACGGTCCGGGAGGAACACGGCCGCCGCTTCATCAGGGAACAAACCAGAGCGGCATGCGCGACCACAATGAGCGGGTCGTGCTTTCGCTGTTGCGCCAGCACGGCAGCCTTGCCAAAACAGCCATTGCGCGGATGACAGGACTTTCGGCGCAGACAATCTCGATCATCATGCGCATGCTGGAAGCCGACGAGCTGCTTTCGCGCGAAGAGCCGCTGCGCGGCCGCATCGGCCAGCCGCTCATTCCCATGTCGCTCAATCCGGAGGGTGCCTTCTTCCTCGGCCTGAAGATCGGGCGGCGCAGTGCGGATCTGGTGTTGATCGATTTTGTCGGGCGTATCCGGTCTATGCTGCATATGCCCTATGCCTATCCCACGCCGGATTCGGTCCTGGCTTTCACCAGGGATGGCATCGCGACGATGCTGGATGGCCTTGACGCGAAGCAGCGTTCGAAGGTTGCCGGTCTTGGCATAGCCGCGCCGTTCGAACTGTGGAAATGGGCCGATACAGTCGGGGCGCCGCAGGAAATCCTCGATCAGTGGCGCCAGTCCGATATCAAGGCATCCATTGCCGCCATCTGCGATTTTCCGGTCTATCTGCAGAATGACATCACGGCCGCCTGCGGTGCGGAGCTTGTCTTCGGCGAGACAAAAGACCTCAATGATTTCGTCTATTTCTATATCGGCTCGTTCATCGGCGGCGGTATCGTCATCAATGGCAGCCTCTATGCGGGGCGCAGCGGCAATGCCGGCGCGCTCGGTTCCATGCCGGTGCCCGGTCCCGACGGGACCACGCAGCAGCTGATCGACATTGCATCGATCACCGCGCTGGAGCGCATCGTCACCGGCCTTGGCCGCGATCCCTCCCCGCTGTGGACCTCGCCCGATGATTGGGGCCCGATGGGTGAGGAATTGGACGGTTGGATCGACCGTTCGGGCAAGGCCATTGCGCAGGCTGTGATTGCCGCCGCGTCGGTTGTCGATTTTGAAGCGGCCGTTATCGATGGCTGGATGCCCGCGCACGTGCGTGCACGGATCGTCGATGCCGTGCGCACCCATGTCGGAACATTCGATCTGGAGGGGATCGAGCTGCCCGTCATTGTCGAAGGCTCGGTCGGCATTCATGCCAGAGCGCTCGGGGCCGCCAGCCTTGCCCTGTCGGACCGGTTCCTCATCGGACAGAAAATATTCAGAAAGGTCGATTGAACGTGCTGATTGGTATTCCGCCCATCCTGGGCCCGGAGCTTCTCGCGACCTTGCGTGCCATGGGCCATGGCGACGAAATCGCGCTGGTCGACGGCAATTATCCGGCGCTGGAACATGCCCGGCGGCTGATCCGGGCCGATGGCCTGCCGCTGATTCCCATCCTCGATGCGATCCTGCAGGTCATGCCGGTGGATGATTTCGTGCCGCACGCGCTGTTCCGCGCAACGGTGAAGGGAAATCCCGATCTCCTTGATCCGGTGCACGAGGAAATGAGCGAAGTCTGTGCGCGCCGCGCCCCCGGATTTTCGCTCTTGCCGCTGGTCGGTGATGCGTTCTACACACGGGTGAAGGATGCCCACACCATCATCGCGACAAGCGAACCAAGGCTTTACGGCAATATCATCGTCCGCAAGGGCGTCATTTATCCATCGAAAGAAACTGACAAATGATTCTATGTTGTGGTGAAGCGCTGATCGACATGTTGCCGCGCACGAGCGAAGCGGGTGAACCGGCTTTTGCGCCCTATGTCGGCGGCGCGGTTTTCAATACGGCCATTGCCTTGGGCCGCCTCGGCGTGCCGACCGAATTCTATTCCGGCGTTTCCTCGGATTTCTTCGGTCAGATGCTGCGTGAAAGCCTGGCGGCCAACCATGTCGGCACGCGCTACGCGCATATTTCGCCGCAGCCCACGACGCTTGCCTTCGTGCGCCTGACCGACGGCCAGGCCAGCTACACCTTCTACGACGAGAACAGTGCCGGGCGTTCACTCGCCCTCGGCGATCTGCCGGCGCTGGAGGACAATGTCACGACGCTGCAGTTCGGCGCGATCAGCCTCATTCCGGAACCCTGCGGCTCGACCTATGAAGCGCTGATGGCGCGCGAGCATGAAAAGCGCGTCATCGTTCTCGACCCCAACATCCGGCCGGGCTTTATTCCCGACAAGGAAAAGCATCTGGCGCGCATGCGCCGCATGATCGCCATGAGCGATATCGTCAAGATTTCCGATGAGGATATGCGCTGGTTCGGTGAAAGCGGCACGATGGAAGAGATTGCACGGCGCTGGATTGTCCCGGCATCGCAGCATGGCCCGAAGCTCATTCTCGTCACCCATGGTGCCGATGGCGTGACCGGCTATACATCTGAGCTGGCCGTGCACGTGGCGGCACAGAAGGTTGCAGTTGTCGATACGGTCGGCGCCGGCGATACGTTCACGGCGGGCGTCCTCACCTCGCTGCAGGAAGCCGGCCTTCTGGCCAAAGCTGCGCTGACGTCGCTTGAGGAAGGGCAAATCCGCGAGGCCTTGCTGCTCGGTGTGAAGGCGTCTGCTGTCACCGTATCGCGCGCCGGAGCAAATCCGCCTTGGCGGTCTGAGCTTTAACGAGAGCGGGCCGTTTCAAGCAACTTCTATATCGGTATGGGGGAAATCATTTCCCTTGAAGAGGAGCGGCAAGTTGTTCGCCTTTGCGCAGGCATAGGCGAAACAATCGCCCATATTGAGGTCCGCCCTGTGGCGGCCTCGGCCATATCTGCCGGATGCCTTGATGGCCTCCTTCCCCACGCTGGCTGTGATGTCGAGGATTGTTGCCTGTGTCTCTTCAATAAATGCTTCAACCAGTTCTTCCGCCACATCTATCGGGCAGGCCCTTTTGCGGGCCAGACCCGTTACCGCTTCGTAGGTCACGACGGGTGATATGTAGATTGCTGATGCTTGGGCCAACCGCGCCGACAGTGACAAAGCGTCGTCTTCATTGCCGATTATCGCAATGATGGCTGATGCATCGATGAACATCAGAGATCTCCGGAAAGATCATCAAAGAAGGCTTTGTCGGCTTCCTCACCAGTCGTGGGATAAGCCTGGTAGCGTTCGGAAAGCGCCGCCAGCCTCTCCTGCAAGGGAGTTTTTCTCGCGGTGCGATTGTACTCATTCACAACGGCCTCACGAATAGCATCCGTGAGGCTTGTGTTTTTAAGTTTCGCGAGCCGCCGAACCGCAGCATCTGTGGTCTCGTCTTTGACGGAAAAAGCCATTCTATAACTCGTCGTCTATATGGATATACACTTCGATCTATAAAATGAACTTTTTCTGTTGCAAATGCAAGCCGCACTAATCCAAATCGAATGCGGCGCCGATCAGCGTCTTGGTATAATCGTGCTGCGGCGCATCGAAAATATCGTCGGTCTGGCCTTCCTCGACGATCTTGCCGCTCTTCATCACGATCACATAGTCGGACATCGCCTTGATGACTGCGAGATCGTGACTGATGAAGATGTAGGACAGATCGTGCTTGGCCTGCAGGTCGCGCAGAAGTTCGATCACCTGACCCTGCACAGACCGGTCGAGCGCCGAGGTCGGTTCATCGAGAATGACGACTTTCGGCTTGAGGATCATGGCGCGCGCGATGGCGATGCGTTGCCGTTGTCCCCCGGAAAACTCGTGCGGATAGCGGTTGCGAGCGCCGGGATCGAGCCCCACTTCCTTGAGTGCCGCAATGGCACGCTTGTCGCGGTCGGCGCGTGACAGTTGCGGCTCGTGGATGAGCAGGCCTTCGGTGATGATTTCGCCCACTGTCTGGCGTGGCGAAAGCGAGCCGTAGGGATCCTGGAACACCAGCTGCAATTCCCGGCGCAGCGGCCGCATGGCAGCGCGATCAAAGCCGGAAATGTTCTTGTTTTCAAAATGATACTGGCCATTGCTCGGCAGAAGCCGCAGGAGCGCCCGGCCGAGCGTTGACTTTCCGGAGCCGGATTCACCGACAATGCCGATGGTTTGCCGCTGCTTGAGCCGGACCGTTACACCGTCCACCGCGCGGAAGCGCGTGTGTGCGCTGGTGAAGAAACCGCCGCCAATGGCGAAGTCGACCGTGACATTGCGCCCTTCCAGCATGATCGGCGCCTTGTCTTCCGGCGCCGACTTGCTGCCGCTGGGCTCCGCGGCCAGCAGCATCTTGGTATAGTCTTCCTGCGGGCGTTCAAAGATGTCCTTGATCGTCCCTTTTTCGACGACCTCGCCGCGCCGCATGACAACCACGCGCTCGGCAAAATGTTTGACCACGCCAAGATCATGGGTGATCAGCACGATGGCCATGCCGAACCGCTTCTGCAAATCGCGCAGGAGATCAAGAATCTGGGCCTGGATCGTCACGTCGAGCGCGGTGGTCGGCTCATCGGCAATCAGAAGATCCGGTTCGTTGGCAAGCGCCATGGCAATCATGACGCGCTGACGCTGACCGCCGGACATTTCGTGCGGGTAGCTGTTGATGCGCCGTTCCGGTTCGGGAATGCCGACAAGCTTCAACAGTTCGAGCACGCGCACCTTCGCCTGCTTGAAGCTGACACCCTTGTGGTGGACGATGGGCTCGGCAATCTGTCGCCCGATTGTGTAAAGCGGGTCGAGCGAGGTCATGGGCTCCTGGAAAATCATGGTGATTTTCGAGCCGCGCACCTCGTTGAGCGCCTTGGTCGACAGGCCGACCAGCTCCTTGCCGCGATATTTTGCCGAGCCGGCCACGCGGCCGTTCTGCGCCAGGAGACCCATGATGCCCATCATGGTCTGGCTCTTGCCGGAGCCGGATTCCCCAACGACGGCCAGCGTTTCGCCGGGAAGAACATCGAGATCGATGCCCTTGACGGCATTGACGTCGCCGTCCGGCGTGGTGAAGTCGACTTTCAGTCCGCGCACGGACAATACTGCATCTTTGTTGTCCGTCATTTCAGCGGTCCTTCGGGTCGAGTGCATCACGCAGGCCGTCACCGATGAAGTTCAGCGAGAACAGGGTGACGACAAAGAAAATGGCAGGGAAAATCAGCAACCATGGTGCAGATTGCATCTTGTTTGCACCTTCGGAAATCAGCGCGCCCCAACTGGTCAGCGGCGCCTGAACACCGAGACCGAGGAAGGACAGGAAGCTTTCCAGAAGGATGACTTTCGGAACCACGACCGTGACGAAGACGATGACGGGACCAATCGTATTGGGAATGATGTGCCGGCGGATGATCTGCCAGTCGGTCAACCCCAGGGCCTGCGCCGCACCGATGAATTCGCGGCGTTTCAGGGCAAGGGTCTGACCGCGCACAATGCGTGCCATATCAAGCCATTCCACGGCACCGATCACCAGAAAGATCAGGATAAAACTGCGCCCGAAGAAGACGACGAGCACCACGACGAGAAACACGAACGGCAGGGAATAGAGAATCTCGATCAGGCGCATCATCACATTGTCGACACGCCCGCCGATGTAACCGGAGATGGCGCCGTAGGTTACGCCGACAGCCAGTGAAACAAGGCTGGCAAGGAACCCGACGGCCAGCGAAATCTGCCCGCCGAGCATGATGCGGGCCAGCATGTCGCGGCCGTTGGCGTCGGTGCCGAAGAAGAAGTATTCGCGATTGACATTGCCTGACAGCTTCAGCGTTTTGCCGTCGTCTTCCGTGGCCGCCACCTTCGTCCCCTGAAACTCGTTCGCCCGGTCGAAATAGCGGGTCGCCCGCGGATCGATCGGCTGGTCCGAATGAATGGTTGCGGTGAAGGTGTTGCCGTCGACGGCAAATTCCTTCAGCTGCACCCGCGCACGACTTGCCACGCCTGCCATCACCTCGCCGAGGGTATCGGCCTTCGGCAAGGCTTCAAGGCTCGGCGGGATGGTGACGTAGGACGGGAATACCTGATCGTAGGTATGACTGAGGAAATAGGGTCCGAAGAAGGAAAAGAGGGTGATGAAGAACAGCACCACGCAGCCGGCCATCGCCGCACGGTTGCGGCGGAAGCGGAGCGTTGCCAGCTGAAACAGGCTGCGCCCCTGGGTTTCCTTCTCGGGGATGCTTGTTGTCGATATATCAGTCATGGCGAACCCTCGGATCAAGAAGGCCGTACAGAATATCGACCACAAGATTGAAAACGATGACGAAAATCGCCACGAGAACGACCGTTCCCATCACGAGCGTGTAATCGCGATTGATGGCACCCAGCACGAAATAGCGGCCGACGCCGGGAATGGTAAAGATGGTTTCGACCACGGCGGAACCGGTCAGCAGCGCGGCGGCGCAGGGCGCGAGATAGGAGACAACCGGCAGGAGTGCCCCGCGCATGGCATGGGTGATGACGACGGTCCTTGGCGGCAATCCGTAGGCACGCGCCGTGCGGATGTGATCGGTATGCAGGCCTTCGATCATCGAGCCGCGCGTGAGACGGGCAAAGACGGCCAGCTGCGGCAGCGCCAGCGCAATCATCGGCAATATCAGGAAGCGCCACGATCCGTCACCCCAGCCACCCGCGGGCAAAAGGGACAACAGTACCGCGAAAATCAGGGTGAGCACCGGGCCCACGACGAAATTGGGTACCGTCACGCCGATTGTCGCGACGGACATGATGAGGAAATCGAGGAAACTGTTCTGGCGCAAAGCCGCGATCGTTCCGACAATGACCCCGCCGAAGAGTGCAAGGAGCAAGGCATAGAATCCAAGTTCCACCGAGTAAGGCAGGCCTTTGCCGATCAGCTCGGCGATCGTGTTGTCCTTGTAGATGTAGCTGGGGCCGAAATCGCCGGTCACTGCATTCTTGAGATATTGCAGGTACTGGTTCCAGAGCGGCTGATCGAGATGGTAGGCCTTCATCAGGTTTTCCATCGTCGCCGGCGGCAGCGGTCTTTCAAGGTTGAAGGGACCGCCCGGTGCAAACCGCATCAGGAAGAACGAAATGGTGACGACAATGAACAATGTCGGCACTGCACTCGCCAGTCGGCGAAGGACGAAATGAAACATGGAGATATACTCTCTCTTCTGTGCAGCTTCCGCAGCAGCTGCACCTACTCACTCAATTAGACCGTTGCGTTCAGGACAGAAATCATTCCGCAAGGCTCAGATATTTGCTCAGGTGTTCGTTGGTTGGATTGTCGCCCCAGCCTTTGATCCGCTTGGAGATGAGCCAGATGTTGGCGCTGTTCATCAGCGATGCGATGGGCTCGTCCCGGGTCAGCAGGGCTTCCGCCGCATGCAAGATCTTCGACCGGGCTGCGGGATCGCGCTCGTCATAGGATTTCTTCATCAGCGCGTCATATTCCGGGTTGTTGTAGTGCCCGTAGTTGAATGTCTTGTTGCTGCTGACATTCAGGGCCAGGAAATTTTCCGCATCGGCATAATCGGCAAACCAGCTGGCCCGGGCAACGTTGAACTTGCCGCCCTCCTGCAGGTAGGCATAGTGCGACGACACGTCGAGGTTCATCAGGGTCACGTTGGCGCCGAACGCCTTCTTCCACATGTCGGCGACAGCTGTTGCCACCCGTTCATGGTTGGCGTTGGTGTTGTAGCGGATCTCGATGTTGAGCGGCTTGCCGCCCGGACCGTAGCCCGCCTCTTTCATCAGCGCGACAGCCTTGTCGTCGCGGTCGAGCTGCGACATGTCGGCAAAGGCCGCCTTGGACGGTTCGCCATAGGTGGCAAGACCGGGCGGCACGAGCGAATAGGTCGGCAGTTGCGCGCCGCTGTAGATTTCCTTGGCGAGGAAGTCGCGATCAACCGACATGGAGAGTGCGTTGCGCACGCGCACATCGTTGAAGGGCTCGGTGCGCGTGTCGAAGGCATAATAATAGGTGGCGAGCGCCGGGGTCACATGCACCTGATCGCCCCAGGATTTGCGCAGGCGCTCGATCTGGTCCGCCGAGAAATTGTAGACCGTGTCGAGTTCCCCGGCTTCAAAGCGCCGGACCGCCGCTGCATCATCTTCCAACGGATAGAAGATGACCTTGTCCAGTTTGACATTGGCCGCATCCCAGTAATTGGGGTTCTTGCCGACGGTCAGGTGATCGTTGAGCACATGGTCGACAAGCTGGAAGGCGCCGTTCGACACCATCTTGCCGGGTTTGACGAAATCCGGGCCATTCTTCTCAAAACTGGCCTTGTTGATGGGCAACGC
Source organism: Phyllobacterium sp. SL163 (assembly GCF_049896885.1). Taxonomy (NCBI): domain Bacteria; kingdom Pseudomonadati; phylum Pseudomonadota; class Alphaproteobacteria; order Hyphomicrobiales; family Phyllobacteriaceae; genus Phyllobacterium; species Phyllobacterium sp. SL163. The sequence goes on along the minus strand of NZ_JAFCVE010000015.1, from coordinate 901 downwards.
CGTCTGGTGCGCCATCAGCTGGATGAAGAAGGGCGTCGCCCGCTCGAGCGTAATCTCGACGGTCTTGGCATCGACGGCCTTCACGCCAAGCTGATCGAGCGGCAATTCACCCTTGTTGATCTTTTCCGCATTCTTGATGGGATAAAGGATATTGGCGTATTTGGCCGCCGTCTTCGGATCCTCGATGCGGCGATAGGAGAAGACAAAGTCTTCCGCTGTGACCGGCGTGCCATCCGACCAGTTGGCATTGGCGCGAAGCTTGAATGTATAGACCGTGCCGTCATCCGATACCGTCCAGCTTTCCGCCGCACCCGGTATGATGGCGCCCTTGGCATCGTAGACGGTCAACCCTTCGTAGAGGTCCTTTACGACAAAGGCCTCGATATCGATGGATGTCTGGGATTGGTCGAGCGTATTGGGTTCGCCCGCATTGCCCCGGTGCAGGACCGCTTCGGCGAGGGCGGGACTTGCGGCAAGCGTCAGCGTGCCAAGCAGGATTGCGGTGCGCAGACTGAACTTAATAGACATCATTTACCGTCCTTTCCCTCATTGATTCAGGCGCATCGCGCTGGCGGCGGCGCGCACGCGATTACTGTTCAAGGCTCAGATATTTGCTCAGATGGTCGTTGGTGCCGTTGTCCTTCCAGCCCTTGACGCGGTTGGAGACGAGCCAGAGCTGGCCGAAATTCATCATCGGCGCGACGGGCTGTTCCTGCAGGACCAGTGTTTCGGCTTCATGCAGAATCTTGGCGCGGGCCGCGGGGTCTTTTTCGTCGTAGGATTTCTTGACCAGGGCATCGAAGTCCGGATTGTTCCAGCGACCATAATTGAAGGTGGTGTTAGTGCTCAGATTGATCACCATGAAGTTCTCGGCATCGGCATAATCCGCGGTCCAGCCGGC
>NZ_JAFCVE010000014.1:0-54696 GCF_049896885.1 Phyllobacterium sp. SL163 | reverse complement strand
TCCATACCAACGCATCCAAGGCCGCCTAAAGCGGCCTTTTGCTTTTGCAATAACACCAATGTAAGAGCATAATTACTTCCATCGCCAAGCGGCGATATGGTGGCGCGGGGTGGAGCAGCCCGGTAGCTCGTCAGGCTCATAACCTGAAGGTCACAGGTTCAAATCCTGTCCCCGCAACCAACAAAAACCAGCTTCTCCCAAAACACAAACACAACCCCGCCAAAAGCGGGGCTTTCGTCGTTGGATGCAAGGCGTGCAGGTGCAGCCCTCTTAAAAGTGCACAGCGCCCGTATTTGCGCCGCACAGGAGAACGCCAACACGCTCGTCCGGACCGGCAACATATTTCTGTGCCAGAAGCGCAGCAAAGGCGGCGGCGCCACCGGGCTCAGCGACAATGCGCAGCCGCTCCCAAAGGGCGGATTGCGCAGCTCGAATGTCATCGTCCGAGACAAGCACGGACTGCGCGACAAAATCCCGGGCAAACGGGAACATCAGTTCTCCGACGCGCCTCGGCGCCAGGGAATCGGCGGCGATGCCTTCCGTCGGCGCATCAACGGGTCTGCCTGCGCTGAATGCCCTGTGCAGGGTCGGTGCCCCCTCCGGTTCGACAGCGACGATTTTGACGCGGCCGCAAAACCAGGCGGCAATCCCGCCAATCAGGCCGCCGCCACCCACCGCGACCAAAAGGGTCGTGATGGCAGGCAGGTCCATTTCGATTTCCAGGCCAAGCGTTCCCTGGCCGAGCAGGGTTTCCGGCTGATCGAAGGCGTGAACCGGCATGGCCCTGCGTTCCGCCACGAACTGCTCGCTCGCCGCCAGGGCATCGGCATACCGGTCTCCGGAAACAACGAGGTTTGCACCGTAACTGCGGATGCGGTCCGCCTTGGCAGGTGCGGTGACGCCGGGCACAAATATGGTTGCGGGTACCCCAAGCCGCATGGCGGCATAAGCAACAGCAGCACCATGATTGCCGCCTGATGCGGCAACCACGCCCGCTTCCGGCACTGGGCGGGTAAGCAGGTTGGCAAAGGCGCCGCGCGCCTTGAACGAACCAGAGTGCTGCAGAAATTCAAGTTTGAAATCGACACCGCGCGGCGGCAGACCGAAGTCACCGAGATCGGCCCGTATGACAGGAGTATGCCGGATGTGCGGCCGGATGAGACGCTCGGTTTCAACAATGCGTTCCGGCGTGATCTGTATTGGGCTGGACATGGTGCGAACTCACGATGCGAAGAGCTGAGCTTAGAGCGCTCTCACCTGCAAATGCAACTTTTGTGGTTTGCTGCGGATCCTTTGTTCACACCATTCCCTCTGCATTCGCCGGACAGACGCCACATGGGGCGGATGAATATCACATATATTTCAACTGCTTATTTGTTTTCTCCAGCGATCTTGTCAACCGCGTTGACTCATTCAGCAACTTCTGATTATCTAAAATAACAAATGAGCGATATTTGCTCAAATGTAGATTTGCCAGAAAAATGAGTCTTTGGGGAGGAAAACCATGCTCAACCGTCGCAGCTTTTTGTTCAGATTCGCCTTTGCCGGAACCGCCATTTCATTGGTGGCAGGTCTGGGCATGACCGCAGCCAATGCGGAAGGCCTGAAAATCGGGTTCAGTCAGGTGACCTTGCAGTCGCCGTTTTATGTGCAGCTCAAGACAGGAGCGGAAGCGGCCGCCAAGGCCGGCGGCGATACACTGGTTTTCCTCGATGCCAACGGTGATGTCAGCAAGCAGAACAATGACATTCAGGATCTGATTACCCAGGGCGTGAACGCGCTGATCATCAACCCGGTCAATCCCGATGCGGTCGTGCCATCGCTCGAAGCAGCCGTTGCTGCCGGTATTCCGGTCATTACGGTTGACCGCAGCGTCAACGGCAAGGGCGTGACCGCCCATGTCGGCCGCGACAACAAGAACATGGGCAAGCTGGTCGGCGAAGCGGTAGTCGCGCGCCTGAAGGCTGACGGTGTCGAGAAAGCCAAGATCATCGAGATCCAGGGCGATGCCGGCGGTGCGGTCATGATGGATCGGCGCGACGGTTTTCACAGCGCCATTGAAGGGTCGGGTCACACCATCGTCGAAGGTCCCTATGCGGAATATATCCGCGCCAATGCGGTCACCGCCATGCAGGACCTGCTTCAGGCCAATCCGGATGTGAAGGTTGTCTATGCGCACAATGACGATATGGCGCTTGGCGCCCTGCAGGTGCTCAAGGAAAACAACCGCAGCGATGTGCTGGTTGCTGGCGTGGACGGTTTGTCGGAAGCGCTCACCATCATTGCCGACGGCGGCAACTATGTCGGCTCAGCGCTGAATGATCCCAAATATCTCGGTGACGTGACAATTCAGGTTGCCCGCGAAGCGGCGGCCAAGAAGCCGGTTTCGTCCTTTGTCGATGCGGGCACGGCACTGGTGACGTCCAAGAATGTTGCGGATTTCCCCCGCGCCGGACTGTTTGCCGAATATCGCCCGCACGTTCTCGGCCAGTAAGGCCTCCTCCCGAGCCTGCGGAGCAGACCTGTTCCGCAGCTCCCATTATTATATACCCACAGGATACCATGATGCGTGCAGCAGTTCTCTATGCCCCGGGCGACATTCGCCTCGAAGACGTCCCGGAACCACAGATCAAGCCGGGACACGTGATTGTCCGCGTCGCGTCGGTGGGTGTGTGCGGGTCGGATCTGCCGCGCATGCTGATCAAGGGCGCGCACAGGATGCCGCTCATCTGCGGCCATGAGTTTTCCGGTCATATCACTGAGCTTGGCGAAGGCGTTGAAGGCTTTGACCTCGGCGAACTGGTGGCCATTCCACCGATGCTGCCATGCTTCGAATGCGACCAGTGCCAGAAAGGGCAGTTTTCACGCTGCCGTGACTATGATTATTTCGGTTCGCGCCGGGACGGCGCCTATGCGGAATTTGTCTGCGTTCCCGTTTCCAACCTTTTGAAAACACCAAAGGGGATTGATCCAAGAGCGGTCGCCATGACCGATCCTGCGTCCATCGCCATTCATGCCATATGGAAAGCGGGCGGTATCGAAATGGGCCGGCGCGGCGGCGTCATTGGCTGTGGTCCGATTGGCCTGTTTGCCATTCAATGGCTCAAGCTGATGGGCGCGAGCGATGTGGTTGCCGTCGATGTATCGGAGGAAAAGCTGGCCATGGCGCGCCGTGCCGGTGCAACGCACACATTCCTGTCCGGTGCGGACATTCCCGCCAACCTGCTTTGCGACACGATTATCGAAGCCGCCGGACACCCTTCATCGATCAATATGGCGGTGAAGATGGCCGCACCGAGCGGTCATGTGGTCTTCATCGGCATTCCGGTTGCGGAGGTAACCCTGGACAACAAGACATTCCAGCATTTCCTGCGGCAGGAGGTGTCGCTGCATGGCTCGTGGAATTCGTTCGGCGCGCCCTATCCGGGACCGCAATGGACGGTCACGCTGGAAAAGCTGGGATCCGGCGCACTGGAATGGGAATTCATGATAACCCATGATCTCGACCTTGCCGAGTTGCCGGGAATGTTCGAAAAGTTCCGGACTGACAGGAGCATGTTCTTTTCGAAGGTCATGTTCCGGCCCTGAAAGACTTCGGAAAGAGGCAGGGAATCGAGGGAGGAGACGGCAGGATGACACTTGTCCTGAACTTTGATCTTGGCACGGGAGGAGTCCGCGCCGGTGTTTACGATGTCGAGCGCAGGACCATGCTCTCGCTGTCGGAAGCCAGTTATTCCACCATATATCCCCATGCTGGCTGGGCAGAACAGCAGCCAGAGGAGTGGTGGAATGCGCTTCTGAGGGCCGGCCGTCAGGCCGTCGAGCAATGTGGATCGACTGAAATAGCTGCGGTTTGTGTTGCCACGACTGCTTCCTCCGTTGTGATTTGCGACAGGGAAAGCACGCCGCTTTATCCGGCTATTCTCTGGATGGACTGCCGGGCGGCCAAAGAGGCTCGCGCCACGGAAAAGGTTGATCATCCCGTCATGGCCTATAGCGGCGGCGGCGATGCCGTCGAATGGCTGGTTCCCAAGGCGATGTGGCTGGCCGAACATGAACCAGCCATCTTTGCCGAGGCTGATATCATTTGCGAAGCGCTGGATTTCATCAACTACAGGCTGTGCGGCGCGTGGGTAGGCTCGCGCATGAATGCCGCCTGCAAGTGGAATTATGATTCAAAGAATGGCGCGTTTGTTCCAGAGATCTATGAAGCGCTCGGTATTCCCGCGTTGCAGGACAAGCTGCCGCAAAGGATCGTTCCGGTCGGCGATGCTATCGGATCATTGAAACCGCACGTTGCGGCAGCCCTTGGCATCGCTTCGCAACCGCTTCTTGCCCAGGGTGGCATCGATGCGCATATCGGTCTGCTTGGTGCGGGAACCGTTGCTGCGGGTGGAATGCTGATCATCGGCGGGACATCCGTTGTGCATCTGACACACCTGAAGGAACAGGGGAATGTCACCGGCTTCTGGGGACCTTATCCCAATGCACTCGTCGATGGGTTGTGGCTGGTGGAGGCGGGACAGGTTTCGGCCGGGTCAATCCTCAACTGGTTCAGCAGCACGATTTTCGGATTGGACGAGCAGGGCCACCGCGATCTGATCCGCCAGGCGTCTGTGGTTTCAGCGCAGGATTCAGGCCTTTTGACGCTCGATTATTGGATGGGTAACCGCACACCCTACCGGGATGCTGATCTGCGCGGAGCAATCCTCGGCCTGTCGCTCAGTCATGATAGGGCAGACATCTATTCCTCGGCGGTGGATTCCATTGCGCTTGGTTCCGCCAATGTCGTTGCGGTTCTGGAAGAACGCGGCGTTTCCGTCGAGCGGATCGTCATGGCTGGCGGCATCTGCAAGAACCCGCTGTGGTTGCAGGCGACAATCGACGCCATCGGCCGGCCCGTTCACGTGGCGAGTGATGACAATCTCTCTCTCATCGGAACGGCCGTGTGTTCCGCCCATGCGCTTGGACTGTTTCCCGACCTCATCGCGGCGTCGGAAGCCTGCGCTGCTCCGACGCGGGAAGTGCAGCCTGACCCCGTGCGCAGCAGGCGCTATCGGGATACGATGGCGCTCTATCGGGATACGACCGAAACATTGACGCCGGCGCTGCATGCATTGAGCGCAAGGCAATTGGCGGGGGCTGCACAATGAGCGACGCACGGATCAATCCATCTGTCCGGTTGCCTTCCGACGAGCAGCGGGAGCACCTGATGGTGCGCGTCGCCAAGCTTTATTACGATCTTGAGCGCACCCAGAGCGAGATTGCCACGGAACTCGGTCTGACGCGCTGGCAGGTAGGGCGATTGCTCATCGAAGCCAAGGAATTGGGGGTTGTGCGCATCGAGATCACGCCGCGCGCCTATCGGCGGACGGAGCTCGAAGTGCGCCTGCAACAGGAATTCGGTCTGCGCGACGCCATCGTCGTCCCATCGGGCGGAACAACGGATTCAGCCCTTCTCATGGAGAGTGTAGCGCAGGCAGCCGCAAAGTATCTGGCGGGCCTCAATCCCAAGGCCGATCTGATCGGTGTCTCCTGGGGCCGCACCATGTCCGCGGTTGCCAAATTCCTGCCGAACAACTGGAACCCGGGCGTGCATGTGGTTCTGGTCAACGGCTCGACGAATTTGCGTTCGACCTCAACCCATACAAGTGCCGTTGCGGAGGAATTCGCCAAGGCAGGCAACGGCATCGCCACGCTTTTGCCGGTTCCTGCCATATTGGGCAAGAAAAGCACCCGCGAAGTGCTTGAAGAAGATCCGATCATCGAGCGTGTTCTCAAACTTGCGATGCAGGCGGATGTGGTCTGTTTCGGCATGGGCGGCATTACACACGAATCCGTGCTGCTCAGTTCCGGTTATCTTGAAGAGGCCGATATCGACCGGCTGAAAGATGCGGGCGCCGTCGGAGACATTCTTGGTCGCTTCCTCGACAAGGATGGCAACATCGTTGATCAGACGATTGACGACCGCACGGTTGGGCTTCGGCTTGATTACCTCAAGACCAAGCAGCGCTCGATAGGGGTCGTTGCGGGCGAGGAAAAATTGCAGATAGCCCTGGCTGCCCTGAAGGCCGGTTTTGTCTCGGTTATCGTTACAGACGAAGCAACGGCCCGCTATGCATTGGAGGCCGCAAGTGACGACTGATGTTTTGACCGTCCAGCAGGTGTCGAAGAAATTCCCGCCCAATATCACCGCCCTGGAGTCGGCTTCGCTGAATGTCCGTGCCGGAGAGGTGCATTGTCTTCTTGGCGCCAATGGCGCCGGCAAATCGACACTGCTCAAGATCATAGCGGGAGCTTTCCGCCCGACCGATGGTTCGCTTCTGCTGGATGGCAAGCCTGTTGACTTGCATTCTCCGTCTCAGGCCGCGCGGCTTGGCATTTCGATGATCTATCAGGAACTCGATCTCGTCCCGCAACTGACCGTCGAACAGAACCTGTTTCTCGGCCATGCACCGGGCCGGTTTGGATTGATCAATCACAGGGAGCGCCGGGAACGGGCAGCCGCAGCGTTGACGCGCGTGGGCGCGCATTTCAAACCGGAAGTGCGGGTCGAGACCCTGTCGGTCGCCAACCAGCAACTGACCGCTATTGCCCGCTCGCTGACCATGGATGCCAAGATCATCATCATGGACGAGCCATCGGCATCGCTCAATGAAACCGAGCTTGAGAGTGTGTTCAAGGTCATTCGCGAACTCGTCAGGCAGGGGGTTGCCATACTCTATGTCAGCCACCGGCTGGGTGAACTGCGCGAAATCGGCGACCGGGTCACCGTATTGCGCGGTGGCAGGACCATCGAGACATTCGACGTCAAGAGCACCGGGGATGGCGCACTTGTGGAAGCGATCATCGGCAAACAGCGCTCGCTGATCGAACGGAAAACCCGTGAGCCGGTGACCGGCGATGTCGCGCTCCGCGTCAACCGGCTGCGCGGACCGGAAGGACTTGATATCAGCGGTCTTGATGTGCGCTGGGGCGAGGTCGTCGGCCTCACGGGATTGAACGGCTCCGGCCGCACATCGTTTCTGAAGTCGCTCTTCGGTGCAAACAGGTTTGACGGCGACATCAAGCTGGAAGGCAAGCCGTTCCATCCGCGTCATCCGGCTCACGCCATCCGCAGCGGCATCGGTCTGGTGCCGGAAAACCGCAAGACGGAAGGCCTCATCCTGCACGCCCCGATCTACAAGAATGCAACCTTGCCATCGATGCGCGAGAGCTGGCTGACACGCCATTCGCTGCAAAAGCAAAAGACGGCGCCGGTTCTGAAAAGCCTGTCGACCAAATATGGCCGGCCGGAGCAGGCTGTCGTGCAGCTTTCCGGCGGCAACCAGCAGAAGGTCGTCCTGTCCAAATGGATCATCAACGGCGCGCGCGTGCTGCTCCTCGACGAGCCCAGCCGTGGCCTCGATATCGGCGCCAAGGCAGATCTCTACAATCTGGTCGACAGGCTCGCGCGGGAAGGTGCCGCCGTCATCGTTGCCAGCAGTGAGCTCGATGAGCTTTATGCGGCCTGCGACACGATCTGGGTATTTCATGAAGGCCGCAACATCGGCAAATACGATCCCTCGGTTGCGGACCGCGACGCAATATTGAGGGCAACAATTCTGGGTGAAAATCATGTCCAACACTGAAACCGCATTGCCGCCAGCCGATACGCCGGCATTCGGCAAGCGTCTTGTCGATCTGGCGATCGAATACAACTTCATCGTCATTTTTCTGGCAGTGGTTGTTATCGCGACCTCGCTGTCCAGCAACTTCCTGACCTTTACCAATATTGCCAATCTGTTTCAGCAGGCTGCGGTTGTTGGCGTGGTTGCCATCGGTATGACCTTCGTCATCCTGACCGGCAATATCGACCTGTCTGTCGGCAGTGTCGTTGCGCTTTGCGGCATGCTGGTTGCAGTGCTGATGTCGCATGGCTTTGACCCCTTCGTGGCGGTTGCGATAACGGCACTGGTGGGGACGGCCTGCGGTGCTGGGATGGGGGCGATCAGCGCGCTTGCCCAGGTGCCGAGCTTTATCGTGACTTTGGCCGGGCTCGTCTCGTTCCGTGGCATCACCTATCTGATAACCGACGGTGTACCCGTGAGCGGTTTGCCGCAGGGTTTCGCGTCGATCAGCTCGACGATGATCCCGCTTCTGCCCGGCTTCTCCCTGTCATCGATGGGCCTGATCTTCGTTGTCCTGTGCATTGTCGCCGGGCTTGTGCTGCGCTTCACCGTGTTCGGCGAATATGTCTTCGCGACCGGCGGCAATCCCGAAGCAGCACGGCTGTCCGGCCTGCCGACCCGGTTCATGATCACGGCGGTTTTCGCGGTGTCAGGGTTCATGGCCGCATTGGGCGGTATTCTTCTGACATCGCGCCTGCGCATTGGCCAGCCTACAGCGGCGCAAGGGCTCGAGCTTGACGCCATCGCTGCTGTCGTGCTGGGTGGTACAAGTCTTTTCGGCGGACGCGGCGGCGTGCTCGGTACCTTTTTTGCCGTGATGCTGCTGCAGGTTCTCCGCAACATATTCAATCTTCTGGGATTGGGCTCCTTCTACCAGATGACTGTCACCGGTATTATCATCGTTGCAGCCATCCTGCTCAATCGCTTCATCGATCATAGGAAGGGTCGGGGATGAACACGCAACAACCATTGGTCCAAAAGGGCACGGAAATCCAAATGCCACATTCCCACGCGCGCAATACCGGTACGAAACTTCTGCCGGACTGGTTCGAGGACATCGCCGTCAACCGTTCGGCTACGGAGCGCCGGGCGGCGACACTGACCACCAGGCGAACGGTCAAGAAGGAGTATCAGGCAGCCTGGCTCGTTAAGGCGATCACCTGCATCGACCTGACGACTCTTGCCGGAGACGACACGGCGGGCCGCGTCCGCCGCCTGTGCGCCAAGGCGAAAAAGCCGGTGCGTGATGACATTCTGGAAGCGCTCGGACTAGCCGATGCGCATATTACAACGGGTGCGGTCTGCGTCTATCCGACTATGGTTCCCCATGCGGTCAAGGCGCTGGAAGGTTCGGGCATTCCCGTTGCATCCGTTGCCACGGGTTTTCCCGCTGGCCTAACACCGCTGCCGCAGCGCCTGGCCGAGATTCACTATGCGGTGGGCGAGGGTGCCAAGGAGATCGATATCGTCATCACACGCGAACACGTTCTTACCCAGAACTGGTCGGCGCTTTATGATGAAATTTCCCGGATGCGCGAGGCTTCGGGCGAGGCACATCTGAAAGCCATTCTGGCAACAGGCGATCTCAACACGCTGCGCAATGTCTACCGTGCGTCGATGGTTGCAATGCAGGCCGGTGCCGATTTCATCAAGACGTCGACCGGCAAGGAAGATGTCAACGCCACGCTGCCCGTCAGTCTAGTGATGCTGCGCGCCTTGCGGGACTACGGCGAGCTTTCCGGCCAGACCGTGGGCTTCAAGCCTGCGGGCGGCATGAAGACGGCTAAGGATGCCATGAACTGGCTGATCCTGATGAAGGAAGAATTGGGGTTGCCGTGGATGCAGCCGGATCTGTTCCGGCTCGGAGCCAGCTCGATGCTTGGCGATATCGAACGACAGCTGGAACATTATGTGACGGGTCGCTACGCCGCGTCTTCGCGCCACGCACTCGCTTGAGGAACAGGAATATGGGACAGATCAAGGATATTCTTCGCACGATGGAATATGGCCCGGCACCAGAGAGCAATACCGACGTCCAGAGCTGGCTTGATGCCAACAAGGCGGGTTTTGGTCACTTCATCAATGGCAAGTTCACCGGCACCGAGGGCCGCGAGACATTTGCCGTCATCAATCCGGCCAATGATGCCGTTCTGACGAAGGTGGCACACGGCACGGCGGCCGATGTCGATGCGGCTGTGAAGGCGGCCCGTGCGGCCTTCGGCAAATGGTCGAAGCTGCCCGGTCACGAACGCGCCAAATATCTCTACGCGATTGCCCGCCATATCCAGAAGCGCGAGCGCTTCTTCTCCGTTCTGGAGACCATGGACAATGGCAAGCCGATCCGCGAGACCCGCGACATCGATATTCCGCTGGTCGCCCGGCATTTCTATCATCATGCCGGTTGGGCGGAGATGGTGGAAACAGAATTCGAAGGCTTTTCACCCGTGGGTGTCTGCGGTCAGGTGATCCCGTGGAATTTCCCGCTGCTGATGCTGGCGTGGAAAATCGCGCCGGCGCTTGCCGCCGGCAATACGGTTGTTCTCAAACCGGCCGAACTGACACCGCTGACAGCGGTTGCTTTCGCCGAAGTCTGTCACGAAATCGGCCTGCCCGCTGGTGTCGTCAACATCGTCCACGGCGATGGCGCCACGGGTGCAGCGATCTGCGGCCATGACGATATTGACAAGGTGGCCTTCACCGGTTCGACCGAAGTTGGCCGTATCATCCGCGAGCAGATTGCCGGTTCGGAGAAGAAGCTGTCATTGGAACTGGGCGGCAAATCGCCTTTCATCGTGTTCGAAGATGCCGATATCGACGGCGCTGTCGAGGGCGTGGTTGATGCCATCTGGTTCAACCAGGGTGAGGTATGCTGTGCCGGTTCGCGTCTTCTCATCCAGGAAGGCATTGCCGAGCGGTTTTATGCAAAACTGCGCAAGCGCATGGAAACCCTGCGGGTCGGTGATCCGCTCGACAAGACCATGGATGTCGGCGCGATTGTCTCCAAGGGACAGCTGAAGCGCATTACATCGTTGGTAGAACAGGGCAAGGTGGAGGGCGGTACGCTCTGGCAAGCGCCGGTAACACTGCCCAGCAAGGGTGCATTCTTTGCACCGGGTTTCTTCACCGATGTCGAACCGGCGTCGACCGTGTGCGAAGTGGAGATTTTCGGACCGGTTGCCACCGCAACGACGTTCCGCACACCCGACGAAGCCATCGCCCTTGCCAACAATACCAAATATGGGCTCGCAGCATCGGTCTGGTCGGAAAACATCAATCTGGCCCTCGACATGGCTGCCCGCGTCAAGGCCGGTGTGGTCTGGATCAACTCGACCAACCTGCTGGATGCGGGCGCGGGTTTCGGCGGGTACCGCGAAAGCGGTTATGGCCGCGAGGGCGGACGCGAAGGGCTCTACGAATACCTGACCGCGGATTGGGAGAAGCGTCTGCCATCCGGTAAGGCCGAACAGGCATTCAAGCCATCGGCAGCGCCGGATGGCGAGGCGAAAGTCGCGCTTGGCGGTTCAATTGATCGCACCGTCAAGAACTACATTGGCGGCAAGCAGGCGCGCCCCGACGGCGGTTACAGCTATTCGGTCGTCGGCAAGGGCGGCCAGATCATCGGTCAGGCCGGCATCAGCAATCGCAAGGATATCCGCAATGCCGTGGAAGCGGCTGCAAAGGCTGGTTCCTGGGGTGGCGTCACAGCCCATAACCGGGCGCAGGTGTTGTACTATCTCGGCGAAAACTTGAGCGCACGGCAGGCGGAGTTTGAAGCATTGCTGGTGGAGAGCACCGGCGTTTCAGCCAAGGTGGCAGCTGACGAGTTTGCCACGGCGCTTCGCCGCATATTCTACTATGCTGCTCAGTCTGACAAATATGACGGCGCGGTGCATTCCACCAAGTCACGTCATGTGACCCTGGCAATGAACGAGCCATGGGGCGTCGTTGGTATCGTCTGTCCGGATGACCAGCCTCTGTTATCGTTCATCTCACTGGTTCTGCCAGCCATTGCCATGGGCAACCGTGTCGTGACTGTGCCATCCACCAAGCATCCGCTTCTCGCAGCCAATCTCTATCAGGTGTTGGACACCTCGGATGTCCCGGGCGGCGTGGTCAATATCGTCACCGGCGAACGCGATGTTCTGGCGAAGACCCTGGCTGAACACGACGAAGTGGATGCGCTGTGGTACGTGGGCTCCAAAGAAGGCAGTGCGATGGTTGAAAAGGCATCGTGCGGCAATCTGAAAGCCACCTGGGTCAACAATGGCCGCCAGCGCGACTGGGCAAACACGCAGCAGGGACAGGGCAAGGATTATCTGCGCCGCGCTGTCCAGGTGAAGAACATCTGGGTTCCCTACGGCGAATAGGCCAAGCAAAAGGCCGCACCGGTTGTACCGGTGCGGCCTTTCGATGTGAACGGGTCTCAGCTCTTTGGCAGACCGGGCGGGTTGGTGGTTGCCTTGTCGATGGCTTCCGAGCCAAGATTCCAGCGATCGAGTACCTTTTTGTATTTGCCGTCGGCGATAACAGCGTTAAGCGCCGTTGTGACACCGTCCGCCACGCCGCTGCCTTTGCGCGTGGTAACGGCCACTTCAGCGGTGATCGGCCAGCCACCACTGACGGTTCCGACGAGCTTGGTCTTGCCGTTGACGGCGGCCTTGTAGGCTTGGGTTGCATTGACGCTGAAGACGGCGTCGGCACGCCCGGATTCGATTGCCAGATACTTCACCGCATCATCGTCATAATACTGGACTTCGATGGCTTTCAGGCCTTTGTCGACATTTTCCTTGTCCCAGGCCAGCAGGATTTTCTCCTGATTGGTGCCGGCATCGGTAATCACCTTCAGCCCGGCGATATCCTTGGGTTCCTTAATGGCCTTGATGGCGCTGTCCGCCTTGACGTAGTAGCCAAGCTCATCCTTGCGATAGGTGGAGAAATCGAACTTCTCCTTGCGCTGTTCGGTAACGGTGACGTTGGAAATCACCGCATCGAACTTGCCGGATTCAAGCCCAAGCGGCCAATCGGCCCACGCGACCGGTACCAGTACCAGTTCGCGTCCGAGGCTGTCCGCCACCAGTTGGGCAAGATCGACGTCAAAACCGACGACGGTGGTGGCATCGCTGGCATAGGTGCTGAGCGGCGGGTTGGACGGGTGCAGCCCGATGGTGAGCTTGCCGTCGCTGACGAATTTGAAGCTCTTGGATACGGATTCGATGGCCTTCTCGTTTTTCTCGGCCCGCACGCGGTCTTTCTGGTCCGGGCTGAGATCGAAGCCGTCTCCGGCTGCAAAGGCGAGATGGGTGGTGGCGGCAATGAATGCCCCGGCCACAAAGGATAGAAGTCGCAGTCTGGTTGTCATGGATAACCCCTTGAGTGTGGTTTGTGGTTGTTTTTCAGCGCCGTGCCCCCGCACTGATGCGCACGGGCTGATTGCCCCAGCCGATTTCCGGAGCGATGTGGGAGATGAAATCGGAGAGGATTTGCTGATATTCGTGCTGTTGGAACTCGTAGGGCAGCTCCAGCCGCAATTCTCCGACGCGCGCAACAATCGGGTCGTTGAAAAGCTGTTCGAGGATCTGCTCGGATGTTCCCACAAGATCCTTGGGAAACAGGGTACGACGCTCGCCCTGCGGCTTCAGGGTGCGCTCATGACGGCTCGCGGCATAGTCGGCATATTTCTTGCGGGTACCAGCATCCGCGCTGTCAGTCGGGACAATGACACGTCCAAGCGACACGCGGCGGAAGATGCCGTCGAGATTGTGATGGTATGCGTCGAGTTGGCGGCCCTGAGCTTCGAAGAAATCGTCGGTGTTTTCACCGGCGGTCACATTGCCGATCATGAGATTGAAGCCATTCCTGCCGGCCCATCCCACGGATCGGAGCGACCCACCGCCATACCAGATCCGGTTGACCAACCCCTCGGCATGGGGTTGCAGGCGCGGCCGTTGCGGCCCGCCCGGCGTTGCGATGACGGTCTGGGGATCGGCGAGAAATCCACCGCGCAGGTTTTCGGCGAAGCGAATGACGCGCTCGTGGGAAAGGTCGTATTCCTTCCAGTTGCCATCAAACACCCGTGGGCCGAGCAGCTCCGCATGGGCGGGCGTCCCTGCACTCAGGCCGATGTTGAGCCGGCCACGCGACAGGACGTCGACAGTTGAAAGGTCCTCGGCGAGCCGATAGGGACTTTCATAACCGATCTGGATGACCGCTGTGCCCAGCTGGATGCGGCTGGTGCGCTGGGTTGCTGCGGCAAGGAACACGCCCGCGGAGGATATGCCGTGTTCGAGATGGCGCTGCCGCACCCAGCCGCTGTCAAATCCCAGTTTCTCGCCGAATTCCAGCAGTTGGAGCGTATTTTCCAATCCTTCATATGGATTGTCGTCCCGGTAATTGCCTGGTGTGAGGAAGCCCACATGGTTGATGGCGAGGGATGTGTTTGTCATGGGAAAATGCCCTGTTGCTTCGTGAATCGGGCCAATCAGATCTTTGGCAGGCCGGGCGGGTTTGTCCGCGATTTATCAAGGGCTTCGGGGCTGAGTTTCCAGCGTTCCAGCGACTGGGCATATTTACCGTCGGCAATCAGTTCGTTGATTGCTGCGGTCAAGCTATCGGCAATGCCGCTCCCCTTGCGGGTGGTGATTGCAACGTCGGCGATGAGCGGCCATCCGGCATTCACCGTCCCCACCAGTTTGATCTTGTGATCGATCGCTGCGCGATAGGCCTGGGGCGCATTGGGATTGAATTCCGCATCGGCCCGGCCCGATTGGATGGCAAGCGCGCTGACAGCGTCATCGTCATAGTACTGGAGCTCAACAGGCTTCAGCCCTTTTGCCGCATTCTGTTTGTCCCATTCGAGCAGGATTTTTTCCTGGATGGTTCCCGATCCCGTGATGATCCTGAGCCCGGCAATATCCTTTGGCTCCTTGATCGATGTGATCGGACTATCGGCTTTGACGTAGAAACCATGCAGGCCGAGGCGATAGGTGGAGAAATCGAATTTCTCCTTGCGCTGCTCCGTGACGCCGACATTGGAAATGACGGCGTCGAATTTTCCCGATTCCAGGCCGAGCGGCCAATCCGCCCAGGCAACCGGCACCAGGTCCAGCTTCTTGCCCAGGATATCGGCAATCAGCTGGGCGAAGTCCGGATCATAGCCGACCACAGTCTTGGCATCCGTTGCGTAGGTGCTGAGCGGCGGGTGCGCGACACTGATGCCGACGGTCAGCGTATCGTCCCTGACGAATTTGAACGTCGCGGGAATCGAGGCAACGACCTTTTCGCTCTTTTCCGCCCGGATACGGCCGCTCTGGTCCGGGCTGAGATCAAAACCTTCGGCGTGAACCATGGCGAGACCGGAAACAGTGGCGATAAGCACTGCCAGAGCGAAGGAGATGTGGGATGGGCGAAAAATCATGTTGCTTTCCTTGGATATATGCATGCCGGAACCGGCGCTGGGGTTAGAGGACCTTGGCCAGAAACTCGCTGGTGCGGGCATTTCTTGGCCGGTTCAGGACCTGATCGGGTGATCCGGTCTCAACGACCTTGCCGCCGTCCATGAAGATCACCGTATCTGCTACTTCCCGGGCAAAACCGATCTCGTGGGTAACGATGATGAGGGTCGTGCCGGAGCGGGCCAGTTCCTTGATGACATCCAGCACCTCGCCGACCAATTCGGGGTCGAGTGCGGATGTCGGCTCATCAAACAGCAGCACTTTCGGCCGCAGGGCCAGCGCCCGTGCGATCGCCACGCGCTGTTGCTGCCCGCCGGAGAGCTGTCGCGGATAGGCGTCGATCTTGTCGCCAAGGCCGACGCGGGCAAGCAGTTCCCGTGCGAGGCTGATGGCTTCCGGGCGGGTCAGCTGGCCGAGCGACACCGGTGCCTCGATGATATTCTCAAGAACAGTGAGGTGTGGGAACAGGTTGAAGCTCTGGAACACCATGCCGATGTCGGCGCGGCGTTTGAGAATGTCCTTCTCCTTCAGCTCATAGAGTGTCCGGCCGCTTTTGCGATAACCGACCAGCTCGTTGTCCACGGTGATGAAACCGTCGTCGACGCGTTCCAGATGGTTGATGGTGCGCAGCAGGGTGGACTTGCCGGAGCCGGAAGGGCCGAGGATTGCGGTGACACTGCCTGCCTTGATGTCGAGCCGGATATCGTCGAGCACCTTTAGCTGGCCAAAGCTTTTCGAAACACCCTGGATTTTCACTGATCCCGGCGCCCGCCAAGTGGCGAGAGGTATGCTGCGGTCGCTGGTTTTGGCCGCGGCCGTATTTTGCAGGGCGGACACGGTTACGCTCTGCGGACGGGCAAGAATCGGGGCACCGAAGAGCCGGCGAAACAGTTTGCGGAAAATCGGGGCGGGAGGATTACGCAGGGCGCCTTTGGAGAAGTGCCGTTCGATATAGTGCTGGGCGACCGACAGCACAGTCATGATGATCAGGTACCAGACCGTTGCCACCATCAGCAGCGGGACCACTTCGAGGTTGCGGCGATAGATCACCTGAACCGTGTAGAAGAGCTCCGGCAGGGCCAGCACGTAGACCATGGATGTGCCCTTTGCCAAGCCGATGATCTCGTTGAATCCGGTGGGAAGAATGGTGCGCATGGCTTGCGGCAGGACGATGCGGAAAGCCTGCCGGCGCCGGGGCAGGCCGAGCGCGGCCGCGGCTTCAAGCTGGCCTTGGTCGACGGACAGGATACCCCCGCGGATGATTTCAGAGGAGAAGGCTGCCTGATTGAGGCTGAGACCGATGAGCGCCGCTGCAAAAGGGCTGAGGATCGAGATGGTTGGATATTCGGCAAAGAGAATATCCGTGTAGGGCACGCCAATGCGCACCGTCGCATAGAGATAGCCGAGATTGTTGAGGATCAGGAGCAGCACGATCAGCGGAATCGAGCGCAGAAGCCAGATATAGGCCCAGGACAGACCCGACAGGAGGGGCGATTTCGACACACGGGCCAATGCAAGCGCTGTTCCCAGCGCGAAGCCGAGAATGGTTGCGAGTACGGTCAGCAGGAGCGTGCGCGCCAGGCCAGCCAATACGGGAGCCGAGAAGAACCATTCGGCAAAAACGTTCCATCCCCATTTCGGATTGGTCAGAATGGATTGAAGCGTGACAGCAATGATCAGAGCGGCAAACAATGTTCCGAAGAAACGCGCCGGGTATTTCGCTTTCACAATCCTGTAGTGGGTGTAATCCTCAGTTGTGGCGGCGGGCGGCTGGATGGAATGCGTAGCCGAATAGTCTGCTGTAATCGCCATGCTTGCAAATTCCCCTGTGCAACACTTTTCAGTCGAGCGAGTCCGTATCGGAAAATCTTCTGCGGGCTCGTATTTTACTCGACTGATTTAGTAGTGTTTAAGCGAAACAGTCAAAGACGACGGACTGCGAAATCAAAGGGGTTAGAGAAGCATTGTTGCAAAGAACCGGGTTTATTGAGCATGAAATCCCACGGTCCGGGCAATCATGATGCCGGTGAAGTCACCCGGCCTGACGCAGAAGGTTACAGTCTGACGAAACAGAAGCGGGAACCTTGGACAACTGTGCTGCCAATGCACTGATATCCTTCTCGAAGGGCAGGTGCCGATAGACTTCCGGATCGGCATTGACATCGAAAAGAGCGGTATATCCAGAACGCAGATACAGTTCCTTTGCCTCGGGCTGGCGGAAGCCGGTGGTCAGGTAAATCCGCGTGTAGCCCTGGCGCGCAGCCTGTTCTTCAAGTTCGGTCACAACCTTGCGTGCAAGGCCCTGCTGGCGCAAATCCGCGTGGGTCCAGATACGTTTGAGTTCGGCCGTCTGCTCGTCATAGCGTTTGAACGCGCCGCCGCCGATGGTTTGCCCGTCGCGGATCAGGAGCAGAAAGGCACCGTCCGGCGCGGCGAAAAGCTCGGCTGGGTAGCGACTCAATTCGTTGCGCGCCGGTTCACCATAAAAGTTGCCATAGCGCGTTTCGTATTCGATGATCAGCGCGTCGATCAACGGTTGTGAGCGTTCGTCGTTCGGTGTCGTGTAAACAAAAACATCAGTCATGGTTGTCTCGCGTTCTTGTCAGATGGGCCTGTCGGAGGGATTCCTGGCGAGATAGGTTTCGGTCAGCTTCACCCAGTAACGGGCGGCTGACGGCAGTATCTCGTCGTTGAAATTGTAGAGCGGACTGTGCAGCGGAGCGCTGTCGCCATTGCCGAGGAAAAGGTAGCTTCCCGGTGTTTCCTGCAGCATGAAGGCAAAATCCTCACTGGCGGAAATCGGCCGGAAATCCTTCTCGATCCGCGCGTCGCCGAAGTGTTCAAGCGCCACGTTTCTGGCGAACGCCGTTTCATCGGCATGGTTGACCAGCACAGGATAGCCGCTGGGATAGGCCACCTCAGCGATAGCGCCATAACTTTCGGCCTGCGCTTTCGCCAGCGTGGTGAGGCGGGACTTGATGGCCTCCCGCACCTCCTTGCGGAAAGTGCGCACCGTCAGCTCCAGCTCGACACTATCGGGAATGACATTG
Source organism: Phyllobacterium sp. SL163 (assembly GCF_049896885.1). Lineage (NCBI taxonomy): Bacteria > Pseudomonadati > Pseudomonadota > Alphaproteobacteria > Hyphomicrobiales > Phyllobacteriaceae > Phyllobacterium > Phyllobacterium sp. SL163. Next base: position 36,525 of record NZ_JAFCVE010000014.1, on the reverse strand, counting down.
GGAGCGATGCCTGCGTGGATGGTGCCGACCGTAATCACCGCGGCGTCGAGCGGATCGATATTGCGGGCGACAATGCTTTGCAGCGCCATGATGAAAGAGGCGCTGGCGACGACGGGATCAACGGTTTCCTGCGGGCGGGCGCCGTGACCGCCTTTGCCGATGATCCGTACGGTGACCTTGTCGACCGAGGCCATGGCAGGGCCGGCGATGAACCCGAACTGGCCCGTTGGAACACCTGGCCAGTTGTGCAACCCGAAGACAGCGTCGCAGGGAAAGCGTTCGAACAGGCCATCGCGAACCATGCTGCGGGCCCCGGCGCCGCCTTCCTCGGCTGGCTGGAAGATGACGTGGAGGGTGCCGGAGAAGTCACGCGTTTCGGCGAGATAGCGGGCGCTGGTCAGAAGAATGGTGGTGTGCCCGTCATGGCCGCAGGCATGCATTTTTCCGGGTATGGTGCTGGCATAGGGCAGCCCCGTCGCTTCGACGATCGGCAGGGCATCCATATCCGCGCGAATGCCAAGCCGCTTGGGGCCGTTGCCGTTTTGCAGAGCTCCGACGACACCGGTTTTGCCGATGCCCTCGGTGACCTGATAGCCCCAGTCGCGCAACCGGCCGGCAACGAGCGCGCTGGTGCGGTGCTCATTGTAACCCAGTTCGGGATTCTGGTGCAGGTCGTGGCGAAGAGCGACCATCTCATCGAGATAGCTGCTGATTCTTTCCACAACCGGATCCGCCTGCCGGCCCATCAGAGTGCCGTCTCTTTGATGGGTTCCTTCGTGGCCTGATGGGCTTTGGTGTAGCGGCTTTCGCGGAAGGGCAGGCCGATGTTTTCGCGCAATGTCGCCCCGGGAAGCACCCTGTTGTGATAGCCGCGCTCCTCGAGCAGCGGCAGCACGTCACGCGTAAAGTCCTCGAGCCCTTCGGTCAGGATCTGGAAGCCGAGAATGAACCCGTCGGCCGCTTCGGTCTCGACCCAGCGGATGAGTTCGTCGGCGATCTTCTGCGGTGTGCCGGTGAAGGCATTGCGCGGCGTTGTGACTTCCAGCGCAACCTCACGCAAGGTCTGGCCCTTTTCCCTGGCGTTGCGCTTGATGCGGTCCGTCGTGGAGCGAAAATTGTTCTTGCCGATATCGCCGAGTTCCGGGAACGGCGCGTCAATGGAATAGGCGCTGAAATCGTGATGGTCGAAGAAGCGCCCGAGATAGGCAAGTGCTTCGCCAACGGTCACCAGATCGCGGATGATGCGGTACTTTGCCTCCGCTTCCTCCTCCGTTGCACCGACGATGGGCGCGATGCCGGGGAAAATCAGGACATCGCCCGGCTTGCGACCGTGCGCGACCGCACTTTGCTTAACCCGGCGATAGAAGGCTTGCGCCTCCTCGATCGGCACGTGGTTGGTGAACACGCCGTCCGCATGTTTGCCGGCGAGGTCGATGCCGTCGTCGGACGATCCGGCCTGGAAAATGACCGGCTGTCCCTGTTCGGAACGGCTGATATTCAGTGGGCCCTCCGAGTTGAAGAACCGGCCATGGTGGTTCAGGCGATGCAGCTTGGTCTTGTCGAAGAACTGGCCTGTTTCGCGGTTGCGGACAAAGGCGTCGTCATCCCATGAGTCCCACAAGCCCTTGACCACTTCGAGATGTTCGTCCGCAATCTCATAGCGCAGGGCATGGTCGGGATGGTCGCGGCCGTAATTCTTGGCCGAGCCTTCAAGCGGCGATGTCACGGCGTTCCAGCCGGCGCGGCCGTTGCTGATCTTGTCGATCGAGCCGAACTGCCGGGCAACGGTGAACGGATCGCTGTAGGAGGTCGAGACTGTGCCGACGAGACCGAGTTTCGAGGTTGTCGCGGCCAGTGCGGACAAAATGGCAATCGGTTCGAAACGGTTGAGAAAATGCGGGATGGATTTTTCGTTGATGTAGAGCCCGTCAGCGACGAAGGCAAAGGCAATGCCTGCCTCTTCGGCCTTGCGGGCATTGCGGACAAAGAATTCGAAATTGACGCTGGCATCAACAGGCGAACTCGGGTGTTTCCAGGAATTCATGTGGCCGCCGGCACCCTGCAGCATCACACCGAATGGAATGGGTCGCTTGGACATTATTTAATCTCCTTGATCATGCGGCAGCGGCGAATTGCGCCTGAGCCAGAAGTTCGATGGATCTGAGGCGCTTCGTAGCGTCATTGATGGGGGTGTCGATGATGAATTCGCCGATGCCGTAGCGGTCATGCAGCCGGTCGAGTTGGTCTGAAACCGTGCGGGCCGCGCCGCGCAGGACATTGGGCGTCTTCTTCTCGATCCTGTAATTGGCAGCCCCTGCCTGGCGTGCATATTCTTCGGCCTGTTCCACGCTGCCGACGGTGACGCTCTGGCCATTGTCCACATGCACCTTGAAATGCTGGATATTGCCGGCCAGCCGGTCAGCCTCCGCATCCGTCTCGGCTGCCACGATCCCCACGGCAAGGAGAGGCGCACGGCCGGGTGCTGCCTTCCGGTATGCCTCCAGTGTCTGCTGCAGGATCGTTTCGTCGCCGTTGAGGTGGCTGGCGAAGACAAAATCCCAACCCTCGGACGCGGCAAGCAGTGCGCTGTCGACACTGGCGCCAAGCAGGAAGCGGTTGGCAGCGACGGCAGGACGCGGTGTTGCCTGAACGCCGGCAAGCGGGTCATCCGCAGGCAACCCTTTGTCGAGAAAGGCGCTGAGCTGGGCGAGCTGGGCGGAAAAATCCTGCGTCTGCTTCCGCGGGACAACGCCCTGCAGGGCGCGCGTCGAAAACGGCAGTCCGCCGGGAGCCTTGCCCACGCCGAGATCGACGCGGCCGGGTCCCAGTGCAGCCAGGAGATTGAAATTTTCGGCCACCTTGTAGGGGCTGTAGTGCTGCAGCATGACCCCGCCGGAGCCCACGCGGATGCGCGCCGTATTGGCCAGCAGAAAGGCGATCAGCACTTCCGGTGACGAGCTTGCCAATGTCGGTGCATCATGGTGTTCGGCCACCCAGAACCGGTGGAAACCCCACTGTTCCGCCTGGCGGGCCAGCGCGACTGTCCGCTTCAGCGCCGTGCTGGCCGTTTCGCCATCGTGGATCGGACTTTTATCGAGCAAACTCAGTGCGTAGCCCATGTTAGGGTATAGCCTCCATGTGATTGAAGCCACGCGTCGCCAGAGGCAGCGCGAACTCGGTTTTCAGAGGCAGTCAGATTTTATCGGATTTCGAGACCCGTCAAAGAACGCTTTGCTAAAAATCAGCGGGCAAACTGTATTAATATTCCCCTCGCTGACGGCGTGGATTAACCTGGTGGCTTGGATGCAGGGCACGAGATTTATCGCTGATCTCCTGTTCAACGATGGTCATTTTCCAACAATCTGGAGCCTTAAATTGACCGCATCCGATGGACAATTTGCACGGCAGTGAGTCTGATGGGATGATCCTTGGTGTAATTCTCCAGATGGATATCGCGAGATCGCGGATATCTGTTGGTTGGATAATATTGTTCGGCGCATAAATGAAATCACGGAGGGACGCGGCCTTGAAGCCAGCCCTGAAGGTTTGAAATGGATCGGAACGGAAATATGCGCAGAAATTCGGTGGGATTGTGGGTATTTCTTCTCGGCGCAGTCGCGGCAAGCGGCTATCTCTATAGTTGGCTGGTCTATAGGCAGGGATATTTTTTAGGGGCCGTGTTTGCCCTTTCCATCTGTGTGCCGATCCTGGCGTTCGAACGCGGCCTCATCTTTCCGAAATTGCGTGCCTGGATCAACACATTGCCGACTGCGGGGTTTCTCGTCGCCGCATTGATAGCCGATTATGTGCTGATCAGCATCGGCAATGCCGTTTGCGGGATAACGCTGTGGAGCTTCGGCTGGATTGATGGGCCTTTCTGGCGCGCGGCAACGCTGTCACCACAGGTGCTGCTCTACACGCTTGCCGTCTTGACGGTCATGATTTTCATCCTGCGGGTGCGCGATCTTCTCGGCCGCGACATTTTTGCCAGCCTTCTGATGAGCCGGTACCGCCAGCCTGTGGCCGAAGAGCGGGTGTTTCTTTTCATCGATCTTGTCGGGTCGACGTCGTTTGCCGAAGAACATGGCGATCTGCGGGCCCAGCAGTTTCTCGGCGCGCTCTTTGCCGCCTTTGCCGAACCTGTCCGGCGTCACGGCGGAGCCATTGACGATTATGTCGGGGATGCGGCCATCATCACATGGCCCATTGAGCGCGGCATCAAGGATGCGAGTTGCGCGCGCTGTGTCTTCGATATTCTGGACAGTATCGAAAAGAATGCAAATCAATGGCTTGAGCGATTCGGAAGGGTGCCGCGCCTGCGTGCGGCCCTGCATGGCGGCCCGATCATCACAGCCGAGATCGGGGTGGATCATCACAAGATCACCTATTTCGGCGATACGGTGAACACCACGGCGCGGCTCGAAAGCCTCTGCCGCACATTGGCCACGCCGGTTTTGATCTCCAGCGAATTGGCGCAGAGGATGAGTTTCTCCAATGAAATCAAGGCAAATTACCTTGGAATGCATGGCGTCAAGGGCAGGGGGCAGGCGCTCGGGGTGATGGCCCTGACCCGCTGACATCGGGCGCTCCCTGTCGAAGTATCCTCATTCAGACAATTTCTGTCCACAAAGCGGCAAATCGGCCATTTGCACGATGACAGGCAGAGGCCGTTGCGCTATGGTCCAGCCTGTCGAGGGCTTCGGCCCTGTCAGTTTGCGGGAGAGTGTCGTGCATGGAAATGTGCAGGCCACCGAAGGGGAAATCGCCCGAAATCTCTCAGGTACCAGGAACCGCAAACCGGGAAGGCAACTCTGGAAAGTCGGGGGAAACTCCGCGCCGAAGGTGTAAGTTCAGTCAGGGGTCCTGATTGAGCGAGTCTCTCAGGCTTCCGACAGAGGGGCAAAGAAATGTTCCGTCGTGTGGCGGAGGTCTTTGCACGTCTCTGGAGTAAAAATGGGCACTGAAGATAATCTGAAACAATTGCCGCTTGACGATCTGCACAAGGCCGCCAATGCGCGCTTTGGCGGTTTTGCCGGCTGGTCGATGCCGATCACCTATCCGCTCGGTGTGATGAAGGAACACCTTCACACGCGCGAGAAGGCCGGGCTTTTCGACATTTCGCATATGCAGCTCTTTGATGTGGCCGGGCCACAGTCCGCGGCACTCTTGTCACGCGCATGCCCGCTTGATGCGTCTGCGCTTCAGACGGGTCAGTCGAAATATACCTTCTTTCTCAATGACAAGGCAGGCATCCTCGATGACCTGATCGTGACGCGTCTCGGCGACGAGCATTTCATGGTCGTTGCCAATGCCGGAAATGCCGCGGCTGACGAAGCGCATCTGCGCGGTGTCGCCAAGGATTTCGACTGCAAGATCGACGCGCTGGATCGTGTGTTCCTGGCCGTCCAGGGGCCGCAGGCCGTGAATGTGTTGCGCGATGCCGGTATTGCCGGGACTGATCTTGCTTTCATGAACGGATTTGAGCCGAAGCCGGGCTGGTTCATGAGCCGCTCCGGCTACACCGGCGAGGACGGTTTTGAGATCGGCCTGCCGGAAGCCGATGCCCGCGTGCTTGTCGAAAAGCTTTTCGCCGACGAGCGTGTCGCCTGGATCGGGCTTGCTGCCCGCGACAGTCTGCGCCTTGAAGCGGGTCTGTGCCTGCACGGCCATGACATAACGCCGGACTATGATCCGGTGGATGCCGGACTGCTCTGGGCCATTGCCAAGCCGGTGCGCGAGACAGCGGGCTTTATCGGTGCTGCAGCCCTTCTCGCCAAAATCGCAACAGGATCCACCTGGAAGCGCGTCGGCCTGAAGCCCGATGGCCGGCAGCCGGTGCGCGCCGATGCCGAACTCTTTGATGCCGATGGCAACAGGGTTGGATTGGTCACCTCAGGCGGTTTTGGACCATCGGCCGGTTTTCCCGTTGCCATGGGGTACGTCAGCAAAGAGCTGTCCGCGCTGGGCTCCAAGGTTTTCGCCGAGGTGCGGGGCAACCGCGTCCCGGTCGATATTCATTCACTTCCCTTCACTCCACATCGCTACCACAAAGGATAATTGAGATGGCAGCCACTTACTTTACCGAAGATCACGAATGGGTCCGCGTCGAGAATGACATCGCGACGGTCGGCATCACCGATCACGCGCAGGATCAGCTCGGCGATCTGGTTTTTGTCCAGTTGCCGGATGTCGGTCAGTCCTTGTCCAAAGGCGATGCCACGGTTGTCGTTGAATCCGTCAAGGCGGCATCGGACGTCTATGCGCCGCTGGACGGTGAAGTGACGGAAGTGAACGAAGCAACTGCAAGCGATCCGTCGCTGGTCAACTCGGCCGCCGCAAGCGACGGCTGGCTATGGAAGATGAAGCTGTCCAATCCGGATCAGCTGACCGGCCTTCTCGACGAGGCAGGCTACAAAGCAATCATTGGCTGAAGGCATGATGATGAAAGACACCATATTCCCGTTCGCTGACCGCCATATCGGTCCGAGCATACAAGGCTCCCGCGCTATGCTGGCGGCTCTTGGCATTCCGTCGCTGGAAACTTTGATTGCGCAGGCTGTGCCAAAATCCATCCGGCTTGAACGGCCGCTTGACATTCCTGCAGCCGTCAATGAGTCGGAAGCTTTGGCCGAGCTTGCCGCTAAGATGAGCCAGAACAAGACTCACAAGAGCTTTATCGGTCAGGGTTATCACGGCACCCATGTACCCGCCGTTATCCTGCGCAATCTGTTTGAAAATCCGGCTTGGTATACTGCCTATACACCGTATCAGTCGGAAATCAGCCAGGGTCGCCTGGAACTCCTGTTCCACTTCCAGACGCTGGTGACGGAACTGACCGGTTTGCCCGTTGCATCCGCTTCGCTTCTGGATGAGGCGACGGCCGTTGCGGAAGCCGTCGGCATCGCCTATCGCCATCATCGCGAGAAGCGCACCCGCATTGTGATCGCCGGTGCCCTGCACCCGCAGACCGTCGATGTGGTCAAGACCCGCGCCGAGCCGCTGGGCATGACCGTGGATGAAGGCGAGATCGATGCCAGCGTTGCAGCGATCATCGTTCCATGGCCGGACACATTCGGTGTCTATGGTGACCATGCTTCGGTCATTCAGGCGGCCAAGGCCGCTGGTGTGCTGGTGATCGCCGTGGCGGATCCGCTGGCCCTGACAATCACCGCTCCGCCTGCCAAGGCCGGTGTCGATATTGCTGCCGGTTCCATGCAGCGCTTTGGTGTGCCGATCGGTTATGGCGGCCCGCATGCCGCTTACCTTGCCGTCAGCGAAACGCTGACCCGGCTTATTCCCGGCCGTCTTGTCGGTCAGTCCGTCGACAGCAAGGGGCGGGCCGGCTATCGCCTTGCCCTGCAGACGCGCGAGCAGCATATCCGCCGCGACAAGGCGACGTCCAACATCTGCACCGCGCAGGCACTGCTGGCCAATATGGCGGTGTCCTATGCCATCTGGCATGGTCCGCAGGGGCTTCAGGCCATCGCCCGCCGCGTGCATGCCCAGGCGGCCCGTTTGGCCGCTGCGCTGACAGGGGCGGGCCTTTCCATCGCCGGATCGCATTTCTTCGATACGGTTACGGTCACTGTTCCCGGCAAAGCCGCCTCCATTGCAGCGGAGGCTGAAAGCGGCGGACGTCTGCTGCGCATTGTCGATCAGGACCGCCTCGGCATCACGGTGGATGAAACGACATCGGAAGATGACCTGAAGGCTCTCTCTGCGCTTTTCGGTGCCGATCTGCCTGCGGAAGCAAAGGCAACATTGCCCGGCGAAAGGCAGGCCGAGGGTTTCATGACCCAGGCCGTTTTCCATCAGCAGCGCTCGGAAACCGAGATGATGCGTTTCCTGCGCCGTCTGGCGGACAAGGACCTGGCGCTCGACCGGGCCATGATCCCGCTCGGCTCGTGCACGATGAAGCTCAACGCTGCCGCCGAAATGCTGCCGGTCAGCTGGAACAGCGTTGCCAATGTGCATCCATTTGCTCCTGCCGACCATGCGCTTGGCTACAAGGCGATGACGGACGATCTGGAAGCATGGTTGTCCGAGATCACCGGCTTCGATGCGGTTTCATTGCAGCCCAATGCCGGCAGCCAGGGTGAATATGCCGGTCTCCTGGCCATTCGCCGTTATCATCTGGATCGGGGCGATGCGCATCGTGATATCTGCCTCATCCCGGAATCGGCGCATGGCACCAATCCGGCCAGTGCCCATATGGCGGGCATGCGGGTGGTGGTTGTGGCATGTGAAGAGGCTGGCGATATCGATCTTGAGGACCTCAAGGCAAAAGCCGACCAGCACAGCGCCAATCTTGCGGCGCTGATGATCACCTACCCATCGACCCATGGTGTGTTCGAAGAAGGTGTCAAGGATATCTGCGCGGTCATTCACCAGCATGGCGGCCAGGTCTATTTCGATGGCGCCAACCTCAATGCGCTGGTCGGGCTTGCCCGTCCCGGCGATATCGGTGCCGACGTCTGCCATATGAACCTGCACAAGACCTTCTGCATTCCCCATGGCGGCGGCGGGCCGGGTGTTGGTCCGATCGGCGTGAAGAAGCATCTTGCGCCATTCCTGCCCGGCCACGTGGCCAAGGGATCGCAGCACGCGGTTTCAGCGGCTCCGTTCGGCAGCGCATCCATTCTCCCCATCACGTGGATGTATATCCGTATGATGGGCGGGGTGGGCCTCAAGCGTGCAACCGAGATGGCTATTCTCAACGCCAACTACATTGCGGAGCGGCTGAAGGGCCACTATCCCGTGCTGTTCACGGGACAGAACGGCCGCGTGGCGCATGAGTGTATTCTCGATACCCGCGTGCTGAAGGACAGTGCCGGGATCAGCGTCGAGGATATCGCCAAGCGCCTCATCGATTACGGCTTCCACGCCCCGACCATGTCCTGGCCGATTGCCGGTACGCTGATGGTCGAGCCGACGGAATCGGAATCCAAGCGCGAGATCGACCGCTTCTGTGATGCAATGATCCTCATTGCCGGGGAAGCGGAGAAGGTTGCCAGTGGCGTCTGGCCGCGTGACGACAACCCGCTCGTCAATGCACCGCACCCATCCGGTGATGTGCTGGCCGATGACTGGTCGCATCCTTACACCCGTAGGGAAGCCAGCCTGCCGGCAGGCGAGAGCGAAGAGAACCCGAAATACTGGCCGCCGGTGTCGCGCATCGATAACGTCGCCGGGGATCGCAATCTCGTCTGCGCCTGCCCGCCCATGCAGGCCTACAGCTAAAATAGAGCGCCCCTTCCGGATCATCCGGGAGGGGCTTTTTTTACCAGTTCGGCGTCAAGCTCAGAGCTTCGCCGACATCACCATCGGGCGTCGGCTCAAGTTCCGGTGCCAGTTGCCGCAACGCCAGGGGGAGCGCCTGCAGGTCCTTCGCCTCGAAGGACAGGTGCGGCAGTCTTGCCCGGATCAGCCCGGCAACGGTTTTTGCCTGCAGTTCATCGCGTATACGTTTGGCGGCATCGCGGTCGCTGCGGCGCGACAACCACAGTTTGTGCAAGGCAAAGGCACGCGGATCGGGGCAGGTATAGTCCAGCGGATAGCCTTTTTCATCGATGACGACGGTCGAGGTTTTCGGACTGTTAACCAGCCATGTCAGGCCTTCGATCTCGATTGCCTGCAGGTCCTCATCATCGGTGCTGAAGCGCGCTTTCTCCCGCGTCGACATGCGGTCCTTTGGCGTTGGCTTGATCAGGTCGACGAGAAAGCCGTCGCGATTGGCGGCGCGATACCCATTTCTCGCCAGCGGTGCAAAGGAATGATCGATTTTTTGCAAAAGCCCGATCAAACCCTTGTGGGAAAAATCCTTGCTGATCAGCCGCAGGCTGAACCGGGAGTCGAACAGCAGGTCAACATCCTGGGTCGATAAGAGCCCGCCGGTAATCTGGACACCGGCCATGCGTTCATAGGCAAAGAGCGCATTTGTGCCGACGACATCGACCGCCGTGCCGATCAATCCGGATTTTCCGAGCGCGCGGATGATGCGTGCTGTCAGAAGCGGCACCCGGCCCAAAGCCATGGCACGGTTGACGGGGGCGAGCTCATCCAACCGTCTTGCCAGGCGGGAAACACGGGTCTTGGCGCTTTCACGCCCCGTATGAAACTGCCCGAAGATCACTTCCGTTTCGGGGGAGCGGGGCCCAAGGGATTTCCAGATGCCCTGTGTCTTCTTGTAAAGATAATCCTTGTCGTTCGTGCTTTTCTTCCACGACATTGATCCGGAAAAACGCTGTTCATACTCCTTCAGACTGGTCCGGTAGACATCGTAGGCCTGTTCCGTATCAATGAGCTGGCGTATTTGATCTGAAGATAATTCTCTGAATTTGCTCATTTTATCCCCAAATCTTGCATTGTTGGCAGTGGAAGGGATAATACACCGGTAAAACTAAATTAGAAAGTTGATATTCAAAGGATTATCCCTATTATATAATTTTTCCATTAGAATAGGGATAATCCGTTGTCCTTCAATAACTAACGTGAGTTGAATGCGCCTGTGTCAATCGCAGTTTCCTGCAGTGCTGTTTACCCGTTGCAGCTATCCGGTGTTTGCCTGTTAATGTAGAGACAGTGCAACCGGCAAAGCAGTCAAAGAGGTTCCATGTTCGATCTGAAAGTTACCAACGCAACCTTGCCTGACGGCCGTACAGGTCTCGATATCGGTGTGCAATCCGGCCGCATTGTTGCGGTTGGCGTCAATCTCGGCGGGGAGGCGGGGGAGACGATCGATGCCGGCGGTCTTCTGGTTTCGCCTCCCTTTGTCGATAGTCACTTTCATATGGATGCAACGCTGTCGCTCGGTCAACCGCGCCTCAATGAAAGCGGGTTGCTGCTCGATGGAATCCAGATATGGGGTGAATTGAAACCGCTTCTCACCCATGAAGCTGTGATCGAGCGGGCCCTGCGCTATTGCGATCTGGCGGTCACACAGGGGCTGCTGGCGATCCGGACCCATGTGGATATCTGCGACGAGCGCCTGCTGGGCGTTGAAGCGCTGCTCGACGTCAAAAGACAGGTTGCACCCTATATCGACCTGCAACTGGTGGCTTTCCCGCAGGACGGTTATTACCGCTATCCGGGTGCCATCGACCTGCTCAAACGGGCGCTTGATCTCGGCGTCGATGTGGTTGGCGGTATTCCGCATTTCGAGCGCACCATGGCCGATGGCGCAGCGAGTGTCAAAGCCCTCTGCGAGATTGCGGCGGATCGCGGCCTGATGATCGATCTGCACTGTGACGAGACCGATGATCCGATGTCACGGCATATCGAAATACTGGCCTATGAAACACGGCGCCTCGGTCTTGGCGGCCGCTCGACGGGGTCGCATCTGACCTCGATGCATTCGATGGACAATTACTACGTCAGCAAGCTTTTGCCGTTGATTGCAGAGGCCGGCGTGGCGGCGATTGCCAATCCGCTGATCAATATCGGCATCCAGGGTCGTCACGACACCTATCCGAAGCGTCGGGGCATGACCCGGGTGCCGGAGCTTCTGGCCCATGGCGTTACCGTTGCCTTCGGCCACGATTGCGTGATGGACCCCTGGTATTCACTCGGCCAGGCTGACATGCTTGACGTTGCCAGCATGGGTCTACACGTGGCGCAGATGACGAGCCGCAGCGCCATGCGCCAATGTTTTGCCGCGGTTACCACCGAGCCTGCCAGGATACTCAATTTGAACGGTTATGGTCTTGATGTGGGTTGCAAGGCAGACATGGTGCTGCTGCAGGCTGCCGATGCAATCGAAGCAATCCGCCTCAAGGCAACGCGGCTTGCCGTCATCAAGGCAGGCAAGGTCATTGCGCGCACGCCGAAACGGATCAGCACACTCGCTTTGGACCGGCGTCCCGCTATGGTTGATCCCGCAAGCTACGCGCCCTTCATTCACTAAGGATGATGTGAGTTCCATAAGACAGATTATGCGATTTTGATCGGCAACCTGGGTGGGTTCTATTTCGAAGTGCACCGTCGTTCAGGCTTGTTTCCAAAATACGCGCTCTGTTTCGGACGATTATTTTGTACCAGGTACAATGAATCACGAGATTGTATATGGATATCGCATAATCGCGGGTTTATGTCGGTGGTCGTTTCCCCACGGCCAGCCGCCGTTTGCAAATCCGCGACATTTTCTTTCCGATGTGTACGCGCTACCGAGAGCGAACCCGACCATGTCGGACCAAATCAGTCAGGCCTCCCAGGCCCGGCCACGAACGATCAAAACGCCTGACAACAAAACAACGGGTCCGAACTTCCGCACCATAGCGCTTATCATTGCCAGCGCCATGTTCATGGAACAGCTCGACGCGACGGTGCTGGCAACGGCGTTGCCGACCATGGCACGCGATTTTGGCGTTCAGCCACCTGCCATGAGCCTGGCGCTCACCTCCTATCTCCTCAGTCTCGCCATCTTCATCCCGGCGAGTGGCAAGATTGCCGACCGGTTCGGATCCCGCACTGTTTTCAGTGCGGCAATCGCGGTTTTCGTCTTTGGTTCGATCCTTTGTGCGCAGGCTCCGGATCTGCGCTTTCTCGTTCTCGCGCGCATCATTCAGGGCCTTGGCGGTGCAATGATGATGCCGGTTGGCCGCCTCGTACTGATGCGCAGCGTCGCGCGCAAGGATCTTGTTTCAGCGATGTCCTGGCTGCTGGTTCCCGCGCTTGTCGGGCCCATTCTCGGGCCGCCCGTGGGCGGGCTGATTGTCACCTATTTCGACTGGCGTTGGATTTTCTACATCAATGTGCCGATCGGCTGCATTGGTTTCATTCTTGTCAGGCGCTTCATCGAAGAGGTGAAGGGGGTGTCCGACGGTCCCTTTGATTTTCTTGGTCTTTTCCTTTCCGGCATTTCACTCGGCTCTCTCCTCTTCGGTTTCGAAATGGCAAGCCGCCCGGGTGAAGGTGAAATGGCAGCTGTTCTTGTCGCTGTGGGGATGGTTTTCGGTGCGGGTTATCTCGCACATGCCAAGCGGCATCCCTCCCCCATTCTCGATTTCTCGCTCATGCGCGTCAGCAGTTTCAGCACGTCTGTCATCGCCGGCTCGCTGACCCGCATCACCCAGGGGGCGCAGCCGTTCCTGCTGCCCCTGATGCTGCAGCTCGGCTTCGGATTTTCTGCGGCGCGCGCGGGCGGCATCGTTGTCGCCACGGCGCTGGGCTCTATGATGATGAAGGCCGTTGCACCGAAAATCCTGCGGCGCTTCGGTTTCCGCGCCAGCCTTATCGTCAATGGCCTCATTGCGACGTTTGGTTACGCCCTTTGTGCAGCCTTCCGGCCGGACTGGCCCCTGCCCCTTATCTTCTCTGTCCTGCTGTGCTGCGGGTTCTTCATGTCGTTCCAGTTCACTGCCTACAACACGATTGCCTATGATGAGATCGGACGGGAACGCATGAGTTCTGCCACCAGTTTCTATACGACATTCCAGCAGCTCATGTTGTCGCTCGGTATTTGCGTCGGCGCACTGGCCCTTTCGGGTTCAATGCTGCTGAGAAGTCACGCGACGCCGGAGCTTGGTGACTTCTCGGCGGCGTTTCTTGTTGTAACGGCGATTTCGCTGACCGCAACAATCTGGAATCTCCGCTTCTCGCAATCGGCAGGCGCCGACATCAGCGGCCACACGAAAATGGTCAAGGCTCCCGGCGAATGAAGTTGTGCGGCGGTAGCCCGTGCAAAACAACGGCAATCGATATGTCAGTATTGTTGACATATCGGCTGTTTTACGGTGCTATGCGCCGACAAACAGCTGGGAGGAAGAAATGGGCGATTGGGATGCTCTGTACGCAACACGCACCAAAAATATGCGTGCGTCCGAGATACGTGAACTGTTGAAACTGCTTGATCAGCCGGACATCATTTCCTTTGCCGGCGGTATTCCGGACCCTGCTCTTTTTCCCAAGGAAGCGATACGGGAAGCCTATGAGGCTGTTCTCAGCAAGAATGCTGACGTCGCGCTGCAATATTCCGTGAGTGAGGGATATCGCCCGCTGCGCGAATGGCTGGTGCAGCACATGGCGTCGCTCGGCGTGCCCTGCACGATCGACAACATCATCATCACCACGGGCTCGCAACAGGCACTGGACTACCTCGGCAAGCTGTTCATATCACCCGGCGATACGGTGCTCACGACCTGGCCCACCTATCTCGGTGCCCTCCAGGCCTTCAATGCCTATGAGCCGCGCTATGACCGTCTCAACCCCGAACAGGGAAACATGACACCGGCCGCCTATCGTGACGGTGCAAAGGCTGCAGGCGGTGATGTGAAACTCGCCTATCTGACCGCGGATTTCTGTAACCCGACAGGCGAAACAGTCAGCCGGGATGGCCGCATCCGCCTGATTGAGCTGGCGCACGAACTCGACATACCGCTGATCGAAGATGCGGCCTATCAGGCCTTGCGGTTCGATGGAGAGCCCGTGCCGTCGATGCTTGCCCTCGATTGCGAACGGGAGGGGCATATCGACCGCACGCGTGTGGTCTACTCCGGCAGTTTCTCCAAGACCCTTACGCCCGGCTTGCGCGTCGGCTGGATTTGCGCTGCACAGCCTGTGATTGCCAAGCTGGTCCTGATCAAACAGGCTGCCGATCTGCACAGCCCGACCATCAATCAGATGACAATCCATCACGTGGCGTCCCGGGATTTCGACAAGCAGGTCGAGAAGGTGCGCAACAGCTACCGCCAGCGCCGCGACTATATGCTCGATGCCCTTGCCCGTTTCATGCCGCCAGGCGTGACGTGGACAAAGCCGGAGGGCGGCATGTTTGTCTGGGTCACCTTGCCGGAAGGCATGGACGGCGCAGGGCTCCTCGCGCAAGCGCTGCAAAAGGTGCGCGTGGCGTTCGTTCCCGGCTTTGCATTCCATGCGGACGGGACCGGCAAGAATACCATCCGGCTCAACTTCTCCTTGCCCAACAAGGATGCGATCGAAACCGGGATTTCCCGTCTCGGCAAGCTGATTGCCGAAGAAGCCGCCTGACGGCTCGCACTGATACATGACAAACAACGCAGCCTGATCTCAAACGGGCTGCTTTTTTGTTATCCGGGGCGTGCCTGCGCACATGCCCTGCGTCGATCCGGGCCGTCGCTGCCCCTGTCAGGAGGCGGCAACAGGGAGAGCGTTTGCAGCCATCAGTAGCAACTTATTAACCTTCATTTTCTATTCGATTAGGCAAGTTTACGAGCAACATCCAATCGCTTCGCTTGCAGGTATCATGCGTATTCCAAGAACAAATTTCTCAATGAAGTCAGACGATTACGTAGACGAATATGGCGATGCGCACGAATCGCCAGCGTCTGCACAGCCGCCTTTGGCACAAAAGCCCCCGGTACCGGAGGCAGTGCAACCGCCAGCTCCGACTCAGGCGGCTCGAAATAGTGTGCCAAACGGTTCGGGAAACACGCGTACTCCTGCTGCTTCGCCCTATGAGCCGGTCTCAACCCGACGTTCTATCGAGGCGCCCGCTTCAACCACGCCCAGCGGCGGGATGCGCGCGCCTGCACGTGCGCCGATCACACTTGAGCCGGATACGGATCCCACGGCTCCCATTTCGAAGCGGATGTTCTCCCTGTCGGCCAATGTGCGTTTCACCCGCACCCCCGATACCGTTCTGCAAAAACACCGCAACGGGGCCGAAAGCGC
This sequence comes from Phyllobacterium sp. SL163, assembly GCF_049896885.1. Classification (NCBI taxonomy): domain Bacteria; kingdom Pseudomonadati; phylum Pseudomonadota; class Alphaproteobacteria; order Hyphomicrobiales; family Phyllobacteriaceae; genus Phyllobacterium; species Phyllobacterium sp. SL163. The sequence goes on along the minus strand of NZ_JAFCVE010000014.1, from coordinate 20,880 downwards.
AACGCCGGCACCTGCTCCCAAAGTGGAAAGGCCGATTGCCGCGCCAAAGGCGGCCATCCCGGCCCCAACCCCGAAGATTCCTGCTGTCGCGCCGGCGGCTCCCAAGCCGGTTGCTGGCGAGACTGCTCTTCGCAAGGCCCCTGCCCCGGCGCAGTCTGGTTTGCCGCGGACCCCGGCATTCGTCACAAATTATGCACCGGCGGTCGTCACGCATGCACCAGCCGCCCCCGTTGCACGTGAGGCCCGACCAAGCCTGCAAACAAGCGGTGCGCAGCCAATTCCACAAAAATCCGGAACGCTGGATTATCTCTCGGATTATGCATTCTGGGAATCGATGGAGTTCTCGGGCGGCTTTGTTGCTACCCCCGCAGCCTCTGCATCGAAGGCTGTACGCAAGATCGCACCCGATGCCATTACCGCGCTGTTCCGTGTTGTCGAGCTCCGGCAGCCGCGGGCCACCACCGCTCCTGAGACCACAGTGCCCGCAGCGCCGGCTCCTTTGCCTGCCGCACCGGTTATTCCGGTTGCACCAGCGGCCGTTGCAGCTGCCGCCCGGCAGCGCCAGGCGGATCCGGTCGTGGAAAGCGCCGCGGTTGTGAATCCGGCGATTGATGTGCAAGAGGAAGTGACCCTTATTCCCGCTGCGGTGGCACCATTACCGCCGGAAGAAGCGGCCGCTGAAGAAAAGCCGTCACGGCTGCAGGTAACGGTGCGGCAGGAGAAGCCCGCTATCGTGCCGACCCGCCTTACACCGCTTGCCGTACAATCCTATGGCGAGATGTATGAGCGCCCGCCGTTGTCGTTGCTACAGGAACCGGCGGAACGCGCGGAAGTGATCATTACGCAGGAAGCGCTGGAACAGAATGCCGGACTTCTTGAAAGCGTGCTTGAGGATTTCGGCATCCGCGGCGAGATCATTCATGTGCGCCCCGGACCGGTGGTGACGTTGTATGAATTCGAGCCGGCGCCCGGCATCAAGTCCTCTCGCGTGATCGGCCTTGCCGATGATATCGCCCGTTCCATGTCGGCCTTGTCAGCCCGTGTCGCAGTGGTGCCCGGACGTAACGTCATCGGCATTGAACTGCCGAACACGACGCGCGAGACCGTGTACTTCCGCGAAATGATCGCTTCGCCGGATTTCGAGGGCACCAAGCTCAAGCTGGCGCTCTGCCTTGGCAAGACCATTGGCGGTGAGCCGGTTATCGCTGAACTCGCCAAGATGCCGCATCTGCTGGTTGCCGGTACAACAGGTTCGGGCAAGTCGGTTGCGATCAACACCATGATCCTGTCGCTGCTTTACCGGCTGACGCCGGAAGAGTGCCGGCTGATCATGGTCGACCCCAAAATGCTCGAGCTGTCGATCTATGACGGTATTCCGCACCTCCTTACCCCTGTTGTGACCGACCCGAAAAAGGCGGTCATGGCACTGAAGTGGGCGGTACGGGAAATGGAAGACCGCTACCGGAAGATGTCAAAGCTGGGCGTGCGCAATATTGACGGCTTCAATGCCCGCGCTGCCCTCGCCAAGGAAAAGGGCGAGACGGTGATGTGCACCGTCCAGACCGGCTTCGACAAAGGGACGGGCGAGCCCATTCACGAGCAGGAAGTCATGGATCTGACGCCGATGCCCTATATCGTCGTTATCGTCGACGAGATGGCCGACCTGATGATGGTGGCCGGCAAGGACATCGAAGGCGCCATTCAGCGCCTCGCCCAGATGGCTCGTGCTGCGGGTATCCATCTGATCATGGCCACGCAGCGTCCGTCGGTCGATGTCATCACCGGCACGATCAAGGCGAACTTCCCGACCCGTATTTCATTCCAGGTGACCTCGAAGATCGACAGCCGCACGATTCTGGGCGAACAGGGTGCAGAGCAGTTGCTCGGTCAAGGCGATATGCTGCACATGGCGGGCGGCGGGCGCATTTCCCGCGTGCATGGCCCGTTCGTCTCCGACGAGGAAGTCGAGCGCGTGGTCGCGCATTTGAAGGCGCAGGGTCGCCCGGATTATCTCGATACGGTCACTGCCGACGAGAGCGAAGAGGAAGAACCGGAAGCGGAAACCGGCGGAGCGGTTTTCGATAAGGGAGCTGTTGCGGCGGAAGACGGCAATGAACTCTACGACCAGGCCGTCAAGGTGGTCATGCGCGACAAGAAGTGCTCCACGTCCTATATCCAGCGGCGTCTGCAGATCGGTTACAACAGAGCTGCATCGCTTGTGGAGCGCATGGAAAAGGAAGGGCTTGTCGGACCGTCCAATCATGTCGGCAAGCGGGAAATTCTCTCGCACAGCCGGGACAATGCCCCGTTCAGCGCTGCAGATAGCGTGGAATAGCCTGTCCGAATAAAACGCACCTTGCGTCTGCACGTTTGCTATGTCATGACGCGCGTCCTTGATCTGGGCGCGCTGGGCCCATTCGACGGGCTTTGTCCCGATTTCTGACATTCATGGCATAAAGGAGCGCGGCAATGGCTCAGGCGCTGGGTTTCGACTTTGGCACAACCAATACGGTTTTGGCATTGGCGGATGGGACAAAGACACGCTCGCTATCCTTCACCAATGCGACCGGCACAGCCGATAGCATGCGCACGGCACTGTCTTTCATGAAGGACCCTCTTGCCGGTGCTGCGGCATTGAAGGTTGAGGCCGGGCATGCGGCGATCCGGCAGTTCATCGATAACCCTGGCGAATGCCGCTTTCTGCAATCGATCAAGACATTTGCCGCGAGTGCCCTCTTCCAGGGCACGCTTGTCTTTGCAAAGCGCCATTCGTTCGAAGATCTGATGGAAATTTTTGTGCGCCGGTTGCGGAGCTATGCCGGTAACGATTGGCCCACGGACGTCAAACGCATCGTGACCGGCCGGCCGGTGCATTTCGCCGGAGCCAATCCGGATCCCGCCTTGGCAACGGCGCGTTACAACGAGGCGCTCACCCGGTTCGGTTTTCCTGAAATCCACTATGTCTACGAGCCGGTGGCTGCGGCTTTCTATTTTGCCCAGAACCTCAAGGCCGATGCGACCGTTCTTGTGGCGGATTTTGGCGGGGGTACGACCGACTATTCGCTCATTCGTTTCGAGACGCACGGCGGAAAGCTCAGCGCAACGCCCATCGGCTATTCCGGTGTCGGCATTGCGGGCGATCATTTCGACTACCGGATGATCGACTGCATCGTCGCTCCGCAGATCGGCAAGGGAAGTTTCTTCAAGAGCTTCGACAAGACGCTCGAAGTCCCGTCCTCCTATTATGCCAATTTCGGCCGGTGGAACCAGTTGTCCATCTTCAAGACATCCCGGGAGTTTTCCGAACTGAAGAAGCTGGTGCGGTCCAGTCTGGAGCCGGAAAAACTTGAGACGTTCGTCGATCTTGTCGACCACGATGAAGGTTATCCACTGTATCAGGCCGTGTCAGCCACCAAGATGGCTCTATCGACCGCCGATGAGGCTGAGTTCAATTTCGAACCGCTCGGTCGCGGCAGCCGCAAGCTTATCAAGCGCAGCCAATTCGAGGGATGGATTGCCGGTGATCTCGCCCGCATCGAAGGCGCACTTGACGATGTCCTTGAACGGACCAACACGGTGGCAGGTGAAATTGACAAAGTGTTCCTGACGGGCGGGACATCGTTTGTCCCAGCCGTGCGACGCATATTCACGGAACGTTTCGCGCAGGACCGGATCGAGACAGGCGGCGAACTACTCTCGATCGCACATGGGCTTGCGCTCATTGGCGAACGCGACGACATCCCGCAGTGGACTGCATAAACGCTGCCCGGCCCTAGTGGCCGGGTATTAGATATCAAATGTGCGCCATGCCGGCTTTGGATCCGCCCCTGGTGTGTGCTCGGCGGTGTTGCAGAAGGTCAGGGGCGTCTTGCCGGCTGCCCTCTGGTAAAATTCTGGATTTGCCGTTGAAGCGGTTATCGTCATGACATCTGGCCATTCGGATTCATATCCAACGGCGGTCGTGGCAATCAGCGCGGCACACAGCGCCAGACTCAACAGATAAATCCGTCCCAGATTTTGCGGTCCTTCGGTGCGTTCCCTTACATATTCCGGTTCACGCTCGACATTGCTTCTATGCATGATGACTCTCCGGATAGTTTGAATTGGATGCAGGCAGTACAGTTCGAAAGGCTGCGGGAGTTACCGCCGCAATCGGGGCAAGTTTTTGACCGATCCGGACACATCGGAATCACATCTTATTGATGGAAATCATGCGGTGAATTTTAACGTCTCCGCACCGCGCTGGATGCGGCATATGTCGCGAGGTCCAAACTCAGAGATTGTGGGCCTTGCGCGCCATGAGGCATTCCGGATCGCCCGGCATGCAGGAGCGGCACACTTCGGGCCGCACGTCGTAAATTCCGCAAGCGGTGGTCTTGCCGATTTCACCAGTCAACGCGGAGCAACGGACACCGACACATCGCATGCCGCTTTCATCACTGGCAACATATTTGGCTGGAATAAGCGCAAGTTGCGCGTCATCTTCCGTGGAAAATCGCGGCCACTGGGATGAGTAGCAGCAACAGGCGCCGCAGGATTGGCAATCAAAAATCTCGCCTGCCTCCATACGTCTTATTTGCCTTTGCGTTTGCGCGCCGGCGGCTTGGACGCCGCATTGAACAGATCACCATCACCCGATCCGATATCGGAAGCCTTCTCAGCGGCATCCGGTTCAATCTTCGCAGGCTTTGCGACCTTTGCCGGAGCTTCGTTCGGCGCGGGTTCCTTGGCGGTAAACTTGATGGCCATGTTCAATCCTCTCGTGTTCGCCCTGATGAGCGATACGGATTGCCAAGCAGACCGACAGCGCAGGAAGGGAGCCGTTGTTTACTCCGTATGCGGCACCGATACTAGGCTTGGGCCCTATTTATCTGGGGAAGCAGCATGAGACAATGGGATGATCAGGATGCCACCAACTGCCTCTTGTTTCTGACGACATGCGCATCAACAGGGATGTCCTTTTTGCGGAAGGAGTCGACAATGGCGGTCATCGTCATTGTCCCGGCCGCGACCAGGTCGAAATTCTTCTCGAGCCGCATCCATTCGAATAGCAGCCCGGACATCGTGCTTTGCAAGGCGCGCGCCGCAATATCCGGATGCCAGGCGGATGACAGCATGCCGCGCTTCTTGGCCAGTGTCGTCAAACGCAACAGCATGTGATGAACCTCGTCGTTGAGCGCACGCAGCCGCTCCAGGACCTGCGCCATTTCACCGACGTACTCACAACGCTGGGTGATGATGGTGAAAACCCGCTGTTTTCTCGGATCACCGGCAAAATTCTCAAGACAATAGATACCGGCATCCAGGGCAATATCGAGAGGGTTGGCGTTCTCGCAATAGATTGCTTTGGTAAGAAGATCGTCCTGTGGCAGTCGCACACGCTCGACGACTTCCTGATAGAGTTCGATCTTGTCCTTGAAGTGGAAATAGATGGCGCCACGCGTCACGCCGGCATGTTCGGCAATCTGGTTCAGGGTTGACCGATTGACACCATGTTCCAAGAAGACAGTCTCCGCGGAATCCAGAATGGCTTCTCGCGTTGCTCCTGCCTCGGCTTTGGTCCTGCGCATAATGCCTCCTTCGCTCGGGTTATCCCTCCGGGGATGCCGGGACGTCGTCAGCGAGCTATCCGATGGCGGCCATTCGTACCGCTGGTTCGATAACCCAAACGTGATCGCGTCCGGTCGATTTTCCGACACAATATCACGCTTTCGTTTATTTACAATCACGGATGTATGTTTGTACATGCACCCAGATATTCCTCGGACAAGCGAACCCTCCCATGACTTTGCTCGGTACCCGTTTTTTCAGTCTCGTTTTTTTTGCAGGCGCGACGCTGGCACTCAATTTGCCGGCTAATGCCCAGCAAGCAGGTGGCAAGGCCCCTCCCCCGCCGCAAGTAACGGCGGTTGCCGTTCAACCGGAGGAAGTGGACCTGTCCTACCAATATGCGGCGCGGATAACGGCCTACCGTGATGTGCAGGTGCGTGCCCGCGTCGGCGGTATTCTCCTGAAGCGGAATTTTATCGAAGGTTCGGAAGTGAAAGCCGGCGATCTGCTGTTTGAGATCGATCCAGCGCCTTATGAAGCAGAGCTCGCCCGCGTCCAGGCCCAGCTGCAGCAGGCTCAGGCTCAGTACGCCCAGTCCATACGGGATGCGGATCGGGCGCAGACACTGGTGGATCAGAAAGTGCAGAGTACAGCGGCGCGCGATACGGCAGTATCGACACGGGATCTGAACGCTGCAGCGGTTGCCGCTGCAAAGGCGCAGGTCAGGACAGCAGAACTCAATCTGCAATATACGAAGGTGACTGCGCCTATCAGCGGTGTGACAACACGCGAGCAGGTTTCGGAAGGCAGCCTGATCGGAACAGATGCGGCTTCCAGCTTGCTGACATCGATTACGCAGACCGATCCGGTCTACATCAACTTCTCCTTTACCGATACGGAAGCGGCGGAAATCCGCCGTCTGCTGGATGAGCGCAAAGCCAAGGGGCTCGAAGCCAACAGGCTTGCGGTCAAACTCTCCTTTGGCGACGGGACGGTTTATAATCATCTTGGCACCATCGATTTCACCTCAAGCAGTCTTGATCTGGAAACGGGCACGCTGGGTGTGCGTGCCATCATCGACAATCCGGATCGCCGTCTCCTTCCCGGGCAGTTCGTCCGTGCGACTGTGACGGGCGTGACGGTGAACGATACGATCGTCATTCCCGAAGCGGCCTTGATGCAAGGCCCCAAAGGCCAGTTCGTCTATATCGTGAACAATGAAGGCAAGGCCGAGGTTCGGCCGCTCAATCTTGGTCAGCAGGTCAACAAGGGCTGGATCGTGCTTTCCGGCCTCGCCGCGGGTGACCGTGTGGTCACGGAAGGCGTCATCAAGGTCAAACCGGGACAACTGGTTTCGGCGACTGACAGTGTGAAACAGGCGCTGGTGACCCAATGAACCGGTTCTTCATTGACCGGCCCGTATTCGCGGCCGTCATTTCGATCATCATCGTTCTCGCCGGTATTGTCGCGATAAGGGTGCTCCCGATTGCTCAGTATCCGGAATTGACGCCGCCGCAGGTGGTGGTCAGCGCCAATTATCCGGGCGCCAGCGCTGAAACTATCGCCCAAACCGTTGCATCGCCGCTGGAACAGCAGATCAACGGCGTCGAAAACATGCTCTACATGCAGTCGACCAACTCAGCCAGCGGCCAGATGCAGCTGACCGTGACCTTTGCTTTGGGCACCAATGCGGATCAGGCGACGATCAACGTCAACAATCGTGTGCAGCGCGCGACATCGACACTGCCACAGGACGTGACCCGGCAGGGTGTGACCGTCGCCAAGCGCTCCACATCCATTCTCGGCCTTGTCGCGATGTTTTCCGAGGGCGGCCAGTATGACCGCACCTATATCGGCAATTACGCGCTGCTCAACGTTGTCGACGATCTGAAGCGCATTCCAGGTGTCGGCGACGCGCAGGTTCTCGGCAATCCCAACTACTCCATGCGCATCTGGCTGCGCCCCGACAAGCTGGCACAATACAGTTTGACCCCGACGGATGTGGCAACGGCCATTCGCGAGCAGAATTCCCAGTTCGCCGCAGGCAAATTTGGTGATCAGCCTGATCCCCAGTCCAATGCCTTCACCTATTCCGCCACAACAATGGGTCGCCTGCCTGATGCCAAGGCGTTCGAAAACATCATCCTGCGTTCCTCGCCCAATGCGGCAACCCTGCGGCTGGGTGATGTGGCCCGGGTGGAACTCGGGGCGCAAAGCTACGCGGTGGACAGCAAGCTCAATGGAACGCCGGCTATCCCTATTGCGGTCTATCTGCAGCCGGGCGCCAATGCGCTCAACACGATGGAAGCCGTGCGCAGCCGCATGGATGAGCTGAAAGCCGCCTTCCCCACAGGCATGGACTATTCGATCCCCTACAACACCACCAAATTCATCCAGGCGTCGATCGATGAAGTCGTGACCACCTTCATCGAAGCGATCATTCTCGTCGTGCTGGTGGTCTTCATCTTCCTGCAGAACTGGCGCGCCACGCTTATTCCGGTCATTGCCGTTCCAATCTCGATCATCGGCACATTTGCCGGCATGTACGTGCTTGGCTTCTCCATCAACCTGCTGACGCTGTTCGGTCTCGTGCTGGCGATCGGTATCGTGGTCGACGACGCGATCGTGGTCCTGGAAAACGTCGAACGCATCATGTCGACGGAAAAGCTGCCGCCGCGCGAGGCTGCGATCAAGGCGATGAGCGAGGTCACCGGCCCCGTTGTCGCCATCGTGCTGGTGCTGTGCGCGGTGTTCGTGCCTGTTTCCTTCATGGGCGGGCTTGCCGGCGCCATGTATAAGCAGTTCGCCGTTACCATCGCCATGTCGGTGACCATCTCAGGCATTGTCGCATTGTCGCTGACGCCGGCGCTCTGCGGCCTGATCCTGAAGCCGGGTCATCATGAACCGGCCCTGCCCTTCCGAATCTTCAACCGGGCTTTTGACCGCGTGGCATCAGGCTATACCTCGGGCGTTCGCTTCCTGATCAAACGGGTCGCCATCGGCTTGACGCTGTTTGCCTTCCTGATCGGCGGCACGGCCTATATGTTCTACAAGATACCGGGCTCGCTTGTCCCTGATGAAGACCAGGGTGTTCTTCTCAGCGTTGCGGTCCTGCCGCCTGCGGCTTCCCTGACGCGAACCAAAGCGGCCATGGAACAGTCATCGCAGAATTTGGCGAAACACCCTGCAGCCGAGAACGTCTTTGCCATCGCTGGTTTCGATCTCCTCTCCGGTGGGCAGAAATCCAATGCCGGCACCACCTTCCTCACCTTGAAGGACTGGAGCCAGCGCAAGACGCCGGAACTTGATTCCCGCAATATGGCGGGGCCGATCATGGGGATGAATGCGGGTATCAAGGATGCCATGGTGCTGGCATTCAATCCGCCACCCATTCAGGGATTGAGTACGACGGGCGGTTTCGAACTTTACGTACAGAACCGTACAGGGAGCGACGTGGCCAAGCTCACGGACGCCACAAATAAAATCGTTGAGGCCGCATCCAAGCGCCCCGAACTCACGAGCGTGAGAACGACGTTTGATCCGAATGTGCCGCAGTACCAGCTTGATCTCGATCGCGACAAGGCCAAGGCGCTGAATGTCCCGATCAATTCTGTCTTCGATGCCATGCAGGCGTCATTCGGCAGTCTCTATGTGAATGATTTCACGCTGTATGGCCGCAACTATCAGGTCAACCTGCAGTCGGAAGCGGATTTCCGCCGTACGCCTGATGACCTGCGCCAGGTGTTTGTGCGTGCCAATTCCGGCAGTATGATTCCGCTCAGCGCCCTGGTGACCGTCAAGCGCATTGTTGGTCCGGATCAGCTCGAGCGGTTCAATGCCTTCAGCGCCGCCAAGGTGACCGGCAATCCGGCACCGGGTTATACATCGGGCGATGCCATCAAGGCCATGCAGCAAGTGGCCAAGGAGACGCTACCCGAAGGCTTCCAGATCGCCTGGACCGGTTCATCCTTCCAGGAACTGGCAACGAGCGGTACAGGCTCGCAGGCGATGATTTTCGGCATCATCATGGTGTTCCTGATCCTGGCGGCCCAGTATGAAAAATGGAGCCTGCCGCTGGCGGTTATCATGGCGGTGCCTTTCGCGCTTTTCGGTGCCTTGGCCGCGACCATGCTGCGCGGATTGACCAATGACGTGTACTTCCAGATCGGCATGGTGACGCTGATCGGTCTTGCGGCAAAGAACGCCATTCTGATTGTCGAATTCGCCGTCCTGAAACGCCAGGAAGGCTATACGGCAGCAGAAGCTGCGATTGAGGCTGCACGGCTGCGTTTCCGGCCGATTGTCATGACTTCCCTCGCGTTCATTCTGGGTGTTGTACCGCTGGCCATCAGTTCAGGTGCCGGTTCGGCAAGCCGTCATGCGATCGGTACGGGCGTTATTGGTGGCATGCTGGCGGCGACCTTTATCGCGACATTCTTCATCCCCATGTTCTACCGGCTTATCGCCTGGAAGGACCCGGGTAAAAAGAAATCATCCCTGCCCGATACGCAACCGGCGCCGGCGCCAGCTGAATAGCAGATGAAGCCCCCTCCCCGCTCTGGAACGAGGGGGCTTTCTTTTTCCGGTTAAGATTTTGCTTGCGATGTGTGCTTGTGCCGGAACTTTTGCACGCGAAGATAGAACGCGGTCGTAAAACCTGCAAAGACCACGCAGAGCCCGCTTGTGATCAACACCCCGCCCCACAAGGAGAAGAAATCATTGATCTCGGCGGATTGCGGTTCATCGGGATCATAGAAGACCGTAACGATTTCGTTGCGTGCAAAGGACGGTGGATAGGAAGCACTTGTCGATTTGAATTCGATTTTGGTGCCATCCGCCGTCATGAACTCGACCATGGGCCGAGAAAGAGCAGGTCCCCCGTTCCCTGACGACTCTATCAGCATTTCAACGACGCGCCCTTGAGCCCGTTGCGCGTGAACAATGAAACGGTGTGCGTGTATCGCCAAATAACCTGAAACTCCGAAGAGAATCAGCGTCACGGCGAGAAAAACAGGTTTGGCGATTGTTGAGCCACGCATGGACAGAGTTTTTAATTAACTTGGCGTATAGATCAAGTCTGCGCTGAACGCTAAGAAGGCGGCTGGCGATACGTGGGAGGAAGCGATGGCCGTTCGACGCATAGTGCCAAATCTCAAGGCATCCGATCCTGAACTTGCCAGGAAGTTTTATCAGGAATTGCTCGATCTCGACGTGGTTATGGATCACGGATGGATACTGACATTCGCCTCTGACGTGACGTCCAGGCCGGAAGTAAGTGTGGCAAGCGAAGGCGGTTCAGGCACCCCCCTCCCCTCCCTTTCCATCGAGGTCGATGATGTCGACCTCATCTATCAGCGGGCGAAAACAGCCGGACTGGAGATTCCATACGATATAAGCAATGAGCCATGGGGCGTGCGCCGCTTCTATGTCTGCGATCCCTTCGGAAATATCGTCAATATTCTCTCACATGGATAAAACTGTATTTCGGTTAACCATTTAACTATATGATTTTAAAACAAGATAGTTCTTATACGGTGATGTCCGCAGGGTTACTTTCCACTAGAAAGTCGATGAAGGCGCGAATGCGGGCAGCCATATGCTCATGTCCGGCGAAGACAGCATGGATAAACTCCATGTCTTCCGGATTATAATCATCGAGAACCGGTACGAGTGTACCAGCATCCAGATCCTTCTGCACGTGAAACTGGCCAATGCGCGCCAGTCCCAGTCCCGCAATCGCCAGCTGGCGCACGCTCGATCCGTTATTGGCCTTGAAGTTGCCTTTCACCGCGATGGGGCGGATGCGCTCCTCCCCCGGATAACGGAACGCCCACTCATCCATGCTGCGACGAAAGTTGAACGTCAGGCAATTGTGCTGTGCCAGCTCGTCCGGCGTCTGCGGAACACCGTGTTTGGCCAGATAGTCCGGCGCAGCCACGACCACGCGGCGGCTCTCGCCCAGTTTGCGCGCCTTCAAACCCGAGTCCCGCATGGGGCCGGTGCGGATGGCCACATCGGCGCGCTCTTCGATGATGTCGATGACACCATCCGAGAGTGACAGGTCTAGCTCGACATCAGGATAACGCGCCAGGAAAGCCGGCACCAGGGGAACGATACAGCGCGTCCCGAAACCCACCGACGAGTTGACGCGCAACAGACCGCGAGGAACGGCAGCGCCACCCGAGGTCATCAGCCGTTCCGTTTCCTCGATTTCGGCAATGATACGCACTGCGCGCTGGTGATAGGCCTCGCCTTCCGGCGTCAGCTGCAATGCCCGCGTCGAGCGAACAAGCAGGCGCGTGCCGAGACGCTCCTCGATCCGGGTGATCAGCTTGCTGATTGCAGAGGGCGACAAACCGAGCCGTTCGGCCGCAGCGGTAAAACTACCGCGCTCCACGGCTTCCACGAAAACCTCCATCTCGCCTGCGCGATTGTTCACGGCAAACACCTCGGCCATTCATATGAATTTATTTCACAGACCATAGTATATTTTACTGCATTATAACAGCAATGGGTTTGCGCCATATGTCGGTCAGTAACCGTGGAACAACACAGGAGAATACAATGCATTCCGTTTCAGCCAATGGTGCCTCGATACCCGCTCTGGGTTTTGGCACGTTCCGCATGCCCGGGGCCGATGTTCTGCGCATGGTGCCGCATGCACTCAAACTGGGTTTCCGCCACATCGATACCGCGCAGATCTATGGGAACGAAGCCGAGGTCGGCGAAGGTCTTCTCAGCTCGGGTGTTGCACGCGGTGACGTATTTCTGACAACCAAGGTCTGGGTTGATAATTATCGGCGTGATGCCTTTGTCGCCTCGGTGGAAGAGAGTCTGAAAAAACTGAAAACCGACTACGTAGACCTTCTGCTGCTGCATTGGCCGAACAATATAGTACCGCTTGCCGAACAGATCGGTGCTCTGAACGAAGTGAAGGCGGAGGGCAAAGTGCGCCACATCGGGGTGAGCAATTTCAATACGGCGCTGATGGCCGAAGCAGTGGCACTGACCGATGCACCACTGGTGACCAATCAGGTGGAGTATCATCCCTATCTCGACCAGAAGCCCGTCATCGATGCGGCGCGAAAGGCTGGCCTGTCGGTGACCGGTTATTACGCGATGGCAGACGGCGCTGTCTTTACCGATTCCGTGCTCCAGGATATCGCTGCGCGCGAAGGGAAAACCGTTGCCCAGATTGTGCTGCGCTGGATGGTGCAGCAGAGTGGGGTGATTGCTTTGTCGAAGACCGTGAGCGAGGCGCGTGCGATCGAAAATTTCGAGGTTTTCGACTTTGCTCTCAGTGATGCGGATATGGCGGCGATCCATGGACTTGCGCGCACGGATGGCCGTATCGTCAGCCCGAGTGGCTTGGCTCCGGTATGGGATAAAGTTGCATAAGCAAGGCCACATGCAAAGAAGTTGCCCGTGACGGGATGAAACTGCAATTCACCTCCGTTCTCTTTGCAAGGGGGTGAATTGCAGGATGACTGTTATAATGCAACGAATAGTGATTCCATTTCATTTAGCGAAGGCTAGGGAATCTTGTGATTGTTCGATGTTGTACACGTACAACTCAGCGGCAACGGCGAGCATCTGCCAGTGCGGGAATCGCAGGTAAGCATTCCTGAAATTGGTTGTACGCGTACAACTGCAGTGGCTTCCTGGGCGTCAGCCCACTTAACTGTTGGTTAACCTAAAACAGTTTGCCACAAAAAGAGAATCTCTCCATATTGTAATCAGCGCATATTTTTAAAGATTGGACCAAAATGCGCGGATGAGAGGTTGAGATGCTTGATCAGAACCCGGCAGATGTGACCGCAACGACGTTGCGGTCGTTGATCGCATCTGACGCTGAAGATTTGGCGCGGCAGCTGCAGGCTCATCAATCGCGCATTTTCCCGCCCACGGCGCAAAAGACAATCCGTCTTTTCACGCCGGCCGAGGCCGCAGACTTCATCGGAATTCATGAAGGGTATCTGCGCCAGATCGTGGCGGATGGTCATGGCCCTGCGCCGCAACCCAATGGCCGCAGGCTTTATTCCGTTAACGATCTGGAAGAACTGCGCCGTCTGCTCGATGCTAACGGCAAGAGTGCTGCCAAATATGTGCGGCATCGTCGGGACGGTGAAAAGCTGCAGATCATTTCGATCATGAACTTCAAGGGTGGAAGCGCCAAGACGACGACATCCGCACATTTGGCGCAGTATCTGGCGCTGCGGGGATATCGCGTGCTTGCCATCGACCTTGATCCCCAGGCTTCGCTTTCCGCCATGTTCGGGCACCAGCCGGAACTGGATGTGGATCAGAACGAGACGTTGTACGGCGCCATCCGCTACGGCTCCGACCGCAGGCATATCACCGAAATCGTCCGCGCAACCTATACGCCGAACCTGCACATCATTCCGGGCAATCTGGAATTGATGGAATTCGAGCATGAAACGCCGAAAGTTCTGGCGGACAAGCGCCCCGATACAATGTTTTTCTCGCGTATCGGCGAATGTCTTGCTGATATCGAATCCGCCTATGACGTGGTCATCCTCGATTGCCCGCCACAGCTGGGCTTCCTGTCGCTGTCGGCCCTTTGTGCGGCAACCGCCATCCTGATCACGGTTCATCCGCAAATGCTGGATGTGATGTCGATGTCGCAGTTTCTGCACATGACCAGCGATCTGCTTGCCGTGGTGGAGAATGCCGGCGGCAAGACCGACTATGACTGGATGCGCTATCTGGTGACGCGCTTTGAACCAAATGACGGCCCGCAGAACCAGATGGCAGGCTTCATGCGTTCCATTTTCGGCAATCGCGTTCTTGAGAATGAAATGCTGAAATCCACGGCGATTTCCGATGCCGGCCTGACCAAGCAGACGCTCTACGAAGTGGACCGTTCGCTGTTCACGCGCGGCACCTACGATCGCGCACTGGAAAGCCTGACATTGGTCAATGGTGAAATCGAAGAACTGCTCCGTAGAACGTGGGGAAGGAAGTAACCCATGGCGCGCAAGAACCTGTTTGAAATGACGCCGGATACCGCTGAACCGGAAGCTGCGGCACCTGTCAGGACAACGCTCGGCCGGCCTTTGCTGGGCCTTGATCGTCCATTGCGCCCGGCAAGCCCCGTTGGTGCAATCTCCCAATCGCTGGATGGCATATCCGCCAAGGCGCAGCGCGCGGAAGAAATTGAAAAGCGTCTTGCCGAGGGGCAGGCGATCATCGAGCTCGATCCTTCGCTGGTTGATGCCTCGTTTGTTGTTGATCGTCTTGGCGTTGATGCAGAGGATCAATCCGGTCTGGTCGACCAGATCCGTGAACACGGCCAGCAGGTTCCGATCCTGGTGCGCCCGCACCCTGAAAGGGCAGGGCGGTTTCAGGTTGCCTATGGTCACAGGCGTCTGGCCGCCATCAAGGAGATCGGCGGGACGGTCAAAGCTGTTGTACGCGATCTCACGGACGAGCAACTGATCGTCTCGCAGGGCCAGGAAAACAACGCCCGCACGGACCTGTCGTTCATTGAACGGTGCTATTTTGCGGCGAAGCTGGAAACCAAGGGGTTTGGCCGCGAGACGATCATGTCGTCACTGGGCGTGGATAAAGCGGCACTGTCACGGATGATCGCCCTGGTAAGGCGTGTGCCATCACCATTGATCGAAGCGATCGGCCCGGCTCCGTCTTTTGGGCGGCAACGGTGGGCAGAAATCGCTGATATGGTCGAGGACAGGGCCAAGCGTATGCGGGCCCTCAAGCACGTTGAAGATGCGGATTTTCTCGCAGCCAGGAGCGATGCCCGCTTTCAGATTATCTTTGATCTCCTCAAGATCAGCAAAGACAAGCCGCGTGTGACGGCCTGGACTGCGCCTGACGGAACATCTCCGGCGAAGATCAAGGAGACCGATACGGCGCTTAATATAGCTTTCGACAAACGGAGTGGCGCGCAATTCGGTGCTTTTGTCGAGCGCAAGCTGCTGACTTTGTTTGAAGAGTTCCGGAAGGAAACAGGAGACTAGACACCGCAAAAGAAAAAAGCTCCCGAACGTTGCCGTCGCGGAAGCCCTTCTCACAGTGTGGTAACTTGAGAATCGCATTTCCGGGAATCAGTGTCAAGACATTTTGGCGTCGTTTGGGCGGATGGATTTCTTTTGCCTATTGAAAGGTAGAAGACGATGCAGTCGGGGAATGTATTCACGACGCCCTTCGGGCGGCGATCGCTGTCGCTTGGCATGCTGGCGACGCAGGCGCAGGCCAGCGACGTCGATCCAGAGGCTTCGGTCGACAAATGGAAGCTGTTTCGCTCCTTATGCGAGGCGCGGGCGCTGATCGGGATTTCCGACCGGGCGCTGGTGGTTTTGAACGCGCTGCTGACGTTCTATCCGCAGAACGCGCTCAGCGAGGCGGACGGCCTGGTGGTGTTTCCGTCCAATGCGCAACTGTCGCTGCGCGCGCACGGCATGGCGCCGGCAACGCTGCGCCGGCATTTGAGCGCGCTGGTGGAAACCGGCCTGATTTTCCGCAAGGACAGCCCCAACGGCAAGCGCTATGCGCGCAAAGCCCGGGCAGGGGTGACGGGGGCAGGGGAGGGCGGCGAGGCCTTTGGCTTCTCGCTGGCACCATTGGTGGTGCGGGCGCAGGAGTTCGACACCATGGCAGAGAAGGTGCGGGCCGCGCGGCTGCAGCTGAAGCTGATGAAGGAGAAGGTGACGCTGTTGCGCCGCGACATCGTCAAGCTGATTGAGCTCGGCTTTGAGGAAATGCCAGACATCGACTGGAACGGCCACCACACGGCGTTTCGCGCTGTGCTTGATGATATTCCCCGCCAGGCAACGATCCGCGATCTGGAGCCGATTGTCGACGGTCTGGAATGCATCCAGCTGGAGATCTCCAAGTTGTTGCAGGATAAGCTGAATTTGACACAAACAAGCGCCAAAGAGTCTCATTCTGAGCGTCACAAACAAATTTCAAATACCCAATCCACTTCTGATCTTGAACCTGGCTTTAGAAAAGACCAAGGCCAAGCCGACACGCACAACCACAACGGCGATCTGCCGAGCGAACCGCAGCAAGAGCAGGGGGAAGACCAGACAGCGGAAAACCTGGGCAGGGGCCCGGACCGGAGGATGCAGGAGGCCGCCGGGCTGCCGGCAGATATGTCCGGCCGCAGCGTCGATCTTTCCGGGCTGGGCACGGAGCCCTTCGAGGCAAAGCCGGTTCCGCTCGGGCTGGTGCGCCAGGCCTGTCCGGATATTGCCGCCTATGCCAAAAACGGCCTTGCCAGCTGGGCCGAACTGATGGGTGCGGCCATTGTCGTGCGCTCCATGCTCGGCGTCAGCCCGTCCGCCTATGAGGAGGCCTGTGCGGTGCTCGGCCAGGAAAACGCCGCCATTGCCATGGCCTGCATCCTGCAAAGGGCCGATCAGATCAATTCGGCCGGCGGTTATCTGCGATCCCTCACCGACAAGGCGGCCAAGGGCGAATTCTCCGTCTGGCCGATGCTGCTGGCCCAGCTCAGGGCTAATGGCACCCATGTCAGACTGGTCAAGGAGCAGCTGGAATGACGCCGATGCCACGCGCCAACCACACCGTTTCGCGGGCGAAACCACCCGGAAAAACCCCTGCAAATCCAGCATGTACAAACTCGAAAGACGCAAGAAAACGAACAGTTATATATGCCGATAAGGCTCAACCTAGCCTTGGACAATACCGAAATAGCTCAAGATAGAGACCACCTGGATGCATGATCACGCAAACTGCATTCAATATTTCACGACTAGATTAGTAAGGTTGATTTGTGTCTGGAAAGAGGAAACTAACGTGGATGTAGGTGCATAATCGGGTACAATTGTTAATGAAAACAATGAGCGGAACGCCTAGGATCACTAGGACGCCCGATGCCAAGAATTGTTAGTGGGACAGATTGTATGACACTGCCGGTTCGTTGGGCAACGTCGCTGAATGCGGCCAAGCCGGCGTCCAGTTGCTGTGCGGTGGCAGCCCGCTTGGTATCTCTTCATCGAGAGCGTTGTTCAAATCAAGAGCGAAGCGGCGGCATCGACCATGTCGGCGCCAGGCGATCGACATTGCATCCTTGGTCAATCTTGCGGAACACCGGCCGCTGTCGTGGTTTCCGCTCAGTCGGGCTTGAGGCCTATCACCATAGAGTCCGGCCCCTGCAACGGTTCGACGCGCGTGGCCACGAAACCGGCGTCGCGCATCCAGGCCTGGCAGTCGCCGCCGGTGTAGTCGAACCCGCCGCGGGTTTCGATCAGCATGTTCAGGCTCATCAGGAGGCCGAAAGCGTTCAAGCGGCGCTCGTCATCGATGACGGCATCGTAGACGATCACGGCCCCACCGTTCGGCAGCGCGGCAAAGGCCTTTTCCAGTAGCATCCTCTTCTCGGCGAGATCCCAGTCGTGCAGGATGTGCCCCATCAAGATCACATCCGCATTTGGCATCGGGCCGTCAAAGAAGTTGCCGCTTTGGAAGCGGATACGGTCAGCGAGACCCTGCCGGGCGACGAACTCGTCAAATATCGGCCGCACGGCGGGCAGGTCGAAGCCGATGGCCTGAAGATGCGGATGCGCTTGCGCGATCACCACCGGCACCATTCCCTGCGCCGCGCCGACATCGACGAAGGTCGTGTATTTCGACCAGTCGAACCGGGTGGCGATCGCCTGCGCAGCACCGGCGCTGATCCCGCTCATCGCCTCGAGGAACCCGCGGAGGCGCGCCGGCTCCGCATAGATCGCGGCGAAGAAGTCTTCGCTGTGCTTGGCTTCATTCTGCGGCTCCCCGGTGCGCAGGGCTTCGGTCAGCGAGCCCCAGAAACCGTAGAGCCGGGCATTGGCCATTTCGAGCATGCCGCCGATATAGGAGGGCTTGCCTTTGTCAAGAAAGAGATCTGTATCAGGGGCATTGCGATAGCGGCCGTCCTCGCGTTCGAGCAGCTTCAGGGCCACTAGGGTGTCGAAGAAGTCGCGGGCCGAGCGTGGATGCAGTTGCAGCCTGGCCCGCAAGTCGGGCAGGTTGGCCGGGCCGGCTGCGAGCGCGGTGAAGACGCCGAGCTCGACCGCGCTGAGCATGGCTTTGGAGGCCCAGAACCCCATGCCGAGCTGCATGATGTTGTCCGGCGTCGTTTCGCCCATCGTACGTCTCCTCCTGGATCGCATCGTCGAACGGTAATTTGGGATTGATGCGGAAACCGAAGCGGTCCGGCTTGGCAAGCCCAGTCCCATCTCGTCTCGTCGAGGCACCCTGCAAGGGAAAAATAGAGCGCTTTGCGATGTCCGGCAATTAATCAATAAGCACTACGTGAGCAAGCGAATGCCCGTGCATCCGACGAGCTATGCCTCGCCCACTTGCCGCCGTGTCTGTCATGTGCCGCAGTTGCGAACAGGCCCAATAGGCCCGAAGCTGCGAAAACGGCCAACTCGGAGAACACAACCAGACGAGCCAGAAACTCCTGTCTTCAATAACCAAACTGGTCTCAAATCATCTGATGACGGACACCGGGCCCCATGAGAAACTCCCGCAGCATTACAAATTCGCCAGTTGGCGCCACAGGTATTCTGGTCGGCACTCTGATCCGATCGTTTTCGCAACCATGATGAAAATTAATCCTGCCATTATTGAAACCGTAATGTAACCGCAATAATCCTGGCGCACTCCTGCTCGTCATAACAGGTGACCGCGTCGGTTACAGGCATCATGCCGCTCTGTTATGTCGGTTCTGATCCGACCTGTCCCCATCCATGTATCTTTTATAGGGGCTTTTTCCATGGCCAGCATTCTTACCAACGCGTCAGCAATGACCGCGCTTCAGACACTTACTGCAACCGGCAAAAACCTTGCCACCACTCAGAACCGCATTGCAACGGGCCTGAAGATCTCCGAAGCTTCCGACAACGCCGCTTACTGGTCGATCGCCACGACAATGCGTTCGGATAATGGTGCCAACTCGGTTATCCATGACGCTCTCGGTCTCGGCAGCTCCAAGATCGATACTGCCTATTCCGCAATGAACAAGGCCATTGATTCGGTAAACACCATCAAGAACCTGGTTCTGGCTTCCAAGAATGCCAGCGCTCAAGACCGCGCCAAGAACCAGCTGCTGATCAACTCGGCTATCGGTGCCCTGAAGGAAAACGCAGGCGCTTCCTACGCCGGTTCCAACCTGCTCACCACTGACCAGGCTGTCGACGCTGCTCCTGCAACGGCAAACTTCAGCACGATCGCTTCCTACAGCCGCGACTCGACCGGCAAGGTAACGACCGGTTCGATCGACGTTGCGCTTGCCAATACCCGTCTTATCGACGCGGGCGGCACCCCTGCAACGAAGACCGGCATTCTCGACAAGCAGTTTGCCGTTACCAACGCCGCAACCACACCTGTCACCACGCAGACCTCGATCCTGACGGTCGACGTTTCCGCTGCTACCGTCGACAACACGGCGCTTGACGGCATGCTGACCGGTATCGAAGCTGCTGCCAAGGGCCTGGCTTCCGGTGCTTCGCAGCTCGGTGCTGCCAAGACCCGTATCGACAGCCAGAAGTCGTTCATCAGCGCGCTTTCGGATGCCGTTGATCGTGGTATCGGCACGCTGGTCGATGCTGACATGAACAAGGAATCGGCTCGTCTGTCGGCTCTGCAGGTTCAGCAGCAGCTCGGCGTTCAGGCGCTGTCGATTGCCAATGCAAGCAACCAGACCATCCAGCAGCTGTTCCGCTAAGGATGACGATCCTTCGGGATCGGTACTGAATTGGGCCACGCCTCGTGCGTGGCCTTTTTCTTTCCGGCTCATCCCTCCCGAGCAAGCTAGGCGGATTTTCAGATAAAGTTCCACGCTATAGATCTCCTAGCCCCCTGCTTTCGTCGCAAGAGGAAAATTGGTGGCCGGTTTTTACTGTTCTGATGGGGTGGACGTCCTCCCCGACGGCCTCGATGTGCCAGAATGGATCGTTCCCTTTTTCTTAACGGAAGGTGGGAATTCTGGCGCGGTTCTTGAGCCCCTTGTGCGAGCGGTGTTCAATGGCAGGCATGATCTGTCGCTTCGCTGCACCATAGGATCGCAGTTTATCGGTGATGATGCGCTTGGGAGGCATGCCCTGCTGTGTCAACAGACGCATCAGCAATTGCTTGGCAGCCTTGGTATTGCGCCGGGTCTGCGTGATCTCGTCGAGGACTTAACCGTCCTGATCAACGGGGCGCCACAGATAATGTTTCTTGGGGCTCCGTGGGCATTTCTACATTAATACACGCTAAGGGAATTTGAAGTTGTTTGGATTGAAGCGGTTAGCCCGGATTGGCCTGAAGCGTTCGAGGGGTCGGTCAATTTCGTTCCAG
>NZ_JAFCVE010000013.1:0-106170 GCF_049896885.1 Phyllobacterium sp. SL163 | reverse complement strand
TCTGGAACGAAATTGACCGACCCCTCGAACGCTTCAGGCCAATCCGGGCTAACCGCTTCAATCCAAACAACTTCAAATTCCCTTAGCGTGTATTAATGTAGAAATGCCCACGGAGCCCCAGGATCTATAGCCGCGACGTCGAGCTAACTGATCCGAAGGATCGCAAGCTCGCCCAGGTCTTCCTGTTTCATGGCGAATGGAAAGTGGAGGGACCAATTGCGCTCATGGAAGGTGACCAGATTTCCGGCGTCGAGTTCGTCGCAAACCCGGTCGAGCCGACGCATCAGGGCTGGGAAGGGATCGGCATGGCGAGCCGATTTTCAGCACCTATTACGCCGAGCAGACAATCGACGGCGACCAGGTCATCCAGCTCGACGGGGAACCGGCGCCGGACTGGTTTGCCCCGCTTGCGAAGTGGGATTTCAAGAACAGCAGGCTGCCGTTGCTACTCGGCGTTATTCAACCTTCGCACGGAACGTAGGCGTGCGGGCTTTCGCGGTGCTTGGCGATAATGCCTTCCAGTCCAGGATTGTCAGAACCAAATTCATTTGGCGATTATGAATAATATGCGGCCTGCTACTGTTTCTGGCTCCTTTGGTACAGTTCGAGGACCCACGGGGAGAAGTGCTGCTCCTGAAAGACCAGGCTGAGGTGTTTTTTCGGCCGTGTCACGCCGACATAGAACAAGCGCCTTGCTTCTCGAAGCCCGGCCGGTGTGCGTTTATCCCGATCGCTCGGGAAATCTGTATTGTTGACCCCGTACATGATGACGGCATCGAACTCCCTGCCCTTGGCGCTATGCAGTGTACTGAGGTTAACGCGCCCTGCTCCTTCGATACGCCCCGCGAAGTGCGCCAGCGAAAGATCAAGATCGCACGTCGGATCCGTATTGGCGATCATTTCGTCGCAGACTTGCCATTCTTGTTCGGAATTTCGGGCAACGTCACTCCATGGCGTGATGAGCTCCCGCGATAACCGCTGCAGCCACGCATTCGTAGTCTCCGCGGTCTCGATTGAGGCATTGAGGAACGCCATGAGTTGTGCGGACAGATCTTGCTCTTCGCGCTCGCTGGCGTGACGCCCGAACACGAGCGTGATCGCCTGCGACAAAAGCCGCGCATAGGGGGGATCGGCATCTCGCCATCCGCCAGTTGCCCAGCGCGCGCACTCTTCGATGAAACGCGCAAAGCGCGAGCTTCGCTTGACGAGGGCGTTGGTGTCGGTTCGGACGAAAGGAATGTCGGCATCTTTTAGGGCGACTGCTACCTTGTTGCCGAGCTTCGCAGTTCGATAGAGGACAGCGATCTGCCCGGGCTCGAATCCTTGCTCGAGAAGCTTTGGGATGATCGTGTCGGCAATGACTTCCGCCTGCGAGTCAAGGCCATAGGGCGCCTCCCAGAAGCTCAGATCTCCCTCGGGCGCGCCATCGACGCCACGGTAGTCGCGTTCTTCGCCAAGTGCGCCCAAAGACGCGCGAATAATTTTGCCGCCGGAACGATAGTTGAACCGCAGTTTGATGGTCCGCACATCCGTGCGGCGCGTCAGGCTCGCGAGGAGTTCGGGATTGGCGCCGGCAAAGGCATAGATCGACTGGTCAGCATCGCCAACGGCGAAAAGCCGGGTTCCTCCCTCAAAGCACAAGAGCAGGACGAGTTCATGTAGTGCGTGACCGAGATCCTGATACTCGTCGACGAACAACACCGGAAAACGCGCGCGAAGTGCCTCACGGATCCAGACGTTTTCCTTGATCATGCGATAGGCCAGAAGCGGCATGTCATCGAAATCGAGCAGACCCTGTCGCCGCAGTTCCGCCTCATAGGTCTCGATGAAAGCGGCCAGTTCGGGATTGCGCCGAAGCCATTCAGGACGCGAACGATCGACGTCGCGCTTGCGCTTCTCGGATGCGAACTCCCAACGCTGGTGCGGATTGTCGGTGCCGTTGATGACGTTCCTGTACGCGACCTCCACCGCAGCTCTCGTTTCCAATCGCGTCGCAACCCTGAAGTTCGCAGGAAGGCCGATTGGCACACAGCGGGCATAGGGGCCGATCACTTGGCTCAGCGCAAAGCCGTGCACGGTGCCGATAAAGGCGCGATCTCCAGGAACAACGCCAAGGCGGGCGAGACGGGTTTCGAGTTCGATCGCACACTCGTTATTATAGGTGATGCAGGCGACCCCTCGCGGCTCGATGACGTCCTGCGCCAAAACGCGCGCCATGGCCGTGGTCAAGGTTTTGGTCTTCCCACTTCCGGGACCGGCCAGCACGATGCAATGTCTGGTTTCGGCGACAGCGGCCGACTGTTCCGGGTTCGCCTTAAGCTCGGCTAGGGCCTGAAGAAGCGCGCGCTCGCTAGACATGAGCGACCAATCCAACGACTGCGTTGATTGCACCTTCGATATAGGAAGGCGGCTTGAGGCCTACTGTCTTCTTCGACAGGCGCGCGCCGAGCCGGCCCTTGCCAATGCTTGCGATCATGGCAAGCAATTGTGCGGCATCGACGGCTGCACCGGCCCTCCAGGCGGAGATGCGTCCCGTTCGCACCGATCCAAAGTCCTGCTCGCTCAGGACATCGAGGAGCGGCTGCAGAAGACCGGGTGTATTAGCCACGGACACTTCGAAGGTCTGGTCGTTGAGAAAAACGCCGGATTTTGCTGCGTTCACGCTGAATGCGGCATGGTCCATCGGATCCCACGTTGCCAGTTGCGCAGGCGTCAGGAGTGGCTGGCCACGTACCGCAAGCATATCCTGCCAAAGATCGAGCGTCCGCTTCTTTCCCAGAGGAGGCTTCGTGCCATCGAGGGGATCCCAGTCGGTGATCACGCTGTAGGGAAGCTTCAATGCTTCAGCGAGCTTCACATAAGGGCGGAAGTTGACCCCGCCGACATTGCAGACCGTTATCCCAAGCTCATCCAGCGAATGACCGAGCGAGGAAGCGAAGATGGGCAGGAGTGCCTCCTCCGCGTCGCCTTCGATAAAAATGACGCCTTGGGCGAACAGCAGCTCGGCGCGTGTCGCATTGAGGTAGGTTTCAAGATCGTCGATCTCGTCCGAAGTTACCGGCAGGTTCGCCAGCGAGAATGCCTGGGTCGCCCCCGCCCGCTTCTTCAACTGGACGATTGAGCGCAACGGGGTGACTGCGGCCAAAGTGGGCGAATGGCTGGTGACGATCATCGCCTGCGAAGCATCGACATTGCCAAGCAGCTTCTTGAAGACGGACCGCTGAAGTTGCGGGTGAAGATGTGCCTCGGGCTCCTCAATGCAAAGGAGCGAGAAGTTTCGTTCGTTCTTCTTTCGGCGCCATGAGAATTCGGCGAGTTTCAAGGCCAACAACGCCACGTTGGCGGAGCCAAGACTGGCATCTCCAATCCCACGCTTCCCATTGTCGATGAACATAGCAATCGCTCTAAACACGCGCAGCGGGTCCGTCGGCGCGAATCTCAGTCGAGCATCAATGTCGTGCGTTTTTCCAGAAAGATGGACGATGCCCGCCCGCAACTCGTCTTCCAGTGCCTTGATCGTCGGAAAGGTTTCGAGCGTCTTGGTGGCCTTGTCGAGTTCTGCAGCCACCGCGTCGATGTCCGTGCGGCTGATCCCGGAAACGGCATCCTCGAGCAGAGGACGCAATGGCGAACTGCGCCAGTTCCCCAACTGCCCTTCGGCGTCGCGCAAAGCGTCAAGCAGTTCGATCGCGATGCGTCGGCGGACCCTGCTTGGGAGCGAACGGGTTTCATCGCCACCGCCGAAAACGAGAAACTCACAATCGGCGCTCGACTGTGGAGCGCCAGTGACCTCGACCTTCTTGCGAAAGACGTAGCTGAGTTGCGCGATCATCGGATCGTGAGACGCGCGGAAATCGGTTAGGACCGCGTTCAGGGCCATGTCCGTCGCGAAATCCGAGAGCTCCAAATGCACTTCAATAGGGGCACTGAAATCGGCCGGCCCACCATCCCAGAAGTCGGTCAGCTTCAGCTGTCGGGCCGAGTCAGGTAGGGTTGGATCGAGTATCAGCTGGATTGCGAACAGAAGATTGCTTTTTCCGACTCTATTCTGCCCGAGAAGCACGACATTGCCAGATAGCGGAATATCGATAGATTGAAAGTTCCTAAAATTTCTTATGCTCAACTTGCTTAACCGCATTGCGCCCCCCAGCACCTCAGGCCTTTATCAGCCCGATATTTCAATAGATCGAGAGTCCGGGCAATCATCGAGACTCGGTCGAACAATAGCGTAAAGTATCCAGATGATCACTCGCTCCACCCACGTCGTCGATGGTTTGCTAGCTTTGCGCAGTGCTCGCGCCGCAGCCGCCATGAGTGGTGCCATCGGCCGCGAAATCCTGACGCTTCCCCTTCTCGCCAGTCGTATTGTCGGGGGGTTTACGACGCCCGCGGGGACAGACGTGCTTTACCCGGCGATTCAAGCGGCACTCGCCGCTGGCGGGTTTCAGGATGTTGACGCCATTGCAGATTTGCCAGGCATGCCACGGGCGGTCCTTCAATCGCTCGATTCGGTCTGGCGGACGGACTTGGATTTGGCCTCGCTCGCGCAAGACGCAGCGCGATTCCATGACCTTGCCCTGATTGAGGCGCGAATCCGTAAGAGCTTACCGGCCACCCATCTGCTGCCGCGCGACCTGCGCGACGCGGCCGTCAAACGTGCCGATCACGCCGGCCACCTACTGGGGTCCGTCACGCTTGCGGGAATCGTCGAGGTTGATCCTGTTTGGCGTCCGCTCCTCATTGCGATCACCCCCGTTACCGACCTGTCCTGGGATTTGCCGGAGGGTGTTGAGCAGCCATGGTTTGGCGGCGCGATACGAAAAAGCGCGGCCCCTGGCCCCGCACAGATTTCCGCCGAAGCGAGCGCCGATCCGAAGTCAGAGGTCGTGGAGGCGCTGAGGTGGGCTCGGCGGCTGCTGTCGACGGGCGAGGTCAGGGCACAGGACATCGCAATCGCCGCGACGTCGACGCAAGACTGGGACGACCACTTTCTTGCCTATGCGAGAAGTGCGGCGCTGCCGGTCCATTTTTCGCATGGCGTTCCGGCACTGAGCACAGCGGACGGTCAGACCTGCGCTGCCCTCGCAGATGTCCTTGGCAACGGTCTCACCCAGGAACGCGTCTGGCGTCTAATCCGGCGCCTTCCGGCGCGGCCGTTTTCCAGCTCGATTCCCGAGGACTGGTTCGCTGGCATTCCGAGAGGGGCTGCTCTACGAACGCTCGATCAATGGGGCGAGGCGATGACCGCCGCCAGGCCACGGCGGGCTGCTGCCGAACTCGCCGAGCAAATTCTTCTGCCGATCCTCGAGCTCCTTGCCCGAGGACCAGATGCTGGGAGCGAAGCTGGCAGGCGGCTATTGGGCGGTGCCAGTCTGACGATGTGGGAAGAGGCGTTGCGAAGCGCTCCACCGCACGCAATTGCGCTGTCGCTGCAGTCTTTACGCGTCGCAGATCAACGCGAACCAGCCAACAGCGTTGTGTGGTGTCCGGCATCCCAGTTGGTGTCGTGTCCGCGACCGTTCACACGTCTGCTCGGCTTCACCAGCCGCTCCTGGCCACGTGCGGATCATGACGACCCGCTAATCCCGCATCATATGCTTGATCGCCGCAAGCTGCATCCGGTCAGCACCGCCGAGCGAGATCGCCTTCATTTCGAGATCATAAGAGCACAGACACGCGAGCAACTCGTCTTGTCGCGCGCCCAGAGGAACGCCCGAGGCGGCCAGCTTTCCCCAAGCGTTCTATGGCCCGGCGATTCGGTCGTTCACAAACGCGACCGCGTGCCAGAGCACGCCTTCAGTGCAGCCGACAGGCTGCTGGCGCGCGCACGCGACGCCGGGCAGCTCCCCCATGTGCGGCAGGCTCAGCTCTGTTGGCGGAGTTGGCAGTGGCGGGCGGATCTCACCGCACATGACGGGCTGTCGAATGCCAATCATCCCGCCATCGAGGCGGCACTGGCGCGGGTCCAGTCGACGACCTCGTTGCAGCGCCTGCTGCGCGATCCACTCGGATTTGTTTGGCGATATGCCTTGGGCTGGCGCTCTCCTCGACAAGAATCAGAACCCTTGCAACTTGACCCAACGTCGTTCGGCGAGCTCGTGCACGAGTTAATCAGTGATGCGATCGCAGCGCTCGAACCCGCGCCGGGCTTTGCGCGTGCAAGCGCCGAAGAAATCGAGGCAGCCATCGAAGGCGCTTCAGCTGCTGTCCTCACAGCATGGCCGTTGCAACGGTCCGTTCCGCCGTCGATCCTCTGGCACCATACCGTGAAGGAAGCAGCGCGCAGGACGGCCAGGGGCCTTGCTTCGGACGACCTGGTGCGCTCCGACACGCGAAGCTGGACCGAGGTGCCATTCGGCCAGGTCAATCCACTCGCGAAACAGGCGCCGTGGAACGCCACGCTCGTAGTCCCGATCGAGCCGACCGGCTTGGTCTTCGGCGGCCGGATCGATCGCCTGGATATTCGCGCGACCGGCGATGCCGCGCGGATTACAGACTATAAGAGCATCAAGCCGCCGCCAAAGACCCAACGCATCACGCTTGGACAAGGACGCGAGTTGCAGCGCGTGCTTTACGCGATTGCAGTGCGGGCGCTGCTGCCAGAGGTGAGAGCAGTGGTTGCACGTCTGATTTATCTGGCGGATGAGCCGACAACGTTCGAGCTCAAGGGCGACGATCTCGATGACGCGATCACTCATGCCACAGACTACCTCTCGGCTGCGATGGTAATTTTGCGCAGCGGACGGATCACACCCCGTTGGGAAAAAGACGCTTTCTATGATGACATGCGCCTTGCGCTTCCAGCGGACCGCGAGAGCTATCTTCGTCGGAAAGCCTCCGAATTTCGCGCGGCCAACCAGCAGCTCAACAAGCTCTGGGGGGCCTCAACATGACGCTCGTTGATCAGGACAATCGTTGCCGGGCGATGACAGACTTCGCTTCCATCCTGCTTGTGGAGGCGGCTGCGGGAACTGGAAAGACATCGCTTATGGCAGGGCGCGTCGCGATGATGCTTGCCGCGGGTCATCGACCGGGTGAGATCGCCGCAATCACCTTCACCGAACTGGCGGCAAGCCAACTTGCCTCGCGCATCAAAGAAACGGTAGACGTCCTGCTGGCGGGCGAAGTTCCGGCTTTCTTAAAGGCCGTCATCCCTCTGGGCCTCTCCGAACAACAGCGAAGCGCGCTTGCGATCGCATCGACGCAACTCGACGAGTTGACCGCGACGACCATCCACGGTTTCTGTCAGGCGATCATTCGCAGCCACGGCGTCCAGGCTGGCCTTGATCCCGGCGCTCGCATCGCGGATGCGACCATCGCCGACAATTTGTTTAGGGCAGAATTATCGGCATGGTTCACACGCCGGCTCTCGATTGACGCCTCAGAAGACGATCCGATCGTCGTCTTGGCAGAGCAAATCCCGTTGCAGGTGGTCGACCTCATCCGCGAACTTGCAGGCCTCCGGCGCAAGCATCCGGATGCTCAGCCGATTCCCCCTCCCCGAGACTTGCGGCCAGATATCGACTTCGTCCAGGCGGTGGATGACTTCGAACGATGGAGAGCAAATGTAGAAGGAGGGGCCTGGGCCCAGGAGATTGTACAGGAGCTCGGCAAGCTGGCAACGCGCTACCAAGGCTGTATCGCAGGCGATCCGCATTTCCGGTCCCTTTGGCAGCTTTGCGATCCAGGATCGGGGCGGTTATTTGGACGGAAGGGATTGCAGCTCAAGACATATGATGAGGCCGCCCGGGGCTTTGGCGCTCAAAAGAATGATGTTGGCAACGATACAGGGCGGGCGCTGTACGATGCGGTCAACAACGCCTGGAGCCAGCTCATTGGCT
The DNA here is from genome assembly GCF_049896885.1 of Phyllobacterium sp. SL163. Classification (NCBI taxonomy): domain Bacteria; kingdom Pseudomonadati; phylum Pseudomonadota; class Alphaproteobacteria; order Hyphomicrobiales; family Phyllobacteriaceae; genus Phyllobacterium; species Phyllobacterium sp. SL163. The sequence continues at coordinate 98,329 of NZ_JAFCVE010000013.1, read as the reverse complement.
ACATCGCGAGCACGCTCGTCTGTTCGCTATCCGGCTCGCTTGACCAACTCCTGGACAGCTACAGCGCCCGCAAGCGCGCCGCTGCAATCTTGGATTTCGACGATCTGATCGTCCACGTTCAGTCCCTGCTGCTCTCACACGAAGAGGTTCGGCAGGCGGTCGGGCGGCGCTATCAGTATATTCTGGTCGACGAATTTCAGGACACAGACCGCGTCCAAAGTGAGATCCTGTTCTTGATCGCTGCGACCGCCGAGCGCCCGACGCACTGGGAGGCCGCGCGGCTGCGTCCCGGAGCGCTTTTCCTTGTCGGCGATCCCAAGCAGGCGATATACGGCTTCCGCGGAGCCGATATAGAAGCCTACGAGCTTTGTAGCCGTCTGGTCCAGGGCCAGGATGGCGGAGTAGTCATCGAGGTGACGGCCAATTTCCGATCGCTTGGCCCGATCATCCATCACGTCAATGCATGCTTCGAGCCGGTCTTTGAGAAGCCTTCGCAGCCCCGATATGTCGCCCTTGCTCCAACACTATCCGATGCGTCCCAGCTACTGCCCTGCGTGGCACGTTCGACGATCGAGATCCCCACCGCCGAGCGCATCTACGCGGAGATGTTTCGGGAAGCCGAAGCGGAGAGGGTCGCGGATATCTGCGCGGCGTTGGTCGGAAACCTGCCCGTTCTGCGGGCCGGCAACAAGCGCACGCCTTTGAAGGCCGGTGACATCGCACTTCTATCACCCGGTCACACGGAGCTCTGGCGTTATGAACGGTCCCTCGAACAGAGAGGCCTCGCGGTCTCATCGCAAGCCGGCCAAACCTTGATGCGACGGCAGGAAACGCAGGATGTCCTGGCACTTGTGAGGGTGCTTGCAGATTCTTCGGATACGTTCGCCTTCGGCGCTTTTATGCGCGGTCCACTGGTTGGGTTGAGCGATCAGGAACTGCTCGACATTACGACTGCCCTCTCTGTCGATGGGACAGGTCAAACCTTCTTCACTGTGCGCACAGATCCAGACTTGGTACAGCATCCGCTGGCCCGGGAAATTCTCATGTTGCTGCAAAGCTTGCGGCGCAAAGCGCCAGTTGCCACTCCGAGCCAGATCCTTGCTGAAGCCATCGAGCGGCTGAACGCCCGCGTCATAATCGCGGCGCGCCATGGCAACCGGAACGCACGGGCTCTCGCCAACCTCGATGCACTCATCGAGAAAGCGCGCAGCTATGGCGTTTCCGGGCTACGCGCCTTCGTTCGGGATCTCCAATCTGACTGGGACCAAAAAGCGAGAGCACCGGAGGGTCGCATCGATCCGACCGAGCATGCGGTCGAGATTGTCACGATCCATAGCGCAAAAGGGCTTGAATGGCCGGTGGTCATTCCGATCAATTCAACGACAGAACTCTATCGGCCGGACCAGTTCGTTCACAGACAATCCGACAATAGCCTGCATTGGATGATCGGTGGTGTCGCGCCCCCGGAACTTGCTGCGGCTCGCGCGGCGGAGAGCCTTGAGGATGCCAATCAGCGCGAGCGAATTTGGTACGTGGCGTGTACGCGGGCTCGCAATCTCCTGATCCTTCCGCATATTCCCCAGGCGTCAAAGGATTCGTGGTTCAGTTCCGTCGACCTGCGTCAGCTTGAAGTCCCAGAGCTGGATCTTTCATCGTTCACACCACTGACCAACCGCGCGGGCGCCTCGCAACCGAATGAACAATCGGCCGAAATCTTTGCGACGGAACAGCGTTTCGTCGAAGATAGCTCGCCGCCTCTTGTGTGGCGCCGACCGAGCGAACATGACGGCGACCGTCTTGGCGATTCTCTTGACGGGGTAGTAACCTTGGACAGCCAGGGGGAGCGTCTCGAAATTGCGGGCGCCGGCGCCCTACGCGGCGTAATCCTACATAAGCTCATGGAGGAGCTCCTCACCGGCGAGCTCTCCGATGATCTGGCAACGAGTACCGCACGCGCTCGCCTCCTGCTCGAGCAGCTTACGCACGACACCGATGATGATCGAATGCGGCCCGATCCTAACGAAATGGCAGCAGCTGCGCTTCGCACGCTTTCCTTGCCTGCAATTGCTGATCTGCGGCCTCGTCTGGTGCCTGAGATACCGGTCTGGTCGGTTGACGGGCACATTCTTCTCGCCGGTCGCGCCGATGCCCTGGCTATCAGCGATCAAGGTATCGACACCGCAATCGACTGGAAATCGGACGTGAACCCAACGTCCGCCGTACGCAAGGCGCACGTTCAACAGCTACGCGACTACATTACGGCGACCCAGGCCAATGGGGGTGCCGTCGTTTACCTCACCAGCGGCGAAATTGTCTGGGTCGAAAATATAAACAGAGAGGTTCTGTCGCCGGAGCCGAGCCACGACCTCAGCCCTCGAATCGAGCAAAGAGCGGAAGCTTCCCAGCCACCAGAACCTCAGGATGGTCGAGATCATATGGTAAGATTCGACAATGCGAATTGATTTATCCGAGCAATCCATCGATGCCCTTGCTGAGATCATTTCTGGGGGATCAGCGAACGGGGCTGAGCCGTCCATCGGTATTTATCGACAGGCCTGGCGGCTTGAAGCTTGGTTCAAAAACTATGGCATCTCGTTCGGAATTGCAGGCGAGAGTCGGCTCCCGGCGACCAAGACCGCGATCCGGGAGGCCAGCTTTATAGACAACGAGGACTTGCTCCGGCGGATTATTGAGGGTGCCGCAGATCCTCGGGATTTTATCAACGACCCCGGTCGCCACGCTGCAGTCGTTGAGCATCTAAACAAGCACCTGTTCTTTGACGGTTTCAAACTTGACCCGACGGGAAGGACGATGCGCCTTATCGCAATAGCCGAGACTGCTGCAGTTACAGGCGAGCTATCCGCCATGGCCGCTGGCATCGACTTCGATACAGTAAGTCGTGATCTTGACCGCGCCTTGCGAGCGGCCGCCACAGATCCCGAGATCGCAGTGACGGCGGCTTGTGCTGTGGTCGAAAGCGTCTGTAGATCGATCCTCGTCGAACTGGACATCGAATTTCCTACGAAGCAGGATATCTCGGGACTCTATCGAGCAGTGCGCGATCCGCTAGGTCTCGACCCCACAAAAGAAGGCGTAGCCGCCGGGATAGTAAATGATGTTAAGGCCGTGCTTTCTGGCCTGGTAACGTCAGTCCAAGGCATAGGTTCTCTTCGCACCCATGTCGGGGGTGCTCATGGCAAAGAAAGGGGGTTTCGTCGCATCGATCCCCGCATTGCAAAGCTTGCAATACATTCGGCGTCCGCAATTGCACTATTCGTCATAGAGACATGGCAGCTGCGGTATCCCGGACGAAAACTTCCTCTGAGTGACGTGTCGGCCGGAACTAGATAGCTGAGCGCTAGCTCCCGGCGACAATGAGCAAGCCAGCCGAAAGTCTGCCGTTTGTCACCCTCTGGCTCTTCGTCTATGGCGTAGCAGATATTGAAAAAGGGTCGTTCGTGGCCGGCTGCCAAAATGCTGGTCTACAAATTCCATCTGCCGATCATCGGTGGCGAACACGAATTTCTTGGCCGCTCCAGCAACACACTTATTGATGTTGGTGACCCACTCTTCCGCTGGCTGCCTCTCGATACGTCCCTGAGTTTCCACATTGTTGACGGCGACGAACACTCGCTTTGGTCCGATGGGGAGAAATATGTACGTATCGGGCTCAGAGAAGTCGAACCATGTGATCAGCGGCCTATCACTTGCCAAAAACTCCGCATTCCCGTTGATCTCTCGCGTGAACCAACGCATGTTGTTGAGCAACTCGCCAATATTTTGATGGTCTATCAGCGTCCGAATAAGGGACGAAGCCCAGCTTGCGAAACTGTTGGGGCTGCGCGCAAGATACTCTTGGAATGTCTCCGGCCAGCCATCCTCCCGATTGGTTGAATAGACTTCCTCCAGATCCGGAATCGCCAACATCCACTCCTCGACCAAACCGCCCTTCAAGGTCTCAATGTCGTCAGGCATCCGCATCATTAGCGACATCAAAAACCGAGACCAGGCGCTGCGGAACTTCGGGTGACGGTTGATAGTGGCGTCGCCTGTCTCAATCATTTTAAGCGCCTGGCTCGCGAGGGAGTCCAAGGGCGACATGAAATCCGACTCGAGCACCTGAGCCTTGTCTGGCGGCGCTTCTGGATCTGAATACAACTCATCTTCTCCGCCAGACTGAGTAGGATAGACCCATTTTGCTACGATCTTATCCCTTGGTTTAGAGAAACGGCGGAGCCGTCGATCGTTTATCGCCCAACGAGACTGGTAGAACGACGGGAGATAATGGTGGTACTTCGGAATGTTCTGCATGTGTTGACCTAGATCACCAATTCCATAGGGATGCCGAATCCGACCGACATTGCCTGTCGGGCCATGCCAGAATCCTCCACCGCGAAGCCATGCTTTTTAAAGGTGGAGATCAGCGGATTGTTGGCCGATGTTAGGGTGATCTTCTCTGCGCCAATATCCTTAGCGATCATTTCCGCATTTGCGAGCATCCTGCCAAACAAACGTAAACTATTGTGTGATTGATCTTCGTGGCCTTCAAATTGTGCCCTCACACTTTCGGGGTTGAGGAGCTGCACATCTGCAATATGCAGCCGATTGGGAAAGAGATGTGCGATGAGCAATTGTATTTTTGGCTCAGCGGTGGGAGCAGTAGGAACAGTTGCATACTGATAGCTGATGTCGAAGACCATTTTGCGGTTCAGGGCTCGGCTGACATACTTCAGTAGGTTTGGCTCGCCGCGATCAACAAGGTCTCCCAAGCTGTTTGGCGCAATATTGAAATGACCGGAAATCATAGCGGCATGCCAAGCCGTCAGCCCCAACTCGAACATCGCCATGCCTTTTAGGCGAATGATTTGGGCAAGGTTCCTCATGCCAAGGGTAGTGAATTCCGCACTCGGGATTTTTTCCAAGATTTCAGCAATCGGAAAAACGCCATCAAGTTTGCTCATGCCGATTTCTCCGAGTTCATAATAATTAACATTCCGATTCGAGTAGTCAGATCTTTGCCACGAGATCCGCACGAGCTCGATTGCTCCTAAGCCGCATCATAGCACCCCCCACGCTCGAAACCTTCCCCTCCCCGTCATCTCGCGCAAACCCAGCTCCTCGACGATCCGCAGCGCCGCCCGCCGCGTGACGGCAAGCTCCTTCGCGATCATGCCGGCCGACACCAGCGGCCGCGAGATCACCAGCTCGATCAGCTCCGGCAGTTTTGACGATGTGCGTTTCCCAACCAGCTTTCGCTCCATCATTGTTCGCGCCAGCGCCAGGCGATCATGTTCCTTCAGGCCGAGCTCTGCGGCGGCGATGATGCCGCCGAGAATGGCCAGCAACCGGGTTTCGCGATCGCGATGCCGGCGGCGATCGACGGGGACGGCTTTCAGGCCGAGGTTGATCGCCGCGAGATGCGCGCCGGTGGTGATGCCGGCCTGGCGCAGGAGTGAGGCGGACAGCAGCCGGCCAAGCCAAGGCGCATGCTGCAGAACCGACATTTCATTCCAAGCATCGACGGCGACCACCGGCTGCAGCACTGCGGGTAGGTCTTGCGTCTGCCGCAACACGCAGCGCCACTCTTCAAGACGCTCGTCCTCGTCCCAGTCAAGATCATAGACCAGCGGATCCTTTTCCCGGGAACCGACGCGGTTCGGCGTCTTCGCTTCTGCGATCGCTGCTTCGGATCGGGCGAGTACCGCATCGATGGCGGCAAACTCGGCGTCGAGCAGGCTGCCACCACCATCGCCTTCCGGCCCCTCCCCTGCTCCAGTGTCGTCGACACCCGGCTCGGCGCCGTTCGTCGTGGCGCCATCGGCGTCTTGCACCGTAGTGGACACGCCGGCGACGAAGCCGTGCCCGCGGAGGCTGCGGAGGCCTTCGGGGCTGAGCGCCCAGCCAGATGACTGAGAGGCGATGCGCCGACGGGTGCGCAAAACATCGCGAGCGATTGTCAGCTCGTGGGTCGGCGTGCGAATATCCTTTGTGGCGTCATGTAGGACGAGGTCTTCGAGATGGACGAGCTCGCCGTCGATCCACAGCGAGGCGCAGGCGTCGGTAAAGTGCGACCGTTGGACAAAACCCTCGCCGACAGGCGAACGAGCGATGCGCTCGTCCAGGCGGGTCAACACTGAGCCCGCGTCCGAAATCGGCCGCAGCAAGCTTGAAATGGGTAATCTGGCGAGATCATAAGACATTGAAATTATGGTAAATGATTTGTCAAACGGACACCAGTGCATAGTTAGTGTCCGTCACTGCATGGTTCTGTGGGTTGAGGCTCTAACCATCGATAAGTACCCGTATCGCATTGAACAAGCGCCACGCTCAAAAAGCTTTCAGCGCAGTAAATCCCTTATTTTTCCGGCGCTTCAGTCTAAATCGATATCGAGAAAGCCGCTCTAGAGACGTTTACAAACGATCGTTTATCCGTACCTTCTGCATTTGGAAAAACGGCTTATCGCCGGTCTGAAAGGCGCTCCAAATGGCTCGTGACGCTCAAAACCGCTCTTCTCGTCAGCCTCAGGGCCGCCTGATCGGCTATGCGCGCGTTTCGACCGACGAGCAGGCAACGGAAGCCCAGGAGATCGAACTCCGCTCGGCGGGCTGCGACGACATCGTTCAGGAGCACGGTTCCGGCGCCTCGCGGGCACGCCCTGCGCTTTCAAAACTGCTTCGGGAAATCAGCGCTGGCGACACGCTTGTTGTCGTGCGGCTCGACCGCCTGGCACGGTCCGTCGGACATCTTCTCGAGGTGATCGAGGATCTGACTGCGCGGAAAGCGCATTTTCGCTCGCTGCACGATCCAATTGACACGACGACGCCGCAAGGGATGTTTTCGCTTCAGGTGCTCGGGGCCGTCGCGCAGCTCGAACGGGCGCTCATTTCCGAGCGAACCAAGGCAGGCATCAAGGCCGCGAAAGCGAAGGGGCGACTGCCCGGCAACCCTGGTATCCGGGAAAAGCGCCCGGATGCGCTAGCCAAGATGGTCGCGATGCAGAAAGCCGCTTATGGCTATCGCATCCAAGCTTCGGCTGACCAATGGCTTCCGACAGTTCGGCGTATGCGTCCGGATCACACCTGGGACGACATTGCCCGCTTATTGAACCAGCGGGGCCTTAGGTGGACGCCAGAGCGCCTTCGTCGTGCCGTCAAGTGGATGGTCACCGACCATATGGCCGACCCGGCGCTGCTTCGCAAGTCCCCTCCCCGCCCGCCTGAGGATCGCTTGATGACGCTGGTAGCCAGTATTCATTCGTCTAACCCAGCCTTAACGTTACGAGAAATCGCACTCCAGCTTGAAAGGTTGCACGAGCGTACCCCTCGCGGCAGCTTGAAATGGTCACCCTCCTCCGTCAAGAACCTTATCGACCGTGCCCTTAAATCGGGTTTGATCGCCAATACCAGATAACCTATCCGCACTTATCGCATTTCGGCCGCGGCAGATTCTTCAAAATCGTGTCCGTCACTTCAAGACGATCTCCAGTTTCAAACCATGTGGTTGGGCACTGTTGCATAGCTGGCCGCGCATCTGAACCTGAGCCCGCGCCGGATGCTGTTCCATCTTCGCTCTACTGGAACACTGCGCCATAGCACCATAAAGTTCGGCCGGCGTGAACAGCATTCCGGTATTTTCCGATCCTCCACTTACGTTCAATCGGTGGCTTTTCGCCACATGGCATCGAACTGCTTTAGGCTCAGCTGCTTTCCATTTGCCTTCCACATTGAAGACCCGACCGATGTATTCGACTTGAAAATCAATAACTCTCTGTATCGAAAGAAGAAATCACGAAAAAAAACGGCTGACAAGTTACTCCTGTTTCGATGTCGCATGCGTAACCGGATTTTCCAATACTCAGTCGTCGACCGCGAAGTGCCGGCATTAGGCCGTTCTTCGCTTTCCACTATCATTCGCCTTCATAAGAGCCATCAACATCGGCCCGAGCGAAAACTCCCCTCGCTGAGACCGCCTGGTCAGGTCCCGCAGATAACCGCCAGCAGAAGTTATGAAATTCGACCGTTCAAGAATGCAAGCGATCGCAACGGCAGCATTTTCCGGACCCATCGCACTGCAAGCCTCTTCATAGGCTGACGGGCTGACAGCCAGCATCGAACGCACGACGACGGCCGCTTTCATTAATTCTCGCCAGTGCTCAATGCGGCCACCAGGGCCGTAATCCGCTATCTGCGGGCAAGCGCGTAAAACCATTCCGAGCGGGAACGCTTTGATTGGTTGAGGCTTCGCCCCCGCCCTTTTCAACGACATACTTGTCGGCTGAATATCTTCCACCGCGCTTTCGCCCTGCTTTTTGTCAGAGCTAGGTTCAAGTTCATTGATGGATTCGGTATTTGAATTCTGTATGTGGCAGGCATTTTGACTGTCATTGCCATGCATATTTTCAGTTTTTAGCTGCATTTCCAGGATATTGAGAACCTCTTCGCGCAGTAGTTCCATTTCGTCGAGCGTGATCTCCACCTGCATCCGGTCAGGACGGCGCGGAAGGCGAGAAAGAATACCGACGTAGGCAGCTTCGACCTGCTCCCAGTTGCCTGTAGCTCCCTCTTCCACGGCAACCGAGATCAGCTTGCGCACATCACGACGGCAAATCGTGAGGGCTTCCTTCGCTCTACGGAAACGAGCGTGTTCGGCGGCGACGTCCTGCGCCATCAGTGATAGCTCCATGGCTCGGGCCAGCAGAGGTGTCAGGTCAAATCCGTAGGCCTGCTCGACCTCGCCCTCGCGGTTACGATGCGCATACCGTTTGCCGTTAGGGCTATCGCGCCGCAGAATAAGGCCTGCATCGACAAGTGCCGCGAGTTGTCGGCGCAGTGTCGTCTCGGTGATCCCGTGGGCCCGCACGGATAGCTGGGCGTTGGATGGGAAAACGACCAATCCCTGGCTGGGATCGAGCTCCGCATGAGGGTGAAAAGTCAGCAGAGCATCAAGGACTGCAAGTGCCCGGTCCTGGATTCCCAGGCGCTCCCGTGCCTGACACACGTCACGAAACACTTTCCACTTTTCGATACGCGTGCCCGCCTGCGGATTCTCGATCGCCATCTGGCTCCTGACCAGGGCGAGCGACATCGGCCGCCGCCCAAAGGGCGTCGTCACATGTCCCGTTTGCATTTTTCTTTCACCTTGCTTTAGGCAAAAGAAATCCGCTCACCAAATCGGCGCCAAGACTCTTGACTGTGATTCCGGGAAATGCGATTCTCGATCCTGCTAGAGATGACGAGAGAGGCTTCCACGGTTCGCCGTTCGGGGGCCTTTTTCTTTTGCGGTTCAGTCTCCGTTTGTTTCAGTTTTCGATCCTTTGTACTCTTCGTACAAACGACCCATGTGAGAAGACAGCCATTCGCTGAAAGGCTTGGCTTCAACATTCGTAAGCTCGATAGCAACTTTCTTTGCCTTTGGATTCATCACCACGTTCAGGGAACGATCGTCCGAGATCCAGTCCCGGATGGGGACATCTGCCTTCGGCTTCTTCGCGGCTGACTTCGACTTGTATCGCTTCAGGTAGTCGTGGAGCGCATCGAAACGTTCGCTTTCAGGAAGCTTCTGGAGTTCGCCGGATTTCGAATACTCCACGGCCACCTTTGACAGGGCAGGGGCAAGCACCAGTTGGCGAAGGCTCAGCCACCGGTCTCGCCCGATTTTCTTGGATGCGCCGAGTGCCGTGATAACTGATGCCGGCACCGCTTCGGCAACTGACAGCATCTTAGAGAGCATCGCCTCGTCTATCGCAAGTGACGACCGGACAATGTCCTTCGTCATTCCGGATGCAATCAAGTTCTGGGCGAAATAAGCGCGCTCTATGAACGACAGGTTCGAACGGGCCGCGTTTTCCTGCCCCTGCACAATTGCCGAAGTCGCGTCGTCGAGCTTTTTGACGATCGCTTTGACGGGAACTCCAAGCTCACGTGCGACCCTCAGGCGACGATGCCCGAACACGACCATGTATCGCTTGGCGTCTGTCGAACTCGGGCGGACTAGGATAGGTGTCGACTGTCCTGATTCCTTGATCGCCTGGAGCAACTCGTGGAATTCTTCTCCACCGTCAGACAGGCGGTCGGCTACGAAGGAACCGTCGATCAGTTGCGGATCAAGGTCCACGATCACCTCGCCTTCCATGAGCTTCTTGGTGCTCTCGGCCATGTCCTCAATGGAGCGGACAACCGTCTTTGCCGCTCCCGTCATACCGTAACCCGGTTTGGTCGGAGTTTGGTTCGCCGATATCGCCGCAATATCAAGCTTCGCAAACGGATTTTCACGAGACATGACTGCCCTCCGATCGTGCTGTCAAAGGCGACAAACCATTGAGTTGACTGCGCAAAATGATAAAAAAACCGGCTGACAAGTATCTCATTTTCGCCCCCAGACACCGTGGATGAGCTCAACGATCTCCGCGTTGGCCGCGTTCAGACTCTCTATGGCTCTATCGTAAGTCGCGCGGACAAACTCGCCCCGCTCGACCTCGTATAAAGTTTGCTTCTTGATCGACGCATCAGAAATCGCTGTCGACTTCAGCACGTGGTTTCTCAGCATTTGCTGTGCAAACATCGACTGCATGAACCCGACCATCTGAGCCTGCGGAATGTCTGTCGGTTCAAATCGCGTGATGAGGTATCGGAACCATTGAACGCGCATCTCGGCGCCGGCCTCGGCGACCGGCCCCATGATCCCGCCGAGCATCATCAGAAACTGGCTCATCGACATGATGTCCAGCATCTGAGGATGGATAGTGATGAGAATCCCGGTCGACGCCATCAGCGCGGTGATCGTCAGGTAGCCAAGCTGAGGCGGGCAATCGATAACGACCACATCATACTTGTCTTCAACCTGCTTCAGAGCGCTGGCTATCCGCATGTAGAACAGTCTGCCGTCTTCACCCTTCTTGGAGGAAATTGCGAGCGGCACGTCATATTCGTATTCCTGGAGAACCAGGTTTGCTGGCACGACGTCAAGTCCCGGAATGTTGGTCGGCTGGATGACGTCACTGATTGACTTTCGCTCGTCATCGAAGCGAAGAGCCTCATAGAGAGACGCCGTATCATCAAGCTCTGGCTGGATCCCGAATAGAGAAGTGAGTGATGCCTGGGGATCGAGGTCCACCGCGAGCACGCGGTGGCCGGTGAGGGCGAGATATTGAGCCAGATGCGCGGCCGTTGTGGTCTTGCCGCTACCGCCCTTGAAGTTGACGACCGACACGACCTGCATCGGCTCGCCCTCTCGGCGCTTGGGGACATAAAATCTCTTGTCGGATTTCTTGTTGGCCTCAAGATAATCACGAAGCTGCAGCATCTGATCGGCCGTATAGTAGCGGCGTCCCCCAATCGATTCGATCTCCGGACCTTTCCCGTCGGCATGAAGCTGCCTGAGATGGGTCTGGGTTACGCCGATGAGGTCAGCAACCTCCGCAAGCTGGAATTTGCGCAGCCCCTTGCGGGCGTCAGGCGGGTATTGCTGGCTGCGCAACATGTGCAACGCACTTGAGATTTTCGCCCCCTGCTGGGCGATCTCAATATCAAATCTGTTGGCCGACATATTGCTCATTTCGCGAACTATTTCCCGGAGGTCGTCACTTTCGAAAAAATGGCTGGAACGCCATCATTTGCGAAACTATCTCCCGATTCCCAGCGAGTCGCAAGACATTTAAGGTTAACAAGAAGTTAACGCTCTCTCTTCGAATTCTGCAGTCACTCCGATTCATTCATACAGATCCATGACTTAGACAAACTATCTGGCTCGCGATGCTTATCCGGAAACTGCAGCCAATGAGTTTGATCCACACTTCCCTCGATTCAATAGTTGGCACTAAACCCCGATTCGATGCCAACGCGTAGGTGCAGATCTGCATATAGCCACACGCGATTCGTGATGATTTCTGTGTGACCGGGTTCGATTCTCGGAGTTGAAGCATGCACATCACAGTCGTCTCGCCGGATCAGTATCAGCAGCAACAGGCCTTGCTCGTGCAGATGCATCGGCTTCGTGCCAAGGTCTTCGGATCGCGCATGGGTTGGGAAGTTTTCGTCGAAGGCGGGGAGGAGCGTGATTGCTATGACGCGCTCGGACCGTCGTACGTTCTGGCTGTCGATGGCAACCAAAGCGTAATGGGCTGCGCTCGTCTATTGCCCGCCATGGGTCCGACCATGCTCGCGGACACGTTTCCGCAGCTGCTCGTAGACGGCGCGCTAGCCGCCAATCCTGCGATGGTCGAAAGCTCGCGCTTTTGCGTCGACACCAGCTTGGAAGCGGGCAGGGGAGGGGGCCAGCTCCACCTTGCGACACTCACCATGTTCACAGGCATCGTTGAATGGTCGATAGCCAATGGCTACAGCGAGATCGTGACGGCGACCGATCTTCGTTTCGAACGCATCCTGAAGCGCGCCGGCTGGCCGATGACGCGCCTCGGTGAACCGACACCCATTGGCGACACGCAAGCAGTCGCCGGAAGCTTGCCTGCGGATCAGCCAAGCTTCGACCGACTGCGGCCAATTGGATACCGCTCCGACATCGTTCCGACGGCGAACGCCGCGACGCGGAGAGTGGCGTGACCCAGTTGCTCTCCCATTCCCGCCTCGTTCGCAAACTCCAGGACGCACTCGGCGATCGGCTGTGTGTCGCGCTCGACGATGCCAGCGTTGTCGAGATCATGTTGAACCCGGATGGCCGCTTGTTCATCGAACGGCTAGGCCACGGGATCGCACCCGCCGGTGAAATGACTTCGGCGGCCGCCGAAGTGGTCATCGGCAGCGTTGCCCACGCGCTTCAGTCAGAAGCCGATCACGAGCAGCCAATCATATCGGGCGAGCTGCCGATCGGCGGCCACCGTTTCGAGGGCCTGCTTCCGCCCGTCGTCTCTGCACCGACCTTCACCATTCGTCGCCGTGCCTCGCGCCTCATCCCGCTCGACGACTACGTCAAGGCCAAGGTGATGACCGAAGCGCAGGCTTCCGTGCTCAGGAGCGCCATCGCCAACCGTTTGAACATTGTTATCTCCGGCGGCACAGGCTCGGGCAAGACCACGCTCGCCAACGCTGTCATCGCCGAGATCGTCGCGACGGCGCCCGAAGACCGCATGGTGATCCTCGAGGACACGGCCGAGATCCAGTGCATCGCAGAAAACGCTGTGTCGCTTCACACCAGCGACAGCGTCGACATGGCGAGGCTTCTGAAAAGCACGATGCGCCTGCGACCCGACCGCATCATCGTCGGAGAAGTCCGCGATGGCGCCGCTCTCACTCTCCTGAAGGCCTGGAACACTGGTCACCCGGGCGGGGTGACGACGGTGCATTCGAACACGGCCATGTCTGCCTTGCGCCGCCTCGAGCAATTGACGGCGGAAGCAAGCCAGCAGCCGATGCACGAGGTGATCGGCGAGGCCGTCGATCTCGTCGTCTCGATCGAGCGGGCCGGTCGCGGCCGGCGTGTGCGCGACGTCATTAACGTCGAGGGATTCAAAGCCGGAGCCTATCAGACCGAACATTATGCCCAGATCGATGAGGATAGCCATGCAGCGTAAGCATCATCACGTACTTACCAGCGCCATCGCCTTTACCGCGGCCATCGTTATGACGGCGCCGGCGCTCGCATCGTCGGGCGGTGGCGGACTGCCGTGGGAGTCGCCGCTTCAGCAGATCCAGCAGTCGATTACGGGCCCGGTGGCCGGCTTCATCGCGCTAGCGGCTGTGGCGATCGCAGGCGGCATGCTGATCTTCGGCGGTGAACTCAACGATTTCGCGCGACGGCTTTGCTACATCGCACTGGTTGGCGGCGTTCTGCTCGGCGCGACCCAGATCGTCGGCCTGTTCGGCGCGACCGGCGCCACGATCGGGAGCATCGAACCAGCGGGCCGCACTCATTTCATCGCACAATCTGACTTCTCTTCGAGGGCAGGGGAGGGGGCTCATGGCTGACCGCGGCTCCAACCTCGCTCGTTCCCGGATCCATCGCGCCCTCTCACGCCCCAATCTATTGATGGGGGCCGACCGGGAGCTGGTGCTCCTGAGCGGCCTTGCTGCCATCATTCTGATCTTCGTCGTACTCACCTGGTATGCGGCGATCTTCGGCCTGGCGCTCTGGCTCGTCGCCATCGCTGCCCTTCGGATGATGGCAAAATCCGATCCGCTGATGCGGCGCGTCTATCTGCGGCATGTCTCTTACAAGTCCGCGTACCGGGCGACCTCGACGCCCTGGCGGCGTTATTGAGGGCGACGATATGGTAGCCTTGAAGCAATTCCGGCAGTCCGGTCCCTCGTTTGCCGATCTCGTTCCCTATGCCGGCCTGGTCGACAACGGCATCATGCTCCTGAAAGACGGGAGCCTGATGGCCGGTTGGTACTTTGCCGGTCCGGACAGCGAGAGTTCGACCGACGCGGAGCGCAACGAGGTCAGTCGTCAGATCAACGCGATCCTATCACGCCTTGGCTCCGGCTGGATGATCCAGGTCGAGGCGGCTCGCGTGCCGACGACCGACTATGCGACAGAAGAGGATTGCCATTTTCCGGACCCGGTCACACGCGCCATCGATACCGAGCGGCGGGCGCATTTCGAGCGGGAGAGAGGGCATTTCGAAAGCCGGCATGCCCTGATCTTGACTTGGCGTCCGCCGGAGCCGCGGCGCTCTGGCCTGACCCGCTATGTTTATGCCGATGCGGGCAGTCGATCAGCAACCTACGCAGAGAGCGCACTCGATAGCTTTCGAACGTCGATCCGCGAAGTCGAACAGTATCTCGCAAACGTCGTGACGATCCGGCGGATGGTGACCGAGGAGACGGAGGAGCGCGGCGGCTTTCGCGTCGCGCGCTACGACGAACTCTTCCAGTTCATCCGCTTCTGCGTCACCGGCGAGAACCATCCCGTGCGCCTGCCGGAAATTCCCATGTATCTCGACTGGCTGGTTACAGCTGAACTGCAGCACGGGCTGACGCCCACCATCGAGAACCGCTTCCTCGGTGTCGTGGCGATCGATGGTCTCCCGGCCGAAAGCTGGCCGGGCATCCTCAATTCTCTCGATCTCATGCCGCTCACCTACCGCTGGTCGAGCCGCTTTGTCTTTCTCGATGAACAGGAAGCACGGGTGCGGCTGGAGCGCACAAGAAAGAAATGGCAGCAGAAAGTCCGGCCCTTTTTCGATCAGTTATTTCAGACGCAAAGCCGCTCGCTTGATAAGGATGCCATGATGATGGTGGCGGAATCCGAGGACGCTATCGCGGAAGCCGCCTCACAACTCGTGTCCTATGGCTATTACACGCCGGTCATCGTCCTCTTCGACGACGAGCAGCTGCGTCTCCAGGAAAAGTGCGAGGCGATCCGCCGGTTGATCCAGGCGGAAGGCTTTGGCGCGCGGATCGAAACCTTGAATGCGACGGATGCCTTTCTCGGCAGTCTGCCGGGTGTCTCCTACGCAAACATCCGCGAACCACTCATCAACACCCGCAATCTTGCCGACCTTGTACCGCTGAACTCGGTGTGGTCGGGGAGCCCGGTGGCGCCGTGCCCGTTTTATCCGGCCGGCTCGCCGCCGCTGATGCAGGTCGCCAGCGGCTCGACACCGTTCCGATTGAACCTGCATGTCGATGACGTCGGCCATACGCTGATCTTTGGGCCGACGGGCTCGGGCAAGTCGACGCTGCTGGCGCTGATCGCCGCGCAGTTCCGCCGCTATGAAGACGCTCAACTCGTCGCCTTCGACAAGGGTCGGTCAATGCTGCCACTAACGCTTGCTGTCGGTGGCGATCACTACGAGATCGGCGGCGATGGAAACGGAGAAGGCGAGGGGAGCTCACCGCGACTCGCCTTCTGCCCGCTTTCGGAACTGTCGACCGATGGCGATCGGGCCTGGGCCACCGAGTGGCTGGAGACACTTGTCGCGCTGCAGGGCGTCACTGTAACGCCGGATCATCGCAACGCGATTTCAAAGCAGATTGCGCTCATGGCGCAGTCGCGCGGGCGGTCACTGTCGGATTTCGTGAGCGGCGTGCAGATGCGAGAGATCAAGGATGCGCTCCATCATTACACCGTCGATGGGCCGATGGGCCAACTTCTCGATGCCGAGGAGGACGGGCTGACGCTCGGCGCCTTCCAGTGCTTCGAGGTCGAAGAGCTCATGAACATGGGCGAGCGCAATCTCGTGCCGGTTCTTACCTATTTGTTTCGCCGAGTCGAAAAACGGCTCACCGGTGCGCCGAGCCTCATAATACTCGACGAGGCGTGGCTGATGCTCGGCCATCCGCTGTTCCGAGACAAGATCCGCGAATGGCTGAAGGTGCTGCGCAAGGCCAATTGCGCCGTCGTGCTCGCGACCCAGTCAATTTCGGACGCGGAGCGCTCGGGCATCATCGATGTGCTGAAAGAAAGCTGCCCGACGAAGATCTGCCTGCCGAACGGGGCGGCACGCGAACCGGGCACCCGCGAGTTCTACGAGCGCATCGGCTTCAACGAGCGACAGATCGAGATCGTCGCGACCGCATTGCCGAAGCGCGAATATTACGTCGCCTCGCCAGACGGACGACGCCTGTTTGACATGGCGCTGGGTCCTGTCGCGCTCTCCTTCGTCGGTGCTTCCGGCAAGGAAGATCTGAAACGCATCAGGACGCTCGTCTCCGAACACGGCAACGATTGGCCGCCTCACTGGCTGCAACAAAGAGGGATTGCTCATGCGGATAGTCTTCTTCAGAACCTGTGAATTACGGTGCGCGGTCGCTGCGCTTGCAATTGTGGCGTCGATTGCGCTGCCTGCCACCAGCATGGCCGGCGGCGTCACAGGCGAGGCCACCGAGTTCACGCAGCTCGCCAACAACGCCGAGCTCATTTCGCTTGTCGGCAAGTCGGCCGAGCAGGTGAACAATCAGATTACCCAAATCAATCAGCTCGCCGAGCAGATCCAGAACCAGCTCAAGATCTACGACAACATGCTGCAGAACACCGCGCAACTGCCGGATCATATCTGGGGCCAGGTGGAAGGCGATCTCAAAAAGTTGCAGACCATTGTCGGCCAGGGGCAGGGCATCGCCTTTTCGATGGGCAATATCGATGACCAGCTGAAGCAGCGGTTCCAGAGCTATGCTGACATGCAGGCAAACCTGCCAACGCAGTCGAACTTCTCAACCACCTATCAGTCGTGGTCCGATACCAATCGCGACACGATCGCCGGCACGCTGAAGGCGGCCAACCTGACAGCCGACCAATTCTCGAGTGAGGAGTCGACGATGTCTTCCCTGCGGGGAATGTCGGAAAGCGCCGACGGCCAGATGAAGGCACTTCAGGTCGGTCATCAGATCGCGGCCCAGGAAGTCGCCCAGATGCAGAAGCTGCGCGGGCTGGTCTCGCAGCAGATGACGATGATGGGCACCTGGTATCAGTCGGAGCAGGCGCAAAAGGATCTGGCGCAGGCCAGACGGGAGAAGTTTTTCAATGCGCCAGAGCACGATATCCGTAGTGGCCAGACCATGGAGCCACGCTGGTGAGCGCGCGGCTGATCATGGTCCTTGCACTTGCGGGGCTCATCGGCTTTGGCGCCGGTGCGAGCTGGATGAAGTGGCAGACATCCTCGGTTCAGACAACTGGCGACAATGTCATCCAGCCGTCTTCCGACGAAGTGCAGCGCGAGTATCGAAAGGAATTCTTCGGCGGTGATGCGGATCGCGACGTCCGGGGCGGTCAGGAGCTGAAGCCGAGATGGTGATCGTCCGCCCGTCCCGCAAGCTGGAGCTTGCTTTCATCGCCGTCGGCATTCTGCTCTTGGCCGGCGCGCCAGCGCTCGCACAGCAAGGACAGGTGCTGACCACGCTGGAAAACTCGGTCGCTGCAGCTGTCAAAGGCTGGGAAACGAGGATCATCGAAGCGGCTCGATCCATGTTCTGGATTCTGGCGGGGATAGAAATCGGCATTGCCGCCGTGTGGCTCGCCATCAACGCGGCATCGCTCGATACCTGGTTTGCCGAACTCGTGCGCCGGATCATGTTTATTGGCCTCTTCGCCTTCATCCTCGATCGTGGTCCGGCTCTTGGCAAGGCGATCGTCGACAGCCTCTACCAGATCGGAGCGGGTGGCGGATCCGCGTCGCCCGCCAACATCTTCGACGCCGGCATCCGCGTTGCGTCGAAGATGTCCGAACAAGCGAAGTTCGGGCTGTGGGAGGATAACGCGCTGGCGATCGCCGCGGTGTTCGCCATGGTCGTCGTCGTCGTCGCATTCAGTCTCGTTGCGGCGATCTTCGTCGCGGTCATGGTGGAGATGTATGTCGGCCTGCTTGCCGGCATGATCATGCTCGGGCTTGGCGGCTCGTCCTACACCAAAGACTTTGCCGTCCGATATCTCGTCTACGCCTTCTCCGTTGGCATGAAGCTGATGGCATTGGTGATGATCTCCAAGATCGGATCCGACATTCTGCTCGGATTGGCCGAAACGTCGTCGACGAATTCCGACCAGTTTATCAATACGCTGGCAATCGCCGGGATCTCGGTCGTGGTCTTCGTCATCGCCATGTATGTGCCGCCGATCATCCAGGGCGTGGTGCAAGGGGCGTCCGTTTCCGGCGGCATGGAGGCCATCCGGCATGGTGGGCAGGCCGCCTCGTTTGCAGCAGGTGGTGTAGCTCTCGCCGCTGGTGCTGCTGGTGCCGGATTTGCCGCAGGACAGGCCGCACGGTCCGCCGGATCGTCAATGGCGGGTGCCGCCCTTCGCGGCATGGGTTCCGGCGTCTGGTCTGCGGGAAGTGCTGCAGGATCGGCGGCGAAGGAAAAGGCGATCGGCTCGCCGGGCGCCTATGCTGGATCGCTGCTCGGGCTCGCCAATGCCAAGCTCGACGGAAACCGCAGCAGTTCCAGCCGGCACGCTCCGCCCCCCGAACGCAATGACAAATCTTGAACAAGGACGGGTAGATGGCTGCCAATCGCGCCCCCGATAACCCCTATCTCGCCGCTCGACAGGAATGGAGCGAACGCTATGGCTCCTATGTGAAGGCGGCGTCTGCCTGGCGCATCGTCGGCATCACCGGCATGCTGATGGCAGTCGTCGGTTTTTCCTACGCGCTCTATCAGTCGACGCAGGTCAAGCTCGTTCCGTATATTGTCGAGGTCGACAAGCTTGGGACCGCGGCGACGGCCGGCTTCCCGCAGCAGATCGAATACGCGGATCCTCGTGTCGTGCGCGCGACCCTTGGTGGCTTCGTGTCAAACTTCCGCTCGGTCACACCAGATGCGGTGGTGCAGAAGCAGTATATCGACCGGACATACGCTCTTCTCAGGACATCCGATCCGGCGACCGAGAAGGTCAACGCCTGGTATCGATCCAGTTCGCCTTTCGAGAAGGCAAAATATTCCACAATCGCCATCGAGGTCAACAATATCGTGGCGCTGTCCAACCAGTCCTACCAGATCGACTGGACCGAGTTCGAGCGCGACCGCAAGGGCAAGGAAACCGCGCTTCGCCGCTTCCGTGGCATCGCCACCGTCACATTGACCCCGCCTCAGGACGAGGGCGTCATCCGACTTAACCCGATCGGTCTTTATCTCAAAGACTTCGATTGGACCGCACAGCTTTGAAAGGCATGGCCACCTCATGATCAAGAATTTCTGGATTGGCCACGCGCGCTTGGCCTTGAGCCTGGCTCTGCCCCTGACGTCCTGCCTGATCGATGTCTCGGGTTTCGTTTCGACGGCTCAGGCCCAGCAGGTTTCCGCCAACGAGCGCAAGGGCATCGACATCTCCGGCAAATGGCGCGGTACGCGTGGCCTTGTGACCAAGGGTGACGACGGCAAGATCATCTTCCTCTATGGCGAAGTACAGCCCTCCGTGGTCTGCTCGCCGCTGCAGGTCTGCGACATCGAATTGCAGCCAGGCGAGGTGGTGCGCGACGTGCTGGTCGGTGACACCGTGCGCTGGAAGGTCGAACCTGCAACCTCGGGGGCCGCCGGCGGGCAGGCGATCCATCTGATCGTCAAGCCGTCCGAACCTGGCCTGGTGACCTCCATGGTCGTGACGACGTCGCGGCGCACCTATCACATCCAGCTCAAATCCCATCCGACCCAGTATATGGCGCGCGTCGGCTTCGAATATCCGGAAGACGTCTCGGCCAAGCTCGCCGATATTAACGCTCGACTGGAAGCGAGCACAATTCCCGGCGCGAACGTGCCGGCCGAACAGCTGAGCTTTTCCTACTCGGTTTCCGGGCGCGCCGGCTGGCGGCCGACACGCGTCTATAGCGACGGGGAGAAGACATACATCCAGTTCCCGCGCCGGATCTCCGGCCAGGATGCACCGGTCCTATTCGTTGTCTCCGGCGGCCAGAACCGGATCGTCAATTATCGCATGAAGAACGACATGATGATCGTCGACTACAACGTCGACAAGGCCGTCTTGGTCTCCGGCGTCGGTTGGAAACAGGAGAAGGTGACGATCAGGCGGGGAGGGCGGTAATGCGGACCTCTCAGATATTGACGTCTCGCTGGCTCGTCGTCGCCGGTCTCATCGTCATGCTTCTGTCCGGATGCCAGACCGTTGGAAGCAACGGTCTTGTGGTTAGCGATGCCCCGCCTGAACTATCCTTGCCGGCGGCGAGTGCGATCGCTGGCGATATGGTCAGCCGGCTCGCTGAAGAAATCGGGCAAGGTAAGGCGACCGTGGCGCTGAAGCCTGACGGTTCTCCCTTCGGCCAAGCGCTCGAGGCGGCGCTGAAGGGCTGGGGCTATGCTGTTGTCACCGACCAGATGCCTGATCAGAAGATCATTCCGCTTGCCTATGTGATCGTGCCGTTTGAGGGTCAGGTGCTTGCCCGCCTGTCGACGGCGAACGTTGAGCTCGGGCGCGCATACACCGTCACGGCAAACGGGGCGACGCCGGCAAGCGCTTTGTCGCTCCTGAAGCGCGGGTGAGGGGAAGGGATTATGGTACAATCGCTGAAACTTGGCGGCGCTACCAACGAGGAAGCGCAATCCGGCATGCGGCGGATCAACCGCCTGCCAATCATTATCGTCATCGTTCTCCTGGTGGCGTTCCTCGGCATTATCTTCTACGGCCTGACCTCCCGCGGAATGTTCTTTAGTACAGACGCAGGGCTGGAGACCAATCCGGGTACGCCGGCTTCCACCTTTGCCGATCAGATCAAGCGGGGTGTGACTGACGGCATTATCGGTGATCCCGAGAGCCAGGTGACCTACCAGCCAACACCGGTCGAGAAAAAGAAAGAGCGGGTCACAAACCCGTTTCCGACACAGCAGACGACCGTCGAGGAGCAAAAACCAGAGCTGGAACCGGAGGCCGTGTGGCGGGCGCGGCTTCATCGCGAGAACCAGGAGCAATATCTGCGCGAGCAGCAGCGCCAGCGCATGGCGCGGCTGCAGGCAAATGATGCAGCCTATGATGCACCGCTGTTGATCGATCGCAGCAAACTGGAAGCGACTGCGAAGAGCAACGATCAAAGCTCGGCCGACACGGACACTGCATCGTCGACACGTGCATCCATGCCGGACCTCTATGCCGCCGCCCTGAAAAACGGTCTGCTCGGTCAGAATGTCGATCAGAATGGACAGACGTCGAAGGAGGATTTCTTCAACAGTGATTTGAAGGAGCTTGGCTATCTGCCGAACCGGGTCGTGCCACAGCAGTCGCACTTCGAGCTAAAGCGTGGATCGGTCATTCCGGCCACGCTTATCACCGGGATTAATTCGGACCTACCTGGCCGCATCACCGCGCAGGTCAGCCAAAGCGTCTACGACAGCGCCACCGGGCACCGCCTGCTCATTCCCCAAGGCGCCAAGCTGTTCGGACGCTACGACAGCAAGGTGTCGTTCGGCCAGAGCCGCGTCCTCGTCGTCTGGACCGACTTAATATTCCCAAATGGTTCGACGCTGCAGATTGGCGGCATGGCCGGCACAGATGCACAAGGCTATGGTGGGTTTAACGATAAGGTCAACAATCACTACTTACGGACATTCGGCTCGGCGGCGCTGATCGCGTTGATCGGGACGGGGATCGACGCTTCAATGCCGGAGAGCTCGACACTCGCTACCCAGGAGACCGCCTCTGATGCGGCACGGCGGAATTTCGCGGAAAGCTTCGGCCGGGTAGCGGAGCAGACCATCAGCAAGAACCTCAATGTCCAGCCGACACTCGAGATCAGGCCGGGCTACAAGTTCAATGTGCTGGTCGATCAGGACATTGTTTTTCCATCAAGAATTCAGAATTAACGAAGCTCTCCCGATGTCAGGCTCCTGGGAATGCTGTGCTATTATCAGAGACCCATCCTGCATATGCCTACGGTCAACCGCGGAGAGTTGGAACAACTTGAAAGTTAGGAGAAAAGCCTCGCGTTGCTCGGGGGTGATCCGGCGTCAGGCCGTGCGCCATATCGGTTTTTAGTGAGCTTAAGGCA
This sequence comes from Phyllobacterium sp. SL163, assembly GCF_049896885.1. NCBI lineage: Bacteria > Pseudomonadati > Pseudomonadota > Alphaproteobacteria > Hyphomicrobiales > Phyllobacteriaceae > Phyllobacterium > Phyllobacterium sp. SL163. The sequence goes on along the minus strand of NZ_JAFCVE010000013.1, from coordinate 75,950 downwards.
CGATTAGGACGGGCTTACGATCTGTTCCAGCCACCTGATGCACAGCGAGGTCGTCTGACACCTTCGCATTGGGGCGGGCGGAAACCTGCCGAGTGCGCACGCTCAGATTGTCGCTTGTGGTCTAACAAGCTCTCTCCCACTGGCTCGGTATTATTGACACGAGTTTGGATCGACTTCGCATGATCTTGCAGGTGAGTAAACATTCTGGCGCTACAAAACGTCTTTCATGCATGCCCATGCTGCCAACACCATTAGGGCAGCGACTGACATTTTCTCGATCCGCGTAAGTCTTTGAGATTTACGAGATTTATATCCCAACGCCCTATCCACGTCTTCGATGATGCGGTTCGAAAAAAGCATAGATTTTTCCTCGTGCGGGCTTGGGCCATTGCTTCAATGCTTCACTACTGAGCGTGGGCGGAGCCTGAAATCGCACGGACCTCGTGTTCCATGCACCCATTACCATGCCCCGTTTATTGGCATTAGGGCCGATATTCGGACCTAATGTTTATTCTTGTCAAGATTTTTTCCATGGGCTTTACGAACATGCCCCTTGGATGTGCCCTCGCGTTCATTCGCTGCCCCTAGTTGCCGTACCGACTATGCGCAACGCGCCGTTTAGGATCTTCCGCCTCATCGGCTCATCGGTTGGCCTCAAATCGTTCCTTCAGGCGGGTTGGCGGCGTTTGAGAAATCTTGGGACCGCCGCTTGACACGAAATTGACGATTATAGTACCGATAAACGGTAATTATATCGAAAAGCGGAACTAAGCCAATGGTAGATCAGCTCCCCCGTATTACGTACTCGAACCTAGGCGTCGACTTGACACCCGTTCACGAGTTTATCTCGGAGAACATCCCCGACTTCGAGGCGACGATCCTCGGCAAAGCTTGGGCAACTGAGTTCGCGACCGGAAATACGGTCGATACGATTAGCCCAATCGATCCTACTCTGGTGATTGGAACCTTCCCTGTTTCCACGTCGAAGGACGTCGACGCAGCTGTCAGCGCGGCGCGAGCGGGCGCAAAGACTTGGAACTATGTTTCCTTCGAAGAACGATTGGCGTTCGCGCAGCGTTGGAAGGAAGTGTTGACTGAGAATAAGTACAAGCTCGGCTTGGCTGCGCTCTATGAGGTAGGAAAGACACGCGTGGAGGCGCTCGGCGAGGCCGAGGAGGTCGTCGATATGGTCGACTACTATTCCTCTGAACTCAAGAACAACAATGGCTATCAGCGTCCGATGAACGAACTGGTGGCCAACGAAACCGCTGTGAGCGTTCTTCGACCTTATGGGGTCTTTGCGGTCATCGCTCCTTTCAACTTTCCGGTTGCCCTGTCTGTCGGCCCTATCATTGCGGCTTTGCTGGGTGGCAATGCAATTGTATTCAAGCCTTCGCCTGAATGCCAGCTGACCGGGCTGCTGATCGCCGAGTCTATCGCGAAGGCAGGTTTGCCGAAGGGTGTGTTCAATATTGTCCTAGGCGGCGGCGAAGTCGGAGAAGCCTTGATCACCAATAAGGGGATCGATGGTGTAGCATTCACCGGCTCGCACAAGACCGGAATGAGCATCTTCCGTCACATGGCGCTTGGTCCATGGATGAAGCCGGTTTTGGCAGAAATGGGCGGTAAGAATCCAGCTTACGTTACTCGGAATGCTGATGTTGAGCGTGCGGCTCAAGGCGTCGTTCGTTCCGCGTTCGGACTGCAGGGACAGAAGTGTTCAGCGTGCTCGGTGGTCTACGTCGACAATTCCGTGAAGGCGGAATTTATCGATCGTGCGAAAGAATTCGCCGCCAAGCTTACCGTAGGCGACCCTCGCGACCAAAACACTTACGTCGGGCCGCTCTATAATGGTGGGACCGTAGATCGTTTTACAAAGGCCGTGTCCAAGGCAAAAGCCGAAGGTGAAGTACATTTCGGCGGGTCGAAGATTGACGGAATGCCCAGCAACTATTTCTTGCCAGCAATCGTTGAGCTGGACAGCCCGAGCGACCTCACCCGTGATGAACTGTTTATGCCGTTCGTTGTTATTCGGGGCGTCGATAACCTGGCGGATGCCATCTCTGAAGGTAACGCCGTGGCATACGGTCTCTCGGCGGGGATATTCACCCGAGACGACGCCGAGCTTCAGTATTTCCTCGATCACGCAGAAGCCGGCGTTCTCTACGCGAACCGGGCAAGTGGCGCCACAACTGGCGCATGGCCAGGTGCGCAGCCCTTCTGCGGCTGGAAAGGCACCGGTGTGAGCGGGAAGGGTGGCCTAGGCTCCTGGTATGTCCCGCAGTTCATGCGCGAGCAGAGCCGCACCATCATGACGAAGTAGGCGCGCTCTTTAGAAAGCGCCCACCGATCCCCGTTCAAGCTTAGGAACTAGAATGTCCACGTATCCTTCGGACCACAGCGCGTCACAAAAGCTTTTCGAAAGAGCTCGGAAAGTGATGCCGGGCGGTAACACTCGCACGACCGTCTTTATCGATCCATTCCCGATTTATGCAGCACGCGGCGAAGGCTGCAAAGTTTGGGACGTTGATGGCAACAGCTACTACGATTGCATTAACAATTTCACCGCCATGATCCATGGATATGCGCAGCCGGCGGCGGTGTCTGCTGTGACCGCCCAGCTTCCGAGTGGAACGGCATTTGGGGCTCCGACCCTGAGCGAAATTGAACTCGCTGAGCTTCTCGTTGCCCGCCTCCCTGGCAACAATCAAATTCGCTTTGCGAATTCCGGCACTGAAGCCGTCATGATGGCGATCAAAGCGGCGAGAGCTTTCACAAATCGACCAAAAATCGTGAAAATCGAAGGCGCCTACCACGGTTCCTACGACTTTGCCGAAGTGAGCTTGGACAGTGCGCCCGGAAATTGGGGGAATGTCCCGGCCTCGACGCCTTATGCAAAAGGTACGCCACAGGGCGTGCTAAGCGATGTTCTCGTCGTGCCGTTCAATGACATTGACGTGCTTGGCGCGATTTTCAAAAGCCACGGCAGCGAAATCGCAGCGGTTTTGATCGACCCCATGCCGAATCGGGCAGGTCTTATCCCCGCCCGCAAAGACTATCTTGAGGCACTCGTGAAAACCGCCCACGCTTCGAACGCGCTGGTCATTTTCGACGAAGTGATTTCGTTCCGGCTGGGCCATTCAGGTGCACAGGGACTATGGGGCATCCAGCCGGACCTCACCTCGCTCGGAAAGATTATCGGAGGTGGTTTCCCGGTTGGCGCCATAGCAGGCCGGCCTGAGATTATGGCGGTTTTTGACCCAACCCGCGGCAAGCCTGCGCTGCCCCACGGAGGCACGTTCACTGCTAACCCGGTCACGATGCGAGCAGGCATAGCTGCGATGGAAGCATTGACGCCGGAGGCATTTGCACACCTCGATCGTATCGGCTCGGTTATTCGAGAAGGCACCAATACCGCATTCGCTAAGCACAAGCTCGACGGCCAAAGCGTAGGCTTGGGCTCCCTCTTCAAGATCCATTTCACCAGCAAGCCCATCACTGACTATCGATCGATTTATCCGACTGCGGATGAACGCAAAAAGCTCGACGCCTTACACAAGGGCCTGCTCAACCGTGGAGTGCTATCGGCGAGCTACGGGCTATTCGCGCTCTCCACGCCGATGTCCGAAGCAGATGCCGCGACCATCCTGGCTGCAATTGACGACACCCTGGGCGATATCGCGAAACGCGCTTGAACCATGCGCCTAAGGCCGCAATTAAAGTAGGAAAAAATGCAAAAATCTCCTCATGTAGTGGTAATCGGCGCCGGCACGTTAGGCATGTGCACCGCCATCAACCTTTGTCAACAGGGCGCCCATGTGACCGTCATAGACGCTGGCGCGGTCGCATCAGGTTCAAGTGGCCGATCGGTCGGTGTTGTCGGGACGCAGATGACGGATCCCTTCGATGTCCTGCTGCGCTCCCACTCCCTTCGCCAGTTCAGGGAATGGGAAGCCGAGGGCCTGGATTTTCATCACATTGGCTATCTCAGGCTGGCAAGGACTGAAGAGCAAATGAAGCTTTTCGCCAAGTCCGTCGAATATCAGCGGGAAATGGGTTTCAAAGCTTCGGTTTATGACAGCAAGGATTTGCAAAAACTGGTCCCGCACCTCGACTCGACTGGGCTCGCGGGTGGCATTTTCGGACCCGATGACGGGTTTATCGATCCTCATCAGCTATGCACTATCCTCGCAGGAAAAGTCAAAAAGCATGGAAGCACTGTCCGGCAGTTCTGCAAGGTCGAGAGCGTGCGAAAGAACCAGGATGGTTACGAGGTCCAGACCTCGTCTGGAGTGGTTCAATGCGATGTCATCGTAAATGCCGCAGGCGCCTGGGCGCCGAAAGTCGCGGAGTTGCTCGAACAGCAACTACACCTGAGACCGGAGCGGCATGAGGCTGTGACAATCCTGCTGGATGAGCCGCTCGATTACACCATGCCGATGGTTATGGATCTCGTAAACGGCGAGGGCACCGGCCTGAACTTTCGTTACGAAAAGCCAACCGAACTCATCGCAGAGATCCACAAGGTCGCATCAAAAGAGCCAGAAAATCCGGATCTCTATAACGACCAATGCGAAGATGAGTCGAAAGTCGCTCTCGCTGAACTTCTTATGGAACGCGTTCCTGGGCTCCCGGGTGCACGGCTCGGACGAGGTTGGGCTGGCCTGTATCCTGAGACACGCGATCACCGACCGTTCGTTGGTCCGATCGACGAAAATGCGCCTCGCTTGGTAACCGCTGCGGGAGCTGGCGGCTATGGTATCCAACTCGCGCCTGTAATCGGACAAATTGCAGCAGATTGGGCACTGCACGGCGCTCCCATATCAGCTCCGGGAACAGAGCGCCTTCGGCCGACGAAGGACCGAAACATCCCGGCATGAACGAAAACTCAAAAGATAGAAAACAGGGGATCGGTTCGAGATTGCGGGCCAGCTTCAAAACCCGCGATGGGAACCAGAAAGACAATGGCAAAAGATAACCGCATAGTTCGTCTACAGGACATCAACGTCAAATACGGCAACTATCATGCCGTCAAAAATGTCAGCCTGGAAATTGAGCGCGGCGAAGTTGTAGCGATAGTCGGCCCTAGCGGGGCTGGCAAGAGCACACTTCTGCGCACTGTCAACATGCTGGAGCATCCTTCGTCGGGCGTGCTCCAAGTTGGACAGTTCAACTTCTCGCTCGATCATAGCTTAACGTCCGCCGACCTGCTGAAGCTTCGACGCTCGACGGGGATGGTTTTCCAATCATTCAACCTATTCCCGCACATGACCGTTGAGAAAAATATTACACTGCCGCAAATGCGTGTGCTCGGGCGCTCGTTCTCGGATGCGCAAGCGAGAACCATGTCTCTTCTTGAGCGTGTTCAACTGGCGGATAAAGCAAAAAGCTACCCGTCTCGGCTTTCTGGTGGTCAGCAGCAGCGTATCGCAATCGCCAGAGCTTTGGCGCTTGATCCGAAAGTGATGCTCTTTGACGAGCCCACCTCTGCACTCGATCCAGAACTCGGTCTCGAAGTTCTCGAGGTCATGCGCGAGCTCGCACGCGAGGGCATGACAATGATCGTAGTCACTCACGAGATTGGGTTCGCGGCCGAGGTCGCAAATCGAGTCATTGTGATGGCTGACGGCGAAATCATTGAGCAGGGCACGCCTGATGAAGTCATCAAACGACCCTCGTCCGCGAGAACACAAAAGTTTTTCCGCGCCATTTTGGATCGTCACTGATGTTGGATGTGCTTCTCTCACTTTTAAAGGGCATCCCCGCTACGCTGATGGTGACCGTCGGGGCGTTTGTCCTCGGCGCGATTATTGCGGTACCTCTCGTTTTAATGCGGCGATCGCGGAGCTTTCCTCTTCGGCTCATAGCGAGGGTCTACATTGACGTCTTCCGTGGCATTCCGCCCGTGGTCTGGCTCTTCATCATCTTTTTCGGGATTGGAAGCGGCTTTCTGAGGTTCACGTCGCTTCAAGCGGCGATACTCGGTCTCGGCTTGGTTTCGTCTGCATATCTCGCTGAGATTTACCGCGGCGGCTTCTTGGCTCTTCCTCTGGGACAAAGCGAGGCGGCGATTGCCATGGGGATGACACGCACGGACGTTCTGCGGTTCATCCTCGGTCCGCAGGTCTTTCGCGTTTGTCTTCCGCCGATGGCGACATTTCTCGTCAGCCTTCTCAAAGACGGAACTGTCGCATCCACGATCGGCGTCCGTGATGTGATGATGCTGGTTTCCCAGGAAGCGCAAAAAGCGGGCGGAGGGTTCACCCCGTTTCTATTTGCTGCACTCTTATACATCCTGCTTTCGATACCTGTCGCCTACTATTCGCGCGCGATCGACGAAGCGCTGCGTCGGAGGATCGCACGATGAATGAATTCTTCGCGAACTGGCTCGAATGGTCACCACAGCTGTTCAAGGGCCTCTTGGTCAGTCTTCAACTTGCAGGGCTCGCCATTGCGTTCGGCTTACCGCTCGGCCTCGTCCTAGCGCTCGCGTCTTCGACCAAAAACCGGGCGTTCAAATATCCGGCCATCGTTCTTGTTGAGATCGGTCGCGGTGCTCCAGCTCTCGTTGTTCTTCAGATGGTGTACTACGGTTTGCCATCGGCCGGACTGAGCGTAAGTGCTTTCGCTTCGGGCTCTATTGCGCTGGCTTTGACCACTGCGGCCTATACGTCCGAAATATTGAGAGCCGGGCTCAACGCTGTGCCATGTCGAGAAATCGAGGCCGGTTGGGCGCTCGGTCTCACCCAGTTCGATACCATGCGATTTGTGGTGATACCTCAAGGCGTCCTCTTCGCCGTGCCTGCCTTGATGGGTTTTGCTGTCCTCATATTTCAAGCTACAGCGCTGACTTTCACGATCGCAATACCAGAGTTGCTCGCCCGAGCCTATCGAATTGGCGCGGCCACCTACCTGTATCTCGATGTCCTCGTCCTCGCGGGATTGTTTTATCTCGCCATTACAATTCCGTTCGGTTGGCTGGTTTCCTGGACCGAACGGCGCCTCGGCAGCCATCTCGGCTGACGTAACAACGCGTTAGGCAGAACCTGGCGCTCTTCCAGAAGGAGAACGAAATGAAGAACTTGATCAAGGCAACTGTAGCTGCACTTTGCGTGTCCACGATCGGTGCATACGGAGCGGCAGCGCAGTCTTGCACGCCGGAGCACAAATTTGAGACTATCAACAAAGGGAAGCTGACGGTCGCGCTCACGAACACCCCGCCGTACTCGCTTGAGGACAACGGCGCGATTTCTGGTATCGACGGCGATCTCGTCAAGGAATTCGCCAAAAAGAATTGCCTGGACATCACTTATGAGATTTTCACTTACCCAGCCGCCGTGTCAGCTGTCCAGTCCGAACGCGCGGACATCGCGCTGGGCGGGTTCTACCGCACTGCCGCACGCGAAAAGGTCGTGACGTTGTCGAACCCGGTTTATCTTGATCAGCTGGCCGTAGCGTCTATCGAAGGTTACGACACCCTGGATCAGCTCAAAGGTAAGAAGGTTGGCACTGTTGAGGGCTACGCTTGGGTCACCCAGATGGAAAATGAGCTGGAAGGTTCGACAACCTATCCGTCCTCGCTAAACCTGGCGCAGGATATCCAATCCAAGCGTATCGACGCCGGTCTCGAAGGCTATGGCGCAGCTGTTGTGCTAAACAAGAATTCAAACGTCAAAGTCCGGCTTCTCAAGGCCGATCCGCGCATCAAGGCGACAACTGATGCCTCGCAAACGGCTTTCCTGCTTTCGAAGTCGAACGAGGCCTTTATCAATGCAGTGAACGCGACGATCGAAGCCGACCGTTCCTCTGGAAAACTTCAGGAAATACTGAAGAAGTATGACCTTGATCCGTCTGCAGCGACCGTAGGCGAGGCAAAGGTAATTAAGTAACATCTACTGGAAGAGAAGGGCTCGGTTTTGCCGAGCCCTAATCCTCCATCGCGGAAGGCTTGTCATGAAAATTCTCGTCCCAGTGAAGCGGGTGGTTGACTACAACGTGAAGATCCGCGTCAAGCCGGATGGCACGGGTGTCGAGCTCGCCAACGTCAAGATGTCGATGAACCCGTTCGATGAAATCTCGGTAGAAGAAGCGCTTCGCCTGAAGGAAGCCGGCAAGGCGGAGGAAGTGGTCGTGGTCTCGATCGGTCCGGCCAAGACCGAGGAAACGCTGCGCACCGCGCTCGCCATGGGCGCCGACCGCGCCGTCCTCGTCGAAACCGACGACGCCGTCGAGCCGCTCGCCGTTGCCAAGATCCTGAAGGGCGTCGCCGACGCTGAAAAGCCCGGCCTTATCATCGTCGGCAAGCAGGCGATCGATGACGATAGTAACCAGACCGGCCAGATGCTGGCAGCGCTGATGGGGTCCGCGCAGGCGACCTTCGCCTCGAAGATCGAACTCGGCGACGTCAAGGCAACCGTGACCCGCGAAGTCGATGGCGGCCTGCAGACGATCGACGTCAAGCTCCCGGCTGTCGTCACCACCGACCTTCGCCTCAACGAGCCGCGCTATGCGTCACTGCCGAACATCATGAAGGCGAAGAAGAAGCCGCTCGACAAGAAGAGCCCGGCTGATTTCGGCGTCTCCACAGAGCCGCGCCTCAAGGTGCTGAAGACCGAAGAGCCGTCCGGCCGCAAGTCTGGCGTCAAGGTCAAGTCGGTCGCCGAGCTTGTCGAAAAGCTCAAGACCGCTGGCGTCCTCTAAGGTTCGAGAAAGCATTAACGACCATGACCATTCTTCTTCTGGCTGACCACGACAACGCAACCCTTTACGACCAGACCGGCAAGGCGCTGACGGCCGCTTCCAAAATCGGCGGCGACGTTCATGTGCTGGTCGCCGGCAAGGGCGCCAAGGCTGCTGCCGATGCGGCTGCAAAGCTTGCAGGCGTTTCTAAGGTTCTGCTCGCCGAAAGCGACGAGCTCGCCAACAATCTGGCCGAGCCGCTCTCCGACCTGATCGTTTCGCTGGCAGGCAGCTACGACACGATCATCGCGGCAGCGACCTCGACCGGCAAGAACGTGTTGCCGCGCGTTGCCGCTCTGCTGGATGTCGCGCAGATTTCTGAAATCATCGAAGTCGTCTCCGCCGAGACCTTCAAGCGCCCAATCTATGCCGGCAACGCCATCCAGACCGTTCAAGCGACCGACGCCAAAAAGGTCATCACGGTGCGTACCGCGTCATTTTCCCAGGCCTCCCAAGGCCCAACTGCTATCGTCGAGGCAATCTCGGCGGCAGCATCTTCTTCGAGCCTCGCGACCTACATCTCGGACGCGCTTTCGACCTCCGACCGTCCGGAACTGACCTCCGCCAAGATCATCATCTCCGGCGGCCGTGCGCTAGGCTCTGCCGAGAAGTTCCAGGAAGTCATTCTACCGGTCGCCGACAAGCTCGGTGCAGCGGTCGGTGCCTCGCGCGCCGCCGTCGATGCAGGCTACGCTCCGAACGACTGGCAGGTCGGACAGACCGGCAAGGTCGTCGCTCCGCAGCTCTACATCGCCTGCGGCATTTCGGGTGCGATCCAGCATCTCGCCGGCATGAAGGATTCGAAGGTCATCGTTGCCATCAACAAGGACGAGGAGGCGCCGATCTTCCAGGTCGCGGATTACGGTCTCGTCGGCGATCTTTTTGAGGTTCTGCCAGAGCTAGAGAAATCTCTCTGAGGCGGTTCAAGCACAATTAGAACCCCAAAGGTCGCTACGCGACTGGGCAAACACACATCCACTGACAACAACATTGCCGCCAGCAGCGCTGCGCGATCATTGAGTCGGAGTACCGAAATGGTTCAATCGCCCTCACAGAATGCCGTCTCGAGCGCCCGATTTCTCGACAGTGTCGAAGCTTATATCGACCGAGCGATGGAGCATCTCGATCTCTCCGAGGGATTGGCCGAGCGCATCAAGGCCTGCAATTCTACCTACACCGTGAGGTTTGGTGTCAGACTGCGCGGCCGAATGTACAGTTTCACTGGCTGGCGCTCTGTTCACAGCGAGCATGTCGAACCCGCTAAGGGCGGGATAAGATATTCGATGTTGTCGGACCAGGAAGAGGTTGAGGCGCTGGCCGCACTCATGAGCCTCAAATGCGCAGTTGTTGACGTCCCCTTTGGAGGTTCGAAAGGCGCGTTAAAGATTGATCCTACTGAATGGGAGCCTCATGAGCTCGAGCGGATCACGCGTCGCTTCACCCAAGAGCTTGCGAAAAGGAACCTGATCTGCCCGGGTCGCAACGTGCCGGCGCCTGATATGGGCACCGGCGAGCGGGAAATGGCGTGGATGGCAGACGAGTACAAGCGCACAGGACCGTCAGACGTTGTGAACGCGAACGCCTGTGTAACTGGCAAACCGTTAGCACGCGGGGGTATCGCTGGGCGAACGGAAGCTACCGGGCGCGGTGTGCAATATGCAATTCAGAGCTACCTTCGTGATCCCTTGGAAAGCGGCATTGATGGCAGACGATCGCTGGCTGAGATGACGGCTGTCGTCCAAGGGTTCGGTAATGTCGGGTATCATGCTGCTAAGTTTCTGCAGGAAAACGATGGCGTGAAAGTCACCGGTATAGTCGAGCGGGACGGATACATTTTTAACGCTGACGGGTTGCCGATTGAAAGTGTCAAACGGTACCAACTCGCGCACGGTACGATCTTAGGTTTCCCAGGTTCTATCAGCGTCGAAGACGCCTACAAAGGTTTGGAACTAGAGTGCGATATCCTGATCCCTGCCGCGATGGAAAATGCCATTACCGCAGAGAATGCTGGTAGGATCGGAGCGCGGCTTATTGTCGAGGGCGCGAACGGGCCTGTAAGCGCAGAGGCGGAGGAGATCCTTACCGATCGAGGTATCCCGGTGCTACCGGATCTCTTCGTGAATGCGGGTGGCGTTGTTGTCAGTTACTTCGAGTGGGTCAAAAACATCACCCACATTCCGTTCGGTCTTATGGAACGTCGCCGACGCGAGCGTCGGAACATGCAAATCACCCATGCGCTTGAGGCAATGACTGAGAGGTCGTTTCCTACCGATATTCGAGACGAGTTCCTCGAAGGAGGCGCCGAGATTGATCTCGTTCGATCGGGTTTGGAGGACGTGATGCGTAGCGCCTACGAGAACATCGCTACAGTCAAGCGCGCAGGCAAAATGAAGACCATGCGTACCGCCGCTTATGTCATAGCGATCCGAAAGATCGCTGATGCATATCAGGCGATCGGGATCTGATTGTGATTACGCCCAGCGAGAATTGACCAGAATGTCGGAGGCCTTGCTCTTGGAACGCGAAAGCATGGAGTTCGACGTGGTGATCGTCGGCGGCGGACCTGCGGGCCTGTCGGCAGCCATTCGGCTGAAGCAGGTCAATCCTGAGCTTTCGGTCGTCGTGCTGGAGAAGGGTGCCGAAGTCGGCGCGCATACCCTGTCGGGCGCCGTCGTCGATCCGGTCGGCATCGATGCGCTGTTGCCGGGCTGGCGCGAGGATGAAAGCCATCCCTTCAAGACGAAGGTCAAGGACGATAACTTCCTGGTGCTCGGTCCTGCAGGCTCCATCCGTCTGCCGAATGCGCTGATGCCGCCGCTGATGAACAATCACGGCAATTACATTGTTTCGCTCGGCAACGTCTGTCGCTGGCTGGCGGGCCACGCAGAAGCGCTCGGCGTCGAGATCTATCCGGGCTTTGCCGCCACCGAAGTCCTCTACAATGACGAGGGCGCGGTCATCGGCGTCGCCACCGGCGATATGGGCATCGAGAAGAACGGCGAGCCCGGCCCGAACTTTACCCGCGGCATGGCGCTGCTCGGCAAATACGTGCTGATCGGCGAGGGCGTGCGCGGCTCGGTCGCCAAGCAGCTCATTGCCAAGTTCGATCTGCAGAAGGATCGCGAGCCGCAGAAATTCGGCATCGGCATCAAGGAACTCTGGCAGGTCAAGCCTGAAAACCACAAGCAGGGTCTGGTGCAGCATTCCTTCGGCTGGCCGCTCGGCATGGCGGCGGGCGGCGGCTCGTTCCTCTATCACCTCGAAGACAACATGGTCGCCGTCGGCTTCGTCGTGCACCTGAACTACAAGAACCCCTATCTCTATCCCTTCGAGGAGTTCCAGCGCTTCAAGACGCATCCGGCGATCCGCGCCACCTTCGAGGGCGGCAAGAGGCTCTCCTACGGCGCCCGCGCCATCACCGAGGGCGGCTACCAGTCGGTACCGAAGCTGACCTTCCCGGGCGGTGCGCTGATCGGCTGCTCGGCCGGTTTCGTCAACGTTCCCCGCATCAAGGGCAGCCACAACGCCGTGCTGTCAGGCATGCTCGCCGCCGAGAAGATCGCCGACGCGATCGCTGCCGGCCGCGCCAATGACGAGGTCGCCGAGATCGAGAACGAATGGCGCAAGACCGCGATCGGCAAGGACCTGAAGAAGGTCCGCAACGTCAAGCCGCTCTGGTCGAAGTTCGGCACGCTCGTCGGCATCGGCCTCGGCGGTCTCGACATGTGGACCAATACGCTGTTCGGCTTCTCCTTCTTCGGCACGCTAGGCCACGGCAAGACCGACGCTGCATCCCTAGAACCGGCCTCGCAGCACAAGAAGATCGAATACCCGAAGCCCGACGGCGTCCTCACTTTCGACCGTCTCTCCTCGGTGTTCCTGTCGAACACCAATCACGAGGAAGACCAGCCGGTTCATCTCAAGGTCAAGGACATGGCGCTGCAGAAGTCGTCCGAGCACGGCATCTATGCCGGTCCCTCGACCCGCTACTGTCCGGCCGGCGTCTATGAATGGGTGGCTAAGGACGGTAAGGATACCTACGTCATCAACGCCCAGAACTGCGTCCACTGCAAGACCTGCGATATCAAGGATCCCAACCAGAACATCAACTGGGTGCCGCCACAGGGCGGCGAGGGGCCGGTCTATCCGAATATGTGACAAATTACGGTGTTCAGCGCCGTTTCGATTGATCCACGCGTGATTGGCAAATCGGAGGCAAGGCGCTTGAATCGCTGGGCTTCACCTTTTCACGCATGATCTGATGGCTTTCTCAAAACCCATGCGGCCGCCTCCCGTGGAACGGCCCACCGCAAGGGCGTTGATTCCGATTAGAGCTAACCCTCTAATGCTGCTTCTTCCATAGGTGCGCCCCGCATCTGCAGCAGCTTAGCAAGCTTGCGAGATGTGGCTTCGATCGCAGTGCAATGAGTGTCGAAATCTTTGTCGATTATCATCCCATAGGGGCCCGTCACACCCACCGCGTTTATCACTTCGGTGCGCCCTGTCCGAATAGGGAATGCAATTGAACCCAGGCCTGAAACGTGCTCGGCCAGATCCAACGCGAACCCGCGAATGCGGATCTTGTCCAACTCTTCCAACAAGCTTTGCGCAGTCGTCTTTGTATTATCGGTGTAGCTCTGCAGCTCCTGCTCGAGCATGCGTTTCTGAACGTCTTTTGATTGAAAAGCGAGAATCGCCTTCGCCGACGCCGTCGCATTGATTGGTAGAAGCATGCCGGGCATAACATAAGTCCTGACGGGTGTGTCAGGCGCGACGCACGTAACGGAGCGAACTTCTTTCCCATCGAAGCGCGAAATAAATGCCGATTGCCCAGTCTGCTCTGCGAGAATTTGCAGAGGACGTTGCGCTAGGAGCGCCAACCAGTTCGTATCGGGCGAAGCCTGGATGAGCCGAAAAATTCGCTCGCCCAAGCGGAAGCTTCGGTTTCGGGAGTTTTGCGAATTCACCATCCCACTGCTGATTAGGACGTTTAGAAGACGATTTACGGTCGTCTTTGGAAGGTCCAGCGCCGTCTCGAGCTCAACAGCTGTCAAGCCATCCGGAAACGGGGCAATCGTTTCGAGGATAGTCATGTACCGTTCGAGGGGGCTGTCTTTGCTGATATCGTTCATGTGCACGCTTTTTTGTGTTTATGGTGCGAATTATCAACGATCCTGGGACGTTGGTGAATCGTCTTGTTGCACCGCATCAAATTAATATTTTTCTAAGCTCATTTTGCACCCTCAACAACGGTGGGACATATCTTTTTATCACGTCATTCATCGTTTCCGCGGACGCAGCCAAGCCCACATTGATGGCAGCGAGGACTTTATTGTGCGCGGAGATCACCGGCACCGCCACAGAACGCAAGCCGAGCTCAACTTCTTGATCGCTGGTTCCGTAACCACGCTCTCTCGTCGCCCTGAGTTCCTTCAGCAGGTCATCAACGGCAACAAGCGTGTTCGGCGTCCGAGCAATAAGCTCCGTTTTCTGAAGGACCGCTCGCGCCTGAGCTTCAGGGAGGGTAGAAAGCAGCACTTTTCCCATTGAGGTACAATAGCATGGCAAGCGTGAGCCGGGCATGAGCGTAATTGACATAACCTTCCTATGAGCCGCTCGGGCAACATACACGATCTCCTCCTCGTCCAGGATCGAGACGGAGGTGCTTTGCCCTATCTCCTCCGACAGCATGTCGAGGATCGGTTGCACAATGCGCGGAAGCGGCATCGTTGCGAGGCAGCCAGTGCCGAGCCGGAGAATGCGCGGCGTCACGGTAAAATACTTGCCGTCATAGGCGGCATAGCCAAGCTCGGAAAGTGTCAAAAGGCAGCGTCGCGTCGTCGCCCGGTCTAGCCCGGTTATCTCGGCGGCCTCCGAAATCGACAGACGGGGATGCTCGGCGGTGAAGGCTTCTATGACCTTCAAGCCTTTGGCAAGGCCGCCCATCACATCCCGCTCTCTGACTTCCATGGGATCTCTCATTTTGTGCGATAATCGTACAAAAATAATATACCGCACAAATTCATTGTCGTCCATCTTTCTTTGTCTTATTTGGAAATACAGATGACCTTATAACAGGAGGCGTCTTTCGGAGGCAGTTCTAATGCAGAAGACAATCGATAGTTTGGGGGAAGCGGTCGCGGATATCGGCGACGGTGCAACGGTAATGATCGGCGGCTTTGGAGGCTCTGGCGCGCCGATCGAACTCATTCATGCGCTGATCGACAAGAAGCCGAAGAACCTCACCGTTATCAACAACAACGCCGGCAACGGCCGCATCGGCATTGCGGCGATGATCGACGCCGGGATGGTCCGGAAAATGATCTGCTCCTTCCCGAAGTCGAGCGATCCGCGTGCGTTCACCGACAGATATCTCGCAGGACAGATCGAGCTGGAACTGGTGCCGCAGGGCACGCTGGCCGAGCGCATCCGCGCTGGCGGCGCGGGCATTCCCGCCTTCTACACGCCGACCGCCTTCGGTACCGAGCTGGCAGAAGGCAAGGCGATCGCCGAATTCGACGGCAGGCATTATGTGCAGGAACGCTGGCTGAAGGCGGACTTCGCGATCGTCAAGGCGCATCTCGGCGATACCTACGGAAACCTGACCTACAACAAGGCCGGCCGCAACTTCAATCCGCTGATGTGCATGGCCGCGGCCAAGGCCATCGTGCAGGTTTCGAAGATCGTGCAGGCGGGTGAGATCGATCCGGAACACGTCGTGACGCCGGGCCTCTTTGTCGACCACGTCGTCGAGGTTTCCAATCCCCAGCAGGAAGAAGAGCTCATCCGAGCAGGCGTGGTCTATGCGCCGGCGTATGAGGGAGTCCAGGCATGACCGTGAACACCCGCGAAGACATCAAGCTCTCCAACGCCCAAATCGCCTGGCGCGCCGCGCAGGACATCATCGACGGCGCCTATGTGAACCTCGGCATCGGCTTTCCGGAAATGGTCGCCCGTTACCAGCCGCCGGGCCGGCAGGCGATTTTCCATACGGAAAACGGCATCCTCAATTTCGGCGAGGCGCCGGCTGCCGGCGAAGAAGACTGGGACCTCATCAATGCGGGCAAGAAGGCCGTGACATTGCTGCCGGGCGCCGCGTTCTTCCATCATGCCGACAGTTTCGCCATGGTCCGCGGCGGCCATCTGGACGTCGCGATCCTCGGCGCGTTACAGGTCGCCGAAAGCGGTGACCTGGCCAACTGGCGCGTCGGTTCGAAGGGCGTGCCGGCCGTCGGCGGCGCCATGGACCTCGTGCATGGCGCCAAACAGGTGTCCGTCATCACCGAACATGTCACCAAGAACGGCGAGCCGAAACTTGTCGAGAAGTGCACCTTCCCGCTGACAGGCGTCGCCTGCATCACCCGCGTTTATACCAGCCACGCGGTGGTCGATATCAAGGATGGACATTTCGTCCTGCGCGAAAAGCTCCCGGGCATGACCATCGAGGAACTGCAGGCCATGACCGGCGCCAAGCTCCATATCGTCGGACCAGTCGGCGATCTCGTCGTGCCGGCACTCTGAGGAAGACATCATGACCGAAGCATTCATCTGCGACTATATCCGCACCCCGATCGGCCGTTTCGGCGGTTCGCTCTCCTCCGTTCGCGCCGATGACCTTGGCGCGATCCCGCTAAAGGCGCTGATGGTCCGCAACGCCTCTGTCGATTGGGAAGCCGTCGCCGACGTGATCTACGGCTGCGCCAACCAGGCCGGCGAAGACAACCGCAACGTTGCCCGCATGTCCGCCCTTCTGGCTGGCTTGCCGGTTTCCGTCACCGGCACGACGATGAACCGCCTTTGTGGTTCGGGCATGGATGCCGTCATCAACGCCGCCCGCGCCATCAAGGCCGGCGAGGCCGAACTGATGATCGCCGGCGGTGTGGAAAGCATGAGCCGCGCGCCCTTCGTGATGCCGAAGGCCGAAACGGCCTTTTCCCGCAATGCCGAATTCTACGATACCACGATCGGCTGGCGCTTCGTCAACCCGCTGATGAAGAAGCAGTACGGCGTCGATTCCATGCCGGAGACCGGCGACAACGTGGCGATCGGCTACAAGGTTTCGCGCGAGGATCAGGACGCCTTCGCTGTCCGCTCTCAGGCCAAGGCCGCGGCCGCCCAGGAAAACGGCAGGCTCGACAAGGAGATCACGCCGGTCACCGTGCCGCAGCGCAAGGGCGATCCGATCGTCGTCGGCAAGGACGAGCATCCGCGTGCGACCTCGATCGAGGCGCTGGCCAAACTGAAGCCGGTCAACAAGATCGAAGGCGGCACCGTGACCGCCGGCAACGCCTCCGGCGTCAACGACGGCGCTGCCGCGCTGATCATCGCCTCCGAAGCGGCCGCGAAAAAATATGGGCTGACTCCGATCGCCCGCTTCATGGGCGGTGCTGCCGCAGGCGTTCCGCCGCGGGTCATGGGCATCGGCCCCGCTCCGGCTTCCAGGAAACTGATTGCACTGCTCAGCCTGACCGTCGACCAGTTCGACGTCATCGAACTCAACGAGGCATTCGCCTCGCAGGGGCTTGCCACGCTGCGCGAACTCGGCGTCGCCGATGACGACGCCCGCGTGAACCCGAATGGTGGCGCGATCGCCCTCGGCCATCCGCTCGGCATGTCCGGTGCGCGTATTGCCGGCACGGCCGCGCTCGAACTGTCGCTGCGCCAGGGAAAGTATGCGCTTGCCACGATGTGCATCGGCGTCGGTCAGGGTATCGCAGTGGCGCTCGAGCGCGTTTGAAGCCGTTCATCTAGCTACTATCGTTTAAGTACCGATGAGTCTCACTGGATAAAAGGCGACCGCGACACAGAGCGTATTATGCATCGCATCATTTCCATGGCCTGAGGATTGCCAGGAGGCGTAGATACTCTTGCATTGTTATGACATTAGCCGCCAGGAAACAGAAGCAGCCATCGAGAAATATTCGGTGGCTGCTGTTGTCGTCGTATCATTCGCAGAAGCATCAAAGCAGGAGGAATCCTATCACGACAATGCTGCCTACCTCGCGCTCGGCCAGCTTCCATACAACATTTCACAGCTCCTCATAGGTCACTGTCCATCTTCCTCCAGGAAGAGAATGATGCCGCCCAAAGACAGCTTAAACTTGAGGAGATTGCGAATGCAGCATTGGCTGGACAAACTCACCGATCTTTCTGCCCTTCCTGGCGACGAGCATCTTGTAAAGCAAGGGTTGGAGGCAGTTATCGCGACAAGCGACTTTAGCGGCTACGCCTATCTAAACGTCCAGCCAACCCACTCGAGTGCTTTGTCCAACTACCATCCCGAATGGCAGGGCGAATATTTTAGGCGCCGCTTCAACAAGCTCGACCCTGTCGTCAAACGCGCGCAGACACTAAGGCAGGCTTTCACCTGGAGCGCCGACTGGGACAGACCCCGCTTAACTGAAGACGAACGGTCCTTCTTCTCGTTGGCAACAGATTTCGGGATACGGTCGGGAATTACGATCCCGGTCGGAATTGCCCATGGTGCTCTTGCACTGTTCACGCTGGCTTCCTCAAAGCCGAAAGTCGACCCTGAGCGGGACATCGATCCTGTAGCGGCGGCCGCCGCGGTCGCGCAGCTCCACTCGCGTATCCAGTTCACCGATCCGACGCCGACCGCGGAAGAGCAACTCCGGCTCGATCCTAAGGGCGCGACCTATCTGAGCTGGATCGCGGACGGCAAAACGATGGAAGAGGTCGCGGACCTCGAGGGCGTCAAATACAACAGCGTGCGCGTCAAAATCGAACATGCTCGCAAGCAGTTCAATGTTCATACCATCGCGCACCTGACAGCAACGGCGATCCGAAAAAAGCTGATTTGACGATCAGTTCACACAGACCTTTGGGATATAGCCCAAGATCGAGAGAAGGGTATTCAACGCGCTCATCTGCGCGTGCATTTCGATGCTGGCTTCGATAAATTCGAGATGCTGGGGACCGCCGGTCGCCCGGCCGTTCTGATAGTCTTCCGGAAGTGCCTGGTATAGTGCGTCGGCCTTCTCGACCAGCTGCCTGTGTTTTCGGATCGCATCGACCGTCAGCGTTTCAAGATCGGCTGCGGGGAGTCCTTGCGTCAACCCGAAGACCGGTCGAAGTTCAAGCTTTTCCATCAGTGCCGTATCTTCCGGATCCATTGCAGTTTCCAACTTCGGGAATTGTCTGCGGTGCGCCCCCGCAAACGTCAATCCCTGATCCCAAGCCGGGGGTTGGAAACTGTACCTGGACAGTCCTGAGACCTTTAGCCGAAGCCTGGACATACGTCACAGGCCCCCGGCCACATGGTCAGAGGATTCTGGTACCGCAACGGCCGGTACCAACCGCCAGATAGGGGTTTCCACACCCCAGGACAGCGCGTACTGCCCTAGCCGTCCTTATAGAGGTCGTGTTCGATTTTCGCCAGTGCAAACAGGCGGATAATTGGCTCTGCGCCGCTGCAGATCTGCATATCGCCCAGGCCTACCTCGCGCCGATGGTGGAGAGATCGACACGGATCCCGGCCTTGTTCGGGTCGTTGGCAGCATCATCGCTGGCCGGTTCGCTTCGATCGTCTGCGACAGGCACGTCCGCCGTTTCCTCCGCCTGCTCGCCCGGAGCAGCATCCACAGCGGCTTCCGCCTCTTTCTCGTCAGGGCTCGGGGTCCGGAACACAGCCTCGCCCTCGAAATACCCCGACTGCCAGGCGAGAATGGCATCTTCAAACACCTGGGCCTCAGCTTGTCTGCCCGTCGGATTGCCATACCATTTGAGAACGATACGATAGACCTTGCCAAACAGCGCCGTGCCCATACGCAGATTGGCGCAGGCATCGACCAGATCGGGTTTCAGGGCACCCGCTTCGAGCACGCCGAGCCCGGCCGGATATTGGGTGATGCCGACCCGCACGACATTGCGGCCGATATTTTCGCGGATCAGGTCCATCGCCGCCTCCGGTGTCGGGGGCTTCGGTACCAGCACGACACGGTTGCCAGCGCGAACCGTGATCGCCAGAGGATCCTCGGATCCGGCCGCTTCCACGAACTTTTCGACGATTGCCGGCTTCAGCGCCGGATCAGCGCATTCGTTGATCAAGGCAGCATCGACCATGTCACTCTCCCTCGGGCTGGACGTTGACGGCACTGACGAGCGGCAAGCCGAACAGCTTGGCCCAGGCGACAGTGCTGGCCTGCTGGATCGCGACGATCGACGTGCCCGAGGTCCACCAGCCATTGCCGGCCGCAACGATGATATCGGGCGAATGCACCATCGACTGCAGCACCGGCCAGACGATGAGTTGCTCGTAGCAGATCAGCGGCGCAATTCTGGTCCCGCCAATCTCAACGAGTGGATTGGCGAATAAATGCGCCCGGGCACCACCGAGCTCACCGGTCAGGATCCGCCAGGGCTGCCACATTGATCCTGGTACCGGCATGCGCTCCCGGTAGAGAATCTCTGACTTTGCTGCCGAGATAGCGACAAGAACATTGTCATAGCCATCGCCATCGAGGACGGCTGCGCCGGCGATGACGGCGAGATCCCGGTCCTGCAGCTCGTCGCGCCAAAGCCGTTCGACGGTCGGCGTCCACAAGCCGAGCGCGCTTTCCGGCAGAACAATGGTGTTGATCCCTTCGCCTGCCGACCTGAGGACTGTTGCAATCAGGACTCGCTGACGCTCCAATGATGCGTCGCGCCCAAGCGTCTCACCCAGTTTGAGATCGACGCCTTTCCACCCTTCCGGTAGCTTCGGTTCTGTCCAGACTGCGGCGGACCAGAGCCATAGGCTCAGCATGACCAAGACTGCTGCCGGCCAGAACCGCGATGTCATCATCGCCAGGCCGGCAGCTGTCGCCGCCAGTCCCCACCATCCCCAGCCGGGAAACAGCACGCCCGCCGCGGTGATCGGCTGTGCCCAGCCAGTAATCCCGAAGGGCGGCAGTGCCATCACCAAGCTCGCCACCAGATATCGCGCAGCGCGGACCTTTCCCCGCCGGCGTGTCCAGAGTACCGCATGAACGATCACGAAAGACGCCGACGCGATGAGCCAGAGCAGCAGACCAGGCCAGAGATCGGCGGCATAGAAGTTGGCCACCCCTTGGGGCAGACCGCGCGAAGCGGCGAGGAAATAGCCAAGCGAGACGAAAGCTGCGATCCCGCGCGACGGCGCCATGGCCCACAGCGCCGGAAACAGCATGGCGGCCGGGAGGGCAAGCATAGAGCCACTCCATCCGACCGTGCCGATGGCGATCGCCACCGTAATCAAGATCGCCGAGCGCGCTCGGTCACGGATCGAACGTGAGGATCGGCCGGGCAAGCCCGAGCAGGCCGCTTGTGGGGATTGGTCCAAAATATCGGGAGTCATAGGAGCTCACATAGGGAGAGTGCAGATAGAGCATGCCCGGCGGGACCATGCCGTCGCTATAGGGTTCGAGCGGTCGCCCGGCGCCATCGACGCGGCGCACAGTGGATGAGGGGAGCGGCGTGCTGTCGATCGATACGCTCTCGCCGATCTGGACAAGCTGACCGGTCAGGGCCGCGACCATCTTGATCATCGGCGCAACGCCGCCCGGGCACAGGCCCCGGGCGAGATAGTGACGACGGCGAGCTTCTGCGAACGCAGGTGTTTGAGGCGGGCAGACAAAAACCAGATCGCCCACCGTCACCGCCCGGTCTGTTTCTTCGATCCGCCAGAGGCCGAGCGGCTCGCTCGGCGTCAGGTTCAGCCGGAAGCCCCCGAGAACTGCTGTCGCGGAAAGCGCTCCAACCACAAACAACGATGCCGCCAGAACCGTAACCACGCGGCGTCGCGTTGGGCCTCGCGGCGTCATGGTTTCAGGCTCGGTGTCTGACGCTGCGACAGCCTGATGTCCTCAACCTGCTTCAGCGTCGCGGTGGTCCGCTCATGCGCTGCCAGTTGCTGCGCTGTCCGCATCACCGGCCAGGCTTCCTTCAGACTTTCCTTTTCCGCCGGCTGCAGACCGGACGCCATTTTGTCGAAAAGCGGTCCATCCGGAGCTTGGGCGCTGTTGCTCAGCAATGCCCGCTCACCGAAGCGTTCGGACACGGCCTTGTTGAAGCCATCGATTTCGAGTTTGGCCTCGCGGTTGCTGATCGCAAATCCGAGCGCCGCCGGAAGATCGTTGCGGTCGATGGCATCGCGAACGCGCTCCAGCACGGAGCGCGCTTCCGGCGACAGGGCGGGAATGTCGATCGACACGCGCTGACGCAGGGACTTTTCCTCGCCCTCAATCCGCGCCCGAGCCGTCTCGCGGATCGCCAAATAATGCTCGATGTCTCGCTTCAGCGCCGGCAGGTTGAACTCTGCGACGCGGCGCGCCTCCTTCTCCGATTTGCTGGCCAGCAATCCGGTCTTGCCGTTCAGTGCACCGATCGACGCGGGCTCATCAACGAGTTTCTGCAGGGCTTGTTTTGCGGCTTGGCCCTCGGCCAGGACAGCATCGAAGTTCATCGCCCGGAACGCGGTTTCAGGGTCAGCGAACACATAGCGGAAACGGGTCGAGACCTCGTCCCACTGTTGCTTCAGCGCCGGGTCGTCCCCAAGCTTCTGATCGATCGTATCTTTGACCGAGGATGCGAACTGTTTGACGCCAGCCACCATGGGCGCAAGATCCTTCTTCAGTTTTAGGTTCGGGGATTGGAGGAGGCCGAGCCGCTCACCAACGGCGCGCAGCTGCTTGCCGAGATCGGCGAGCTTCTCCTTCTGTTGCAGCGTCCAGTCGAGCCTGTCGCGCACGAGTGTGCGGGCGACCTGCACGAGATGCAGTCCGCGGTTTTCGGCAAAGGACAGCGCCTGCCGGTAAAGCCCACCATGCCGGTAATCGAGCGTCGTTTCCTTGGCATTGCGCCGCGACAGCACCTTTTCCAGTCCGCCATTGAAGCCGAAGGAACGGGTGCCGTAATAGAGCTGCAGCTCCTCACGGTGGCGGGTCATGGCGACGTAGGTGAGATGCCGATCGAGCGAGAGCGACGCGAGCACTTTGACGCGATCAACGGTGGCGCCCTGGCTCTTATGAATCGTCGTGGCATAGCCGTGATCGAGATTGTTGTAGGCTTTGCTCTCGACAGAGACCTGGCGCAAATGCTCGTCTTCTCCGACTGCGATCACGACTCGGTTCTGTGCTGCCTCAACCACCTTGCCCAGCATGCCGTTCTTGACGCCAAGGGCGGTGTCGTTTTTCAGGAAGACGACCTGATCGCCGGCGTCAAACCGGCGTCCGCCGTCAGCGGTGCGGAAGGCATGACCGCCACCAATGATCCCGCGCTCGACCAGTTTTGCGCGCGCCATGTCGTTCAGCAAGCGCACATCACGGCGGAGATGCGCGAGCATCAGCGTCGTCTTTGCCGGATCGTAATCGCAGTTCCAGTCTGAGATCAGTTGCTTAATTGCTTCCGCCTTCAGCGCCGTTCCATGCACCCGGCCTTGCGTGCCATAGGCGGCGAGGGCAGCGCCGACATTGCCACGCGCCAGATCGAGCGAAGCCGCCCGCATCCAGTCCTCGCGCTGACGATAGATCGTCTCCAGTTCCGCATATCCAACACGGTCAGCAATTGCCCGGAAGGACGCGCCCGCCTCGATCGGCTGCAACTGGTCTGGATCGCCGACAAGCACGAGTTTGGCGCCCGCACGGACAACAGCCTCAACAAAGCCAGCCATCTGTTTGGAGGCGACCATGCCGGCCTCGTCGATCACAAACACGGTCGTAGCATCGATCGCGTCTCGACCGCGTTGCCAGCGCAACTCCCAGGAGGACAGCGTCCCGCTCTGGATGCCAGCTTCCTTCTCCAGCCCCTCGGCCGCTTTACCGGCGAGCGCCGCACCGACCACGCGATAGCCGGCCGCTTCCCAAGCCTCTCGGGCGGCCTTCATCATCGTCGTCTTGCCAGCGCCGGCGCGGCCGACGATCGCCGCGATCCGGGCTGAGCCCGTGACATGTTCGATCGCGGCTTTCTGCTCGTCCGACAGCCGCTCATGGCGGGCGAAGATCGATTGCAAGACGCCCTGCTTCACAGTGTGTGAGGATTGCCGCGACAGCCACATGGCCCGATTGACCATCTCCGCTTCGAGCGCGATCATCGCCCGCGTCGTGTAGCGCGCCGGCACGCGTTCGCCTGTGGCAAAGTTGATCGTGTCGCGCTGCAGACGCAGCACTTCGGCATGCTGCAGGGTCCGCGCCATCAGCTGCTGGAAGACGGCGGGCTCGTCGACATAGCGGTGCAAAACCTTGGCGACATCCCTCACGTCAAAGACGCTCTTTTCCCGCGTGATCAGGTCCAGCACGAGAGTCGGGTTGCGCAGGATGCGACGGGTATTTTCAGCGCGGCGCTGGCCGTTGAGCTCAAGTCGTTCAAGCTCCGGCGTAGCACCCTGCATCGCCGCCTTGCGCTCGATCGCTTTGGCGCCAACGCCCAAGTGAATGGTCGGCTCGAGCGCAATGCCCTGCTTCTCATAGGACCGGCCATCGACCCGAAGCGAAACGCCATTCATCGCCAGGTGATGGTTCTGGCGCTCAAACCAGCCATCGCGCAGCGCATTGAACTCAGGTGTGCCACCGGCCCAGAGTTCGTAGACCTGTTTGCCCGCCTCGGTCCTCAGGGGCTGGCCATCTTCGTCGAGAACTGCGAGCTTCTTTGCCCCGAACCCATCTTCGGTGAGCGGGCGCAATGTGGTCATCAGGTGGATGTGTGGATTGCCGGGATTGTCATGGATGACCCAGTCGGCCACCATACCTTTGGCCAGCACATGCCTATCGACGAAATCACGAACCAGCGCGATGTTCTGCTCGGCCGTCAGTTCGAGCGGCAGAGCGATCGTTAGGTCTTTAGCGAGCTGCGCATCGCTGCGTTTCTCGAAAGCCTCGACCTTGTTCCAGAAGGCTTCGGACGCACCGGAAATCGAGCGATCGGCGATCAGGCGTTTTGCCCAGTCCGGCGCACCGGCGGGCAGTGCGAACTCCTCATGCAGCAGGCCCTGTTTTCGCGTGTAGTCGATCGTGCGGGCCTCGCGCTCGTAGTCCATCTTCGCGCAGTGGCGATAGGCCGCCGACAGCACGGCACTGCGGCCTTCGCCGCGGCTGACGATGCTGACGGAGAAATGGGCTATGGCCACGGCGAAAAGGTCTCCTGGTCTAAACTTCGTTTTCGCTCGCAAAGCGGCCCCGCCAGGGCCGCCAGCAACAGGTCGCCACCGCGACGTATAATTGCGCCCTTGGATCCGCTCTCATCGAGCGGCGGGATCATGCCCGAAGGCGTCGGCTTTGCCGACATGCAGATCTGCACCTTGGCCTGACGGCCCATTCGGAGGAGTCTGGCGCTGCTAACGCAACGCCAGACAGCCAAGGAGTGGCAATCGGATGAAGAAGCCGTCGTCGAAAATCAGGGAAGAAATCGCGCGCCTGCAGGAACAGCTCAAGGCTGCGGAAACACGTGAGGCTGAGCGCATCGGGCGTGTTGCACTACGGGCAGGTCTCGGTGAGATCGAGATCGACGAGGTCGAGCTGCAGACAGCCTTCGAGGAGGTGGCGAAGCGGTTTCGCGGGAGAGGAAGGGGAGGGGCGACCGGAAAGGAGAGGTCAGGGGCGAGTGCTACCGGCGGCGGCCAAAACGCGACGGTCGAGACTGGCACGGCTCAGAGCAACGTTGGCGAGGCTTGAGAGGATGGCGAAGTCGATGACATCAGATGCGCGAAAGAAGGATGCGCGTGAGAAGATCGAGCTCGGTGGCCTGATCGTCAAGGCGGGCCTGCGCTACGAGAAGCGGGCGCTTCTGCTCGGACTGTTGATTGATGCAGCCAGTCGCGTTCGAGGCAACGATAGGGAGCGCCAGCGCTTGGCTGCTATTGGCGCGGAGGCGTTCGGCGATGGCAGCGAATAGGATAGTGCTGTCGGTCATTCCGACCACGCTCATGGTCGCTGCGGTCGTGGCCATTCCCGGCATCGAGCAATGGCTCGCCGGTTTCGGCAAAACAGCGCAGGCGAAGCTGCTGCTCGGGCGCATCGGCTTGGCGCTTCCCTATGCGATCGCCGCCGGAATTGGCGTCATGGCGCTGTTTGCCGCGAACGGTTCGGCGCGAATCAAGACGGCCGGATGGAGCGTCGCCTCAGGAAGCTTGGCCGTCATCCTGGTCGCGGTCTTGCGCGAGACGATGCGGCTGACTGCCCTTGCGGAAAGTGTGCCCACCGGCAAATCTGTCTTTGCCTACGTCGATCCCTCGACCGGGATCGGCACCGCCGCCGCGATCCTGTCCGGCATCTTTGCGATGCGTGTCGCGCTGAATGGCAACGCAGCCTTCTCTAAGCCTGAGCCACGACGGTTGCGGGGAAGGCGCGCCGTTCATGGCGATGCCGACTGGATGAGCATGACGGAGGCGGCCAAACTGTTTCCTGATAGCGGCGGCATTGTCATCGGCGAGCGTTACCGCGTCGACCGTGACAGCGTCGCCGACATGTCGTTTCGTTCCGACGCGCCCGAAACCTGGGGGGCAGGTGGCAGGTCGCCGCTGCTGTGCTTCGACGGCTCTTTTGGCTCGTCGCATGGAATCGTCTTTGCCGGCTCCGGCGGCTTCAAGACGACCTCGGTCACCGTGCCGACCACGCTCAAATGGGGTGGTAGCCTTGTGGTTCTCGATCCATCGAGCGAGGTGGCGCCGATGGTCATCGATCATCGGCGCCTAGCCGGCCGCAAGGTCATCGTCCTCAATCCCGAGACGCCGGCAATCGGCTTTAACGCGCTGGACTGGATCGGCCGTTTCGGCGCGACGAAAGAAGAGGATATCGTCGCGGTCGCAACCTGGATCATGACCGACAATGCCCGAGCGGCGTCGGCGCGGGACGATTTCTTCCGGGCCTCGGCGATGCAGCTTCTGACGGCGCTGATCGCCGACGTTTGCCTATCCGGCAACACCGACGACAAAGACCAGACGCTGCGGCAGGTGCGGGCGAACTTGGCAGAGCCGGAGCCAAAGCTGCGCGAGCGGCTGACGCGCATCTACGAGGGCTCGGAGTCGGATTTCGTCAAGGAGAACGTGGCGGTCTTCGTCAACATGACGCCGGAGACGTTTTCTGGGGTTTATGCCAATGCGGTCAAGGAAACCCACTGGCTGTCCTACCCGAACTACGCGGCGCTCGTCTCCGGCAACAGTTTCTCGACGGACGAACTTGCAAAGGGCGAGACCGATATTTTCATCGCGCTCGATCTCAAGGTTCTTGAAGCCCATCCAGGTTTAGCCCGCGTCGTCATCGGCTCGTTTCTGAACGCGCTCTATAACCGCAACGGCCACACCGCCGGCCGGACACTTTTCCTTCTCGACGAGGTCGCACGGCTCGGGTTTCTGCGCATCCTGGAAACGGCGCGGGATGCGGGCCGCAAATATGGGATCAGCCTGACGCTGATCTTCCAGTCGATCGGCCAGATGCGGGAGGCCTACGGCGGCCGGGATGCCAGCTCGAAATGGTTCGAATCCGCATCCTGGATTTCGTTTGCGGCAATCAACGATCCCGAAACGGCCGATTATCTGTCGCGGCGCTGCGGCGAGACGACGATCGAGGTCGATCAGATCAGCCGCACCAGCCAGTCGTCGGGTTCCTCACGGTCACGATCGAAGCAGTTGAGCCGCCGGCCGCTGATCCTGCCCTATGAGGTCATGCAAATGCGCGGCGATGAGCAGATCGTGTTCACATCCGGCAATCCGCCGCTCCGATGTGGCCGCGCGATCTGGTTCCGAAGATCCGACATGACGTCGTGTGTCGGGAGCAACCGTTTTCACAGAAAACAGGGGGCGGCGGAGGAGGATAGGTGAGAGCAATCGAGCGGAAGGAAACATTCGATGCGATATTGGGAAGCATGCGAGGCGCAGGTGACCGCGGAGGAGGCGATTGCGGAATGCCGCAAGCATCAGATCGTGCCGTCGTGCGCGAGACAGATACCGCGCTATTCGATCAGGAGACCGGCGATGTCATCGCCCATGCCGACGAGCATGGGGACTATTATGGCGCCGATATCCTCGGCTACCTTGGATACTGATCGATGGTTCCACGCACTTGCGGGAGGATCGTTACCGGGATCGGCGAAGACCAGCCTTGGGCTTCGTTCGCGGATGCGAGTAGAGCCGTACGCCGAAGGCGGACCGCCCGAACTCCAATCTCCCGACACTTCACGAAATTGAATCGATCCGGGATCCCCGATTCATATCTCTCGTTGGACGGCGGCCGCAAAATTTCCGATTCTGCACGCATGATCGCCCAGCCCTACCATCTCTATATCGAGCGCACCGAGCCTGAGCAAAACGTGGCGCGCTTCTATGCGATCTCGATCGAGCCGACGCTGTTTGGCGACACGTGTCTGACCCGTCGATGGGGGCGCATTGGTAGCAGAGGGCAGATGAAGGTTCATCACTTTGCGCATGAGAAGGAAGCGGTCGAACTCTTCCTTGATCTTGTTCGGCAGAAGCGTCATCGGGGATATTCCACGAGACCAGTAGGCATCGGCGCATCGCCAAACATTCATCGATGATATGCGACGATAATCTTCAGCATAGTGAAATGGATCGCATGGATTTGAAGCGAAGCGGACATAACAGAAAAGGTGGAAGCGAACACCGCATCAAGGCCGGTGTCATCACCATGGCGATTGCGTTCAGTTTCTACACGTTGGACATAGACGGCACTGCGCTGGCCGAGACGTTTACGCCAACGAGCGCACCATTCCGAATATGTGACACCAGCAACCGGTCGACCTGTGTTGTCGATGGAGACACGCTCTGGATCAAGGGCGTAAAAATCCGTGTCGCCGATATCGATACCCCTGAGGTTAGTGAACCGAAATGTGCGTCCGAGCTGGCACTGGGACGTCGTGCCACCGCGCGGCTGATAGAGCTGGTCAATCAGGCGCCGTTCGAAGTGCATGCCTGGCCGGGTCGTGACGAGGACCGGTATGGTCGCAAGCTCCGTGTCCTCGTGCGCGATGGAAAGAGCCTCGGCGATATCCTGGTATCGGAAGGACTAGCTCGGACTTGGGTAGGCCGACGGCAACCGTGGTGCTGAATAGCCCGATTTCGTTGGCCATTCAGCAACGCCGTCAGTGTCGGCGCGTGCCGTCGCGTTCGAAAGCGATCTCGATCTCGATGAAGAACGGGATCTTGATGGTGAGCTTCAGACCGAGTTTGCCCTTGCGGAAGAAGTGACAGATGACTTTGCTCAGCGCCCGGAGCTGACGACCGGTGGCTGCGAGGAATTGTGCGAGGCGTTGCATATGATTTCTCCTTGTCGATTGCGGATATCGCGGGGGATAGGCCGCGGGCCGGGACGAGGAGGGCTGCACCATGGGCCCTTTTGCGCTTGCGCAATGGGAGGGCGCGTTTGGCCGCAGCGAAGCGGAGGACCTGGCGACGCCTGAGTTTTAGACCGCGAGGAGCCGCTTCAGTGGCGGGGAAAACTCTGGCGACGACAGGTTGCTGCCCGACGACCGGCACGCAACATCCCCGATGTCGATAGCCTCTGTCGGCAGGGCGAAATGCAACGTCGGTGATCGCAGTGAGCGGATGGACAAGCCGGTAGGCGTGAAACATGAGACATCTTATGCAGGGGAGCCGCTCAGAACGGCGGCTCCGCTTCGAGGTGTCCGGCCTGTTCGGCAACGATGATGGCCAGCTCGGCCTGAGCGCATTCGAGCTCGGCCTTGATTTCGCGACGCTCGTTTGCATCGTATGCGTTCCGAAGTTCGGCGCGCAGTTCCTCGATTTGGGTTTCCAGGGCGTAGGCCATCGTCATCTCCTGATTTCGTGAAAGACGACGACAGCAGCCGGGAGGGGATGACGGGGTCAGGGATCGCGCAAGCGACCGGCAGCGCCGGGGAGTGGGGGAGCCGATTTTCGGAAGGTGCTGCCAGGCGCCTGGAGAAAATTGGGGGTACCACGATTTAGGTCTTAGTCAAGCGTCCTGTTTGGAGAAGGCGCCGTCATTCTGGCGGCTCCTCGTCTGCCATGATGGCGTCAAATGCGCTGTCGAGCGATGCCTGTTCAGCGAGGAGCTTTGCGAGTTCAGCCTCGCTTGCCGCGCGCTCGGCAGGCGTAAGGATGCAGGCGGCAAGCTCGACGCGCAGCTGCTGGATTTCGTCGTAGATGGTAAGCATGTGTCTCTCCTCTGTTTGAAGACGAGAGACGTGCACGATGACGGAGCAGTTCGGGTCGAGGATCGCCGCAGGCGACCGGCGGAGCCGGCGAGTGGGGGAGCCAAAATGCGCAGCATTTTGGGGGTACCGCTCGTGCTCGAGGCGGGCTGATCCGGCATGGTAGGATGGGATATCTGAAGTAACGGACTTTGGGTTCCACGGACTCGGACCCCAAAAAACAACCACTTGCTCATCCGATCATGGACGGTTGGATGCTTCAACGCGATCAGTCATGTCGAGCTAAGCCGCCGCACCCTGCTGATCTCCTGAACCAGCTTGGCGTTCTGCTTTTCCAGTCGAGCAACGGCCTTCTCGGAATCCAGCACACGCTTCAGCAGGCTGGCATTCTCGGTCGCGAGCAGCCGCCTTTGCTCCTGGAGCTCATGCATCGAAGCTCGAAGTGCCGACATGTCAGATTTGGGAGGCGGCCGCTGAGTTTTGGGGCGCGGTGGATTTGCGGATGCCAATTCTTCGAGGAAACTGCTGTGCTCGGCATAGATCGTGTTTCGGCTGACCTGAGCTTCGCGCGCCAATGCAGCCACTGTTACCCGGGTAGCATACCCTTCCAACGAAGCCTGTGCCACAAGCCGATCCATCGCCTGCCGAATGCGGCGCTCGGTATTTCGATGACGCGTCTCATGAGATTTCAGTCTCGCGGGCTGCTTTGTACTATTCGTCATCGCTTCCGCGACCTTGCTGAAGTTCGGCCAAAATACGGTCGCATTCATCGATCCTCATCGCTGCCAGGGCACGGCTGTCGTCGTCGAGCATCGGATGCGCCAGAAGCCGTGCGTTTTGCCTCCGGCGTTCCTCCCACACCGGCCGATGCTTTTCCGTGACGGCAAAATTGCTGCAGGTGGAACAGATGCTCTGCGTTCTGATGACCGGGTTCGGGCCTCGATCATCACCCAGGCACGATGCGCTTTCACGGCGGTAGACGCAGTAGCCCCAATCGCAACGACCGAGCCGCATGTCGGTTTCTCTCAGGATGAAGTCCACATAGTCCGCAACATCTCCGTCTCTTGTACGTCCACGGAAGCGACTGTGCGAAGAGATCGCTCGTCCGGCACGGCCGGCCGCCGTTACCGAGGTCAGCAAATCCTCAAGCGCCGTCCTTGTGTCGTTCGAGGTCTCTGCGTCGATCAGATCGGTCAGATCGAAGTCCGTCCCGACATAGCCTTTGTCGGTCATTGCTCTGGTCACGTGGCCAAAGTGCGCGGCAAGGGCATCGAGGCCGGTACGGTCACGTCGACCAACAAATCGCGCAAAGGTCTTTCGTCCCTGATGGGTCGTCAGATGCCACGGCCGTTCGTTATAAAGAGGCAGATCTATAAAGGATGCAAACGGTCCGTTGAGACGGTCAGCCAGCACAGATGATCGCGGGATGGTCATCCCGCTGCGTCCAGCCATCGCCGACAACCATAATTCCTCCCGCCCCATCCGCTGGCGGATAGGAGCAGATAGGCGTTCCAAAACAGTCACGGCCCGCACGACAGGGTCCGGCGCCACCCATCGATGCGGCGCTCCGCCCGTGCCAACGGCTGTTTTGTAGATCCGGCCGCTCAGATAAGCGAAGGATTCAGCGCCATCGGCAGCAACATGCCGCTCGATGCATCCAGCCCGCAGGCCCAAGATTTCGGAGGCTCGCGCACCAACAAGATAGGCGATGACGACAAAGCAGGCGTCGTAAATTCGAGTGACCAGGAATTGCACCAACTTCATGGTCAGCACGGGCTCCGTCCTCCACGGATTCGCTTCCGCGGGAACCGTCGCGAAGCGGAAGCTATCAAGGCGAGCGCGCATGTGACCGTGTCGCGCCTTATATCCAAATCCGCTCGAAAGGGCTTGCCTGTGGGCGTCCTCGGCTCGTTCCCGCAGCGCGATTATGTCGTCGGCTGGCGCGCCGATCAGACGCAGGGCTGCCGAGATAAGAGGAACGGCAACAGCATCCGGCGTATAGGGCATAGGCTTGGACAGTTGCCCGGGTCTCAATGCTCGGGAGCCTGTTATCGGGTCCACCAAAGGTTCAGCCGGCGCGTCAGAAAGCCAATCTCGCTGCAAATAGAGAAGGTCCAGAATCCGGATATAACCGACCGGGGTCACGGTCTCCGATAAGAGACGACCGCCACGGCCCGGACGTTGGTAAATGATGCCAAGGAAGCGCTGAGCTGCATCGCGGTCGAGGTCGCCAAAGCACCGGTAACCTTCGGCGACCATCCACCGGATCAGAATGCGCAGGATCTGGAACCGCCTGACAAGCGTCGTTCCCCTTGCACGGCGCCGACCAGGCGGCGGCGTTACGCGTAACGACCAGAGAAAGCGCCGCGCAGCCTCGCGCCAGGCGTCCCATCTTTCATCGGTAAACCGGCTTCCATCCTCAAACGCTATGCCCCAGTCGATGAGGAGATCGGCAGGTGTCGTTCCCGGCACATCCACATCCAGTTGCCAGATGCGATCCATCCACACCGATATCGTCGAGATACGGATTTCAGGATCCGAGATGCTGCTTTGCTCCAATTTAGCAGGTTTAGCCGCCATCGGGATCACTCCGGGTCAGGCAAGGGCGGAAGCGTTGCGATCATGCGCTCGGCCTCCTCGTGCATTTCAACGGGAAAGTCCGGCAGGATTTCTGCTTTGAGAATGCGGTAGCTCGGAGCGTAGATCGATCGCCAACGCTCTGCATCTAGCTGATCGCGGGCGATTTCTAACTTGCGCATCACCTGCAGGATCCGCGCCAGATGTCGGCTGTCTATCGGGATCACGAGTCCCGGACAGCTGAGACAGCCCATAAAACTGGGGCACAGGCGGCCCTGGGCGGAGCCCGGAGCCCTGCCGGCCATCGGATTAATGCAGATATGGCTGAACGCCTCGGCCATACCCTCATCATCGCTTTCGATCTGGCCGTCGATATTTCGCTCGACACCCTGGACACCTGGGCGCATCACGATCCAGCCGATCATCCGATGTTGGAGGCTCGCGATTGTTTTCTCATACATGCGTTGTGTTTCGGGGCCGCGAACATAGAGGTCGGTCGTGCTGGCTTGCGCATGATTGAGAAGCACTTGGGCCACACGGATATCACCGTCGGCTGCCTTATAGTGCTCGGTGGCGACGCTGCCACGGAACAGAACAGGAGCAAAGGACCGCATCGGTGAACGAAGCTGCTCAGGATGAGCTTCATTCCAGGCGCTAATGCTT
The DNA here is from genome assembly GCF_049896885.1 of Phyllobacterium sp. SL163. Classification (NCBI taxonomy): domain Bacteria; kingdom Pseudomonadati; phylum Pseudomonadota; class Alphaproteobacteria; order Hyphomicrobiales; family Phyllobacteriaceae; genus Phyllobacterium; species Phyllobacterium sp. SL163. Next base: position 42,857 of record NZ_JAFCVE010000013.1, on the reverse strand, counting down.
CGATTTGAACGAGCAATAAACCTGCCGATACCGGCATCCAGCGTTTGACTACCAATCACGCCCACGCCCTTCGGGCGGTTACCTCTGATCAAAAAGAGGCGTTCACACTCCGCAGGTCGCGCATGCGGAACGAGTGGTGCGCTCATCGCCAACAGTTTCTCGACAAGATTTGGCACAGAATATCGTCGGCGCTTATCGAAAGTCCGACGCTGCGCACGTCGTAGGGTATTCCCCGCCCGGGGCTTGGCCCAATCGACGATGATCCGATCCGGGTCGAGCGGATGCGAGGCCAGGCAATCGCGTCCTATGTTTCGAAGGGAATCCGGATTGGCCGCCGTTTGAATGGCGATAGCCAAAAAGAATGGGACCAGGGTATCGACCGTCAGATGCAGGTGTTGCGCCAGCATCCGCGTGCCACCGGCGCGCCTCATCCGCCGATGTGACTGCCGCCCCGGGGCACGATCGTACCATGGCATTATTCCGCCACCCGCACGACCCGTTGCGACCAACAGCGTCTCCAGATCCCGGCGATCGTCCGCTACGCCATCATGGTCTGTTTCCAGGATTGCGCGCCCCTCCTCGAAGCGAGCCCAGGCGATGTCGATTTCGGCATAGCAGGCTCGCAGGATTGTCTTCAGCTCATGCGCTGGAAGTCGGCGCGGGACTGGTGTCCGGTGGCGACCCGGGAAAGGATTGGCCGGGAACTGCAATTGTTCTGGCATGAGATCGGCGCGATTTCGCATCGCCCACTCGAGCATGATCTTTATAGGCACGTAGCGGCCATGCCGTGTCGATATTCCCCAAGGTTGCCCCGTCGGCGATCTCTGTCGATCAAGCCACGCGACATAGCGACCTACGGCCTCTGTCGTCAGTGCCGCAATCTCAGTGATTTCGCCGTCTTCAGCAGCGAAACGGGCAAATGTACGAAGCGATTTCCAGTACCCTTTCCGGGTCGCCGTGGCGGCACTGGCGAATGATGCGCGGAAGGAGTCGGCAAAGACCATCGTAAGGTCGACCGCGAGGCCAAGCCGACTGAAGTCGAATATCTGTGCGACGCTGCCCCACTCATCGCGGAAAGTAATCGCAACACCGCTTGAGATCGGCTCGTCGCAAGCCGGGGCAGCCGCAAAGCGCCGATCTATACGTGGCCGGTTAGACCGCATCGGGAATGACCTCACCGTAAAGATACTCGATGCTCTCGGCGATTTCGCGATGATGCAGATCCACGCAACGCAGGTAGATGGATGTTGTCTGGATCGAGCTGTGACCGAGGAGAATCTGCAGCACTTTGAGCGGATTGATCTCCGGCTTTTTAGCGGCGATCCGTTGGAGGCGGGCGAGCATCGTCGTCGCAAAGGTATGGCGAAGCCAGTGCAAGCTGCCATCGACCTTAGCGGCTTCAAACCCCGCCGCAAAGACTGTGCTGAGGTGCGCTCGCGTCACACCACCACCACGCCTGTTCAAGAACAGGAACTCACTCGGTTCATAGGCTGAAGAGATGTGTCGACGCTTCCGAACCAGAGCGGCTCTTTCTTCACCGGCATACCAGTTTGTACGATCGACAAGACGGATCGGTGGATAGATTGTCCGAGGTCGGCCGCCCTTCGTGATCGCCAAAGGTACACCTATCAGCGGATGATCCGTCGCATCCAGCCTCTTGCTGTCGGGCAATTGCGCGACCGTCAAGGCGCACAGCTCCATCCGCCGCATGCCGGTACAGACTGCCCATTCCGCCATCAGCCTATAGGGCATGGAAAGATGCCCGAACAGTCGCGCGAGCTGATCGGCTCGAAGCGCGCGCGGTAGCTTTTCGAATTCGGCAACAGTCAAGATGTTCGCAGCAACAACCGCTGATCGGGCATCTGCATGAGTTAGCAGAGCCTGCTTGCGCCCGGAGGTAATCCGTACATCGATCATGCGGAATGGCAGGTGCTCGACCCAACCGCGTTGATGCGCCCAATTATAGAACCGGCAGATAGAGCGAATGCGATCATTGATCGTGGACCGCGCATAGGGCCGGCCGGTATAGGGACTGGGCTGTTCCAGCATACGATTTCGGTAGGCCGCAATCATTTCCTCATCGGCCAGCCTCCAATCCAGATCGGACTGTTCCAGACTGTCGAACCAATCGTATAAGTGTTCCGCGTAGGTGCGCACCGTGTCTGGAGAATGCGAGCGGCCTGGAATGGTGGCCAACTCCAGAAGGTAGGCGAAGGCTGCCTCGATAATTTCCATGCGGCCGGACATCAGGATGGGAAACCCGGCAGGAATGCCGGGCTGCCCCTTCGTCGCAGGAATAACCATCACCATGAGCTTTATCCCTATGTGCGGCTCGCCGACCGTGCCCGCGTTGACCACAGGTACCTCCCGCGCATCGCTGCGTCGGACTCGTGTGGTCACTCCGCGATGCGCGGGGCCCTCCTGTGGACACCGTGCAAGCTCACCGATAATGGCCTCACAAATGCACGATGATTGCAGCGGCAACGAGACAATCAGGACACTTCTTGGAAATGCATTCTAACCGCTCATCCTTGAAGCCGGTAGCGCTGACCGGCACAATGCGGGGTACTGAGCAGCTATCCCAACCTCTCGTGTGGCAGCAAAAAGCCGGAGACCGGCTCGATGCCTGTCTCCGGCTTCAATGAGAGAGATGAAGAAGACCTGGGGGAGGTAGACCGTCCCGGCCGCGGTTGAGGCGGGAGGACCGGATCAGCTGGTAACCGTCCCTGCTCTCGACGATCGTCAGCGCATTGATTGGGAGCGGAATGGCACGCGTCGTCGTCACGGCGGAACAACTGACTATGACCGGATACGGACGAACGCACGCACAAAAAAGGGCCACGAAAACGCGGCCCATTCTTTGTGGTCGGGAATGACGCGTATTACCGTGCGCGGACCGCGCTGTGGATATTCCCACGGACCAGGCCGATGTCGCTCAGCGACCGATCATCAAGGACGGAGAGCTCGCGGATTGCGCGACGCTCGGCAATGGCTCTTTTCAGCCGTTCAGCGATTTTCACGTTACTCACCTTTGAAATTTGATTGATCACTATATGTGCAATTCTTCGCCCAAAAAGAAGGCACATGCTTGCAGGGAAGGCATGCGCAATTTGCGGGGCTGGTTAATCGACGCCGGCTATGCGGCCTCAGATGCACCTGCGCCTGGCCACCCATGGCCAGTGCCGCCACTCGAAAAGGCCGGAGACCGGCTCGATGCTGTCTCCCGCTCGGGTCTGTGGGCGAGATGAAAGCCCCGCCGTTTCGGGCGGGGCCTTGACTGTCTCAGTCGCGGTTGGGGCGGGACCAGATCAGCTGGTAGCCGTCTTCACCTTCGACCTCCGTCAGCGTCGCGTAGATCGGGGAGGGGAAGCTCGGATCGTCGAGCTTGACCGAGAGGTAGTCGCGGTCCTGTTCGGAGCGCTTCTGCCAGGCCGCGCCGAGCTCCACGCTGCCCGCGAAGATGCGAAACTGGGGACCCTTGTCCGAGGGGTTCTCGACGCGGGCGATGCGGGCCTTGACGTTGAGGGCGAGTGTGCGGATCGAGCCGGTGAAGCCGTTTTCTGTGGAGGTGAAAGTGCCGATGGTAGCCATGTCGTAATTCCCTTTTGCTCAATCGGGCCGCTCCAGTGCGGCCTCGATGGCAGTCTCAAAGGCCGGAGACGATCGGACCGCACCTTCAGGCCGGAACAGCGTGGAGGGCGGCGTGGAGACACTTTCTTGCTCCGCGAGGAATGGTGGCGCAGCCGACAGGGGATGAAAGTTTCGGAGCGCCGTTGCGGGATAACGAGCGAGGCGCAGCCGATCTCCGGTCAGACCTGCCCCATCGAGCCCGCACCTGGAGCCACGGGCATTCAGGCAAAGGGATATGATTTTGGCGGCCCGCATACACCCAACGCCATCGAGACAGCAGCATCGGTATTCCGCAAACGTCTGGCCACGACGAGGATCACCACACCCTTCAGATGACCTCGGACATAGTCCGCTTGCGACACCTATCTATCGCGATAGTGTTGCGCTGCGATTCGTCGCCTGGAGGAACAATGCCAAAGCAGACCAAACCATTCGTTGTTGAAATAAAGTCGTCCCGGAAGCTGAAACCTGGCACCGGAAAACCGTCGATCTGGGGGTCGCTGGATCTGACGATCACTGAGGATCATGCCGTCCCGCCAATCCCGGTGGCGGAGCCGACCACCGCCGAGAGCGGCGACCGGCTTTAGACTCCTCCCGAACCCTCAAGCCGCGTCCCGGACATCCGCCGCGTCCTGCTGTAGTCCATGCAGGAATGCCACGGCGCGCTGCGCATGCGCCGCCGCCTGGAAGATTGCCCGCTTGTCATCAGCCAGCACCTTGAGCCAGGACTGAAGGTAGGAGGCATGATCAGGGCGAGGCTCGAGCTCCGGCGCAATGCCGAGATCAGCGCAGAGGAAGCAGCTGCCCAGCTCGACGACGAGCTCCTCGCGCGCTCGTTCGCTGCGATCCTTGGCATAGCGTGATAGATCGCGGCCGACCCGGTGTTCTGCCGCTGTCCAATGCGTGACCTCATGGCTGAGGGTCGCTACGTACCCAGCTGCGTCCCTAAAACTCTCGAAGGGCGGCATCTGGATATAGTCCATGACAGGCGAATAATAGGCTTGGTTGCCGCCATGCCGGATCACCGCACCGGTGTTGCGGAAGAAGCGATCAGCCAGGTCGATACGGGCGACCGGATCGTGCGCTGTCACCGGCCGGTGGTAGTGATGGTCAGGCAGACCGTCGATCTGCTCGACGTTGAAAACGGAATAGGCCTTCAGGAACGGGATTTCCCGGTCGATCTCGCCGCCCTTTCCATCGGCTTCCGATTTGGTAAAGCGGCTGGCGAACACCACGGTCGATCCGGTCTCACCTTTTCGAACGGCGGCGCCGAGTTCGATCGCCTGCTTGAAGGTCATCCACATCGACGAGCCGAAGCCACGCGACATTTGCTCGGACCACAGCAGAAGCACGTTCATGCCGCTATAGGGCTGGCCGTTATGGCGAAGCGGGCGGGTGATCCGCCCTTCGGTGTTTGCAGCACTCCACGGTTTCATCCAGGGGCGCACGCCGCCGGCGAGCTCTTCGATGATCTTGTTGGTTATGCGGGTATAGATGTCTGCCCGCTGGTTCTCTGTCTTCCTGCTCATTTCTGATCTCCACTCATCGGGAGCCGCGCCGATCGCGGCCCCGTCGCGGAGGCCAAAGACAGGAGCCCAAGCCGGCAGTCCGCACCGGAACGGCCGCAACAACGTGGAGGACGGCGTAGCCGTTGCGGGATGATGGCGGCTCCTGCAGGTCCGACGCCAGTGACGGGCCGCATCGGCCCGACCAGAATTCCTCCCCTCCGTTTTCTCTGGCGAACGCCGACATGGGAAAAGGCCGGCCTCGGAGGGTCGGCCTGAAAAGATGAGGCGGGGGCGTACCCCGCCGTGATCGTGTCAGTCGAAGGCTGACATCTGGGCCGCTGCGGCCTTACGATCGACCGAATGACCAGGATTTTCGACCGGACGATCAAAGGGCTTCCAGGCTTCGCCGACGATTTGCTTGTAGGCTGCGACGGCGCCTTCGGCCGCCATGCGCAATGCGTGCGCCTGGATGCCCATGTCAGCTGCGAACTCTCGCTTGCGATGGGCAGCGCTGTCATAACCGACCGGACCGTCGAGATCCTCGTCGCGGGCGTCGTTTGCAGCCTTCGCGGTTGCGTCCCGCGCTTCGGTCACGGCCTTGCTGTAGAACTGTCCAGCGCCATGAGCTGAGCCGACATAGGCGCCGACAATCCGCTGCAGGTGGATCTGCATGGCGCGCTCGCCCAGGCCTTCGCTCAGGGCATCGGCCGTCTCGACGATCAGGCGCTCGTGGAGATCGCGGATCCCGTCGCTGTCGATGACGGCGGTCCCAAAACTTTCTGCGATCTTGAGGGCCTGGGCGCTGTCCGGGCAGGTGAGGCGGACCATTTCGACGGTGGCGCCTTTGCGGAGCTGGACGACACGCGCTGAGGTGCGATTGGTTGCGGGCTTTGCCATTGTGGTCTCCTTGTCGGTTGCCTGAAGGCTCGAACCGGCTGCCTGCCGGCCCTCCCTCGGGTGCGGTCGAACAAAGCCTGCGACCGACGGGCGGCTTCACAGGTCCGGAGGCCCTGAGCGAGCGAATTGGCCTTGCGGACAAGCGGGGCATAAGCCCTGCGCCGGACGCGAGGACGGTTTGCGAAGGGAGGGGCGGCAGGCCGCCACGCGGCGCGACAGCGGCCTTGAAACGAACGGCAGCAGGCTTAAGACCGTGACAAACCCGAGAGAGGACTGGCAGGGTCCGAAGTGGATCGCGGAACCGACGCCTTCAGACCACAAGCATTGTCCCGACGAGATTACAATCCAGGCGGTCGCCTCGGCGCGGATTAGGCCGTGAGATCGGCCCCGACCTCGGCGCACCCCCGTCAGCACCTCAATACAAGGTCAGATGGAGTATGCAGACGTCGCCGACCGCGGCTCTCGCCTTCCATCATCGCCTCAAGTTCAGCCCGTCGTTCGAAGGCCAGCCGGTGTGCATGGTCCAGCAGTAAGGCGCTATTGGGTCTGGCTTGCCGACGTCCCCGTCGCCCACGCCAGCGTGCCAGCACGCCTGCCGTTATCGTCAGCCGCTTGGCGCGATGCGCGATCTGGCGCTGAATGCGATCAACGTCCCGAAGATGAGCCGCGTGACCGACGGGTTGGCCTAGCGCGCTCATGCTGCCGACCTCGACCAGCCGACAAAGGAGGACGGCCCCTCATAAAGCTGGTGACGTGCCTCATCGATGACAAAGCCGAACGGTCCGCGACCTGCGTATTCCGAGGTGTCTATGAGATAGCGCCGCTCGACGTCGCCGAACTTCCGCTCAGTACCGCGACGCGCAACGATCTCCGTCATGCCAACGTGATGTTCCGAGAAGATCGCAGACGTTACGATCCAGTGGTCGGCATGGATCTTTTCGAACGCCTGCCGGTCCTTACCGCGAGACTCGCCTGCGACAAGCGGCCGGCCGTGAGCCCTCTCCCAGAACTCCGGCCAGCTATGCCGGATAACCTCGTCTGCCATCCGACGTTCGTAGCGCGTGAAAAGTTCGGGAAAGGCATGGGCGACCGCCGACCATTCGACATCTTCTTCGTACCAGCACGTGTCGTTGCGCAGAGCGGACGGCACGACAATGTTTCGATCGGGAGAGAGATGAAAGCCGCCGTGGCCGGCGGTGGCATGAGACACAATGCCGGGGCCATAGATGGTCGCCGACTGTGACGTGCCCCAGGGCGTGCTGCAGGCGATACGGGCTTGAACGCGACCGAGATCGTGGAGATCACGCTGATGCTCGGAAGTTTCGATGACGCAGGCAACGAATGCGGCCTCGTCAGCGAGGGGACCGTCATGGCGATAGAAGTCCTCGCATTTAAGCGCGGAGAGCGACCCCGCAGCTCGCCATGTACTCGCCAGGAAACTACCCTTAGGCGTGGTGATCATGGCAAGCACCAGTTCGCGGGTGCGCGCCACCGGAAAACCCTCTGCGCTGAGGGCGAATTCTATACCGAGCGCGTCGGCGATCGGATCGTTCTGCTGATTGGTGAGCGTGGGCATCGGATGCTCCATCGTTGGCTGAAAACAGAGGCGCCGCCGGTGATGCCGGCGGCGCGATGGATCTGGGATCTGTTGGCTGGGCCTATTCGGCGGCGATGCCGTAGGCGGTCTCGTGCTCTTCGACCTCTTCCGCCGTCGTATCGTCGGCGCCATCCACGGCCTTATCGGCATCAGGATCGATCGCGTCGTCACCGGTGAGGCTGTCTTCCCGCTCCTGATCCGTTTCGGCGCCGGCGTCGTCCGCGTCCAATGCCTCGCCATAGCGAAGCAGGGCGGTCACATCTTGGCGGTCCGGCGCGAAGAGGGCGCTCGCATGCACGAGGCTGACGTCGCCGGCGAAATGCTCGACGAGTGCTGCGCGGGTATCGCGGACGCGGGCCTTCGGCTCGATGCCGACATCCTTGGCCACGACTTCCAGCGCCTGGCGCGACAGGCACACGAGGAACTCATCGCTCCCCATATCCGGCAGGTAAGCGTCGGCGCCGATCGCCTCGCCGGCAATACGAGAGATCACGCCGCTGTTCGACATGCCGCGCCGGCATGACAGGACATCGATCAGCGCGGCGCGGGCCGTCACGCGAACCGTGTCCATGTCGAATGACAGGCGACCTTCATTCGTGAAGAGGCGCGCGACATGTCGGCCGAAGCGGGCCCCGCCATAAAGCGCCCCGCCAGCGCCGGAATCAACGCGAACATTCTGAGCGGCAAAGGCGAGCACCAGGAGCGCCATCAATATATCGTCCTCGATCGGCGCGCGGGCCAGCGCGTCATGCAGGGCGTCGGTGCGGAAGTCACCGATCATGTCGTGGCCCTTTTGAGTTACATCCGGACGGGCCTTACCAACGGGGGCATCGTCACCGGCGTGCCCCTCGCCCAAGCCACCATCGGTCTGCCCCCTGGCAGGTTTCGCTTCAGGCATCCGGTAGTGGATCGTCTGCACCTTGCCGTCACGATCGAGATAAAGACCGGTCTGATCACCCTTGCCCGGCTTGCCATAGACGCGTTCGGCCTTCTTCGGCAGTTCTGGCTGGCCATAGTTGCTGACCTCAAGGATTGCGCCCTTCTTCGGCAGGTTATTGCTCATCCACTCCTGTTGGGCGCCAAGGAAGGCTTCAACATTGGTGGTGAAGCGATTGTCCTGGTCGGCCGGGCCGAAGAGATCGTCGGCCCATTCGATGCCATAGGCTTCGCGCAGATCATCGCCAAAGCTTGCATCGCGCGCGTACATGCGGGTCTTGGAGAGACCGTTGGCGATCTGCCACCAGGACGCTGTGTCGCCCTTTTTCGGCTTGTTGGCTTTCCACACCTCCTTCTGGTCGTCAAGAGACGCTGCCGCGATCGTGCGCAGCTGCTGTTCGTTCGGCATGTCGCCTCTTGCCATCTGGTCGAGCATCGCAGGCAGCACGTTGGCGAGCAGGCGCAGCTTGCGGATCTGGCGGACAGGAAGGGAAAGCGCCACCGCGATCGCCTCTTCGGTCCAGCCGAGTGCGACCAGTCGCTCGATACCCCGCCACTGATCGACCGGGTTCAGCGGCTCGCGCGCGATGTTTTCGACCATCGAGCGCATGGCGCCGTTGTCGTTGGCGGCATCGCTAACGACAACCTCGATTTCTTCGAGGCTGGCGGCGATCGCGGCCTGAACGCGGCGGTGACCGGCCTGGATCAGATAACCATTGCCGCCATCCACTTGCGGCGACACGACAGGCGGCTGGATGATACCGACGGCTTTCACGGTTGCCAGCAGCAACGCATCGGCCTGCGGAGAGGATTTTGACCGTCTGATATCATCCGGGTTGGCGTTCAGCGCGCGGGGATCGATCTTGAGGATCTGCATGGGTCTTGCTCCTTGTCCGGAACGGAGCGGCAGGCTTGCTGCTCCTTCATGTCTCCATTTCTTCGAAGACACCTCCCGGAGCGCCGGTCGGGCGGGCCGACGCAACTGAAACCGAGCGGCCCTGCCGTGATGCCCAAGCGGAGCTTCCAGCTCTGCGACGGGCGAGGGGCCGGGTTGCGGAGGTTGCGGTTGAGCGTCAGCGGCGACGGGCTGACCGGCCTGCGACCGGCTCCTTTCCCCTCTTTCTTCCCCCCGATTTGCCGGCTTCTGGTAATTCAGAATCGGGCTATGTAGGTTGCGGGCATCTCAGGGGAGCATCGAATGCCAATAGACGAATGGATCTACGTACCGGAAACGGAACCAGATGATTTCTGGACAGGACGCATCTCTCTTGATGAAAGCTCCGCAGGACACTGGCAATTCGAAGCCATTAGAATGACGGGCGACGGCGCTAACCCCTATTCAACCGGCGTGTTCGAGAGTGCCGGTCCTGTCAGCATCCTGATTGATCATCGCGAGAAGGGCACCCTGATACGGCCTCTCGTGAACCATGTTGAGCCTAAGAGTGCTCATCTGGATCGCACCAAGATCAAGGGTTCGTTCCAAGCTCTCGTCTCTGGCGCATGCATCGAAAATATGGGTGAACCGGTATTCCATTCGATCTTCGTCGAGTCGCCCGCTTTCGCAGCTTGGTATGGAACAAAGTCGCCCAAAGCCATACGGGACGAACATTATCGAACTCGATTAATTGAATTGGCGGACCCTGAAAAAGAAGAATTGACGATAGAGGCTCTCGGCAATGTCACCGTAACGACCCTCGCGCTTTATGAGCAAGGGGCTGATGCCGATCAGCTGAAAAACACCGTTCGCCTCGATATCACCTTTGATCGCTTGCGGTCGCTCGCTGAGGTTATGGATCTCGCTATGGCGCTGGAAATGCTCTTCGGTTTTCTGGTCGGATATCGTCCGCCGATGTCAACTTTCGGCATGAGAAAGCCTGCGAATGAGGATCCAAGCAAGCTCGCGACGTCACGTCTGCACCTGGGCGGCGCGTTCTTCCGAGAGCAATCCGTACCGCATCCGCTCAACCGGCTTAATATGCGTGGACGCAACCAATCTTCGCTAGAGGCTATTTTGGCCGCATATATTGAAAACCCGGAGAGACTTCTCAACAATATTCATGCCATTGAATACTCGCGGTGGTTCGGCGCGTCCCTGAACGATCAGTTTGCCGCGGTCATGCCGGTTTTCGAGGAGTACGTTCAAGGGAAATTTAAAACTGCTGATGAAGAGAGTTATCTCAGCACCGCCAGTGATTTTTGGGCCTACGTGGAGAACGCGCCAAGCCAGGATCTCAGAGATTTCGCCAATAAGCATCTCAAGGTACAGGAGTCCAAAGCCCCTGGACTCCCCACTGTGATAAAACGAGCGCTCACTGAACTGAACGAGCAAGGTTTCGCGTTCGATCTGCAGTTGGCGAAACGCATCAACAATCGGCGAGCTCAGATGTTTCATCGCGCTCCTGTGGTGTCTGAGAGTGCGGTGAGCGATTTTCACGAAGAGAAGCTTGCGGTAACGGCAGCGCTCATGCTGCTCACGCTTCGCGATTTGGGGATTAGGCTAGAGGGTATCGCGGAAAATCTCGGCGCGCTGATGGAGCACGCGCGATTCACACAACGCTGGAGTGAACTCGAAAAAGAGCGCGCAGACAGGCGATCTCATCGACAGAAAGATGAAGCGGATAAAAAGGGCAAAAAAAATGGGCCTGCGGATACCGCGGCCCATGAAGTGTGAAGGTCAATTAAACCTCCAGAGGGGAACAGCTGCTGCGGCGGAACTGGGAGGTGACCGCCATGTGCATCAGCTGCGAGCATTATGATGAATTAATCATCGCAATGCACCTAAATTTTGTGCAGTGCAGCTATGCGGCGCACGCGTGGCTTGCATCGCGATCAGCCGCCAGCAATGCTTCGTTCTCGCGCAGCTGCCGGCGCTTGTCTGCGAGCTCGTCTGCGAAAGCGAATGTTCCACCGTCGCGGGAGCGGTAGGAGGCGAGGCGGCGCTCTGCGCTGTCGAGCTGCTGGCGATATCGCTGCTGCTCGTCGCCAAAACCGTCGAGCGCATGCTCCAGCCGTGAGATTGCCCCAAGCGGCGTGACCGTGACGGCCAGATCGATTTCGTAGTCGGCGCCTGTACGCCGAAGAATGGTCTGGTAGTGGAAGCCGTCCTTACCAATTCGCTCGCCGTCGAAGACGAGATCGAAGCCGCCGATCGTCGCTAGATGGACCTCTCCCGCCTGTTGCAGCTGCACGAGCGTCAGGATTTCCTTCATGACCGCGCGGCCTGCCTCCTTGCGCTCGGTATGGGGCTGCCCGAGTGCGGTCATCGTGAAGGCCTCTCCACTGGTCGGGATAAGCCGGGCGATGTCCTGGCCAATCTCCCCTATGCGACGCGTCGCGTGTTCGATATCGCGCTCCGCGTCGCGGATCTGCCGGCGCACCGCAAACAGGTCGTCGTCGTGGGCGGCGCGAAGGCGTTCGAGGCGGGCGATATCGGCTTCGAGCCCCGCCTTCTTCATCAGGCGTTCGTCGCCGGAAGCGATAGCCTTGGCCATGGCGAACTGGTTGGCCTGACCTTCGCCGAGATCTTCAAGCCGGCGGATCGAAGTGTCTCCGGAGAGGGCAGCGGCAATGAAGCGAGCCTTGCGCTCGTTGTTCTGCCACATGCTGGCATCAAGCGACCCCTGTGTGGCGTAGGCAAAGATATCGACGACATCGTGCTGATTGCCCTGGCGGACAATCCGGCCCTCGCGCTGCTCGATCTGCGACGGCAGCCACGGAACATCAAGATGATGCAGCGCCTTCAATCGGAGTTGAGCATTGACGCCGGTGCCCATCGTCTCGGAACTGCCGATCAGGAAACGCACCCGGCCGGCGCGGACATCGCCGAACAACCGCTGCTTAGCCTCGGTCTTCTTGAAATCCTGCATGTAGGCGATTTCCGAGGGCGGCACGCCGAGCCGGATCAGTTCGTCGCGAATCCAGCGATAGGCGGAGAAGCCGCGGGTCTTCTCGACATTGATGGTGCCGAGATCGGAAAAAATCATCTGCGCTGCACCCGGTAGTTCGTAGGGTTTTCCATCTGGACGCACGTAAGTGTTCTCTGATGTCTCCTGCCAGATGCGCAACGCATTGCGGATCAGGAGATTAAGCTTGTTGTGTGGCTCGTCCTCCATTGCCGGCATAACCAGGCGCAGATCGATCGCTGCATGACGGCCATCGGTGATGACAGAGAGCAGAATGTCGTCGCCGGGCTGGGCGGGGCCCTCGCGTTCTTCGATCGCCTTGATCCGGGTTTCTAGCAGCTGCTGGTAGGTCTTGAACATTGGCGTCGGAGACGCGGTCAGGATCTGCCGGCGGCCCGTCGAGATATCCGGCACGTGAACGTATCCGCGCAGATCGGACGGCATCACCACATCCGCGAAGCTGCGGAACATAGCGATCAATTCGGGCACGTTGACGAAAGACGCAAATCGGCTGACCGGCTTGTATTTGCCAGACGGCTGGATTTCGAGCTCAGTAACTGTGTCGCCAAAGCAGGACGCCCAAGCATCGAATTCGTGAAGACCGCGCTCGTGCAAATCCTCGTGGCCAAGCACGCGCTGGATCGAGAACATTTCGCCGAGCGTGTTGGTGATCGGCGTGCCGGATGCCAACACCAACGCGCGGCCCGGGTTCTTCGTTTCGATGAAGCGGGATTTGACATAAAGGTCCCAGGCGCGCTGCGATCCGTTGGGATCGATCCCTTTCAAGGTCGACATGTTTGTGGCGAAGGACAGCTTGCGGAACTCCTGCGCCTCGTCGACGACAATCTGGTCGACGCCGATTTCGGAGATCGTCAGCAGATCGTCTTTCCTTGTGGTGAGCGCCTGCAGCCGCTCCTCCAACCCCTCCTTCAAACGCTCGAGGCGTTTGCGCGATACCCGGTCTTCACCATCGACCTTGAGCAGCAGATCCTCATAGAGCTGAAGCTCGTCCTGGATCATCTGCTGTTCGAAGGCCGAGGGGACGCCGATGAACTTGAAGGCGGAGTGGGTGATGATGATCGCATCCCAGGTCGCCGTCGCGGCACGGCTGAGGAACCGGGCGCGCTTGTCCTTGGTAAAGTTGGTCTCGTCGGCGACCAAGATGCGGGCGTTCGGATAAAGCGCTAGGAACTCACGGGCAGCCTGCGCGAGGCAATGGCCGGGAACGACGAGCATCGCCTTGGCGATCAGGCCGAGCCGACGCTGTTCCATGATCGCGGCCGCCATGGTCATCGTTTTTCCAGCGCCGACGGCATGCGCCAGATAGGTGGCGCCATCTGCGATGATACGCCAGATGCCGCATTTCTGGTGCCCATAAAGAACAAAGGCGCTCGAGGCGCCGGGAAGTTTGAGATGGGAGCCGTCGAAGGCCCGCGGTGCGATATTATTGAACCGGTCGTTATAGACCGTGGCCAACCGGTCGGTTCGATCCGGATCGGTCCAGACCCACCGTTCGAATTCGCTGCGGATCTTCTGCAGCTTTTCCCGCGCAGCTTCAGTGTCGACGACATTAAGCACTCGCCGCTCGCCGTTTACGTCCTTGAAGATGTCGAAGATCTGCGGCACGCGGCTGTTCAGTGCGTCAGATAGCAGCTCGCCGGCGCGGCGACGGCTGGTGCCCCATTCCGACGTACCGGCGGCTGAATAGCCGAGCTGGCGGGCCTCGACCGTCCACGAACCAAGCTCGGGCGTGTGATGGATGCGAATATCGGCCGCCATCATCTCCTTGACGAAGGTTACGACATCGCTGGCCGGGATCCACGGCGCGCCGAGACGTGCAGTGATATCCGACGGCCGCAGATCGGCCGGCTGCACCGCCTGCAGGGCGCGAACATTCCGCTGGAAGGCAGGATCCAGCTCTGCAGCGGCCTCCGCAACGGAGAGCTTGGTTCGGACCTGGCCCGAAAGGTAAGCGTCTGCGGTCTGCCACGAGCCGTCGACCGGGTCCTGAAACACAGTCTCACCAAGCTGCTCGACGGCAGCATCGCGGTCGCAATGCAGAAGCTCGGCGATGTAATCGAGATCGACCCGGCCGGCCTCATTAAGGACGACGGCAAGCGCATCGGCGGCGCTGGTGACAACGGGTGGGGCAGGCGGCGCGATGACCCGCTCTGAAAAGATCGGGCCGGGCTTGGCCGTATCCGTGTCGAGATCATAGTCCTCGATGGAGGCAACGAGCCAGCAATCCGGATCGTCGCGGAACGGCTGCAGATTCGGCTGGCGGTGGCTCTCCCGAACCTCGTTGGTTTCAGCATCGTCCTGGATCGTAACCGTCGTATGGTTGATCGGACCGAAGTCGCGCACGAAGCTCGACCAGGCGATCCGCAGCCGCACCTGGGCATCACGCCATGGGCGGTCGGTCTCCTGGGCTTTCAACAACTCACGCACCGCATCGCGGATCGGGATCAACTTCTTGATGATCCGAACGTGCTTTTCCGACAAGCCATCGCCGCTCCGGCTCTTCCGGACAGTGATCGCCACCGGCGCACCATCGACGATTTGCATCAGGCCATGCGTTGGATCGACGAGGTAACTGCCCGCCCGGACCTTCGACGTGTTAGGCCGAAGATCTACGATATCGCCGCGCTCGTCCTCAAAGTCGAGATCGATGGCAGTCGGCTCGCCGTCATAGATGTCCTCGGGCAGGCGACCGATGGCGGCGTTCAAGTCTGCTTCGAGATCGCTGCCGGCACGGCGTCTGCAGGTGTAGGTCTCACCGAACGGTCCCGAGGTCAGCGCATGGGTGCCGAGCACAAAATCGGGATGACGGACGAACCAGCGGTTGACGCGGATCGCGCCCTCATCCTCGGTGGCGCCGCTGATCTCATCGACATCGAGCCACAGGAGATCACCCTCGGGCTCGCCGAGCTTCCGTCTTCGGAAGAAAAGGATATCGACCACCGTGTCCGTCCCGGCGTCGCGACGAAAACTTCCCTCGGGCAGGCGGATTGCTGCAATCAGGTTGGCGGACTTGGCGATAGTTTCTCGCGCGGTCGTGTCCGCCTTGTCCATGGTACCGGCGCTGGTGACGAAAGCAGCTAGTGCGCCCGGCTTCAGGAGATCGATCGACCGGGCGATGAAATAGTCGTGCAGACGAAGACCCAGCGAACGATAGCTTCGGTCGGAGCGGACGGTGCGATTGGAGAAAGGCGGGTTGCCGATGGCGAGATCATAGATCGCCGCCAGATCAGTGCGGGCGAAGTCATTATTGATGATCCGTGCTTTCGGCTGCAGAAGCTGCGCGATCCTTGCGGTCACCGGATCGAGTTCGATCCCAGTGACATAGGAGAGATCCCGATATTCTGTTGGCATCAGGGCCGGAAACAGTCCCGTCCCGATCCCCGGTTCGAGCACGCGGCCCCCGCGCCAGCCGAGCCGCTTTAACCCCGACCAGATCGCCCGGACGATGAATTCAGGCGTAAAATGCGCATACTGCGTGCAGCGGGCCAGCGACGCATAGTCTGACTGATTGACGGCAGCTTCCAGCGAGCCGCCGAGCGCATCCCAACCATCACGGAATTCCGTCTCGCCCGGCCGGCGGAACATGCCATTCGCCAATTCCGATGCGCCAAAACCGGTGAAGCGGATCAACCGCTTTTGGTGGTCGCGTGTGACCGAAACAGCATTTCGCTCGATCTCGTTCGCGGTCAGGATGGCGGCGACATTTAGGCGTGCCCGCTCCTTCCAGGTTGCGGCAAGATCGCGGTCTTCGTTGTCGAGATAGAAGTTCGCATGGTCTCCTTGCCTCCGTCCTTGACTGCTCGGCGCCGGTTTCGTTCCGGCGACAGCGCGCCTGGCGGAAGAGGGAGAGGATGGGGGCGGGTCTGGATCGTCATCATTGGCCGCAATCGCGTCGAAGCCGCCAAACGCCGTGACGTCGAGACCGAGCCCGGATGACAATGCGCTGCTGCCGAACATGTCGAGGCCGCCAGACCGATCGAGAGAAAAAGGATTGTTGCTCATAGGTTTTCTCCTTGGTGGACAAGCGCACGTGTCCGCCGGCCGCCGAGGCGCCGGTGAGGATCGTGCTAGATTGTGGAAGGTTGCATTACGGATTGGCGCCTGCCGGATGCTCAAGCGCGCGTCACCAGACACAGTTCTATCGTCTCATCCCGAAACGCGATGGAGAGGTGTGTGGCGCCCGGCTTCGCGGCGATCAGGGCTTCCAGATGATGGGCGTCAAAGAACTCGACACCGTCATCGCCGCCAAAGGTCTGACGCTTGATATGAAACCAGTCGTCGTTGCTGGTGGGATCGCATTCCTCAGCATAGGCGACAAGCGGCCGACCGGCCTCTGCAAGCTTGCCGTTCGACATCACGTAGACGCCGTGATCGCCCACCAGCCATAGGCCGGGTTGTTCTCCTTCGCCAGGTCGCATCCCGTAATAGGGATTGCGATACCCGCCATTGGCCGCGGCGTCCTTGCGTCCGCGGGCGATGATCTCACGGACGGCCTCGATCGGGAAAGACAGCATGGTTTCCTCCTCACGCCGCGACGGCGTCGGGCAGTTGGCGGAACTGCACCGGCAGCTTGG
Organism: Phyllobacterium sp. SL163; assembly: GCF_049896885.1. NCBI lineage: Bacteria > Pseudomonadati > Pseudomonadota > Alphaproteobacteria > Hyphomicrobiales > Phyllobacteriaceae > Phyllobacterium > Phyllobacterium sp. SL163. The sequence goes on along the minus strand of NZ_JAFCVE010000013.1, from coordinate 25,792 downwards.
CGGCGATCTCGTCGTCGGTGAGATCGTCGAGCAGCTTCAGGATCGCGCCTTTTCCATTGCTCCAGATCATCACGGTCCGCTTCCCCTGCAGGGCTCGCGGCCACTGATCGCCCGCATAGCCGCGATAGGCATCTGCCGTGGTCGACCAGATATGCTCGACGCGTTCCTCACGCGTCATGGCGCGGACCGGTCGGCTTTCGCGATCGATGATGGCAATGCGCATCGCCTCAATCGATCCACGGTCGGAAAGATCGCAATAGCCGTGGAAATGCCGGAGAGCGCCATCGATGCGCAGCGCGAAGAAGACCGAGGTCACGGAACCGGTCATGAACTCGCGCATGGCGAAGATCGAACCGCGGATCCAGAGCGGCGGCAAGATCTCGAACATGTAATCGTGCTCGGCTTCCGAGACCTCGAACCATTCGCCGGCGTACAGCGAAGCTGGTTCATCCTGGCCGCGCGACGGACGTTTGGCATGGCGATCGAAAAGCGAAAACATTTGCTTGCGGGTGGCGGGTCCCTCAAAAACCTTGCGGATCGAGATTTGGTCGGACATTGGCTGCTCCTTCAGGTTATCAGGGCCGAAGTGCCGAGATCCTCACGACCTCGGTTTTTTCTTCAGTCCTTCATGACCCCTCCCGAGCTGCCGACATCGGGGGCGGCCGGGTCAAGGGCCGGCATCGCCGGGCGCAGCCTCCCTTGATGCGGTTGACGCAGATGCGGCACGTCGCTCTTTTCCTGCTTCCTCTTTCTCTCTTTGCATCTGCTTCAGCACCTCGTTCCAATCCTCAGCTGACGGCCGCAGCCGAAACCATGAGCAGCCCACATCTTCAGCCACCCCCCGCAGCCGGTCAGCAAAAGCATCGCCCTGCACGTTCGCGTCTGTCGCCGCAACGAGTTGCACGTCGGGCGTTTCGCATAGCCGGCGCAGCGCTGATACTGTCGCCGGCGCCCAGCCCCCGCCTGTGCTGAGATAAAGCGTGGCGTCTCGCATTCCTTCGATCGCAGCCAGGCTCATTGCATCGATGGCCGCCTCGGTCACACAGAGACGCGTGGCGGGGGCCGTGCCGAGCCGAAACAGGATCTTGCTCCCGCCTGTAGCGAAGCCGCGCCATTCGGGGCCGCGGCCCTCCCATCCGCTGATCGCGCCACCGTCTTCCGTATGCGCCGCCCACATGCTCCCGTATGGCCCCTCGCGCAGCAGATCCCGATTGATCGCCGCGCGGAGGACAAAAGCCGGGAGGGACCGGTGCCAACGAAGATAGCGCCAGGTGGCGGACCCTGGCCAAGGGGATCGTCGGCGCGCCCAATCCTCGGCGACTGACGCCGAGTTCCTGGCCTCACGGTCGTCCGGTCGCCAAATCGGATCGGAGGGCTGAAGGCCGGAAAGTGCGGCGACCCGCTCGCATCCGTCGAGGAAGTCGTATCCCTCCAGGGCTGCCACCAGACCGAAGATATCACCCTTGTCGTCACCCAGAGGATTAAACCAGCCCCGCCCACCGTGCGTGACAATGATGATGTCGCCGCCTCGACGATACTTCATCGCGCGTTTCGTGCTTTCCTTGACATCGAGGGCGAATCCCGCGGTTTCCAACACCAGCTGGCAACCCACCGTCTGCCGAAGTCGTTCGATCTCGTCTCTCTTCATATTCTTCTCCTCCGGCCGCAAAGCGGCCGACCTCTCATCTCTTTTCTTCCCGCAACATGCGGGATCAGGTTCCGACAGGCGCGAAGAGCAAAGGCTGCAAGGGCATGGCAGGCAAGGTGCAGATTTGCACCGGCCATGGCGGAGCTTCCCTTGCGGCCGCCAGCTCGCAAGCGGCAGCCGGAACGGCAAAGCGGGGCTCAATGAGCCCCAAATGGATGGAATTCATGAATGACCGAGAGGTCGTCGCTAGCGTCGATCTCGTCGGAGGGAAGGACGCCATACTCACCGTCGACTTCGAAGACGGTGACCGGGACCATCAGGTCGCGGGAAAGCTGAAAGGCGTGAGACTGGGCGAGGACGAGATCGTGCGACATGTTGAAAGGCTCCATCAGGAGCGGGCCAATTCCCGCTCGATGGCTCCAAAAAGGCCTGGGGCCGGGCGCGATCACCGCGACGGCGCAGCCAAGCGGCCGCAGCTTGCTAGCGGACCCTTCACGGGTTGATCGTGGGAGATCCGGACCTGGGCCAGGACGCCATCACATGAGAGCGGGATTGGTCTGCTTCTGGGTGTATTTGTCTGTCGTTCGAGTGTTCACATCGGCGCCACGGACAATGAAGTTAGCGCCGCCGCATCCGGGAGGTTCGAGCTGCGAAAGCCGTTTGCATTCTGCGACGCGATTGCCTCAAGATCGATCAAAAGTAGAATCGGATGACTTGCTTGCTCACATTCGGAAATATTCTGGATCTCGCTGGAATCGATCGCAGTTCCGTCAGGCTGCTGCGTCACCAAGACAATCGATACACGGGCTTTAAATCTCCCTATGCGCTGTGGCGGGACCATCGCGAGAGGTTTGAGGCCTATCAGGAAACGCAAAGCATTGGAGACCTAGCGCGCCTCCGAGCACCAATTTGGGCATCTTTTGTCGGAGTTCCCGAGAGAGAAACCCTGTTTGTCGGGCTTTATTCGGCGCAGCTGGTGGGGTTGCTGGGGCAGGATCGACCACATCCCATCACCGGAGGCGTCGAAGAAGCGGGCAGCTGCCACCTCTATAAACTGGAGCTTCGCAACGAGCTTGCCGATCTCGCAGGCAGGTTATGGATCGATTGGGGCTCCGGATATCGGTCCTGGATTCAACGAGGCGATAGCAACGCGAAACCAATTGTGGAACTGCGTAGAAATCTGGGCGAGGATCCTTTTCCAGGTTTCCAGGCTCTAATTCTAAACCTCTCAGACATTGAATCTATGCCGCCGTCCTGGATGGCTGCTCTAGCCGCAACACGTGGCATTTATCTGCTGACCTGCCCGAGAACCCGCGAGCAGTACGTCGGGATGGCCTCAGGAGTGGGCGGGTTTCTCAACCGCTGGAGAGAATATTTTGCTACTGGCCATGGCGGCAATGTCGAATTGAAGAGCCGCGACTCTAGTGACTATCAGGTTTCAATTCTCGAAACGGTCGGGACCGGCGCTTCCATTGACGACATAAGGGAGCTTGAAGGTCTTTGGAAGAACAAGCTTCAGAGCCGGGCCATGGGCCTCAACCGCAACTGATGGGATCGATATGCGCGATCAGTACGCAGGCGATGTAAGCGATGTCCTGAAGCTTGCACTTCTCCGGTCACTTGCAGGTAATGACCGGAAGCTGGGCGTTGCTTGGTATTACGTACCAGGAAATGATGGCAAGCCTGACGGCAGGCACCTGGAATGGCGGACTGAGCCGGCATGGAAAGAACTCGACGGAGTGCTTCACACAGGCCTCACCTCGTTGCCCGACCGCTCGGTCACCGCGCTCGAGGCACTCGCGATCTGGCCTCCAGGATCCGTTTTTTACACCGAACCGATGCCTTCCAGAGCAGAGCGGATGGCGTGGGCAGCCCGGAAACGCCACACTCTTGAGAATTCGGATCTTGTGTTCCTGGATCCCGACAACGGCATCGGAACCGAAACCGCAAAGCATGCGACCTTCGCCGAAATACGCAAACTCCGCCGACCGGGCAGGGCGGTCGTCTTTATAACCTTTCCCGGCAGGAACATGACTCACGAACTGCTGCTGGCGAATTTGCACGCCCGTCTTCGCGCCGAAGCGGATGCATCGCAAGTCTTAACGCTCCGGACCAACGTCTCCGTGCCTAGACCAGGTAGCTCCACGTCTTTTGTGCAGCGACAGAGATGGTTCACCATCGTCGATCCCGATGCAGTCTTGATCCGGCGATCGGAGGCGTTTGCGCATGCGCTCGGCTCCGTGCCGCGTGTCAAAGCAAGTCTTGAGAGAGACCTTTGAGTAAGGCTGATCAAATTCGCGATTTAGCAGCTGAAGGCCTGAAACCGGCTGAAATCGCCAAGCGGCTCGGTATCCGATATCAGCATGCTTATAACGTTGTGAACGCCGGGAACGGGCGCATCGCATCGCAGACAAACCCACTTGAAATCAACCTTGGGGATCGCCAGGGCAGCAGGCCAAGCTTGACGGTCGAGCTACTTATAGCTGGAGGTTTTCAATGGGTAAGCCGATGGATGCTTTCGGGAGAGCATCTGGTTCTTGAAATGCCAGTCCCGCGTGAAGTTGGCGTTTACGCCTTCGTTCGATCGGGAAAGGCGCTTTATGTTGGCGTTGCGACAATGGGGCTTTCAAAGCGTCTCTATTTTTACGGTCGCCCCGGCATATCGCAGCGGACGAGCCAACGTCTCAATGCGAAGATCAAGGCGGAGCTAGCAGGCTTGGAGGCGATTGAGATTGTTGTCGCGATTCCGCCCGACCTCGAATGGAATGGTTCGCCAATTCATGGGAGTGCGGGCCTTGAGCTTGGGTTGATCAAGAAATACGCACTGCCTTGGAATATGCGGGGCGCCAATCGGTAGGGCTTTGGAAATGGAATGCTTCAGGATCGACGAGAGCGGATATACGGGATTTGATCTTTTGAATGCCGAGCAGCGCTTTCAGGGTGCATCGGCCATCGCAATTGATGATCAGGAAGCCGCCAGACTCATCAAGTCGCATTTTCCAAACCTTCAAGCTTCTGAACTGAAATACCGCGCTCTTTCACGACGGCCTGCAAATCACCCGCGCCTTTTGGGCTTGCTCAAGGACCTGCATACGCATCAGAAATGCATCACCTACATCTGCGACAAGCGCTACTTACTGGCGCTCATGTTCGTGGATTATGCAGTTGAGCCCTATTATTACGAGAGGGGGTTCGATCTCTACGTCGATGGCAGAAACTATGGGATGGCATCGCTCCTCCACACCGTCGGCCCCACGATGTTGGGTGGCGCAGACTATGAGGAGCTGCTTCTCGCGTTTCAAAATGCCGTAAAGCAGAAAGACCATCTGTCGCGAATAAGACTGAATTCGGCTGCGAGAAATACAAAGTGGCGCGAACTTCCAGAAATCCTCGGCCCCTTGGGCGAGTTCGCGGCGCCGGAGTGTTGGGATGCAATATCGACGCCTGGCGTTAACACAGATGCAGCGCTCGTTGTGTTGCAGTCACTGATTTCCAGGATGGAGGTTATGGCAGCGGGACCTTACCGCGTCGAACATGACCAATCCAAAAACCTCCTGACATATCACCCGTTGATCCAACGTTTCATTGACCACGACGTCGAGATAGAGTTTCGGCCAACAGAAATCGGATCGATGAAGTTCCCGTTGAAGCTCACGCAAGTTGTTCAAGTCGACTCAAAAACAAGTCCCGCAGTGCAGGTGGCGGATGTTATGATTGGCGCAGCGCTTGAAGCTGCTAACAACCTGACCGGATTGCGGACTGGTGGGCTTAGTCCCGACGATGTCATGAGCCTCTATTCCGAAGATCAATTTATTCACATGTTGCCGTCGGTGGACTTCGAGGAAAACAAACGTGTTCGGAAAGGATCTCAATCCTCGAAGATGGTCGATTATTTTTCGAAAGCCTTCTTCGATCCGGCACGCGAGTAGGGAAATTTTCCCCTTTAATGCCCGTTAGTTAGTTCCATAAGGCATCTTATGTGATATGTTATAACATGACACCTGTTGAGCGTCACACGTGCACGCTTTCGTGCGACATCTGCCAAGGCTGGTTCCTTGCAAGCCGACGGTCGATCATGAATGTGCCAACTTGGATGTGGCTCAACTCGAACAGCTCACAGGAGCCATCATGATCGACTTCCTCGTCCAGACAATCGAACACGCTACCCAATGGATTACCCTTCTTGGCCTCATCTTCGCTGCATGTAACGGCCGATCGATCGACGAGTTCATCTGGCGTCACAACCTACCTTAAGACTCCCATTTGTTTGAAACTCTTCGATATAGGCGGTCGGACTGGCGTCCGCCCGCCAATCTAGCGGAGAGATTTCACCCGCGCCGCTCCGGAACCTAGGTGCCGCTTTTGCCCACCGCTCGAATGATTGACGGGTGCTCGCGAGTCATCATCGTCGAGAAAATCACCCGCGGTCGGGAAAGCTCCTTGCGGTCCGCACGGGTCACGTTGCCGTCGATAGCCCTTCTTATATCGGGCGGTATGTCGTCGGTCGCGGTTATGGAAAGCGCGGGGATGTCGACGATCGGACCCTTGTCCCTGAGGGTTTCAAAACGCCGCTCAAGACGTGAGGCGACAACATCTGGATGAAATGCCGGTGCGAAGGGAAAAACGCGCCGTGGTCCGCCGCTGATCTGAAACCCAATGGTGCCAGCCGGAGACGGGCCGATCGATGTCGGAAGGTGCACGAACGGCCAACATAAAATGTCGGAGAGCGGCATGAACGAGCCGCGCCAGGTCTCAACCATCTTCCGGTCGCGTTTGCAACCGCCGGCAACTACGGGTGCGATCTGATGGGCAAATACAAGGTTGATGCCCTCGACAGCCGGCCTGGTGGCAGACTTCGCCGATAGAGCTGAACTTGGATGATAGAAAATGTAAAGCGGAAGCGTGGACATACCCCCTGGCGCGCTGCCGGAGAAAGCAATCAGGGTCTGGGCTTGCTTGCCCTTGTCGTGGTCAAGATGTTGGTAATACCAATATCCACCCTTCGACTTGGCGAACTGGGCGCGCTTGGCCTGCAGAATGATGCGCAGATACCGGCCGCCCCCAATGTCCTGTGGAGCGGCGAAGATCCAGTCCATATCACCACCGGTGGTCGGCTCGTCGGGAAAATCGACACGTATCCCAAACGGTTCGAGGCCGATCAGGCTGGCCATCAGAAGATCGGTCACGCTCTCTTCGCGGAAGTTTCGCTTCAGGCCGCGATCCCTTTCGAGCAGTTCGGCAACTTTCGGCGGGAAGGAATGGGCGAGATCGCAAAGCATACGACAAATCCATGCTATAAATTGATTGAGTGTCTTCGAAGGCGATAGCACACCAGAAGTCGCCGGCACACAAACTCAATGGAAATTCCGCGCCTTGATCTTCAGCGTATCGATGTGAAGGTCAGGCACGAACATGTCGCGCGGGGTTACGACCGGCTTCGGCTTACCCCGTGGATCAGGCCCTCCGCCTCTTGCGAACTCATCACCGCGGCCGGTCGGGAGTCTGAACTCTTCATCGCGATCTGCAAGGCCGACCAGGTCGCCGGACAAGTCGAAGAGCTGCTGGGCGACAAGATGAACAACCTCCCCTTCCCTCTGAATCCGGCCGTTGATCGCCATCATTGAGGATCCGAGAACGATCCGCCTTCGTTTTTCAAAGAGTGTCGGCCAGACAACCAGGTTGGCTGACCCGGTCTCGTCTTCGATGGTGATGAACATGACGCCTTTTGCCGATCCCGGCTTTTGCCGCACCAGGACAAGGCCGGCGGTATAGACCCATCGCCCGTCCCTCGAATTCATCGCGTCGGCACAGGTGATGATATTGCGCGCCGACAGATCCTTGCGGAGGAAGGCGATCGGATGCTGCCGCAATGTCAGTCCGATATGACTATAGTCCTCGATAACGTTATGCCCGTCCGTCATCTGCCGAAGTACGACCTCTGGCTCGTGCTGCTCGGCAATTGCAGCCACTTGCCGTTCGGCAGCCGCCGCGAACAACGGCAGTGGTTCGTCGCGCAGCGCCTTGATCGCCCAGAGCGCTTCCCGGCGCTCAAGCTTCAGCGACGGCAGAAACGCATCGGCTTTGGCAAGCTGGACAAGCGCCTCCGACGGCACGCCTGATCGCCGCCACATATCATCAACCGAGGAAAAGGCATTGTTCATGCGTGCTGTGACGATCCGAGCGGCGTCGGCGACAGCCAATCCTTTCACCCGCCGGAAACCGAGCCGGACAGCATGCCGATCGGAATTGCCGATCCGCTCCAGCGTACAGTCCCACCGGGACCGATTGATGCAGACCGGCCGCACCTCGACGCCATGTGCTCGCGCGTCGCCTACGATCTGGGCAGGGGCGTAAAATCCCATCGGCTGCGAATTGATCAGCGCGGCACAGAAGGCTTCCGGGTAATGGCATTTGATATAATTCGAGGCGTAGGCAATCAGTGCGAACGACGCTGCGTGGCTTTCCGGGAAACCATAGGAGCCAAAACCTTCAAGCTGGCTGAACGTCTTTTCGGCAAACTCGGGCGTGTAGCCATTCCTCACCATTCCCGACACCAGCTTGTCCTTGAACCGCGAGACGCCACCGGTGAACTTGAAGGTCGCCATGGATTTGCGCAGCTGATCGGCCTCGCCGCCGGTAAAGCCGGCGCAGACCATCGCCACGCGCATGGCGCTTTCCTGGAACAATGGCACGCCGAGCGTCTTGCCGAGCACGGCCTCGAGCTCTGGCGTCGGGTACTCGACAGCCTCTTTGCCTTCGCGCCGGCGTAGATAGGGATGCACCATGTCCCCCTGGATTGGCCCGGGCCGAACGATCGCCACCTGCACGACCAGATCGTAGAATGTCCGCGGTTTCAGGCGCGGCAACATGGCCATCTGGGCGCGGCTCTCGATCTGGAAGGTGCCAAGCGTGTCAGCTTTCCGAATCATCGCGTAGGTTGCCTGATCCTCCTGCTCGATCTTCGACAGGTCGAGATCGCGATCCTTGTGCTCTCGGATCAGATCGAAGGCCTTGGCCATGCAAGTCAACATGCCAAGAGCCAGGATGTCCACCTTCATGAACTTCAGGGCTTCGACGTCATCCTTGTCCCATTCGATGATCTGCCGGTCCTTCATGGTCGCCGGCTCGATCGGTACCAGATCGTCGAGCCGATCATGGGTAAGGACAAACCCGCCGGGGTGTTGGCCGAGATGCCGGGGGGCGCCCATCAGCTGCTGCGCGAGCTTCAGTGTGAGCACAAGACGCCGGTCGTCTGGATTGAGATTGAACTCGCGGACATTGCGATCGCAGACCTCCTCCGACCAGGACCACATGCCTGAAGACAAGGCCTTGATGACGTCTTCCGGCAGGCCGAGAGCCTTGCCGACATCACGGATCGCGCCACGCGCCCGATAGCGCGTCACGGTCGCGCAGAGTGCAGCCTTTTCCCGGCCGTAGGTCTGGTAGATCCACTGGATCACCTCCTCACGCCGCTCGTGCTCGAAGTCCACATCGATATCCGGCGGCTCGTCGCGCTCCTGGGATACAAAGCGCTCAAACAGAAGATCGTTGGTCGAGGGATCGATACTGGTGATACCGAGAATATAGCAGACGGCGCTGTTGGCCGCAGAACCCCTGCCCTGGCAAAGAATGTCTTGAGCCCGCGCATAACGCACGATCGAGAAGACCGTGAGAAAATAGGGCGCGTATTTCATGGTGCGGATCAGATCGAGCTCGTGGCGCACCGTCTTCAGAACGTCAGGCGGCAGACCTTCGGGATAACGGTCTGGAATGCACTGCCAGACATAGTACTCGAGCGAGGCCTGGGCATCCTTGCCCGGCACGATCGCCTCCTCCGGATATTGATAGGTCAGCTCCTCCAGCGAAAATTTGCAACGGTAGACGATCTCCACCGTCCGTGCGAGTGCCTCGCGGTAGCGCGGAAACAGGCGTTCCATTTCTTCCGGCGGCTTCAGATACCGGTCGGCATGCCGTTCGCGCTCGAAACCAACATCGTCGATCGTTGTGCGGGCGCGAATGCAGGTCACGATATCCTGCAACTGCCGGCGACCCGGATCATGGAAGAGGACGTCATTGGTGACGACCGTTTTCACCTTGAACCGCGCCGCGAGATTGGAAATTTCATGCAGCCTCAGCTGGTCGTTCTGCCGGCGCCGGAGGCAGAGCGACACGTAGGCGCGATCGCCAAACACCTCGGCCATTTTGCGTAGCTGGACTGCACAGACGTCATCCGGCAGATCCGGCACCAGAATGCCGATCATGCCGTCGGTGTAGGCGATGACGTCGTCCCATTGCAGGATACAGTTGTTCTTGCCGCCGCGCGACTTGCCGAGCGTGATGAGCCGGGTCAGCCGGGAATAGGCAGCCCGGTCAGTCGGATAGACCAGGAGGGACATTCCCTCCTGCAGATCAAGCCGGCAACCGACGACTAGGCGCAAGCCCGTTGCGCGGGAAGCCTCAAGCGCCCGGATAATTCCGGCCAGCGAATTGCGATCGACGACGCCGAGCGCTTCGATTCCGAGAGCCTTTGCGGTTTCAAAAAGCTCCTGCGCGGAGCTTGCCCCGCGCAGGAAGGAAAAATGGGTGGTGACCTGAAGCTCGGCATAACTCATGCGAAAATCCCGTGCAGGAACCAGCGATGGCTACCGGTTTCCGGATCGATGCCATCTCCCGATCGAAAGACCCAAAGGCGCTCGCCAGCCTCGTCTTCGATGACGAAGTAATCCCGTACCGCTTCCATCTCCGCATCTCGCTGCCACCATTCGCCAAAAATCCGCTCCGGACCATCGGCGCGTTTGACCTTCCGGCGCTTGCCGCGCCAAGTGACCGAGACCGGCGGACGGTCCGGCAGCAATGCGATAGCCTCGATCAGCTCGGGACGCGCCAACAGCCGAACCGGCCGGCGCCAATGGCTGATCCAGGTGACCTCGACCGGATCGGCCGCGGCGCTGATCCGCTGTACAGAGCGCTCTGGCACATCGGACGCTACCGGCGCCACCCGATATACACGCTGACCGCGGTTGCCATAGATATCGATCAGCGGCGTGACGTCGGTGACTTCATCCTCGACCAGCGATGATGACTTCTGGCGCTCCTCCAGCGGCTCGACTATCACGGCAACCAAGATAAGTTTTTCGATCCCGAAACCGGGCTCGATCTTCTCCGTCCGATCGCGAAACAGCTTCGTCAACCAGGCCACATCGCGCACCGGTTTCACCGTGCCGGCACGGATCGCCTGCCGTTTTCCGTCAACCTTCTCGACGATCAGATCCGCTCGGCGAACGCCAAGGCCGCGTTTCTGTAGTTCGTCGATGAGTTGCACGACCAGCCGGCCGACATATTTGTTGATGGTCTCGGCAGCACCGATCGGCTCGGCGAAGGCGCGACTGACCTCGATCAACTCGGCGGTGCGGATCGGATCGATCGGTTCGGAGACCCGGCCGAACATCTGGTCGAGCCGCCGGCCTATTTCCGGACCGAAACGAAGCGTTAGCGGCGCACGCGGCGTGTTGGCCAATTCGCCGATCGTCTGGAAGCCAAGCATACGCAGATCGCCGACGACCTTCCCCGAAAGACGCAACAGCGATATCGGCAGCTTCTCGACGGCACGCGCGGTCTCAGAGATCGGCACAATGACCGTCTCGCGGCTGATGGCACGGGCGCAAGCGTGTGCTGCACCCCAGCTGTCAGCGATCGCGACACGGGGGGTGAGCTTCCTTGCCAGGAACTGGTTGGCGATCTTCGTCACCATCGGCAGTTCGCCGCCCTGCAGGTGATCGGCACCCTCGGTATCCATGACGATGCCATCGACCCCATCAACAGCGACGATCGGGGAATAGAGCGTCAGCGCCCAGAGCGTGATACGCTCGAGCGCTACGGCATCCGTTGCAGGATCCGCATCGACCAGCATCAGGCCGCGGAACAGCGCCTGTGCTTTGGCCGCCGGCATGCCGACATGAACGCCCGCCTGCCTGGCGGCTGCGTCCGCCGCCGACACCCAGCGTTTCGAGCCGCTCCTGGCGATCACGGCGATCGCCTGTTCACACGGAATGGAGGGATCGGCGCGACGAATGCGATCCGTCGGCAGATCCGGGAGATAGATCGAGACGACCCTTGTCATCGCATGCCCTCACGAGAAACTCAGCACATTCACCCGCTTTCACGCGCATCAGCTCCAGTAACCATTGGGGCCTTCCAATACCCGGCACTGGCAATTCCTCCGACGGCATGACGCTGACCCGCCATCGCGTGGTCGATGCCGTTGGCTGTCCAAAATCATTCGCCTCCGACTGTCGTCGCCAGCGTCTGACAGCGAGCGCCATCGTCCCTGTTTTCTCGGCCGCCAGCTGCAGTCGGCGCGAGCCGACCATCGGCAGGCGAACGAGTTCACCCACCACGGCGCCGAGCCCACCGAAGGAAAGCCCCTCTTCCATATTGGCGAGCACGTCCTCCTCCTTGTCGGATTCGACGAAGATCACCCGGTCAGCATGCAGTCCGACTTGGGCGAGCGCCGGAAAAAACAGGTCGGGCCGCGTCAGGCACCAGACAACAGGACCTTTGGTGCGGGCCGCGATGCCCGCTGCGCAAAGCGCTGCCGCCGCACCATCCACCGTGCCCGACCCGCCGCCGGCGAATTCATGCAGGGCTCCATAGGCAAGACCACCGCCTGGCAGGACTGCATCGATTTCCGGCATACCGAAGGATAGGTAGTCAGCCTTTCGGACTGACACGCCTTCAAGCGAAGCGATGCGCTCGCGCAGATCGGAAATCACCCTTTCGCGGGCAGCAGTCATCGTTCACGGCTCCCTTCAAGGTCGTGTTGGCGGCCGACATCATGTCAAGCAAATGCGTATGTTCTGTTTCTGTTCCTATCCAAGCAAAGAGTCAAGCGGCCGGCAGAGTGGGAATATTATCCTGACATTAGGAATCAGAAGAATGCACATGAGAATCAGGATCGTAGTGCCACTGGAATTTTTTTCGCAGCGCCTGCGAACGCTTCACCCCGCCGGCGTGGATTGCGGGGACAAATTCGGTATCGTCACGGTGTCCTTAGGATTTTTCTGCTGAACTGTTGGCATGACGAAGCCTCCGAGATCAAAACCGCTCCTTCGTGACACCGAGGCCCCGATCCGTTCGCGGCCGCGTCAAAAGCGCAATCCCGCTCAGCCACAGCTGCTTTTCGATCCTATGCCTGACCGCGTCGAGCCCGCGCTGGCGCAGTTGAAGGACCATCCCCCAAAGGGAGACGAGTGGAGCTGGGAGGTGAAATGGGATGGCTATCGCCTCGCGGTTCATATCGAACCGCAGGGCATTAGGATTCTCACTCGCGGCGGCCATGACTGGACGCATAGGTTTCCGGCGATCGAACAGGCTGCCCGAGCGCTTGGGCCGGCGACGATGATCATCGATGGCGAAGCCGTGTTACTCGACGAAGAGGGTCGGTCGGATTTCGGGCTGCTACAGCGATCACTGGGCGCGTCGGGCAAAAAAACTGGCAGCCGTGCCTCCGACGCCATACTTTATGCATTCGATCTTATCTATCTGGACGGGCACGATCTGCGTGGTGTTGAATACCGATCGCGCCGGCATCTTCTCGAAGACACGCTGAACGGCAGGGACGATGCAATCCGTCTATCGGAGACACTCGACGCCCAACCCGCCATTCTGCTGGAGCATGTCTGCCGCCCTGGTTTGGTAGGCATCGTCGGCAAGCATCTCGATCAGCCCTATCGCTCCGGTCGAACCGGTGATTGGGTTAAAGTCAAGTGCGTCCAGAGCGAGGCGTTCTTCATCGTCGGCTATGAGAGGTCGGCGGCGTCCCCTGCTGGCTTTGGCTCGTTAGTGCTTGCTGCTTATCGCGATGCCGATCTCGTCCACGTCGGAAGCGTCGGAACGGGCTTCAAGGAAGCCGAGGCCATCAGATTGCGGAAGATGCTGGACAAATTGCGCTGGAAGCGAAAGCAGTCGCCTCTGCCCTATTCCGGAAGTGCCGATTTTGTCTGGGTCGAGCCGACCCTGATTGCCGAGATTGAGTTTCGTGCCTGGACGACGGACGGCAAACTTCGCCGTCCATCCTACAAGGGCTTGCGAGAACGGCAGGACAACGCAGATGTCTTCCGGCTCGACTAGCGAAATTAGTGCCATCCGCTAGATTGTCCCCCATTGGAGCTCAAGCGGAGTAGATAGCCTACTATGTGCAATCTTTATCGCATGGAAGACAAGGATTGGGTCGCAAAATGGGCCCAGGACGCCGAAAGCCTGATCAACCTGATGCCAGCCTATCAGATGAACCCCGACCAGATGGGGCCCATCGTCCGCAACACGACCGATGGAAGGAAGCAGCTGGCCCATGCGCGCTGGGGACTACCCTCCCCGCGCTTCGCACTCGAGAAGCCTGCCAAAGCCAAGGCCGAGAAACTTGCGGCCAAAGGCAAGCCATTCGATCTCGAAGAGCTGATCCGCATGGAAGCCGACCGCGGTACGACCAATGTGCGCAAGCTCAGTTTTCCGCACTGGAAGCGATGGTTCGGCGTCGAAAATAGATGTCTCGTCCCGGTCACCAGCTTCGCGGAACCGGATCCGGTCAGCCAGGAGGAAGGTGGCAAGGTGCCGAATGCGTGGTTTGCCCGCGACGAAAGTAAGCCGTTGATGTTCTTTGCTGGCATCCATGTGCCGCAATGGCAGAGTGTCCGAAAGGTCAAGGACGGCCTGACGACCGACGACCTCTATGGGTTTTTGACCACGGATCCCAATGAACTGGTGAAGCCAATCCATGAGAAGGCGATGCCCGTCCTGTTGCTGACGAAGGAAGAGACGGACGCCTGGATGCGCGCGCCCTGGGAAGAAGCAAAGGAACTTGCCCGCCCGCTACCGGATGACGCGCTGATCATTTCATCACGGGAGGCGTATGGATCGACAATTGTCTCTAAATCAGGAGAGCCTGTAAGTCAGACAAGCCTTTTCTAGCCAATTACGTGGTATTGCCTCAGCCGCGGCGTGCTAAGTCGGTCAGCGGAGCGTCTGATGGAAGCCCATCTCCTTGTCTCAATAGTCGGTAATCTTGGAGAAATTGTCCGCGGAATCGTCTTCGCCTTCGTCATACCAGCTCGACGTGTCGATAGACGCGACAGCGTCTTGAAACTTGCTCAGAGCAGTCACGGGCGCAGCAAACGATAAACTAAATGGAAAGTTAGTGCTGATTTCCGCACCGTTGTCGTTCCGAAAATCACTCTTTGACCCGTAGGAAAGCTCAATATAAACGTCGCCATCGGCGTGATAGCTTATCAATGTTGCGCCGATTGCCGTTATGGTAAGGCTCGCAACTTTGACAGCTTCGACCATAGTGCGATTAGAGAGGATGTCGATCTCGCTAAATACTTCCTGCGTGAACACTTCGAGCGCGTGCTTGTCTACCGCCTCGGCGACTGCCTGCCTTACGGTCTGGCGACAATCCTCCAAGGTCTCCATCAAAGAAAGATATGTCGCGATCGTCTCGCACGCGAAGACATCAGCCTCCTCGGCAGACGTTCCGATCGTATTCGGCCTGACGTGAGTATATTTGCTAAGCTCATCGATTACCGAAATGACCGCGCCATGGATCTCGCCGGCGTCGAAGCCTAACTCATCAAGAAGAGGATCTGCGATTCCACCCTGAATTGCATAACGCACACGTTGGCGACGTGTCGGACGGCCGTCCTGAGTTTCCGGTTGGAACCAGGAAGATGCGCGAATTTGGTCGTCGGGCGCCATCGTGTGAAGGCTGTGGCCATATAACTCCCGAAAGCCTGATGCGAACTGCGAAAGGCGGAGTGGATTTTCATCAATGGCAAAAGCCATCATAGATCCTTCGACAACCTTTCGGGAAAAGTCGTCGGGTAGAACTTGCTCCAAGGAACCAAGAAGCTCGCCAAGTCGCCCCTCAATCTGAACGTTCGCCGCCATTAAATGCTGATCCTCCACGGGCTGCTTGTCTCGAAGCTTCTAGGTCTTGGCGCACATTTGGTCGGCCGCACGTCCTTGCAGGGCATATTTAATGTGGCAAACCATGGGTTCCGACCTCGAAATGCAGATATACCCTAAGTTTATTTCACCTACCAAAGATAGGATTTTAATACAGCAACATGGAAAAGATCGAATACGTCTATGACGATGCCACCGCGTCGAAAGCTTTCGTCCTCTCGCTCAAACTGAAGGTGATCCGCGAACGCTTCTCCTCGCTCCAACACTGGAATCCTGACAATTGCGCGCTGGTATTGCTAGGGGGTAAGCCAGTCGCCCTTGCTGACTGCAATCGTTCCGAAGACGGCCTTGGAGCCATCTGCGGTTTGATTGCCCGCCCGGGCTTCGGGGGATACGCGGTCAACGCTCTATCCGCATTGAAGCGTCATACGCAGTTGCAACACTGGGCTGCCGCAGTTCGAGCACCCAATCCTGCTGTGTTTGGGATAGCTCGTCGTTATCTCGACGAGCTCTACGATCAGGGTGCTTGGGAAATATCCAATGAATTGATGCTGAAACACGGAGCACTTGGCCACCTTCGTCCTACACCTTTGGTTATTTCCACTTTTCATCTGAGACATTTGCAACTTCCGCCGATCAAAGATTGGAACTCCGCGACCAGACGACAACTTTTGGAAGCTGCCCGATCTCCTGGGACGGTCAATCTCGTTGCGCCGTCAGGCGATAATCTGGGCCCATTGATGATGACGTTGGCATTCGAACTCGCCAACACCGCGGGATTGGTGCGTCAGAATATGACCCGTACTCTTATGTTCATGATGATGGCGATGAACGGGATACAGGTTCCGGATAAAATGGCACGAAAGTTCATCTCGCCGTCGGCACCAGGTGACTTTCAGCAGAGCATTGATGTCGCGCTTGCGTCACTGGATAGGTCCGGAACGCTGCTCTTTTCACCACAGAAAATGGAAGGAAGGCTGCCTTGGAACAATTGACGTAGATCACGGCCGGCAGAAAAAGCCGCCGCTTGAATAGCTCGGCATTCCAACCAATCAACTCTTGATATACCAGAAGCGCAGCTTTTCACCATTCCAATGTTCTCCTTTTGTTCTTTCTATGCTATTCTCTTTGGATTATACCAGATCAGGCTTTTCCGGATGTCACGAAAGATAATTCATATAGACATGGACGCGTTTTATGCGTCAGTGGAGCAACGAGATAATCCGGCGTTGCGCGGCTTGCCGATCGCAGTAGGTGGCTCCGGCACCCGCGGTGTTCTGACGACCGCGAGTTATGAAGCGCGCAAGTTCGGCGTCCATTCGGCAATGCCTTCGGTCACCGCGGCTCGCAAGTGTCCGGACCTTATATTCGTCAAACCGCGGTTTGAAGTCTATCGCGCCGTGTCACAGCAAATCAGAGAGATTTTCTGCGACTACACGCCGCTTGTTGAACCCCTTTCGCTCGACGAGGCTTATCTGGATGTCACCAAGAACCTCAAGGGGATGGAGATTGCGACCGAAATCGCCACGGAGATTCGAGCAAGGATCCTGGCTGTGACCGGCCTGACGGCTTCGGCGGGCATTTCGTACAACAAGTTTCTGGCAAAAATCGCTAGCGACCTCAACAAACCGAATGGGCAGGCCGTCATCGCGCCAAAGAACGGGCCTTCATTCATTGAGCAGCTTCCCGTGAAGAAATTCCATGGTGTCGGCCCCGCAACGGCAGAGAAGATGCATCGGCTAGGTATACAGACCGGCGCGGACCTTAAAGAGCGATCAGTCGAGTTCCTCACTCAACACTTCGGCAAGGCAGGCACGTACTTCTATGGCATCGCGCGCGGACTTGATACCCGGGAAGTGCAACCTGATCGAGTGAGAAAATCGATCGGCGCCGAGGACACGTTCCCCGAAGACGTTTTTGAACTCGAGACTGCACGCGAGCAATTGCACCCACTCGTATCTAAGGTGTGCCAGTTCTGTAACAACAATGACACCGGGGCAAAGACCGTAACGCTGAAGGTCAAGTATTCCGACTTTCAGACGATTACCCGTAGCCGAACATCGCCTATAGCCAATCGCACCGAGGCTTCCGTCTGGATGGTGCTGGAGCCTTTGCTCCAATCCGTATTTCCGACAAGAAAGGGTATCCGTCTGCTCGGTGTCAGCCTTGGAAGCTTGGAGGGAGCAGATCAGAATCCGCAGCTTGATCTTGCTATCTAATTCCAGGGAAAGGGCTAAGGCTTGCCACCCAGGTCGTATCCACCAAGATCTTCGCTGAGTGCGGTCAGACGATCCAGCGCCGCCAGGCGTTTAGCATCACGCGTGGTCTTGAACGCTTCAACATCATTGGCACGAAGCCTGCGATGCGTTCCGACCTTCTCTGCACCAATTTCACCCCGATCGATCAAGCGAACGAGATATTGGCGAGATACGCTCAAAATCTCGGCTGCTTCTTGGGTAGACAAAAGCTCTTCATCCGCAAGCACGGTGACCTGTCGTCCTTCCGCCACCAACTCGGCGGCGCGGAACATCACGTCGGCTAGCACACTCGGCAATTCCACCGACTCGCCATTGACGAGGACGATCTTTACGGACCCTGCCTGCTTGGTGGACCGGGAGACGAGCATATTCGCGAGGCGCGCAGCAGCGGTTCTCTCCATGGGGAGAACTGTGCTAGACGACTGTTCCGATCTTCCTGAGGAAGGATTGCGATGTGATGTAACCATGGACGCAATATGGTCCATAAACGCTATAAACGCAACCTTCCCGTTTTCATAGCGAACACGGTGGCTGGGGCCCTACGCATGCTCGACTTGATGTGCGCCGCTGGCCGATCTAAGTTTCGGCCTTTCCATAGTATGCGACGTCGCGCTTGAAGATCGAAGGCGTCAAACAGAGCGGCGACAGTGAAATGATAACCGTAGTCCTGGACGCAAATGTCCTTTACCCAATGCTCTTGCGCGACACCCTCCTGCGATGCGCTGCCGCCGGGCTCTTTCAAATCCGTTGGTCCTCCAAGATTCTCGAGGAGATGACAAGCAATCTGGTGAGAGACTACGGCATGCCTGCGGAGGCAGCCGACGCATTACGCCAAATTATGGATGAAGCGTTCCCCGAGGCGATGGTCGACGGATGGGAGGAGCTTGAACCAGCGATGCGCAACGACAGCAAAGACCGGCATGTGGCAGCGGCCGCAGCCGCGTCGGGCGCGGTTGCGATCGTCACCGCGAACACTCGGGACTTCTATGATCTCCCGGCCGGTATCGACGCGGCGCATCCCGATGAGTTTCTATGCGCATTGTTCAATGCAACGCCTTCGAAGGTGGGCGACGTGCTGCATCGGCAAGCTAGCGGCTATCGGAGGCCGACACTGACCACGGCGGAATTGCTCGCAAGACTCGCCGTCATCACGCCAAATTTTGCACGGATTGTCCTTGAGCACCTGAACGAAGAGGGCTAGCGGAGCGCGCTCGCAGACATGCCCGGTATCAGACGTGCGCCGCTCACGCCCTGTCGGCAACCTGTCGCAACGATGCCGGAAGACTTCGACACGCGGCAATTCGTGGCCCGAGTATCTCAGCAACGAAACCATGATGGCGCTCGGGAATGCCCATCCTGGCTCCGGTAAGGCCGTTGAAAACAAGGTCAGCGACTTGTTCACGCCCAAAGACAGACAGAATAAGATCCGAACACAGGATATCGGCGGTCGCGATCACTTGCATCGCGGCAAAACGATCCGCCGCAATCCTGAGCGCCTTGCGTTCATCAATGACGACCGTTCGACCGTGCACCAATCCAAGTGCGAGGGTTGCAGCCTCACCATCGTCCAACGTCTGATCAGCGGACCCGGTAACAAGGCTGGCGAAGATGAGCTCTCCGTCATCATCAAACGGAAGGAATTCTAGAAGTCGTTCGTCAGCCAGCGCGCGCGCCAGTCCCGCGTCGTCCCGCCCATTGAAACGGTCGATAAAAAGCTCATCTCGAACAACCGTGCTCGCGCAGAGCGTCACTCCAAATGCGCGAACGATATCGGAGGCCCGGCCTGTTGCGTTTAAGTTGATGATTACACTCGAGTCCACGACAAGAGGAGCCGAGATTTTACCGGAGAATAGAGGTTGCCGCATTGGCCCCACTTTCTTCGGCATCGATATCCATCAGAATGTCGCGCACTTTGACACGGTCCAGGCGCAACATCCTCGAAATCTGGCCCTCGCTCAAAAGTCCCCGTTTGGCTGCTTGGTAGGCCATGAGGCCGGTCTTGATAGGGACTGGTAACGCCGCGTCATCCTTCATTCGATCATTTTGGGCCACGTCCCCTAAGACCTGCCTGACATGATCATCGGTGATGTTTCCATTTGCTTGAAACCAGTCCCAGGTCCCACGTTTGGTAAGCTGCAGCTCCTCGAGCCTTCGCACCATCGCCTCGCGCGAAACGTGGAAGAAATGCGCGAGAACGATCACGTGGCGGCGAGTCAGGCTGGAAGCGCCAGCGGTTACCTCTTCGAATTTCTGCCGGACCGCCTGAGCTGGAGTAAGAAATCCACGCGCAAAGGCATTAGCATATTTTTCCTCGCGCGAGCTTTCCAATTCGTCGATCTCGCTGACTTCGGCCTGCATCCGCGTCGACACCAGGTGGCCAAGTTCGTGGGCTGCCGTCTGGGTTCGACGATCCAGAGGATGGCTCGCATTCAAGAGTATGCAAGCTCCAACCGACTCTTCGAATGCAAACAGTCCGGAAATTTTTCCGGGCAAGCGGCGGACATAGAGGCGAACGCCCATTTGCATTTCCAGAACGGCACCGATGTCAGATACGGGCGCCAGTCCGAGCCCCAGCCAATGACGCAACTCTAGCGCATGCTGCTCCGCCTGTTGGCGAACATCCCCCGCAAGGATTGCACGCTCGGGCGGAAGGTTTCGGACATGGGCGATACCGAGCAGCGTTTCAAGCTCGACATCCGCACGGACGAGCTGGGCCATCAGCTCCGCAGCCGTACTGACGACCGGTTCGTCATGATCGGCGAGCTTGCGGAACTTGGGCGTAAGCTCGACGTGAACAGCTTCTTTGCGCAGCAGCGCGTTGACGCTCGTACCGTAGAATTGGGCGAGTTGTTGGAGTTCGCCAATTTTGACCCGGCGCGCGCCCTTCTCCATTGCAACGAGTGTAGTACGCGCCGCCCCGATTGCCGCTGCCGCATCCGCCTGCGTCTTCGCCGCGTTTTCGCGGGCGATACGCAAGCGTTCGCCGATTTGCCCAGGGTTGAGCTGTTCGTGACTCTCGCTCATGAGGTCACGCCAACCATTGGCCAACAAATGATTTCGGCCCGAGATCCTTCATAAATGCCTTCCATTCTCTGTCATGCTGTCCGAGTAGGCCAAAAAGTCTCTCCTCGGCTTCAGTTGTCGTCATATGCAGCCGCTCCCCCAGCTGCCAGGCGTGTCGCTTCAAGCGAACGCGGTGGAGGGGGGAAGAGCGCATTTCGGCGAGATGATCAAGATGCAGCGCTCCGGCGATCCCGTATCGCTGCATTGCCCGCGTGACCTTCGTGAAACCCGGGACCACTCCGTCCTCAAATCTTCCCGAGCGCAGGTCTTCCCAAATATAGTTCTCTTTTGGCTCGCTAATACAGGCAGAATGGAAACTGAGCCTCCGCAGCATGCAGGCTGCGCATATACCGCAATGCCGGCGCGTTCTATCGAACGACGAATTTCTGCTCTGCTGCCAGCAGGAGCGAGTTTTGTTCCACTCTTCGGGATCGGCTTCGATCGCGGCAAATTCTGCCAAGGTCTGCCCCTTCGTTTTCCAAAGCCGCGGCAGTCGAAAGTGGATCGAGTAACCGAATATCGCGTCAAAAACCTCCTCCATTTTGCATAGGAAGCGGGGGTGGTTGCGATAGTCTTCATAGCCGTGGCTGGTTGGAACAAGGGTCGGTCCCAATGCACCTTGCCCACTTTCTGGCATAGCCACGTCATGGGTTCCGACGAGATATGCGGCCAGTGCACTCAATAGCGTAAATTTGAATCCACGGCTTCGCACCGACGACTCTTTGATCCCGATCGGCTTCATGTTGACAGAGAACGGAATATTCAGAAACGGCACCTTCCTGCGATCGCGAACAGGCCGGTCGTCGGCTTTCGAGCCGACGCGAACCCTGATCAGCCTATCGACTCGGCCCTGCGCACCGAGGATTGCCGAGACTGCACGCGAATCTAAGCCATCGCTAAAGGGCGTAATCGTGCGACCAGTGTCGCCCCATTCAAATAAGCTTTGTTTTCCGAAATCGCTGTCGGCGCTGAGCTTGGCACCGGTGAAAGTCAGTTTCCACTCATCTCCGGTCAAAAACTTCAATGCGGCGGCAACGCATTCCAACACGCGTGGGTTTTGCCAGCGCGCCGCGTCATGGACGGGCAGCTGCAGCTCAATCCGGCGTGCCCAACCGTAGCCTGGGCGCTTCAGGGCCTTGTCGCAATACTCGACCGCGGCGATGAGAACCATCGCGTCATAAACGCGGCTATCCCAGTTCTTCGTTCTGTAATCGTTCAAGTCTTCCGTCTTAAAAACGATAGCCTTTCCGATTTCAGCCGTGCGCCAACCTTCTGTTCCTTTAGCTCCGGGCTCCACAACCGCAACTCGGATCAAAGGTATTTCCAACGGGAAATCGCTCATAGTGGAGGCCCCTGATCGACCCCGTCGTACACCGTCGGTGATCTGCTCACCTTGACGGTGCGGTCGCCAAGTATCGACCTCGCCATGCGGTCGAACGTTCCGCCGGCAGTCATTTCCCCGATGGTTTCTCCCAGTCGTCGCCGCATTTGCTGGCAGGCGCCCGGACCCGCTTTTACAAGGTAATGCTCTTCCATTGCGCGCGCGCCGGCGGCCAAGCGCTCACCGAGCGATGCGGCCAAGCCCTTCTCTACCGCAGCCAGTCCAGAGTATCCTTGCGAGATAGCCATTTGCGTCGCCTCGATGGCGCTTGCTGCCAACGGCTGTACCGAGGGATCGACGCGGAGGAGGTCGAGTTGTTCATTCGCGGAAGAAGCCAGCGTGAGAAGATCCCAACCATCAGCTACCGTGACAAGCTGCTTCAAAGCGGGAATAACCTCAAGTCCAACGTCACGCATGAGTGCAGCTTCAGCCGCCTCGCTGACCTGTTGAATGCTAAATGCCGGTTTGTACGCCCATGCTGCGACACGTTGGTATCCGTGGCGTAGAGGCAAGCTTTTATGCGGGCCATCGCTCATTGGAATCTCCTAATGTCAGGTATCTTGAATATTTTTATCTGACATGTCAATATTCCCGCGTCGATTGATTTTCACAGTGCCTGGGGGAAAGGGATGCATTCCGATCGCTACAAGAATTTTGACGAATTGGCCGAGTCCGAAGATGCAAGCGCCTTCCGTATCGAGGCAGAAAAACGGAATTCCAGTATCAGCGTGCTTGCTCCCCATGGCGGAAAGATTGAGGTGGGAACGTCTGAGCTGGTCCGAGCAGTGGCTGGCAATCGTCTCAGCTACTACCTGTTTGAGGGCCAAAAACCGAAGGGCAATCGCGAGCTCCACGTGACATCTGCGAACTTCAATGAGCCGCAGGCGGTAGGGGTCGTCGAAAGCAGTGATGTTGCCCTGGCAATGCATGGTTGCGAAGGCGATGATGAGATGATCTATCTGGGGGGAAGACACGAGAAACTGGCAGCAAGTATTGCAAAAGCACTTTCGAACCGAGGCTTCTTGGTAGCGACTCACAAGAATCCTGCGTTGCAAGGGCTCGATCGATCGAACATCTGTAACCGCGCAAAACTCGGAATGGGTGTGCAATTCGAAATCACTCGCGCCCTTCGCGTTCGATTGACTGATAAAAAGGGCCAGTTAACGGGACCCTCGCTCAAGGACTTTGTCGATGCGATCAACGAAGGATTGAGCCAATGAACACGCGTGATCCATGACGCTCGTCGTTGAACACCTACCTCGTATTTTTCAAGCGAACCTCGACCGGCTATTTGTGCGCGTCATCCAACCGACCATGGACGCACTGGTACTGCATCCTGTCCTCGAAGAGGGCGACGCCGCATCGATGAACGAGTTTCTGGATCGCGCCGCCGCTCAGGCCGACAATTACACGGCCAATGAGGCCGCCAAATCGTTTGTGCTAACGTTGGCTGCGGTCTTCGAACGGCAGCTTAGCATCTGGGCAACGTCGATGGGGACGAAGGAACTCGGGAAGCTGCGCGGTTTCCAAGAGCACCTGCAGGCCTGCGCCCAGCACACGAGCGTCAATTTGACGACCGACGATCTTGGCGCCGAGCTCGACGAAATGTTCACGGTGGCAAATGTCGTGCGGCATGGCGAGGGACCATCATGCGAGCGCCTTCGTACCATGGCACCGGCCCTCTGGGACCACACCATCGCAGAATATCGTGATCTTCTCCCCGGGCCTTCGCGGCCGAGCGAGACACTTAGGCTCAGAAAGACCGACCTCGTCCGCTACATTAGGGCGACGACGAGGTTCTGGGGACGGGCGGACCTATTGCCGATGGCGGTAACCGATCCGCCGTACTGGCTGACTTGATTGAGCGGAGGAGGAGCGGTTGGGTGACGACGACTTTATCGATGAGGAATATCACGACCGGCCGCGCTATCGCCCGGTCACGGAAATCGACCCGAGAGAGCTTGCTGACGCTTTGAAGACACTTGCCGGCTTTTCCGAGAACACTTTTCTCGTGATGCAGGCGCACCAGCTCGGGATGGTCGACAATCTTTTGAACGCGCTGGAAGACGAGGTCATGCGCCACCACGCTGATGACGATCCGCCGCGCGAACAGATGGCTTTGCTCGGCGCCATGTCGCCGATGTGGATCTATGCGGCCTATGAGCTGCAAAGGACCTGGCGCCAACGCTGCGAGGAGGTGATCAGGCTGGCCGACAACGGCGGGCTTGACTACAAGGCGAGCCATCTCGAACGCGATCTCGGCTATCGGCATTATGACCGCGAACTCAGGGCGCAGCAGCTCCGCGATGCGCAGCAGCGGCCGGAGCTGGTCGAGCAGATGCAAAGCGATCTGCGACGCACGGAAATCGCCTTCACCATGCTGGAATTTATCCGGGTTGCGCTTGCCAAGCATGAGGTGAGCAAGAGGGGTAGCAAGAAGCCGCCGATCGCCTTTGCGCCTGGACTGGCGCGGCGGAGCCGCCACTGCGGCTCGATGGAATACGAGATGAGTAACGGCCGCACGATCATCGACACCGTTGCACGTCGTGACATTGCCGAGATGATACGTGCGATCCCGCAGGCCGAAAACCCGAGCGACGAGACGCTCGAAAGCTTCCGGGCCTATATGAATCCGCCCGACGTCGATCCTTTTGCCAGAGGTGTACCCTGAGCGAAGAGGAGCAACCCGAGCCGCCAAAGAGGCAGAAGGCCTTCGATCTGTTGGCGTCGGTGGCGGTCTTTGCACGTAAGAATGGCATCAAACTCAACGATCCCACGCTGGTCGATCGCTTCATGGCAGACGCCGCGCCGCGTTTGCGGGAAGCGCTGGCCGATCCGGCGCTGATCCACGGGTCGAGAGTTGAGCGCCTATTTGAGGCGACGGTACTGAGCCTCGGGCAGTTCAAACTCCTAAAGACCGAGGATGTTGGTCGCGTCCATGCCGCTGAGACCTTGCGCGCCCCGGACTTCCGCATTGTCCTCGATGACGGCGGGCAATGGCTTGTGGAAGTCAAGAACGTGCGCAGCACGAACCCCTCCAGGCAGGAGCTGCGGATGTCGCGGAAGTACCTCGAATCGGTGCAATCCTATGCCGATGCCGTTGGCACGCCGCTAAAGCTCGCGATCTATTGGTCGGCGTGGAGGTTCTGGTCGGTGATCTCGCCGGAGCACTTTCGGACCCGCAGCGGAGGGCTGCGCGTCTCGATGCAAGAGGCGATGCTCGCCAGCGAATTCGAGCGGCTCGGCGAAAAGCTGATCATGACCAAGCCGCCGTTGCGCCTCGTCCTCGGCGCAGCGACGGACATGCCGCGGTCCGTCAGCGACGAGGGCTTGGCCAACTTCATGATCGCATCGGCGAGGATCTA
Organism: Phyllobacterium sp. SL163; assembly: GCF_049896885.1. Lineage (NCBI taxonomy): Bacteria > Pseudomonadati > Pseudomonadota > Alphaproteobacteria > Hyphomicrobiales > Phyllobacteriaceae > Phyllobacterium > Phyllobacterium sp. SL163. Next base: position 118 of record NZ_JAFCVE010000013.1, on the reverse strand, counting down.
TAGGGGCTCTGTGGTCATTTCTACATTAATACACGCTAAGGGCATTTTGCAGGTGACGGGAAACACATGATTTCCGCTCACCGTGATCGCGGGGCAAACTGGCCACGCAATAGGGCCA
>NZ_JAFCVE010000012.1:0-126520 GCF_049896885.1 Phyllobacterium sp. SL163 | reverse complement strand
GACTGGTAATGGCAAGCGGATCACCGAGCGGCCAACACACCAATCCACTGAGCAAAGCCGACAGACAGGCGGCCGGCATGATCGGGATATTCCGATACCGCCGCGCGATAACCATCATGTGAGATTTGAAATTGGATTTCTCGTTGCCCAATATGGCTTCCTTTTGCGCCGTATCGATCACCTTCGTTCCATTGGACAATAAGCGCACGATGCTGCACACATCACGCATACAAGCAATCATGCCGTGAACACCGGGGCCTTAAATGTTCTTCCTGATCTCCAAAGTGGCGGGCTACGTGGTCCTGCCGTCCAATATCATCGGGCTTCTCGGTATTTCGGGCATGTTCGCCCTGATCCTGGGGTTTCGCAGGACAGGTCTGTCATTTCTCGCGATGTCAGTTGCGCTGCTTGCAATCCTTGGCTGGTCTCCTGCAGGACCAGCGGCCCTACTGCTTCTTGAGAACCGCTTTCCACAACCCAGCATTACAGGGCCAGTTGCCGGCATCATCATGCTCGGAGGCGCTGTCGACACACACATAACAGCCGGACGTCATAGCCCCGCTTTGAACGAGGCAGCCGAAAGACTGACGGCAACGGCTGAACTCGCCCGGCTTCATCCTGATGCGCGTGTATTGCTGTCCGGCGGTGCCAATCATCTTGTACACGACAACTCCCCGACGGAATCGCAGATTGCCAAAGATGTGCTCGTCTCTATCGGTCTACCTGAAACCCGCATCAGCATTGAGGAGCTTTCGCGCAACACGTGCGAAAACGGATCGGAAACCGCCGCAGCGTTTCAAGCCAAGCCAGGGGAACAGTGGCTGCTGGTAACTTCGGCGAGCCACATGCCGCGGGCCGTTGCGTGTTTTCGTGCTGCCGGTATGAACATAACTCCCTATCCCGTGGATTATCGCACCCGCGGAAGCGCAGATTGGTTCAGACCCGTTTCGACCATTGCCACAGGTCTTGCCGCATCTGATCTTGCGATGCATGAATGGCTGGGATTGTTGGTTTATCGTGTTCTTGGTTTGACCGAGGAGTTATTTCCGTCCCCTCGGAACCCGGTGTAGATCCGATCGCGGTCTCGACTGGCTGTGATCGAGGAACCTATGCCTCCAAGCCCGTTTTCCCGGCTTCAAGCGGATTCGGCCTTGAACCTGGGTGCTTCGCGGAGCGGTTTTTCCAGATTATCCAATGTATGGCTCACTGGATGCTTTACGGAATTAAACGAGTCTTGTCGCTTTGGCGGACACGAGTTAAATCAACCGCTCGATTGTTGATAATGGCTTCCATCGAAAAATAGCCCGTTACGGTTGCCAGATCGAAGTTTGTAATAAGTTTCTGATAAAAAGCGTCATAGCCCGACATCCCACGGGTTGCGACCTTGATCAAATAGTCCCAATCCCCGCCAATTCGGTAAAAATCGATAACCTCCGGCAACTGGTCGACGTGTTTGCGAAAATCATCGGACCATTCCTTGGAGTGGTGGCGCGTGCGGATCATGACAATCACGATCAGATCGAAACCAAGCACCTCCAGATTGATGTCAGCGTGTGCGCCTCGCACCATGCCGATAGCGTGAAGCCGCTGGAGCCTCCGCCAACAGGCATTTTGCGATAGCCCCACCTGGTCGGCCAAATCACGTTGCGATGCGACCGCGTTTCGCTGAAGGCACGTCAGAATTTTCAGATCAAAATCATCAATTTTCTCGGATTTATCGATCATTTTTCCCGCTTTAGCTCCAAGTTGTCAAAAAATCGGTGAAGATTTGAAGAGTGATGGGGAATATAATCTCTGTCAAATCCTTTCTGGAGACCGACAGTGCAAGAGCCAGTCAATACTCGCCAATCAGCAGTTCCAACGGCAGTTCTCGCCAAATTCCGAAGTAGCCTCGATGTGGCCGATCCCGTCGTCATGCTACGCGAGGGTCTTATTGGTTCGCAGGCCAAAGTCGACGGGCCGTTCGGCTTGAAAGATCTCGTCTATGCCGATTACGTTGCTTCCGGACGGGCGCTCAAACAGGTCGAACATTTTATCCTCGAAGACGTGTTGCCCTATTATGCAAACAGCCATACCGAAGCCTCCTACTGCGGAGGCATGATGACACGCCTGCGCCGGGCTGCGCGCGCAGTGATCGCGGAATGCTGCGACGCAGACCACAACCACGCAGTCATCTTTGCAGGGTCCGGAGCAACTGCGGGCATCAATCGGCTTGTCAATTTGCTTGGTGTCTCCAAGGCGGTTGCGTCGGGCCAGCGGGTTTGCGTGATCATCGGACCTTATGAGCATCACTCAAATATTCTGCCATGGCGGGAAAGCGGCGCGCAGATCATAGAAATCGCCGAAGGTGTCGACGGCGGCCCGGATCCCGTGCTTCTGACAAACGCGCTGGAGAACGCCACCGCAGATTTGAAGGTCTGCTCTTTTTCGGCCGCGTCCAACGTGACAGGGATTATGACCAATGTCGCGGCAATCACGAAGATCGCCAAATCGGCAGGCGCAAAGATCGTCTGGGACTATGCCGGTGCCGGACCTTATCTGCCAATCTCAATGCGCCCCGAAACGGACGTCGAGATAGACGCGATCGTCATATCGCTGCATAAATTCATTGGTGGGCCGGGAGCAACAGGTATCCTGATTGTTCGCCACGATGCCGTTGTCGCAAGCAAGCCCTCTTGGCCAGGTGGCGGCACCGTGAAATTCGTTTCGCCAACCGGCCATGATTACAGCGACAGCCTTGAAGCGCGCGAGGAAGCGGGCACGCCCAACGTTATCGGTGACATTCGAGCGGCACTTGCTTTTCTGGTCAAACAGGCGATCGGCTTGGACGAAATCAAGCGGCGCAACGATGAACTGACGCACAAGGCATTTGCGGCATGGCAGAACGTTCCCGAGATCGAACTGCTCGGCTCCTGCCTACTGCCACGTCTTCCGATATTCTCGTTCCGAATCAGAAACGCCAAAGGCGGATATGTCCACCAGCAATTGATCACGCGGCTGCTGAGCGATCGGTTCGGCATCCAGGCCCGGGGAGGTTGCGCCTGCGCGGGGCCCTATGTGCACCGATTGCTGTCGATTGATGCCGACACCTCGCAACGTATGCGGCTGGCGATCCTCAGTGGCAACGAGATCGAGAAGCCCGGATTTACCAGACTCAATCTGAGCGTCCTTTTGTCAGATGAAAAAGTCTCCTTCATCCTGCAATCTGTCGCTCAGTTGGCGCGTGATGCTCCTTCATTTGAAGCGCTCTACACATTCGATCCGGCACGGGCGATTTTCTCGCCGCGTGTTTCGGACTTTCAGGAAGCTGTCCATGCATAGGCCTGACGTTACCGCCTTCTTTGACCCGCGCACATTTTCGGTTCAGTACGTCGTCAGCGATCCGAAGACCAGGGCTTGTGCCATCATCGACCCGGTCCTCGACTTCGACGAGAAGTCGGGCACGACAGCGACATACAACGCCGATCTGCTGCTGGACTTTGTCCGTGCGCAAGATCTGCATGTTCAGTGGATTCTCGATACCCATCCGCATGCCGACCACATGTCGGCTGCAGCCTATCTCAAAGGGATTACGGGTGCGCCAATCGCCATTGGCGCAAGAATTGTCGATGTCCAGAAGATCTGGTCGCAGATCTACAATTGGCCGGATTTGCGCATCGATGGCAGTCAGTGGGACCGGCTGTTCGTTGACGGCGACACCTTCTCCATCGGCAGCATCGCGGCCGGCGTCATGTTTTCGCCGGGCCACACGCTTGCATCGATAACCTATTCGATCGGTGACGCGGCGTTCGTGCACGATACGATCTTCATGCCCGACAGCGGCACAGCCCGTGCGGACTTTCCAGGCGGAAGCGCAGGCACGCTGTGGGCGAGCATCCAGAAAATCCTCGCCCTGCCCGGAGATACGCGCATATTTGTCGGACATGACTATCAGCCGGGTGGACGGCAACCCCTATGGGAAAGCACTGTCGACCGTCAGAAGGCTGAGAATATCCATCTCAAAGGCTCACCAAACAAAGAGGACTTTGTCTTGATGCGCGAGAACCGAGATCGGACGCTCCCAATGCCAAAACTCATTCTGCACGCCTTGCAGGTCAACATCAACGGCAGCCGGCTTCCGGAGTTGGAAGAGAACGGCATACGCTATCTCAAACTGCCGATGAATGCATTTCAAGGCACACCATGGGGCTGACTTTCATCTCGATGTCCAGCACAATTCTGCATGGTATTCGCGGCGCTCAACTATCCTGATGCAGAACCTCTTGCCATAGTCGCCACCGCAGGGTCACCGGAAATTGCGGCCTATACTTTAGGACTCGTGTTATCTGCCTGAACGCATTTAAAATGCCCATTCTTCAAAAATGCAGCGGAATCATTAGATAATTTCCAATTTCTGGGACGCTTGTTAAAGGCCTATCCATCACTTGATTTACCGTATCGTGCTTCCCTTTCGGCCCTGGTTGCGTACCATCCGAAATGAGGCAACGGCGATGTCGGGAGCCGACAAATGCCAATCCGACGGTAACCGGTTTCGATCAGGAGGCCACCATGCCAATCAACGCCAGTTTGATGATCACCCGACTGAAGAGCGACTTGCTGCAATTCGCCGTTCTTGCGGTTTATCTCTACGTTTGCCTGAGTGCCATCATCCTCTATAAAATCACGATTGTAGGCAGCTCTGGTGATGGTTTCTGGCCGTTCGGGCTCCCTGCCCTCAAGGCCTTGCTGTTGGCCAAGTTCATCCTGCTTGGGCACGCCGTCCATCTGGGCGATCGCTATAGCGATCGCCGGATCATCAATGTCATTGCCTCCAAGGCCCTGCTCTATCTGGCGCTGCTGATCACACTCTCGATTCTCGAGGAGATTGTCGTGGGGCTCATCCATGGAAGGACAATAGCCGCATCGCTTTCCGATCTTCTTGGCAAGGCACCCCAGATATTCGCCACCAGCTTCATCATGCTGCTTGTCCTGATCCCCTATCTCGCATCACGAGAGATCAGCTCGGCATTCGAGGGCGGCCTCTGGCGCAAATTGCTCGAAAAGCGCAGCGGATTGCAATCCCGAAACGCGAGCCGGGGCAACACATGATGAGCGGCCTGGCATTGTACGAACTGCCCGTAAGCACATTGTTTTCGTTCGCCGCAACGTCGCTGATCATCGAGCTGACGCCGGGGCCGAATATGGCTTACCTGGCTGTCATCGCCGCGAGCGATGGTCGCCGATCGGGATTTGCCACTGTGGCTGGAATTACGCTCGGTCTCGCCGTGGTGGGACTTGCAGCGTCATTGGGTCTGGCGGAAATAGTAACGCAATCTCCCGGCCTCTACGCGGCCCTGCGTTGGGCAGGTATTGTTTTCCTGCTGTATCTCGCCGTCGACGCTTGGCGGGACAGCTCAACTGAGGTTGGTCCCGTGGCAGAACCGGCAAGCAAACATTTTGCGCGCGGCCTGATGACCAACCTTCTCAACCCGAAGGCGGCGGTCTTTTACATTGCAGTGTTACCGACCTTCCTCGACGACGTCTCACCCACGCTCAGCCAAACCTTGCTGCTCACAACCATCTACCTCCTGGTCGCAACGGCAATTCACTGCGCCATCGTGATACTCGCCGGCTCGCTGGGAGCGGTCCTGAACGAGCCATCCCGCGAGCGTTTCATCCGCCGCTTCCTGGCAATTGTCCTTGCCATTGTCGCCGTCTGGTTCGCATGGACGACACGAAGATGACATTGATCCGATGAGCGCTTGAGGCCGGCTTATCGCCATCGGCCATCGGCACATTTACCGTATCGAATCTGTATATTCGAGCGGACCGTGTTTTCGTTGGATTGCCGTTGTCCTAGTCTTCAGACGAAATGAACATGGAGAACTTCGATGTCAGGCAAAACCGGTAAAATCCTTCTCTTGAGCGGACTGATAGGCCTTGGTTTAACATCCGGCGTCATCGCGGCTTCAATGAAGGAATTGCAAGGCGCGTGGACCATGAACGGTACCGACTGCGCTGATACGTTCAAGAAAGTCGGCAAAAAGATTGAGTTCAAGGACCGCGGCGCCTCAACAACAACCGGCTTGCTGATCGTCGGAAGCAAGGTATCCGGGCCGATGGCGATATGCACCACCCAAAGCGTGCGCAAACAAAAAGACCGTTTGTCCGCTCGGCTGTCATGCACCGATTCAATGATCCAGAGCGATGTCACGGCTACTTTCAAAATCGTCGGCCCCGAAGAATTTCAGCGCTTCGATCCGTTTGGCGACAACATGTATGTCACCTATCACAAGTGCAGCATGTAAGGATCTTGAAAGTCGACATTTCCGGATTCCACCGTTCCTGTCAGGTCTTTGCTTCTCAGGCGAACGGTTTGTCATCGGGAGGCAATATAAAATCAGAGCCGGATGAAGCGATGATCGCTCCACCCGGCTCTGATTGCGTATTGCTCCCGACAGTTAGGATCTGCCCTGGATATCCCGCGGACCCACGATCAGTCCTCAACAGGCTCCCATGTTTTGTCAGGATTGAACGAGGTTATTGTTTTGACTATCTTCGCCGTGTCCGGACCAAGGTCCTTTTGATAAACGGTACCGTGATGACTGACGACAAAGGTCATGATCCCGGTCTCGCCATAGACTGCCGGTGAAGCAATCATGGCATGTCCCGCAATCATGTGGCCGTTGATAACGAAATTGTACTTCCCGCCGGCAATATTGCTGCCTTGCGACGTGAGGATTCGGAATCGATACCCGAAATAACCGTGGTCCGAGCCGGCACTGGCTTCGATTTTGGCGGCATCCCCCAGATTGCCGGCAGGGCTCTCTTCGCCTCCAGCCGATTTCCAATAGAGCCCGTTTTGCTTGCCTTCGTCGCTTATAATTTTCTGGGCAAACTCGAGCACGCCATCGCCTTCGTGGTCCACTTGTGCATAGGCCGCCTGCGCGAGGACTTCGTTGCGGCATATGTCGATTGCCTCAAGCTCGTTTTCGCCGATACGACGCGCCAGGACCTCCTCAAGGCCCGCAAGTGTATCGAACCGCCAGCCGCTGTCGTGCTTCACCAAGGGAAACGGGAATGGCCAGGCGAGATTTCCCAGGACCACTTCCTTGCCGCCGTCCTCGCGGTCTTCCATTGCGGTTTGTTCCTTGGACGCCTGCTGAAGTTCAGTCAGGCGCGCGTCGAAATCGTCCGATTTCTTTGCCTCTTCCGGGTTAAGACCCAGCAATTTTGCCAGTGCGCCGACATCCTTTGTTTCAAGATCCTTCTTGAGGGCATCCACCGCTTCGCCGGCGTCCTTGAAGGTCAAGGGTTCAGCGCCGACAAAGCGTTGCAATGACGGTTCGGCTGCGAACGACGGTACAGCCATTGAGATGAGCGTTGATGCAAAAAGTGCTTTCAGAACGTGTCTGGACATTTTTCAAAATCCTTCAAAGGAAACTGCGGTGGTTCTTCATGGTCAACGGCGATGGAAGCGACCGCCGCCGCCAAATCCATGCCTTACGCCTCCACCACCCGCGCCAAGCCTGTCGCCGCCACCGAAGTTACGGCTGAAATTGCCACGTTGGGAGAATTGCCTGACTTCATGGCCCGGAGCATAATTGCCGAATGCACTTGGCTGTCTTGGGCGATGATCGGCACGAGCCGCCATTGTTTGCCTGGGCCGGGTGTTGCCTGCAATATTGCCTTTGGCCGGGTTGGGACGGGCGATATTGTTGTTGGCAGGCCGTGTGGCCGCCCGGTTGGCGCGGTCATTTGCAACGTTCCCGCCAACCCGTTCCTTCAGGCCGCTCTGTACGTCACGGCGAACGTCCGCACTGCCGATTCTTGAGCCGGCGCCGGCGAAACCGGATGTATTTCCGATGCGGTCGCCGCCCTTTACATCGAGACGGTTTCCGTTGTTCTGACGGATATTGTTGGTGATGGAATTTCGGTCGAAATTGAATTTACCGCTGTCAAAGTTGAGGTTGCTGATATTGTTCTTGTCAAAGTGGAAATCATTGCGGTTGAAATTGTTGACATTCACATTGACGTCATTCCCGCCCCATGAATGCCAGTTGTTCCAGTCCACGGCAGCGCCAAAGGCAACACCAGTAACGAAACCTGCCCAGTAAGGCGCATATGGGTAGTAATAGGACGGATACGGGCTCCCGTAGACGATTGGCGCCGCTGCGACATAAGTCGGGCTCGTCAGGATAATCGGATCATACTCCGGAACGTAGGTCACCTCCTTTTTGACAGGACGGATGACAACGTTGCTCTTCTGCTTTTCCACGATGACCTTGTCATTGGACTTGATCACCCCTTGGGAAACCGCCTTGTCCCTCAGCTGCTGTACGGCAACGAGGACATCCTTCTGCTGGTCAACCACGGCAGTCCCGAGTTGCTGGGTCCAGTTCAGGTCGTCATTCATCATTTTGACAACGGTCGGGTAATTGAGCAGCGAGACGATGCTGCCATCCCAAGACTTATCCGGCTTTTGATCCGGTTTGGACTTGGCTTCTTCGAGGAAACGCTCGGCCTGCACGATTTGCAGCGGATTAAGCGCAGCGGACAGCACCAGAGCCACCAGGTCATCCGGATAAAGCGCAATGCGTGCGACAAGCGTTTGCAGTTCGGTGTTCGAAAGCAGCTTGGGTGCTTCAGCGACCGCGGCGGCAGGCGGGGCTGCAGCCGTTTGTGCCTGCGACCACACGGGCGTGATGCCGCCGCAGAACAGCAAAATCGCCGAAGCTGCGATGGCCATCGCCTTTGGATATAGTGACATACTTGCTTCTCCTCAATGAATTGTGTTCGGAGTACGAGCGTTGATATCGATCGGCGACGGCAACCTCGCGACACGAATCGGCACACCTGTGCAATGATGGTGCTGCTGTGCGGTTGCGTGTGATTGACCGTTGCATTGTGCGCAGCGCTCCCATTGGTTATTGGGGAGCATTAGCGTTCAACGGCTCTGTCGGCGTAAGTACGTAACTGTTAATTTTTGCCGAATTTCAGTTTCCGATGTAGGGCTGAGGTAATCCGCAAGCTTGTTCCAGATCGGCGAACTGAGCTAGCGGACCAGGCGTCAACCGGGGGGTGGATATGACACGGATTCTCATCGCGGACGACCATGAGATCGTTCGGCAAGGCGTCAGAGCCATTCTCTCTACGCGGGAGCGCTGGGAAATCGTTGCCGAGGCGGAGAACGGACGCGATGCGGTTGAGCAGGCTCGTGTTACCGACCCCGAAATTGCCATCCTGGATTATGCTTTGCCGTATATCAATGGCGTCGAAGCTGCCCGTCAGATCCGCACCCACAACCCTAAAACCGAAATCCTTATCTTTACCCAACACGACAATGAGGCTTTGCTGCGCAACATTCTTGAAGCGGGCGTTCGGGGATATTTGCTGAAGTCGGATGCAACCCGCCATCTGATCCAGGCCGTGGAGGCACTGGAACATCGCCAACCGTTCTTCACCAAGGCGGTCTCGGACATACTCGTATCCTCTTACCTCGCAAAATCTGATGCGTCGCCGAGCATCCTGACGTCGCGGGAAACGGCAGTCGTCAAGCTTATTGCCGAGGGACACAGCAACAAGGAGACGGCAGCGGTCCTTGGACTGAGCGAAAAGACTGTTGAAAGCCACCGCTCCGCTGCCATGCGTAAACTGGATGCCAAATCCACGGCAGCGCTTGTCCGCTTCGCGATACGAAACCGGCTCATTGAGGCATGAATTCAGGCATGCCCTTGCGGGTGCGCCACAGGTTCTCGAGGAAACACCCGATGCCAAATGCTCTGTCCAACCATGCGTCTACCAGGCGAAACAAGTTGCCGAACGACACGCGCCCAATGGGACGGCGCGCCGCAACTGGCCTGATGCCATTGTCATCTCCTCTGTCAATCCTGTTGGCCTGCGTGGTCGTATTGGGAGGATGTGCCGGCCATCCGAAGGGCGTCATGTCCCCTGTCGCGGTTTCCAACAAAACCGGCGGTTCGACTGTGGACATGCTTGTCGTGACGAGCCGGGTCCCATCCGACGATCCCGCCACACTGTTTACCGGAGAGCGCAGCCCGCATCCCTATCTGACCGATATCTCGGTTTCGATCCCATCGGACAGCAAACGCAAGGCTGGCACGGTTCAATGGCCCAAGAAACTGCCGCCCAACCCCGATACCGATTTTGCCGTTACGCGTGTCCAGCAGCTCAAATCCGTCGATCAGGCCAGAACATGGTTCCGGGCGCATGTCGTCGGCGGACATGCGCTGGTCTTCGTGCATGGATTCAACAACCGCTATGAGGATTCGGTCTTTCGTTTTGCCCAGATTATCCACGACTCGGGCGCCAAGGTAACGCCGATCCTGTTCACCTGGCCGTCCAGGGCCAGTCTCTTCGATTACAATTACGACAAGGAAAGCACCAATTATTCGAGAGTGGCTTTCGAGCAAACATTGCGCACGCTTGCCAATGATCCGAACGTCAAAGACATCACCGTCATGGCGCATTCGATGGGAACATGGCTGGCCATGGAGTCCTTGCGGCAGATGGCTATTCGTGACGGCCGCGTTGCCCCAAAGATCGACAACGTAATCCTGGCTTCGCCGGATATCGATGTCGATGTCTTCGCGCGCCAATGGACGGAAATGGGTGAAAAGCGACCCAAATTCACGATATTCGTTTCCCAGGACGACCGTGCGCTCGCAGCCTCCCGCTTCATCTCGGGTGACGTGCAGCGGCTTGGAGCCATCAATCCCGCCGACGAGCCCTATCGCAGCAAACTCGAACAAGCCGGAATTACGGTTATCGACCTGACGAAGGTCAAGGGCGGGGACAGCCTCAACCACGGCAAGTTCGCAGAGAGCCCGCAGATTGTGCAGTTGATCGGCCAGCGCCTGGTAACCGGACAGACCCTTACCGATTCCAACGTATCACTCGGTCAAGGTGTAACGGCGGTGATAGCTGGAGGTGTCAATGTGGTCGGCAAGGTCGCCGCGACAACCGTAAGTACGCCGATCAACATTCTGGAAGGCCAAAAACGCGCTCCGGTCAACTCGGATAAATTCCATGAAACACTGCAGGACCAGGCGCAGTCCCGCGAGCTGAGCTATTAAGCCAACCCATGGCACGTGAACGGTAGAACGGCCCGACATTCCTGATCTTTCACGGCGGCCCATTCTGTCAGTTGCTGCTTTGAAAACCGTTATGGTCTAGCCACCCTTTTTGCCGGAACTCACTGCATCGGCGTTTTCCTGGAGCCGCTCCGCCAGCATCGTGTAGGCAACGTAATATTTGTAGATGTTGCCGACATATTGCACCGTTTCCCGGCCAACGATGTCCGCGGCCGAATTCTCGACATTGCCGAACCAGATATTCGGATTGAGACCAAGGTCTGCGGCCCTCTTCCTGAACTTCTTCAGGTTGCCCGGCCCTGCATTGTAGGCAGCAAAGGCAAGCAACTCGCGTTCACGCGCATTCAGCCCCGGTTCGTCCAGATAGGTATCCATAAGATAGCGCAAATATTTCGAACCGGCTTCGATGTTGCGGTCTTCGTTCTTATCAATGCCAGCAATCGCAACGACTTTATCGCTTGCGGTGGCAGGGAGCAGTTGCATGATACCGACTGCGCCGCGCGGACTGCGTTTCGATTGATCGAGCTTGGATTCCTGATAGCCCTGCGCCATCAGCATCAGGTAATCGAAGGAATAGGTCGTACCATGCTTGCGAAAGAGTGTAACCAGTTGCTTGAATTTTTCGACATCGTCGCTTGAGTAAGCGCGCTGAAGAATTTTATCGCTTTTGAAATACGTATTTTTCAGAATATTGCCAAAGGTCGTTCCGACCCGATGCGTCGCAACGAAACGGTCGAGCTCTTTCTTCAACAATGGGCTGTTCTTGCGGATCGCCCAGGCGATCTGGCCGTTACCGGAAATTTCGATATCCGGACGAACGACAATATCCTTGAAAATCGACGACCAGATTGCGGCCTTGTATTTGTCGACGACGGTGTAGGCCAGAAGATCCGCGTTCACCATTTCAAGAAGATCTTCATCCTCGAGATTTTCGTCCATAATCCGTATGCTTATCTCGGTCTTTCCCCGCGATTTCAAATCGGCATTCAGTTTTGAAAGATGCTCGAAATAGCTGCTTGTCTCCCGCACGGCGACCTGTCTGCCCGAAAGGTCATCGAGATCGACGACGCTTTCGGCAGAAGGTCCCATCACCAGAATTTCGCTTGCTTTGTCGTAAACGGGAACGGTGAAATCGACCTGCTCGAGCCGGGCCGGTGTTATTGTGAGGTTTGCCATCACCACATCACCCAGTCCGTCATTCAATGCATAAATCAGTTCGTTGCGGCCAACCGGGATGAACGCGATGCGCACACGGTCGAGTTCTCTCTTGGCTCCGGCATTGAGCGCCGTCTCGAGCGCAGTGCCGAACTCGACTGCAGTGCCATACTGTTTGCCCTGATCAATGAAATAAATCGTCTTGCTATAAGGAACAAGAATTCGAATGAGCCGCCTCTGCTTCATCCCGTCCAGATCAAGAATGTGGCTTGAGAGGAACTTTGACTCGGCCAGGGCCGGCGCGGCGATGGACAAACAAGCGATCCCGATGAGACCCAGAACAAGCCGGCTCAATGCGTTGCTGAATGCCATTGCTACCCCGCCCATATCAGAATTCATCGACCTTGGTTCAACTTTCCCCGGCTTTCGCGGCATCCGCCGCCTTCTTGCGGTGGATCGCATCGTTCGTGGCCGCTGCGGCGACACTGCCTGAATGATCGTCACCCGCAACCTGCACGGTCGGCGAGGCAAATTCGATGCCGGTCGCTGTAAATGCATCGCGTATCATGGCGTAAGCCCGTCGCCTGATGGTTGATTGATGCCCGGGTTTGGTCATCATGGCGAAGCTCAGATTAATGCCATAGTCGCCGAATGCCTCGACGCCCTTCATCTTCACCGTCTCGATGATTTGCGGACCAAATTCCGGATCTTCCAGGAGCGTTGCGCCCACGGTCTTGACCACCTTTTTGACCTGCGCAATGTCGGTGTTGTAGCTGACTGAAATCAGGAACTTGTCGATGACCCAGTCGCGGCTCATATTCTGGACCGCACCAAGCATGCCGAACGGAACCGTGAAGATCGGGCCACGGTGATGGCGCAGCTTGACCGAACGGATGCTGAAGGACTCTACGGTGCCCTTATAGCTCCCGCTCTGGATATATTCACCGACGCGAAACGCGTCGTCCATCATGTAGAACACGCCGCTGATGACATCCTTGACGAGCGTTTGGGAGCCAAAACCTATTGCAACACCAAAAATTCCTGCACCGGCAATCAGCGGTCCGACCTCCACACCGAGCCCCGAGAGCACCATCATGATGGCAATAACCGCGATGAGTACCGCGAGGAAATTGCGCAGGATCGGCAATAGGGTCAGCAGTCTGCCGCTGCGCGCCAGTTCCGCGGCATCGCTGCTTGTTTGCCGGGCCCTCTCAAGCCGATGGTTTATGGAGCTTTTGGCGACGTGCCACAGCATGTCCGCAACAAGAAGAATAATAACACCGCTGAGGACGCCGCGGATCGCTTTGCTGGCCGCGGCATCTTCGGTCAGAACTGTCGGATGCAGGCGCACAACCATGGCGAGCCAAATTACGGCAAGTGTTATGATGAGGGCTCGCGCACCGCGATCGACCAAAACTTCGAAAACCGGTTTGCTCTCATCCGCATGATACTGGTCAAACACGGTTTTAACGATTGCACTGGTCGCTCTCAATATGCCGGGCAGGACTATCGCGTAGATGCCGAGCCACAGCAGAATGTTCATGCCCGCGATCCAGAAGAACCACAAAATGCAAAAGGAAGCGACGAGCAGCCAGCCTCCCGTGCCCATATCCCTGGCGTCACGACGAGGCCCGGGGCGATGCCAAACGGCTTCCACCGCTACGGCCAGCAATCCGATACCAATGCAATAGACGATCAGGCTCTTTGTGTCGGCCGGTATCGCCAGCGCCGCCAGAACGCCGGCTGCAGCCCATCCGGCGAACAATATGATTGTAAAAGCGCTGGTGCGACGGCTCCAGAACCGGGCAGAGATATCCTCCATCGGAAGAAGCCGGATGTGGGCCTCGCCTTTGGCAGGCGCGAGCAGGAGTTCGCTCAGGCCAATGATCATCCGGCATCCGATCAACGCCAGCAACAGTGGGACGACGAGAGCATTGAACAGAGGCGGCAATGCCAGGATCAGAAAACCGCCGAAGCTTACAATGCTGAAAACAGCAATCGGGGCAATTTTTACGAAGGCCGCCTGTGCCAAGTCTTCGTGAAAGATCACCTTGTCGTCCGGCGGTTGGTTTGAGTTCGATCCCGCTGTATTTTTTACCCATTTCCTGAAAAGAACCTCCAGGCCCATCCCGCAGAAAATGGGTATCAGGAGTAAAAACGCTGCGGACCAGAAGCCATATTCGCTGACCTTGGCAGCCAGGATTCTGCCTGCGTTCAGCAGATCGCCGGGGAGAGCCGGAACGGCATGAATCACCGCACGAAGATGTTCACGTATGCCATTGGTCCAAAGCGTAAAACCGCTTGGAGCGCCATCGATGGCAGGTGCAGGTACTGTCTTCGGTTTGGTGGCAAGCCATGCACGGATTTCCGGATCGTCGAGCAATTTGATCAGTTGCTGGACCTTTTCAGGCGGCAATGCCGCCGCCGCGGGCTGTGCGGCACTGTTCGACCCGGAGGCAAACCATGCGGCGAACATCAATCCGACGATCAGGCAGAGATGGATGGCAGTCCTTTGAATTGCAATGATGTGCATCACGACCACTCCGACCGTGCGCCCCGGACAGTTGCCGCAACGGCCTTCGCCATTTGTAAAAGCGGATATACACCTGAACCGACCATTGCCGCCCCCCCACTGCGCCACACTCCCTGGCTTGATGCCAATCGGCTCAGAACGGCACGCCCCCAAGGTAATACGTGGAAAATTACGGACGCACAGGTCGTTCTAGGTCATTGGGATCAAGCATTGGCTCGGCAGAACGCGCGAACCAATTCTGTCTGGATTGTTGGGATAAATCAGAGGCCACGTCAAAGTTGTTACAGTTACATTGTTGCATTACCGGAGTGCTCAAAGCATCTTCTTATCAGTAACTTATGCGAGGTAACGGATGAAACGTATAGCCCAGGGCCTTTGTCTCCTCGTCGCTCTGACAGACGTTGCTGCTGCACAGTCATTGCAGGTGCGCATACTTGAGCGCCAGACAGCGCGCGCAATACGGGCGGCAGGATTCTGGTGCAACAAGATCAGCGACGCAAGAATCGATCACGTCCTGTCGGCAGCAGGCCCCACGATTGTGCTGGTAACGTGTGACGACAAGACAAGGTTTGCCCAATACAAATTGACAATGACCCCAGACGATAAAATCTCGAAGATCGAAGTTTGGAACTGATTTCAGCCGCCAGATTTCCGGCGGCATAACGGAAGCGTTGAAGCAGCGCCGGTCCAGGCGCTCCGCCGCCGATGTGTCCTTACCCGGTTGCGAAGCGAGCGTCCGTCTTATTCGGAAGCAGCCAGCTGCGTTTTCGGCTTGTGCTGGCCAATCGGTATGGAGAAAGTGATATATCCTGCATCGCCTTCTGCCCGATTGTCCGCCGCAAACTCATGGAAATATTTCAACCGCGCCGCAACCGGTGTTTCTCCGACCTCGAAATTGTATCCCACGGTTGCGCCAATGGCCGCGACACGCCCTTCAAAGCCGCCAAGCACCGCGCCCGCGCCGCTATCGCCTGATATCTGGTCATAATAATATCCGGTCAAACCTGCAGAGAACTTCGGCGAGAAGGTTTTGGAAACTGCCCATTCAATGTGAAGCTCGTCACCCGTACGATAATTCGTTGCAGGGTTTTCAGCGTTGAATGTAACGCCTATCGCGCCGGAGATGTCGATTCCCGATGTGGGATCTATCCAGGATGCCGCGGCATAGAGGTCCGCCCCCCAATGGTTGAACGAGAGATTTGCCAGCGCGCCATCATGATAATCGCCGATCGGAACATTGACCATGACGCCTGTTTGCCAATGGAAGTTACCATGGTGCCATCCGATCATTCCGCTGATAACGGGGTCGCCAACGGTGAATATGTCGTCAGACTGGCCCCGTTGGATTGCAGTGCCAAATCGCGGACTGACAATATCAAGCTTTGCAGACGCGCTCTTGTATCCCACCGGCACAGTTGCCGAAAGGCCGAAGTTCCCGCCCAAAATCTCCCAGGGTGTCACCCATATCCCAGTGGGCAGTTCTACAGCCACCGATCCATCAACATCACCGACGACCTTGCCACCCGTCGGAAGACCACGGCCGCCACCGAGGCTTCCGGAGTATATATAAATGTCATTCTGGAAATAGATTCCAGGAGGCGGAAGCGCGCCGGCGGCAGGGCCGCGTGAACCGAGAAGGTAGAAGCCTGCCCCGCCTTCTGCAGCAAACGCCGCGCCGGCGAAAGCCAGCGAGAGCGTTGCTGAAACCGCGACGATCCGCTTTAACTTTTGGTGTGACCACATTCGTACCGGAACGGTGAAGACCCTGTGTACAGTCATTTTAACAGCTCCAATACTGGCAGTTTCCAATACCCATCAACCGCCTTTGGTTTGCGGCCACGGCAACGCGAACAATGAAGCAACAGCCGCGCGTCGTTCATGAATGCATGAGCGGCTGAGTTGGCCGCAAGGGCAAGTACGTAACAGTTAATTTGTCGAACTAACGAGAGGAGACGTTGTGTCCAGTGCTCCCCCTTGGGGCCACTGAGGCAGCGCAAGCCCGGCCTTCATCAGGCCGGCACCAAGGTTGTCTACAAGGACCGGCGCGTACTGGCGGGCGGCCATTTCGGCGCGAAAAGTCGTCCAGAATTGCCGGTCACGCGATTTGAGACGGGCTGCAACCTCGCCAACCGTTGCCGTATCGCCAACTTGCGCTGCAGCCGCCAACTCAAGAATATTGGCAACATAATCGTCCGAACGGCCCATTTGCTGCACGCGTAAAAGCGCTTCCGCAAATTCACCCCGCCGATATGCGTCGAGGGCCAGGGTCAGACCTGCGTCGCTGTGCGGAACATCATCGATCAGGCCTGCCTTGATCGCCAGTCCAGAACCTTCGGCCCATCGCCCCGCGGCAAAGAGCATTGCACCCAATCGGGCCGGGATGGCGCTATTTTGCGGATTAAGCGCCATTGCCCGATAGCCGGAGACGAAGGCCGCTTCCGTTTGACCATTGCGGAATTGTGCCAGCATTTGCGCGTAGTTGCTCAGCTCCGACATTGGCGCAAGCGATACGGATTTGTTTGCAAGGAGGAGTGCGCGTTCCGTCGAATCATTGGCAATGTCCGGCGCGGTCGACTCCAGCAAAAGTACCGCCAATTGGGCATTCACGTCGGCATCGTTCGGGGCGACACTGAGCGTGGATTCAAGACAGGTCCTGGCTTCCCACATTTCATTGCCATTGTGCTGTTCGATGGCGACAGCAGCGCGAAGTATACACCCGTTCCCAATGGTCGGGGCTGCCAGTTCCCGCGTCAGTTCCGTGCTGTTGATCACGCCCCGCGCGCCGGCAAAGCGATTGGCCAGATTGGTCACAAGTTCGCGGCGCAAATCTTCATTGGTTTTATTGCCGACAAGAATCTTCTCCACCCCGGATCGCAAAGCCTCGCCGGTGGCCGGATTGACGACCTGCCACCAGACCGCGCGTTCGCTCGCAGTGGAATGATATTTCAGCTTCACATGGTAACGGCTCATGCGCCGGTCCGACGTAAGGAAGGTCACATCTGCCGTCTGCCTCGAAACATCCCGGCCCAAGGCTTGCGGCTGGTCAGGCGCGGACAGTTTGAGCGTATGAAACTGCGACAGGGCAATCATCAGATAGTCGCGAATGAAAACGGCCTCGCCATCGGACGGATCACCGGCGAGTTTCATCTCGATCGCAACATTCGGTTTATCGGAATAGATGGGCCCCCGCGCCAGGAAAGCCCAAAGGCCAAGGCATCCGGCAGCGATCGGCAAACCGAGCAGCAGTAAATTTCGCAGGGAAACGACTTTCGCAGGTTTAACGACATGGGGTGCATCGTCTTTGACCGCGGCATCCTCTGCCTGACTGGCGCCGCTTGCCAGCTCCGCTATTCTTGAGAAAACGGGGATGTATCGCCCCCGCGGCAATTCAATGTGCACGCTTCCAATGTCCGTGCGCGCCTCGTAATACTGAACCAGCGACGCACGAAGGCGCGTGGCTTCTATTCTGACGATGGGATCGGTGGAGGGATCGAAACTGGACGGACGGCCGAAAACATCAACGGCGATGGTATAGGCCTTCACCGAGGCTGAGTTGCCTTCGAAAACCGCGTTGGCGACGTATTTCAGAAAGTTCCTGTTGCGCTCCGTGGAATGAAACTGTGCATCCGATAGAAGCCGTTCCAGCTCTACTTTGGCATCTTCATCGGTTACTCCTGCGGGTTTCCGCGCGTCGACAACCTCGTCAACGTTCATTGCACTCATCCCCCATGAAAAACAACAAAGTACAGTTAGAGTGTATTTTATACTTGCGGTATAGGGGGAAACCCTTGGTTCAAACAGTGAATTCCCTTAATATTCAAACGAAACAATATAATTCTTAATTACAGCGCACGCCGCCTAATCATTTGTAATTACTCATCGCCAATTTCAGCAGCAAAACCTAGATCACATCATTTTTGATTCACTGAGGCGCACATCTTGATGACTTCTTCTTCAAGTTCCGTGCAAAGATCTTGGTACTCCGCAATCAATTTGATATCGCTTGATCCATTCCTTCGCAACAAATCCAGCATAGAGCTTGCGTCGTTGTATGCCTCGCATAAACTCAGCAATGTGGCATTCCGCGCACTGAGAACCTGGAGCTTGCCGCGCAACGCGGGCAGCTTGAGCATCAGTTTCCACAGTCCCCGCCGTTCCGATACCTCCGACATGGCTTTGTCTGGTCTCGCTCCCTTTGATGACCCTCCAATTATCGCGTCTGGATGAGACGTCGAAGCAGCCCGTTGTTTTCCGGCGGCTTTGTCATCCAATGCAATGAGGAGTGGCAATGCGTGGTGGTCAACACCCTGGTCGTGTTTCACCGGCGTCAATTTCCGGCGTGCTCTTGGCGAATGCTTGAAGCCATCTTCGATATCCTGGAGCGATCAGCTAAGTACGTAACGGTTACAAGACCACCGCGTCTCGCTTGCCCTTTGCCGTTCCGGCATCGCCTTCGATACAACGCCGGGCGTCAGATCTCGTCTTCCGAACGGCGTCATCGTCGACTGCCTCCATCCGTATCAACAGACGCGTATGCGCGATTGTTGTGTTCGGAAACGCCCGGATCGGGATTTGTTACTGTAACGTACTTCAGTCAGCCCTTCTTCTTCTTGATGCTGCACTCGATGCATGTGGAGGCGAGACAGGATGACCGTGGCAGTTCAACGGGAAGATGTAAGCGAGCCGTCGATATCCGAGGACGGTCTTGTCTGGATAGCTGGCAAGACCTTCACCATGGGTTCCGACAAGCACTATGCCGAAGAAGCTCCAAGCCACCCGGTCCGGGTCGACGGCTTCTGGATCGACGCCGCACCTGTCACCAATAGGCAGTTCGGGGAATTCGTTGCAGCGACTTCCTACGTTACGCTTGCGGAAAAAGCGCCAGATCCGAAGGACTATCCCGGGGCGTTGCCGCACATGCTCAAGGCAGGGTCGCTCATGTTCGATCCTCCCAGCGAACCGGTCACCAGCTCGGACATAAACCAATGGTGGACCTTCAAATTCGGCGCCGACTGGAGACACCCATACGGGCGCAAAAGCGATTTGAAACGGAAACTCGATCATCCGGTCGTCCACGTTGCCTGGTGCGATGCCAAGGCCTACGCCGACTGGGCCGGCAAGGATCTGCCGACTGAGGCTGAATGGGAACTTGCCGCGCGCGGTGGGCTTGACGACGCTGAATTTGCCTGGGGCGACGAACTTACACCGGACGGCCGACTGATGGCGAACACCTGGCAAGGTATTTTTCCCCACCACAACCTTCGCTCGAAAGGAAACGACCGGACCTCCCCCGTCACGAGCTTCCCGCCGAACGGATATGGTGTCTACGACATGATTGGCAATGTTTGGGAATGGACGAGCGATTTCTGGTCGACGCGCCATCCCGAACCTGCAGCCAAGGCGTGCTGCATCCCTGTCAATCCCCGCGGCGGAGCGATCGAAATGAGCTATGATCCGCGGCAGCCTGCAATCCGGATACCGCGAAGGGTCCTCAAGGGCGGCTCGCACCTTTGTGCCCCGAATTACTGCAGGCGTTACCGTCCGGCGGCCAGACACGCCGAGCCGGAAGACACCTCCACCAGCCATGTTGGCTTCCGGTGCGTCAAGCGCCCTTGATTGCCTAGAATGGAGCACTCCATGATCAGACTTGCCAGGCTCGCCGGGCTGTTCGCAGCCATTCTGATTGCCGCTGTCCCAACACTGGCGCTCAGCCAGGATGCGCTGCCTTCGTGGCGCGAAGGCCGCGCGAAAGCTGCAATCGTCGCATTCGTTCAAAAGGTGACGACGGAGGGAACGAGTTTCGTTCCGGTTGCGGATCGCATTGCCGTTTTCGATAATGACGGAACCCTCTGGTCCGAGCAGCCATACTATTTTCAGCTCGGTTTCATGATCGATCGCGTCAAGGTTCTCGCTCCGGAACATCCGGAATGGAAGGAGAAGGAACCATTCAAATCCATCCTGGAAGGCAATCTTGCAGGCCTGGCCAGCGCGGGCGAAAAGGGCATTGTCGAACTGGGTATGGCAACGCATGCGGAGATGACAACGGACGAATTCTCCAAGATCGTTACCGATTGGTTCGCGACGGCAAGACACCCAAAGTTCAAGCGCCCTTACAATGAAATCACGTTCCTGCCGATGCGCGAACTTCTCGACTACCTGCGGGACAATGGTTTCAAAACCTACATCGTCTCTGGCGGCGGTGTCGAATTCATGCGTCCGATGACGCAGAAGATGTATGGAATTCCGCCGGAACAGGTGATCGGCAGCAGCATAGAAACCAAGTACCTCCTGGAGGGCGACACGCCCGTCCTCACGCGTGAACCGAAAATCGACTTCATCGACGATGGCGCAGGCAAACCCGTCGGCATCAACAAGTTCATCGGTCACCGCCCGATCTTCGTCGCGGGGAATTCCGACGGCGATTACGAAATGCTGCGTTGGGCAACGGCAGGCGACGGCCCTCGATTTGGGATGATCGTGCACCACACCGACGCAGACAGGGAATACGCCTATGATCGCGACTCTCACTTCGGCAAGCTCGACAAGGCTTTGACAGAAGCCGGCACCCGCAACTGGCTGCTCGTCGATATGAAGGCCGATTGGGGCAGGATTTACAGCTTTGAAGATCAATGATCTATTTCGGCACGGAAAACGTCAGCAACCCGCGGCATCTACTGGAGGGAATTGATGAACTGGATTCATGAAGTTTTTCGCCAATCACCTGAAATCGCGCTTTTCCTGTCGCTGGCCGGCGGTTACGCGATTGGTAAGATCCAGTTCGGCAAGTTCCAGTTGGGCGGCGTTGCAGGGTCTCTGCTCGTCGCGGTTTTGATCAGCCAGGTCGGAGTCTCCGTTGACAACGGGGTCAAGTCGGTTCTCTTCGCACTGTTCATCTATGCGGTCGGTTTTGAAAGCGGCCCGCAATTCTTTCGCTCGTTAGGCCGCCAATCCCTGCGCGAAATTGCCATGGCTGTCGTTCTCGCCGTCAGTGGTCTTATTACCGTTGTGGTGCTTGCGCGGATGTTTGGTCTCGATAAGGGGCTGGCAGCGGGCATCGCATCCGGCGCGCTCACGCAATCCGCTATTATCGGCACGGCAAGCGCGGCCATCGGCAAGCTTGGTCTGGCAGCAGACGAGGTGCAGAGACTGCAAGGCAATGTGGCTGTCGGATATGCGGTCACCTACATCTTCGGTTCTTTCGGCGCCATCATCGTCTGCGTCAATATTCTGCCAAAACTCATGGGCCGCAGCATCAGAGACGATGCGATCAAAGCGCAGGCAGCGCTGCTGGCTGGCGCACAGATGTATGGCCCGGGAGAACACCCGGCTGCACCCGATCTTGTTGGCCGTATCTATCGTGTGGGCAAGGCAGCAGGGCGGACCGTTGCTGAGGTTGAGAATGCCGGCGCGAGCGACGCGACGTTTACAATCGAACGGATCAAGCGAGCCGGCGCACTGATCGGCGTGCAACCCAATCTCACGCTTCTGGCCGACGATATCATCCTTGTTGTTGGCAGACGGGCCGGTGTCGTGAATGCGGCCGAAGCAATCGGAACCGAATTGCAGTCGTCCGAGGGCATGGATATCGTTGTCGTCACACGCGACGTGACAATCAACAGCCCGGCATTCATCGGCAAGACCGTGGGCGAGATCAAGGAGGCCGCGACAGCGGATTTGCGTCACGGCATCTACGTGACGGGCATCAAACGTGCCGACAAACCCCTGCCGCTTGATCCCGACACCAGAATTGAGCCTGGCGATGTCGTCACTCTCTATGGCACGGATCAGGATTTGCAACGCGCTTCCAGATCGATCGGCACGGTCATTCTGCCGAGCGACAAGACGGATTTCGTCTTCCATGGATTGGGCCTGGTTGCCGGCCTGCTTGTCGGCCTGATTGTCCTTCGTATCGGCTCCATACCGTTGACGCTCGGCAGCGGCGGCGGCGCTTTGCTGTCCGGTCTTCTCTTCGGCTGGTATCGCAGCCGAAACCTCGCGATCGGCAATATGCCGACCGGCGCATCGACGCTTCTGCGCGATCTCGGGCTGGCAGGTTTTGTTGCGGTCGTGGGACTTCAATCCGGCCTGCAGGCGGTGCAAACGATCGCAACGAGCGGCCTTTCCATTTTCCTCATCGGCGTCGTTGTGACGATCCTGCCGTTGATCATCACCATGCTGTTTGGCCGCTATGTCCTGAAATATGACAATACAGCTATTTTCGCCGGTGCCCTTTCCGGCTCACGCAGCGCCAACCCGGCCTTCGGGGAAATTCTCGACAAGGCTGGAAATTCCATTCCCACGGCACCCTTTGCCATAACCTACGCCCTTGCCAACGTGTTCCTGACCCTGCTCGGCCCTCTGGTCGTCGCATTTGCTTGAGGAGACAATCATGCCCCGCACCGATTACAGCCAATACGCCAAGCTCAGCCCCTTCGAATTGAAGGATGCCCTTATCAAAGTTGCCTCAGCGCGGGAAAACCGGTTGATCCTCAATGCCGGACGCGGCAATCCGAACTTCCTTGCAACTTTGCCGCGGCGCGCCTTTTTCCGCCTCGGCTTGTTTGCGGTTGCCGAAGCAGAATTGTCCTTTTCCTATATGCAGAATGGCGTTGGCGGCCTGCCGAAAATTGAAGGGATCGAAGCCCGTTTCGAGCGGTTCATTTCCGAGCATCGCGCGCAGCCCGGTGTGGTTTTTCTGGGACGCGCCCTCAGCTATGTGCGTGACCAGCTTGGCCTTTCAGCCTCCGACTTCCTGCACGAGGCTGTCGAGGGGATTCTCGGCAGCAACTATCCGGTGCCGCCGCGCATGCTTCGAATAAGCGAAGAGATCGTCAAGCACTATATCGTCAAGGAAATGATCGGCGGGTTCCTGACCTCAAGCGATATCGATCTGTTCGCGACCGAGGGCGGAACGGCTGCGATGACGTACATCTTTAACTCGCTGAAACAGAACAAGCTCATTGCGGCCGGCGATAAAGTCGCAATCGGCATGCCTGCCTTTACCCCCTACATCGAAATACCTGAACTGAACGATTATCGGCTGAAGCAGGTTCACATCAATGCCGATCCCGGTGCGGGGTGGCAGTATTCCGACGAAGAACTGGACAAGCTTCTCGACAAGGACATCAAGATCTTCTTCTGTATCAATCCAAGCAATCCTCCATCGGTCAAGCTCGACACCCGGAGCCTGGAACGGATCACAAAGATCGTCACGGAAAAGCGCCCCGATCTGATGATCCTTACGGATGATGTCTACGGCACCTTTGCCGATGACTTTAAATCTCTCTTTGCCACCTGCCCGGCCAACACGTTGCTGGTTTATTCATTCTCCAAATATTTCGGCGCAACCGGCTGGCGTCTGGGCGTCATTGCGGCCCAGCAGGGAAACATCTTTGATGCAAAACTGAAGGCCTTGCCAAAATCGGACCGCAAGGAACTGGAAGAACGGTATTCGACATTGGTGCCCGATGTGTCGAAGCTCAATTTCCTCGACCGGCTGGTTGCCGACAGCCGCACCGTGGCGCTGAACCACACCGCCGGCTTGTCGACACCCCAGCAGATCCAGATGGTCCTGTTCTCGCTCTTTGCGCTCATGGACGAGAGCGATGGCTACAAGGCGGAGCTGAAGAAGCTCATCCGCCGCCGCGAGGCCGCCCTTTATCGTGAACTCGGCCTGTCACCCCGGCCGGACGAGAACGCAGTCGACTATTACACATTGCTCGATCTCGAAGACATTACCAGAAGACTATATGGCGATGCCTTTGCCGATTGGGTCAAAAAGAATGTCGCGCCCACCGAGCTCCTGTTCCGCATTGCCAACGATACCGGCATTGTCCTTCTTCCAGGCAGCGGTTTCGGCACGCGTCAACCCGCAGGGCGTGTGTCGCTGGCCAATCTCAATGAATATGAGTACGCCAATATCGGACGTTCACTCCGCCAAATGGCGGACCAGATCTACGCGGACTTCACGAAAAAACCGAAGAAATAGACCTTATTCAGCAAACGGCGATCTCGCTACACCTAGCCAGGCACCTGTACCGAGATCGTCGTACCCTGTTTGTTTGTCGAGATATCGAGCGTGCCGTTCAACGGACGAAGACGCGCCTCCATGCCGGACAGGCCAACACCTATGCTAACGCGCTTCCGTCGTTCGATGCCGACACCATTGTCTCTCACCGTCAACGAAAGGCGCGAATCTGTCGTCGTGCTGTTCCGGACGAGCCTGATGACAGCTTTTGTCGCCTTGGAATGCCGGTAGATGTTGGTCAGGGCTTCTTGCACAATGCGAAAAAGCGCAAGTTCGACACCCGCCGGCGGCCGTTTTACGCCAAGAACGGGATCGACCCGCAACTCGATGTCCATGCCGCTTCGTTCCTCAAATCCTCCGATGAGGAGCTCCAAAGCATTCGGCAGCCCGGATTCATCCAGCATGGGAGGATGCAGCAGATAGGAAAGCGTCCTCAATTCATTGTTGCTGAGCGAAATCAGTTGGGCCGTGCGGGACAATGCCGACGACGATTCCGTGTTAAGCTCTGGCAGGGTGGATCGAAGATTTTCCAGTTCCATGGCCGCGCCAGTCAGATGCTGACCTGTCGAATCGTGCAGGTCTCTTGCAATGGAACGCCGCTCTTCATCCTGCGAAACGAGAAGCTTTTCGCCAACCTCCCGGAGCGATTGGTTTGAGCGCAGCAAGGCGATTGAACGACTGCGCGCGAGCCATGCCGTCGTTATAAAGGCAGCCAATGCCGTCCCCAATACCAGGCTGTAGATGCGAACCGATTGCCGCCAGCCCTCCATCAGGGCGTTCTCATCAATTCCGTATGTTACATAAAACGGGAAGTCGAGAATTTTTCGGTAAGCGACGATGCGGTCGATGCCTTCCGACGACGTAACATGATGAACTTCGCCCGACTCCGGGTTCCCCGCAATTGCCGCCGCAAACCATGCCGGCGCGGCCGCACTCCCCTCCCAGAACGGAACATTCACCACGACGTCGCCGTTCACACGCAGCAATTGGGTGGCATCCGTTTGGGAGGCAGCGCCATTGAACAATCTTGAGAAATAATCGATGGGCATTGTGATCAATATCAAGCCATCGAACGTGCCGTCGGGACGGCGCACCGCTTTGCTCATGGTCAAAGACGGCTTTCCATACACGCGGCCAATCAACGGTTCGCCCATGAACGTAACGTCGGATGTATCATCCCGATGGAAACGGAAGTAATCCCTGTCGGATACATTCAGGGACTTTGCCGGAAAGCCTTCGCTGTAGGATACAAGCATACCCTCAGCGTTAACCAGCGCAATAACGCCGGAGTGTTTCAAATACTGTTTTTGCGTTGCCAAATGTTGTGAAACCCGCGCTGAACCGGCAATTTCAGCCCAGGGGATCGCACCGACTTCAGTCGTAATGTCGTTCAGCACCATGTCGTTGGCTTCCAGAATCTTGCTGACATAGGCTTCAAGCAAAGCTGTTTTCTGGCGCAACTCGATTTCCGCCTGGGAGATTATCCTTCCCCGGCTTTCAATAGCGCCGACGACGAAAACCATGACGATAACAAAAACGCTTAACAGCATAAAAAAGCCGTAAGACGACAGCGGCAATGCCGACGTATCGGCGTGAGTGCCGTTCGAGAGCGCGTTTCCGCGTGGAGCTATCAAGCCGCAACGTCGAAGCAGATCGGGTATCAGTTTAACGCTCCAGCGGTCGCCATGTCTGCGCAATATCCTCAATTGTCATATCCGAACAAAATCATGGGAGCTTTCGTGATTCGATGTCCCTTGCTGGCTCTATAAAGTAGATCTATCCGTATATGAAAATATTACATTATAAAGCGGCGGCGTTAATCAGCACAAAATTTATTATGAAGTCTATACATAATTAAGCTGATAGCCCTTACTGGTGAAAAAGCCACATATTCCAGTAAATACAAAACAGTACCAACCGAAATTTACTGCCACAAAAGCAATATCCCTAATTGTGGGTTGGCAGGAATCCGTACTGTCTTCCCATCTCCGGAGCGAGATGGATTACCTTCGCGCTTCAACCGGTTCCCAGCTCTTGTCGGGAACGAGGGTCGTGTCGCCGGCCATTTGCCGGACGCGCTGCGAATGGTCGCACTCACCCGCAGCGCGCATCTTCTATTTCTTCACCGCGGTAAAAGTCCCGAGGTTGAAGAGCTGGACCCGGCGGTTGTCTGCCGCTGTCGGATTGGACCCTTCAATCGGATATTCCTGTCCGACACCGACCGCAAACAGCCGTTCAGGCTCGATTGCAAACGTCGTTGCAAGGGCGTCTTTGATGGCGTCCGCTCGTTCCTGGCTGAGCTGAAGATTATGCTTGGCGTCACCGGTCGAACTCGTGTGTCCGACTATGAGGAACTTGTACTTCAACAGGTTGGGATGGTGGAGTGCATCGGCGAGCAGTCCGATTGTCCGGTAGGAGCGCGGCTCGATCGCAACGGAGTTGTTGTCAAAATTGAGCTCGACGAGCATCTGCGGAAGTTTGCTGACCTTCTTCCAGTTCGGCAGCGTTTGCAGGTTCTGTCCGGGGTTGCCCAGCGCCTCCTGCCGAAGCAGTTCGACATCGATGATTGGAGCGGCTTTCGTGACCTTGCCAAGGCTGGCGGTGATCCGCTGCTGGGTCACTTCCTGCGCAAAGGCGCCGATGGGCTGGAACATGATACCGGCTGCGATGATGATGCCAAGTCGACGAGCGGACATTGTCTTTTCTCCTGTGGGGCGCATGGTTCACCGCCATCCGGCGTTGGTGATTGCCTGATTGCATTCGCCGCTGACGATCTTCTGTGTCTTGATCAGGCAGGACAGCTGGTAGCCGTCGCCCTTGATACCGCGGCAGTGCCGGGCGATGTCGCCCTTGCAGACATTGAAGTAAGCGGTCTGGGCCTCCCGGCGCTGCCCGATGGAACCGGCCACCGCGTTGAACGATGACGTACATTTCGGCGAAATCTTCGCAGCGTTCTTTGCAAGACAGTTTGCAATGACCCCGTTGCCAAGGTTCAGGCCGGCACAGAACTTTTTGATATCCGGACCGCAGTCATTGGCAAGCGTCGTTACGGCATCGCCATAGCTGATAGTCTCGGCACGCCCGGCGGCGCTCAGTGCAAGAAAGGCGATGACGGCCGCCCCACCCAAAACGATAAATCTGTTTGACATGTCTCGATCCTATCCACTCAGTTTCGCGTGCAGTCCATAGGTTGATCCGGTGCTCCGGTTCATCGGCTGGCCGTAGCGATGATGGCGTGCGACATGGCTTCCAACGATCACCAGCAGCTTCAGATATTCCAAGCTGAACGAAGCAAAATCGCGCGATGTGCGAAAGTACGTAACCGTAACAGCAAGCGTAGGTGAGAGATTGCATCGGGTGCGAAGCGATCCCGCAACACGGGCGGATCTTTGCGCTATGGCTTCGGCCGGCCGCTGGGGAACAGGAAGGTAATTCCCGATTTTATGCCCCACTCCGGCGACTGATCCGGTCCTTCAATCCAATATTTTCCGCCGATCGAAAGGCTCACCGTCTGCTCGCCGATCTTGACAATCTTGGAAAAGGATAAGGAGGCCGGGAGGCTCCAGTTGTCACCGGTCCAGTCATAGGACGCGTCCAGGCTGGCGGATATCGTCCGGCCCTTGCCGATATGCCACGCGATGAAAGGCTGGACCTCCGACTGGTTGACATCGGGCCTTCCGGATGACCCAAAGAGCGACCACATGTGATCGAAGGACGCTCCGGTCGTCACATTCTCGGTTTGAAGCAGCAGCAGTCCGGATGGCCCCGCCGAAAACTTGCCGGAGCCGAACATGGCATTGGTCGCGGTGGGGAACGACAGCTGTGGTCCGAATGCCCAGATAAACGCCCCGTGCGACGAGGGGGTGAACGACAGGTTCTGGCTTATATCCCCCAACCCAAAACGGCTGGCGTCAGGTCCTGCCGGGTCGGAATAGGCAAATGGTATGTCCGTGTGCGAGATGAGATTCCAGTCCGCATTGAGCGAGAACGGGATCACGGGCTCGATGTCCAAGGTCTGATAGAAGCCGTGACCGGCACTACTGTTCGCAAAATCACTGTCACCGTGAACCGGAACACTGATCATAAACGAAGCAGGATTTGACACCTTTTTCGCCAGTTCGTCAGCGTCATCGGCATGGGCACTGATCTGGGCCGTGACAAATCCGGACACCAGCAGAACCGTTGCTGACAAAGAGTGTCGAATACGCATCATTATCAGCCCTGCACCTGAATCCTGGGATAGTCCCCGTTTCACGGTTCAGGTTGCCATCCGTCCGCCCTCGGTGAAAAGTACGTTACGGTTACGCTCAAATCCCGAGCGCGACGGTTCGGTTGAATGTGTAATCGTAACGTACTTCGGAGGCTCATGCCTGCTGCACGATAATCCCAACCTTTTCCGGTTCTCGAGCGGAAGGGCTGGGCGTTCGGTGTCGGTCCCCTGTTCAGTTTTCCCACCACAAGCGAGGATCGCTTCGGCAGCGGCAAATGGCAGACAGGTGCGGCGGGCGCGTTTGTCGTACTGCGCGACTGGAAGGTCTTCTTCGGGCTGACGTTCTCCTATTCACCGGATAAGTTCATCAAGAAGCAATAGCGGCTGCCATACGGCGCAAGCCGGCTTGGAAAAACCCGCCAGCCGGGAGCTGGCGCCCCCCCCTTGCCCGATCCACAAAGCGGTGGCGTAAACGTCCGCCTCCCTGACAAGCGTACTTTCCGCTAAATGGACCGGCTTTTCAGATTTATGCATAAATCAATGACTTCGCTCTCGATTTCAGAGCAGATGGTTTCATACTCCTTGATCAGGTCTGCATTTGACCTTGGATCACGGTTCAGTTCGTCAAGGGCAGTCGTCGCATCATCAAACGCGTCGCATAGTCCCACAAGTGCCTTATTTTTCGCGCTCTCCATTTGCAGCTGCCCCCGCATCGCGGGCAGCTTCAGCATCAATTTCCAAAGTCCTCGCTGTGCCGACGCCATCTGAATCACTTTCGTCTGACCCGCCCCTATCAGTCAGGCATGCTCCAGCGAGCAGCCAGGCTGATACATGATGTATCGGCAAAAATAATATGGCAGTACGTTACGGTTACTTATCCGGACGATACACATCGATTGAATGTAACAGTTACGTACTCACATCCGGACAACGCCATGAATATCCTTCCGCAATCAAACGCGGGGAGCCATTCATGAAATTTATCGCCCTTATGACAGCCGTTGCGGCCAGTATTCTCTCCGCTACCTGTTCTTTTGCTCAACAACATGAGGATGTGAATGCTGCCAACAACCCGCTCACGCCCAAAATAACGATCAATTTGCATGATTACTATGTTCCCGAGCTTTCCGGGTTGCCGGGCAACCGGTATGCCAATCAGTTCCTGCTGCGCGGCCTGATACCATCAGACATGTTCGGCGCTCCGCAGTTGCTCCGGTTCACGCTGCCTGTGGCGACAGCGCCTGAATTTCCGGCGGGATACAGCACGGGGCTCGGCGATCTCACGCTGATGGACCTTTTTCTGGTCCCCGGAAAAAAAGTGTCGTTCGGCTTAGGCCCTCTCGTCGTGCTGCCGACCGCCACGGATGACGTGCTTGGATCGGGCAAATGGCAGGTCGGTGCTGCAGGTGTTGTTGTCGCTCCGCAGACCTGGGGGTTGATCGCCGGACTGGCCACCTATCAAACCTCGTTTGCCGGCCCGGATAGCCGTGAGGATGTTTCCCTTGCGACATTCCAGCCGATCGTCAATTTCAATCTGAAAGATGGCTTCTATCTCCGCTCCACGGCCACCTGGAACTTTGATCTGGAAAGCGGAAACTACTCGATCCCTGTCGGGCTCGGCGTCGGCAAGGTGTTCCAGGTCAACGACAAGGTCACGATGAATGCGTTCGTCGAGCCTCAGTATACGGTGTTCGACCATGGCGCCGGCAATCCCGAGTGGCAGGTATTCGCCGGGGTCAATTTTCAGTTTGCGCTCGGGAAATAAAATCCAATCGTTACTTCATGCGTGTCAGCCGCTTTGCCGCGGCAAACCACGGTTGGCCGCGCTCTGAGCCTCATTCGTAACAGTAACGTACTTCCGGCAACTTCAAGGGTACGAAACGGTGCTTCCACCCGCGCTTTGCGGCCGGTTCACCAACCTTACCGGGAGACCACGACGTGAGCCACACCACAATCTGCAACAGGAGGTTGAATCATCATGACAGCTGACCCCGAGCACAAGCGCGCGTCCCTGTGGAGCGCCTGCATGCCGCGAGGAATCAGAGCCAAAACAGTGCTTTTGGCAACCGCAGCGGCCTTTACCGCCATCTCGTTCTCGCAATGGCAGGGCACGCAGCCTGCATATGCGCAAGAGGCGGCCAAACCCAACATTCTTGTCATATTCGGTGACGACATCGGCCAGTCCAATATCAGTGCTTACACGCGTGGGCTGATGGGCTATCAGACCCCGAACATCGACCGCATCGCCAAGGAAGGCATGATGTTCACGGACTATTATGCCGAGAACAGCTGCACTGCAGGCCGCTCGTCGTTCATCACCGGCCAATCACCCTTGCGCACGGGCCTCTCCAAAGTTGGCGCGCCCGGCGCTCCTGTTGGCCTGCAGGATCGGGACATCACTATTGCCCAAGCCCTCAAGCCGCTCGGCTACAACACGGCCCAGTTCGGCAAGAACCATCTTGGTGACAAGGACGAATACCTCCCGACGAACCACGGCTTCGACGAATTCTTCGGCAATCTCTATCACCTGAATGCTGAAGAGGAGCCGGAACGCCCGTACTGGCCCAAGGACCCGAACGATCCGTTCGTGAAAAACTTCTCGCCGCGCGGCGTGCTGAAGGCGACCGCCGACGGCAAAATCGAAGACTCCGGCGCGCTCACCACCAAACGTATGGAGACGATTGACGACGAAACGACGGGCGCTGCCATCGACTACATCAAGAAGCACGGCAAGGAAGATAAGCCGTTCTTTGTGTGGATGAATACCACCCGCATGCATGTCTTTACCCACGTTCGCGAAGAATACCGCGGCAAAAGCGGTATGCCCGGCAACGAATATGCCGACGGCATGTGGGAGCATGACCAGGATGTTGGCAAGCTCCTGAAGACGCTTGATGACGAAGGCCTCACCAAGAATACGATCGTCGTCTATGCCACCGACAACGGCCCCAACATGTTCTCGTGGCCAGATGCCGCAATGAGCCCGTTCCGAAGCGAAAAGGATTCCAACTGGGAAGGCGCGTTCCGTGTGCCGGCGATGATCCGCTGGCCCGGTAAAATCAAGCCCGACAGTGTGAGTAACGAGATATTCTCGGGATTGGACTGGTTTCCCACACTTCTCGCAGCGGCTGGCGATAAAGACATCAAGGATCGCCTGTTGAAAGGCACAGACATCGGCGGAAAAACATTCAAAGTGCATCTCGATGGGTACAATCAATTGCCGTACCTGGAAGGGCAACAACCCAAGGGTGCGCGCAACGAATTTTTCTATTTCGACGATGATGGGCAACTCGTCGCTATTCGTTGGGATAACTGGAAAGCCGTCTTCTGCGAGCAACGTGCACCGGGTAATCTCAACATCTGGCAGGATCCACTGATTTGCTTGCGGGTGCCAAAGCTCTTCAATCTGCGCATGGATCCGTATGAACGGGCCGATATCACCTCCGACCAGTACAATGATTGGCTGACTAAGAATGTCTATCTGACCGCCATCGCCACGATGAAAGCGTCAGAATTCCTGCAGACGTTCATCCAGTATCCACCAAGCCAGAAGCCTGCGAGCTTCAGCGTCGATCAGGTCGAAAAGGCTGTCCATAAACAGATCGATTCGATGTTCGAGAAAGCTGCGGAACAAAAGAAAGCCAAATGATCCTGGAGAGGCCGCCCCTGGCGGCCTCTTCCTCTCACTATGCAAGGAGGCTTCCTGATGACCGCCAATGCGGACCTGCAGCCGAACAGGCACTTTCGCGACAACGCAAGCGACATGGCTGAAAGCCACGCTGCCGTCGGCGCATCGCTCTATATTGCCATGTTGCTGCTGTTTCTCTCCGGTTTCTCGTCTCTGGTATTCCAGGTCGTATGGATCAGGCAGTTGTCGCTTGTCGTCGGCGTGGATGTCTATGCCGTGACGGCGGGGGTTGCGGCCTTCATGGGAGGGCTGGCGCTTGGCGGCATTGTATTCGGCAGACAGTCCGACAGGCACGCGAGGCCGCTTGCTCTCTATGCCGGGCTCGAAGCGGCAGTGGCGTTCTGCGGCATTGGTTTAACAATATTACTTTCACATTATGCGCTGCCATTCGTGAAGCTCGAGACGTTCTCGCCGGTTATCGCCTGGTCGACCGTCTTCATTCTTATCGGAATTCCGGCCGTCCTCATGGGCGGCACGCTACCGGCTCTGATGCGATCGGTGACATCGATCAGCAACAATATCGGTTCGGCTGGCGGTCGCCTCTACGCCGCCAACACCGCCGGTGCGATTGCGGGCACGCTCGCTGCCGCGTTCATATTGATCCCTTCATTGGGTATTTCGGGTGCAGCCTATGTCGCCGCCGGCTGCAGCATTGCCGCTGCCGCGGGATCGTGGGCCATTCCCCGACGCGCGCCTCCCGCGGTGCAGGCCGTGCGGAATTCCCAGCCCCACACCGGCGACGTGCGTCTCGCACTCGCGCTTTATACTGTCGCAGGCGCGGTAGCCCTCGGCTATGAGGTTGTCTGGACCCAGTCCATCGTTCAATTCATGAGCACCCGAAGCTTTGCCTTCGCCATTGTATTGGCAACTTACCTGTTCGGGCTTTCCATCGGTTCTGCTGTGATGGCAGGCAAAATCGATCGTTTGAAAAACCTTTGGAGCACGCTGGGTCTTCTCCTCTCCGGAGCCGGGCTTGCCGCCCTGATCTCGACAGCACTGTTGGGAAACTGGATCGTTACGGCACAATCGCTGGCGGAATACTGGGTTCTGAACCTCACCGGTAATCAACTCGCCGGAATGTCCGCCAGGTTCACCATAGCTGCATTCACGACCGTGCTGCCCGCCACCGTCCTCCTGGGTGCGGCATTTCCGGTGGTGTTGAAAATTGTGGCACAGGATGGCCGCACGGGCCGCAGCGTCGGACTTGTCAGTGCCTGGAACACCCTGGGAAGCATAGTCGGAACGGCACTGACAGGATTTTTTCTGATCCCAAGCTTTGGCTTTATCGGTTCGCTCGGGCTTCTCGCTGTCATTGCGACAGCAATTGGTATCATCGCCGTCTACCGGAATATCGCTGCCGTTGCCTGGCATCGCGCTGCAGCATTGGCGTTTTGCGCCACCGCCGTGGCCCTCACCTTTCTGCTGCCCTCGACACGCTTTGCGGATCTCCTGGCCCAATCGCGTGGCGGCAAGCTGGTGTTTTACGAAGAGGGCCTCGGTGCGGCGGTGGCTGTCCTCGAGCAGGGAGGCGACAAGAAGTTCAGGAGACTTTACATTCAGGGCGTTTCCAACACCGGGGATTCATTGCCGTCACTGCGCTATATGCGGCTTCAGGCGCTGATACCTTTGATCAGCATGCAGCAGCAGCCGCAATCGGCGCTTGTCATCGGGTTGGGCACCGGAATCACGGCGGGTGCCGTGCTCACCTATCACGGCCTCGAACGGAGGGTCGCAGCCGAACTTCTGCCGGCCGTCACGCGGGCGACAAACCTGTTCGCCGGAAACAATCACGTCGCATCCGATCCACGACTGGATATCCGTCTGCGCGACGGAAGGCGTGAACTGCTTGCAAGCGCCGACAGGTACGATCTGATCACGCTCGAACCCCCGCCCCCGTCAGCAGCGGGCGTGGCAAATCTCTACTCGACAGACTTTTATCGCCTCGCATCTTCCAGGCTGCGAAGCGGCGGGCTGGTGGCGCAATGGCTGCCCCTTCCCACCCAGAATGACGAGGACACCCGGTCCCTGGTGCGCAGTTTCCTCGATGTGTTTCCGCATGTCGGGCTGTGGACCACCGAACTTCATGAAATGATGCTGGTCGGTTCGCAGGAACCGCTGCGTTTCGACCTCCCGCGCATGCAGGCCCGGTTCGACCAGCCCGATGTCAAACAGGCCCTTGCGGAAGTGGGCGTGAATTCCCTTGCCGGACTGATGGCGACGTGGGTAACCGACCGGGCCGCACTTGAGACTTACGTCGGCGATGCCGTAGCGGTTACCGACGACTACCCGCGCATCGAGTATGGCTCCTGGGTGCGCCCCGACTCGTTCGCGATCACGCTTCCCAAACTCATGGACCTCGCAAAGGAGCCTGTCATCGATGGCGCAAGCGCCGCGTTCACCACGGCGATGCAGGAGGAGCGCGGCAAACTCCACACGTTCTACAGAACGGGCCTGAGCGCCTATAACGGCGACCGTGCGGGGTGGCAGCGCAATGCCGCGCAGTTGCGCGGAGGCGTCGCCGGGAATGCGTACTACTCATGGTTTTTCGGCGGAGCGACGGAATGACCGCACGTGACGACATTACACTCCTTGGCAAACACATCGGCGAGTCCATCATTGGCCAGCAGGCGATGGTTGAACGCCTGTTGCTTGGCCTCCTGGCCAACGGCCATCTTCTCGTCGAAGGCCTGCCGGGGCTGGCAAAGACAAGAGCAATCAAAAGCCTGGCGAAGAATCTTGATGCTTCACTGTCGCGCGTGCAGTTCACGCCCGATCTGCTGCCGGCCGACATAACCGGATCGGAAATCTATTTCAGCGAAGGCGGCAAGGGCGAGTTCAAATTTCAACAGGGCCCCATCTTTGCCAACCTTATACTCGCCGATGAAATCAACCGCGCACCGGCCAAGGTCCAGTCGGCCCTGCTCGAGGGGATGGAAGAGCGGCAGGTAACGGTGGGAGGCAAGAGCTATCCCCTTCCCGATCTTTTCATGGTGATGGCGACGCAAAATCCGATCGAACAGGAAGGCACCTATCCTCTTCCCGAAGCCCAGCTTGACCGCTTTCTCATGCATATCGAAGTCGGATATCCGGATGAGACGTCCGAAGCAGCGATCATGCGACTGGTGAGAAGCGAGGAGAACGCACAGGCGAAAACCGCCAAATCCGCCCGGAAAATCAGTGCCTCCGCGGTATTCGATGCCCGCAAGGCGATTGGCAATGTAACCGTGACCAAGGCTGTTGAGGATTATATGGTGGCCCTTGTATTTGCCACGCGCTATCCGCTGAAGCTGGACAAGGATCTGGCCAAGTGGCTGCAGGTGGGCGTGAGCCCGCGCGGGGTGATCGGACTGGACAAGGTTTCGCGCTCATACGCCTGGCTCAAGGGGCGCGACTATGTCACGCCCGACGATGTCAAAGCCATCGTTCACGATGTATTCCGGCATCGGCTCATCCTTTCCTACGACGCGCACGCCGCACGTATATCACCTGATGCCGTGATCGACCGGATCGTCGAACTCGTGGCTGTGGCTTGAATGCCATGGTCACGCGTCCCGCTCACGTGCAGAAAACCACAAGCGGCGTTTATGTCACCGTCGACGATCTGGCCAAGCTGGAGATGGTGGCCCGCAACCTGACATTTCTGCAGAAGACCACCGTGCAGCAGTCTTTGGTCGGACGGCACAACTCAAAAATGCGCGGCCGCGGGCTGACCTTTGAAGAATTGCGTGAATATCACGCGGGCGACGATATCCGCACCATCGACTGGCGGGTTACGGCCCGGACGGGAAGGCCATTCGTGCGGATTTACGGCGAGGAAAAGGAGCGCCCGGCGCTTATTGTCGTCGATCAGAGAACAAACATGTTCTTCGGCAGCCGCCGCTCGATGAAATCCGTGACTGCGGCGGAAGCCGCGGCGCTTTGCGCATGGCGCATATTCGGTTCCGGAGACCGTGTCGGCGGCTTTGTCTTCAACGACGAGAGAATTGATGAACTGCGGCCTCACCGCAGCCGCGAAGCAATTTTCGCCCTGTCGACCAGAATATCCGCGATGAATCAGGAATTGACGGCGGATATGCCGGCAAGACGGTCCAGTGGACAGCTCAATGCCGCTCTCCAGGCGGTCGCCAGCGTGGCGGATCACGATCATCTGATTGTCATCGTCAGTGATTTCGACGGCCATACCGACGCGACCAAGGACATGCTGCTGCGGCTCGCGACGCACAACGATGTGCTGGCAATCCTGGTCTACGATCCTTTTCTGCTTCAACTCCCAACCAGCGGCGGGATCGTTGTCAGCGGGGGCTCCACGCAAGCCGAACTGGCGTTCCAGCGGCCCCAGATGCGAAGCGCGATCGGCGAATTCGCACGTCAACGCGGACGCAACCTTCTCGCCTGGCAAGTCGAACTCGGACTGCCGATGCTGCCGGTTTCATCCGCCCAGGAAACCGCGCCGCAATTGCGCAGTCTGCTCGCGCAGACGGCATGGCGACAGCGGAGACGGTGAGATGGCCGAACTCGCGCCAATGCCCGATGACCTCACGAACACTGCGCTGAAAACGCTCGCAGACATTGCGCTCCCCCCTGACGTGTCGTGGATGCCGCAAACCTGGGGCTGGGCCGTGCTTGCCGGTGCCATCTGCCTTGCGCTTGGATGGAGCATTTGGCGATGGGCAAGGCGGTGGCGGAGGAACCGTTACCGCAGGGAAGCGATCAACTGCTTACGACAGATGAGCATGGCCGACCTTCCCGGACATGTGCCGGTCATCTTGAAAAGGACCGCGCTTGCCGCGTGGCCGCGCCAACAGGTGGCCTCACTGACGGGAAAGGAGTGGGTGACCTTCCTGGAGCGCGCGGCACCCAACCACAGCCTGGACCCCGAGCTTGCCCGTTTCATTGCGGAACTGGAATATGTGTCCGCGCATGCGGCATCGGGCCCGGATGCTTCGCAGTTGAGGCAAGCAGCCATCCGCTGGATCGGAAAGCATCATGTATCAACTTGATTATCCCTGGCTGCTTGTCCTGCTTCCCTTACCGCTGCTGATCTGGTGGATTGTGCCGCCTTACAAGGAACAGACCACTGCGGTCCGCATTCCCTTCTTCGAAGAAGTCGCCCGCGCGGCTGGCGTTGTTCCGACCACGGGATCGCTGGTTTCGCAACGGTCAGTCCTGCAGACGCTATCCGCAAGCCTCGCCTGGATACTGATAGTCCTTGCGCTTGCCCGTCCGCAGTTTATCGAGCCGCCGCTGCAGAAGACGCAACCGCAGCGGGATCTCATGCTTGCTATCGATTTATCCCAGTCCATGGACACGAAGGATTTCCGCGAACCAAACGGCACCCTCGTGCCTCGCGTCGAGGCAGTACGCAAAGTTGTTGCTGATTTCGTGTCGAAACGGCAGGGCGACCGGATCGGTTTGATAGCTTTCGGTGACGCGCCCTACCCGCTTGCCCCGTTCACGATGGCCCATGCCACGGTTCAGACGATGATATCGGATTCGCTTCCCGGGATGGCTGGACCGAGAACAGCTCTCGGCGATGCGATAGGGCTCGCCATCAAAATGTTCAATGATCCGAACATTCCGGAAAAGGTGCTTGTGCTTTTGACCGACGGGAATGACACCGCGAGCAAAATGCCTCCCGCAAAAGCCGCCGATATCGCCAAAACAGCCAAGATTACCGTCCATACAATCGGAATTGGTGATATGAATGCGGTTGGCGAGGACAAGCTGGACGTGGCCATGCTGCAGAAGATCGCTGACGCCACCGGCGGCCGCTATTTCTTCGGGCAGGATTTGAAAAGCCTGGAAAACGTCTATGCGACCTTGGACCGGATAACGCCTGCCACGCAGAAAATTCTGTCCTGGCAGCCGCGGACCGAGCTTTTTGTCTATCCGCTCGGCGCTGCTCTGGTTCTCCTGGTGCTATTTCATGCGCTCGCATGGTTGGGAACGGAATTCAGGAGGCGCCGGGAATTACCCGGTGGAGCGCAGTCATGATCGCCGACTTCCACTTCCTGCGGCCGTGGTGGCTGACCGGCATTCCGGCGGCGATGCTGTTCCTTTGGCTGGCGGCGCGGCAAGGTGACATGAGAATAAAGTGGCGCGGCATGATTGTACCGGAATTGCTCGATCATCTGATTTCCGGCAGGGAACATCGCGGCGGCATCCGCCCCTATCATTGGATGGCAATGCTGATGGCCATATCGGCAATCGCGCTGTCGGGGCCGACCTGGCAAAAGGAACTGCCGCCGTTTGTGCAGGATGCCGCC
The DNA here is from genome assembly GCF_049896885.1 of Phyllobacterium sp. SL163. Lineage (NCBI taxonomy): Bacteria > Pseudomonadati > Pseudomonadota > Alphaproteobacteria > Hyphomicrobiales > Phyllobacteriaceae > Phyllobacterium > Phyllobacterium sp. SL163. Next base: position 87,548 of record NZ_JAFCVE010000012.1, on the reverse strand, counting down.
GCCCTTGTTGTCGCAATCGACCTCTCGCGGACAATGGATGCGATTGACGTGACACCGTCGCGGCTGGAAAGGGCCAAGCTGAAGATTGACGACATACTGGCATTGCGCCCGGCGGCCAGGACCGCTGTGATCGCCTATGCAGGATCGGCTCATCTCGTGCTGCCGCTGACGGAGGACGCTTCGCTTATCCGGACCTATGTGAATTCCCTGGTCACGCCCATCATGCCGGTCGGCGGCCGGAACACCGCGGCCGCGCTGGAACTGGCAGAAAAAACGCTGGCCGATGAAGAAGCATCCGGCACGATCCTTTTAATGACCGACGGTATCGATTCCGGCTCACGTGCAGCTGTTCAATCGAAGCGGCGAAGCGGGCTCGTCATTCTCGGCATCGGCACTGCGCAAGGGGGTCCGGTCAAGACCGCCGACGGCAGCTTTGCCAATGATGCCAATGGCAACCGCATCTTTGCCAAACTCGACATTGATGCTTTGAGAGAGTTGCGCAACAGCGAAACCAGCGTCGCCACCTACACGGCGGACGACAGCGACGTGCATTGGATTGCCCAACACATCCGGACGCATTTTGAACAGCGGTCGGATGCCGGCCAAACCCGGTGGCGGGATTTCGGTTGGTGGCTGACGATCCCGATCGCCCTGCTTGCCGCTTTCACGTTCCGGCGTGGCGGGGGCATCCGATGGACGGGGGCCATCCTTGCCTTCCATATGATCACCAGCACGGATACGGCTCGTGCCGCTGACAACTGGTTTGTCGACGCTTGGCTCACCCGAGACCAACAGGGCCGCCTTGCCTATCAACGCGGGGATTTTCCGGACGCTGCCGAAACATTTGCCGATCCGGCCTGGAAAGGAGCGTCGCTATACCGTGCCAGGAAATTTGACGAGGCGATAAACGCATTCGCACGCGAAAACACGCCCGAAAGCTGGTTCAATCAAGGCAATTGCCTCATGCAGCTTGGAAAATATGATGCGGCTGTTGCCGCATATGAAAAAGCGCTGGCGGTGCGCAAGGACTGGATAGCGGCCAAGGGTAACCTTGCCGTTGCCGAGCGGCTTGCAGCGCGCAAAAAGAAGGATGAGAGCGAAGAGCCACGGGATCCGGATGACGATCCGGATCAGATCCAATTCGATGAAAAGGGTAAACAGGGGAAAGAGGGAGAGGTCGATATCGCGGAACAGGCGGCGGATATCTGGATGAAGAACATTGTGGTCAGCCCGGCACAGCTGCTGGCGCGGAAATTTGCACTCGAAGCGGCGCGGGGTGCGAAATGAGAATCCTTGCTGCAGCCTTGCTGGTGTTGTTCTGGCATCATACCGCTTTCGCCGCCGACCCTTTTGTTGAAGCGACCGTTGCCACGAAGGGTACCCTGGTCGCCGGTCAACAGATCCAGATCGACATCGATGTCTTCGTGCCGAATTATTTCACCGCACCGCCACAATTTCCCGCGGTCGATCTTCCAAATGCGATTGTCACACTCTCCGACGGGCGCGCCCAGAACCTCAACGTCGTCAAGGACGGAGCGCAATATTCGGGAATCCGCCGTACGTATCTCGTCATTCCGCAATTGGCGGGCGACTACACATTGCCGACCGCAGACATAGAATTCGGCTACGCCGCCGTGCCGGGTCAGTCGGTCACGGCGAAAGTGTCGCTTCCGCCCGCGAGGTTTCATGTGAATGAAGTGCCCGGCAGCGGCAACGCCGGACCCATCCTTGTCGCGACCAGTCTCGAGCTGTCACAGACCTTGGACAGCGACGCCGGCAAACTGACAGTCGGCGACACCCTGGTGCGAACCGTGTCACAAACGGCCGGGGGAACGCAGGCAATGATGTTGCCTCAACCGCATTTTGAAACGCCGGCCGGGGTCAGGATGTACGTCAAACCGCCGCGTTTGGAGAACGGCATCAAGGGAGCCGGTAACGGATCCGGCAGCAGGCGGACCGACAGTGTCACTTACGTCGTAGAGCGCGAAGGCAGCCTGATCATTCCGGGCCTTTCCATCGACTGGTACGATACGGGCAAAACCAGTCGCCAGCAGGCCAGGCTTTCCACCATTGCGCTCACTGTGAAGGCGGCTCCCGCGACGACGAATGCAATCATTCCGGATACGCCGGCACAACCGCAATCGTCGCGTGTACCTTCGCTGCGTACAATAGTGCTTGCCGGGATAATCTTGTCTGCAGCAGCTTTGGCCACCTGGTTGTGTTGGATCGCATTGCCGCGCCTGTTCAAATGGATGGATGCGCGCCGAAAGATGCTTGAACGATCGGAACCCGCCAGGTTCCGGCAGCTCTATCTCGCCTTGAACTCGGACGATCCGTCTGCGGCCTATGCCGCTCTGGGAACCTGGACGACAAGTGCCGGATACAAGAGCATTGCGGCCTGGGCAGCCGCTACACAGGATCAGGAAATTCTAAAATCACTTGAGGCTTTTGAAGCGGATTTATACCGTTCGGATACTGTGGTGAACTCCAAAATCACTATGAATGAACTGGCTTCCGCCATTTTCTCGTGGCGTGACGGCAACGGCAGGCGGCTTGACGTGAAGCACGAGAAGCCAGCACTGCCACCGCTCAACCCCTGACGCGCGAAACTCTTCGTCTCAGTCGGAATCTTACGAATCTCACATGCTCTGTTCACACGAAATGCCGCCGTCCCTGATCACGATTGTGACGTGAAGACGCAGCTCACTTTATCCCGACATGGATGATCCATCCAAAGGGCGCCAGCGTATGAGGCAGAAAGGAAACTTTCATGCTCAAATACGTCATCGCCTATCTCTCGACAGCGGCGCTGTTTCTTGCGGTCGATTTTGTCTGGCTCAGCATCATGGCAAACGGCTTCTACCGCAACCGGATTCCCGATGTCATTGGCACACAGGCCAACTATCCCGCGGCAATTGCCTTCTATCTGATCTTTGTCGCGGGTATCGTGATCTTCGCGGTCAGCCCCGCATTGGAAAACGGCCGCTGGACAACCGCTCTCGTCTATGGGGCGCTTTTCGGCTTCACGGCCTATGCGACCTATGATCTGACCAATCAGGCGACACTCAAACAATGGTCCACGACGGTGACGATTGTCGATATGGGCTGGGGCACCTTCGCATCGGGTCTATGCGCAACCCTCAGTCTTCTGTTCACACGGTGGTGGCTGGCCACGGTTTGACAGGCGACTTATGTCCTCGCACTCCGCCTTTGAAGTGGGGATGCCGGAAAGCCTGACAGCGCGCCGGTCATGATCTGTCGTTCCCCCCATGCCCAAGAATGAAATCAACGGTATCGCGCAGCGTCGGCGCAATGAAGCGGATCGGCGATCCCATCGCTCCGATAATGCCGATGTGACCGACACCCGGATAAAGCTTCGTCTGGACCGAAGACCCGACAGACCGCAGTTTCTTCGCAAGCGCCATGCTGTTGCGCGGATAGACAACATCGTCGCTCTGCCCGTGCAGCAGGAGTACCGGCGGATTGCCGGGTCGAACCTGATTGACCGGCTGCGTTGATTCTGGCGTCCGCGCCGGGCTGAAAATGTCGGCCACGATTTTATCGTCGAACGGCAGAAAATCATACGGTCCGGAAATACCGACAAACCCCTGCAGATCACGCGCCGGATCAAGCTTCTGCTCGCCAAGCCACCTCTTGTCCAATGCCAGCATGGCGGCGATGTAGGCGCCGGCCGAATGCCCGATGAGATAGATTTTGTTGGGATCTCCGCCATAGGTCCTACCGTGATCCTTAGCCCAGCGGACCGCGGCAGCCCCATCCTGAAGGAAGGCCGGGTAACGCACGCCAGGATACAGCCGGTAATCCGGAACCACCGTAACGATACCTCGGGCGGCCAGCGCCGAAGCCACAAAAGCGTATGTTGCCTTATCCCCGCTTTGCCAGGTGCCGCCGTAAAAGAAAATTGCCATGGGCGCCGCGCTGATATTTTTGGGCTCGTAGACATCAAGCGCCTGCCGGGGATCCCCGCCGTAGCCAATGTTCCGGGTAACAGACGCTCCGCCCGATGACGTCGTGATATCGAGCATTTTTCCGGCCGAACATCCAACCAGCGTTACAACCGTCAAAAGTGTCAGCAGCTGACGCAACACGTTAAAATCCAAGCAATGGTTGAACGAGGCGGCCGAGCACACTCTTCAATTGCAAACGCCCATCCACCACGGCCAGACAGATGCATTCTTCGTCAGGCCCCGCCTTGGGCTCATGTTCAAGACTGGCATCGGCGACAACTAGATCGCCCGGATAATAATCACCCAGCGCATCGTGCAACGTCCCCTTGAGCACCAGCGTGTATTCGACACCTCTATGGGTGTGTTCCGGCAGCACCATTCCGGGCTTCGCGCGCAGCAGCATCGGCCGATTGCGGGGCGCACCACCTCTGCCAATCGAACTCCACTGCACGCCCGGCGCCAGGAACTTCCATTTGCCCATGTCATATTGCTCCAACGGTGACGGCAGAACCAGACCATCCGGCAAGGCGGCAAGATGCCGGACCTGCGGCGTGACCGGCAAGGATGATGGCGTATCAAGACGCGCAAGAACCTGTTCCAGGGCATCTGCTGCCATTTCCGCAACGGGCACATCCTCGAGCGCCATACCACCCACCGCCTCGAACTGCCGCACGCGGTCGGCACTGTCCGGGCAGAGCGACAAATGTGCCGCGACAACGAGCGCCGGTCCCTGGGCAAGACTGCCCGCGGCATAGGCCATCAGAATTTCATCGGAAGGGCGATGGGTCATGTCAGCTCATTCCTCGCCCAGCAGGTTTCTGAGATGCTGCATCGCCAGACGCAACCGGGATTTGACGGTTCCGAGCGGCAAATCCAGCGTCCGGGCGATCTCACTGTGCGGCTTGTCGTCAAAATAGTGCAGTTGGATGACGCTCATCTGTTCTGGCGATAATTTCTGCATGGCCGTGCGCACCAGCGTTTCGCCTTCCAGCCGCAGCAGCATCTCTGACGGAGAAGGTTCAAAATCCGGTTCATGTTCTTCCATGAGATGCGCCGCGGGATAACGCTCGCGCCGGATCGCATCGACCCTCAGGTTTCGCGCAATCGTGAAAATCCAGGTGGAAGCGGATGCTTTGGCAGGATCGAACAGAGATGCCTTGCGCCAGAGCATCAGCATAGTTTCCTGCGCCAGTTCCTCGGCCTGTCCCGGCGCCATGCCGCCGCGCATGAAAAACCCTTTGATACGCGGCGCATAATAGCCGAAAAGTTCGGCGAAAGCCGCCTTGTCACTGCGCTGCGCGATACGAAGGATTTTTGCGGAATAATCGGCCGGCCCGGTCATTGTCTGAACGGTACGCCTGATTGCCGGCTTTGTTCCGGCATACGAAAACCGACCGCGTCCAAAACGCTGCCATATCCTGTGGAAATCGCCGAAGGTAAAGGTTGCGAGGCCATTCATACCGCTCAATACGCAGATGCGCCGCAATCGGATCAGCACCGAAACTAATCCTGATCCAATTCCGTATTTCCACCGTATGCACTGATGCTGCAAGAAACAACGTCTGATCATCCCGATCCGTGTTGTTTCCACATGATGAGTACGGGAGAACATCGTTGAAAATTGCTGTCATAGGATCGGGTATTGCGGGCATGTCCGCCGCATGGCTTCTTTCCCAGAATCATGACGTGACCGTTTTCGAACGGGAGCTGCGCGTGGGTGGTCACAGCAATACATTCCTTGTCGGCCAGACAGACAGAAGCCCCATTCCGGTTGATACCGGTTTCATCGTTTTCAATGAACATACCTATCCGAATCTGACTGCCCTGCTCGACCATCTCGGCGTGGAAACAGCGGCGTCGGACATGTCCTTTGCGGTATCGCTCGACGACGGCAAGCTGGAGTATTCCGGCACCGGATTCAGCGGCCTGTTTGCCCAGCAGCGCAACCTGTTCAACCCGCGTTTCTGGATGATGCTGCGCGATCTCCTGCGCTTCTATCGCGAAACTCCGGCCCACGCGGGCAAACTCGGTTTGCTCGCTCTGGGTGAATTTCTGGAACGGGAGGGATATGGCCGCGCCTTCCGCGACGATCACCTCCTGCCCATGGCAGCCGCCATCTGGTCGGCGCCGGCATCGGCATTGCTCGAGTATCCAGCGGAGGCGTTTATCCGCTTTTGCGATAATCACGGCCTGCTGAAACTGGCCAACCGGCCGCTATGGCGTACCGTCAAGGGCGGCAGCCGCGCCTATGTCGATCGCCTCACGGCAGGTTACAGGGACCGCATCCAGACCGGATGCGCCGCCGCATCCATCCGTCGCGGCAGAGACAGCGCCGCGGTAACCGACATCCATGGTGTTACCCGGGTTTTCGATCACGTTGTCCTGGCCGGCCACGCCGATGAATCGCTGGCTTTGCTGTCCGACGCGACACCCCTGGAAGCCAATCTTCTTTCCGCGTTCCGCTATTCGGTGAACCATGCTGTTCTGCATGAAGACGACACACTCATGCCCAAACGGCGTGCCGTCTGGTCCAGCTGGAACTATCTGGGACAGCGCCGGGAAGCTGCCGGTCCGGGCCACCAGCTGTGTGTGACTTACTGGATGAACCGATTGCAGCCGCTCGAAACCGACCGTCAGTTCTTCGTCACGCTCAATCCGCAGCATCAGCCGGATGCGCAAAAAATCCTGCACCGGGAAACCTATACCCACCCGATTTTTGACGGAGCGGCGATGCAGGCGCAAAAACAGCTCTGGCAGATGCAGGGACAGCGCAGCACCTGGTACTGCGGCGCCTATTTTGGCGCGGGCTTCCACGAAGACGGATTGCAAGCGGGCCTTGCGGTGGCGGAAGATCTCGGCGGCGCGCGCAGACCCTGGAAGGTTGCCGATGAATCCGGGCGCATCTATCGCCAGAGCCGCCCCGAACCAATCGGGGTCGCGGCATGAATGCCTTCCGCTCGGCGATCTACACTGGCAGGGTTACCCATAGGCGCCTGCGCCCCAAACAGCATTTTCTGCGTTACCGCATGTTCTACATGCTGCTCGATATTGACGAGATCGAAGGTATCGCGCGCGCCAGCCGGTTGTTCTCCCACAACCGGTTCAATCTCTTCGGTTTCTTCGATGGCGACCACGGCTCCAAGTTTGATTCGGCAGCGCGGTGTCCTGACCTGCGCGGTTATGTGGAGGACCATCTGCGGGATGCCGGCATGGTGCCCGATGGTGGGCCCATCAAGCTGATGACCATGCCCAGAATACTTGGCTATGTGTTCAACCCGCTGAGCGTCTATTTCTGCCATGATAGGAACGGCAGGCTGAAGGTACTGATCTACGAGGTCAACAACACGTTCGGTCAGCGTCACAGCTACGTTTTTCCGCTGGGCGATACGGACGACGGCAAGCCGTTGCATCAGGAATGCGGCAAGGAATTCTACGTTTCGCCCTTCATGGAGATGGCGCTGGACTATGATTTCACCATCACCCGGCCAGCCGATACAGCATCGGTTGTCATCAACGCGAGCGACAGGGACGGGCTCATCATCGCAACAGCCTTTTCAGGCAAGCGGCAGGAATTCAGCGACGGCCAGTTGCTGAAACTGTTTCTCGGCTATCCCCTGCTGACTCTCAAGGTCATTGCAGGCATCCATTGGGAAGCCCTATGGATCTGGGTCAAGGGTGTCAAATGCAGACCCCGGCCGCGGACGCCTGTTCAAACCCGGACAATCATTCCGCGCCGAACGGAATCGGATACACAGTTCTCAAAATAACAGGCATACATGACTGAACAGCAATCATCGGCCACCCGTTTCCCCGTCATTGTCCTCTTCAGAAACGATCTGCGGATCAGCGACAATCGTGCCCTGTATGCAGCCGCAAACACTGGTAAACCAGTCATTCCCGTATTCGTTTGGGATGAGGGGGACACCGAAGCATCACGGCCTGTTGGCGGCGCGCGCCAATGGTGGCTGCACCACTCACTGGCTGCACTTTCAGCGTCGCTCGGGGTTCTTGGCGCGAACCTTGTTCTCAAACGCGGGGCGACGCAGACTATTGTTGATCGGTTGCTGGACGACACAGGCGCCGACATGGTTCTGTGGAACAGGCGGTACGATCCCCCTGGCGTGAGGACGGACACCAGCCTCAAATCCGAACTCACCCGCCGTGGCATATCGGCAGAAAGCTTTGACGGGCATCTCCTGCATGAGCCGTTCTTGTTCAAAACCGGCACAGGCGGGTTCTATCGCGTCTATTCGCCGTTCTGGCGGGCTTTGACGGCAGGTCCGGAACCACGTGACCCGGTTCCAGCACCGCGAACGCTGGAGCCATATCATGAATCGATGGATTCGGAGCGCCTGAACGACTGGGCGCTTCTGCCTGAAAAACCCGACTGGGCGAAGGACTTTGCCGAGGATTGGACACCGGGGGAAAACGGCGCACAGGAAAAGCTTGCCGCCTTTCTCGGCGGCGCTATTGGCGGCTACGATCATGATCGGGACAAGCCTGCCATCGAAGCAACCTCAAGGCTTTCCCCCCATCTTGCCCACGGTGAGATCACACCGTTCCAGATATGGCATGCCCTGAAATCACCAAGCCTTGCACGGGATGGCAAGGATGTGGATAAATTCCGCCGGGAAATCGGCTGGCGGGAATTTTCCTACCATCTGCTGTTCAACAATCCCGCGCTTGCGACGAAGAACTACAATGCATCGTTTGATGGCTTCGCCTGGCAGAACAAGGCCGATGATCTCAAGGCATGGCAACAGGGCCGGACGGGTTATCCGATCGTCGATGCCGGCATGCGCCAACTCTGGAAAACAGGCTGGATGCACAATCGGGTCCGCATGATCACCGCATCATTTCTGATCAAGCATCTGCGCATCGACTGGCGCAAGGGCGAAGCGTGGTTCTGGGATACGCTTGTGGATGCCGACCCCGCCAGCAATGCCGCCAGTTGGCAATGGGTTGCAGGATCGGGTGCAGATGCCGCGCCTTATTTCCGGATTTTCAATCCTATGTTGCAGGGCGCCAAGTTCGATTCATTGGGCGCCTATGTGCGGGAATTTGTTCCGGAGCTGAAAAATCTTTCCGACAAATATCTGCACGCACCTTGGCTCGCACCCGAGAACATTTTGAACGAGGCGGGCATTGTTCTGGGCCAGAACTACCCTCATCCCATCGTTGACCATCAAGCAGCGCGGCAACAGGCGCTGGTTGCCTATGCGAACACCCGTAAAGATTCTCCCGGCCATTAGCACGCTTCTTCCCCGTGAATGTCCCCTTATTCGATCCCCGCTGAAACTAATTTGAAAAGCCGCTCGTAACTCCGGCGCTTCCCAATCAAAGGGAAAAAACAGTGGAGAGAGAAATGTTCACCAATTCCATTCGCCTGGTTGCACTCGCATCTGTGTTGATTTCGGGAGCCGCGTTTGCGGAGAATCCCATGGTCGGCGGTGCACCCATGTACGAAAATAAAAACATCATTGAAAACGCCGTGAACTCCAAAGATCACACCACACTCGTCGCAGCCGTCAAGGCAGCAGGGCTTGTCGAAACTTTGCAGGGCAAGGGTCCCTTCACTGTCTTTGCACCAACCAATGCAGCATTTGACGCGCTGCCCAAGGGCACGGTCGAAACCTTGCTGAAACCTGAAAACAAGGACAAGCTTACCAAGATTCTGACCTGCCATGTCGTCGCCGCCAATGCGGATTCGAAGGCCATCATGAAGATGGTCGATGATGACAAGGGCGCGCACCCGGTCAAGACCGTTGGCGGTTGCGTGTGGACCGCAAAATACAAGGGCGACAAGCTGACTTTGACCGATGAAAACGGCACGGTTGCCAATGTGACGATCGCCAACGTCAAACAGTCAAACGGTGTCATTCACGTCATCGACAAAGTTCTGTTGCCCAAGATGTAAATCCGTTTCCGGTTCCCGGTACGAAGGGAACAGTCGGCTGGCCCCTGCTAATGTGATATGAATAGGGGCCAGTTTCAACGGACGGCAGGAAAGGACAATCCCATGGTAAAATATGGTCTCTATGTCTCGCTTGAAGCAAAAGCAGGCAAGGAAGATGATGTGGAGTCTTTCCTCATTGCAGGGCTGGCCATCGTCAACAAGGAGCGTGATACGGTGTCGTGGTTTGCTGTGCGCAGCGGTCCATCGTCATTCGCGATCTTTGACACATTCAACACTGCCGGTGCGCGCGATGCACACCTTGCCGGCGATCTCGCCAAGCTGCTGATGGGACGGGCCGACGAACTCTTTGCCACGCCACCCGATATTCGGATGGTTGATATTCTGGCATCAAAACCGTCGGCCACCTGAAAATCGGTTCAGGCCCCAATATTTCTCAAGTTTCTGAGCGCACCTGTTGTAGGCCCAATGGGCACGACGGTGATGTTTGAGCCATTCTGGCAGAACAGCATATGAAAACCTGATCGCAGCGCATAGAATGGAAAAACGGACAGGAGATGAGCCGCATCTTGAATGCGCCTGATGGAGGAAACGAAAATGCCCCTGAGAGTTTTTTCCATCATGCAGAACAAATACGCGAGGTGTCTGGCTCTGGTCATGACGATCCTGATCGGCTCGAACGCGTTGCTCTGTGCCAGCGGATTTGCTTTCGAAGGCAAGACGACCGGTCTCGCCGATGCGACAATTGCCATTATCCGCCATGGAGAAAAGCCGGACAGCGGAACAGGTCTCTCTCCGGCTGGTGAAAAACGGGCGCAGGCCTATAGCGCGTATTTTCAGCACCTGACGCTCGACGGCCGTCCATTCCGGCCCGACACGCTGATTGCGACCGCAGATTCCAAGAACAGTGCCCGCGAACGGCTGACCCTGGAGCCTCTGAGCCAAGCGCTGGGGCTGCCTATCGATCTGCGATTCGGCAACAAGGATCTGACCGGCCTTACCAAGGCTTTGAGAACCGAGCCGCACGGCAAATCGGTGCTCATTGCCTGGCATCACGGCACACTCTCGCAGCTCATCGAAGCATTGGGGGGCGATCCGTCGACGCTGTTACCCGGCGGGCAATGGCCCGACGATGTTTTCGACTACATGGTTGTGTTGCGTTTTGACCACAAAGGAAAACCGATACCCGGTTCTGCCGAGCTCATCCATGAGGACTTCGCCAATCCGCCCGGGCAGATCGGCGCTATGACGTCTCATTGACCGGTTGTTCCCTGCGCCAAGGACAGCCGGGATCCGTCCGGTTATTTTTCTGCAACCTTGAAAACTAGCGAGTCACGGTAACGCGCCCCTTCATGTTGGGATGAAAGCGGCAATAGAAGTCAACCGACCCTGCCTGCTCAAGCTGGAGCGTTGCCGCTTTGCCCGAGGTGATCACGACATCCCATCCGCCTTTCACTGTTGCCGTATGATCCACGATATCCTTGTTGATCCATTCGATGCTGTCGCCAATTTTTGCGGCGATGACGGCTGGGGTAAACACCATTTTCTCGATCGTGACCCGTATTGTTTCCGCCCTGGCAGGAATGGACCCCATACCCAGTATCAGGACAATCGAGATCCATGCCTTGAGTTGCGACGCCATCGGTCTGCCCTATTTGAGCCCGGCCGCAACATGTTCGGCGTGCTGTTCATGTCCCTGGAAGATTTTTAGTCCAGTTTCCAGCAGGCTTTTAAGCTCAGCATTTTTTGCTGAAGGAATGAGCAAGGTTTCAAGCGCGCCATTGACCTGCTTGTGATAGGTCACCTCGTTGGTTACATAGGCCTTGTCAAAGGCGGTACCGTCGAACTTGTCCAGCTTGGCGCGTTCGGCGGTGGCCGCCTTGACGAGCGAACGGCTGGTATCGTTGTCCTCGGGCGTGACCTTCAGCTTTTTGACCAATGCGAGAGCTTGCGTGTTGACCGCTTCATGATCGCGCACCATGTCCCTGGCAAATGCAACAACGTCCTTGTTTTTTGATTTGGCAATCGCCTGTTTCGCAGCTTCGATATCGATGATGCCCGCCGTATAGGCAATGTGCGCAATTTGCGGGTCGGTTGGCTTGTCTGCCGCATGAGCGAGCGAAGCGCTGCCCAACAGGGAAAGAACAGCCAGGGCCGTCATTGTTCGAGAGAACATAATACCTCCTTCACCCGGAGGAATATCCGGGTCGTTTTTTTCAACTGACAGCCATTTGATGTGGAACAGCGAAAAAGGTTCCCCGAGCTCACTCGATGAAGCCGAGCTGCTTCATGACTGCGGCTGTCAAGCGGGCGCAGCGCTGTCCAGCGAATGGAAAGGCATCCACCAGGACCGGGCCAATCTGGTCGTCCAACTGTTTGCGTACGAGCGCACGAGCACGATGCAGACGTGTCTTGACCGTCTCCACTCTGATCCCGAGCACCTGCGCTGTCTCCTCCTGACTGAGCCCCTCGATCACGCGCGCGATAAAAACAGTCCTGTACACGTCGGGAAGAGCATCGGTTGCCCGTTCAACCATTTGCAAAATCTGCCGCTGTGCCATTAACCGCTCCGGGTCTTCACCTGTTTTAATGGGAAACGGAATGATCCGCGTGTCTGAATTCCGGCTCGTCGAAGCCGCAAGATCCGGCGCACGCCGCTTTTTGCGCAAACGCCCCAAAGCTTCATTGACGACAATGCGGGAAAGCCAGGTTGCGAGTGAGGATTCACCCCGGAACTGGTCGAGATGAGAGAAGGCGGAGCAATAGGCTTCCTGAACGATATCCTCGGCTTCGCTGTCATCCCGAATGACGCCGCGGGCAATTCGGTAAAGCCGGCGATTATGCGTCCGCATTATTATGCGGAAAGCATCGGCATCCCTGATCAGCGCACGCCGAACAAGTTCGACATCGTCCCCATGACCGGATGGGGACTCTGTCTTTGCCGGTAATACCATCATCCTGAACTCCTCTGGCCATCATAGATGATATTTGCGGCAAAAGGTTCCCGACATCTTGGGCTTCAGATCAATATGGGCCGAGACATTGAAGCAGCCTGAATGCTTCCAGGGCCGGCACGGAGCAAGATATCGATGTGATGGACATCAGCCCGCCAGATGATGCGTTAAACAGCCGACTTCAGCGCAACTCTCTTTTCAAGCGCCGCCGCATCTTCCTTTCGCTCACTGTAGCGATCGGTGAGATAGCCGGAGACATCACGCGTCAGCAGCGTGAATTTGACCAATTCCTCCATCACATCGACAACGCGGTCATAATAGGCGGATGGTTTCATGCGGCCGTTTTCATCAAACTCCTGATAGGCCTTGGCGACTGACGACTGGTTCGGGATCGTGATCATGCGCATCCAGCGGCCGAGCACCCGCATCTGATTGACCGCATTGAACGACTGCGATCCGCCGGACACCTGCATGACCGCCAGCGTCCGCCCCTGCGTGGGGCGGATCGCGCCCATGGCTAGGGGTATCCAGTCGATCTGCGATTTCATGACGCCGGTCATCGCACCGTGCCGTTCGGGACTGGTCCATACCTGCCCCTCCGACCAAAGCGAGAGGTCGCGCAGCTCCCGGACTTTTGGATGATCAACCGGCGCATCGTCAGGCAAAGGCAGGCCAGCCGGATCGAAAATGCGGGTTTCCGCCCCGAAATGCTCCAGCAGACGCGCTGCCTCCTGGGTCAGAGAACGGCTGTAGGACACTTTTCGGAGGGAGCCGTAAAGCAGAAGGATGCGCGGACGGTGCGCCGAGAATGATGCAGACAGCTTTTCAGCGTCCGGAATGTGCAGGACGCTCGACACGGCATTGGGCAAATCAGACAATGCGCTTTCCCTCACTGTCGATGACGACTTCGCCGTCTTCCTTGGCGAACGCACCTTTTTGCGGGCTCGGCAGGATATCGAGGACCGCTTCGGATGGCCGGGCAAGACGCACGCCCTTTTCCGTAACGACAAAGGGGCGATTGATCAGGATCGGATGGGCCTCCATGGCGTCCAACAGCTGCTCGTCATTCAAGGACAGATCATTCAGTCCCAGTTCCGCATAAGGCGTTCCTTTTTCGCGGATGGCCTCGCGCACGGTCAGCCCTGCCCTGCGGATCAAGTCTTTCAATTCCTGTCGGGCGGGCGGCGTCTTCAAATACTCGATGACGGTCGGTTCAATGCCTGCATTGCGTATCAACGCCAGGACATTGCGGGAGGTGCCACAGGATGGATTGTGATAAACGGTGACGGTCATCAGACGGTCCTTTCTGCTTTGGCCATGATCGCATCAGACCGGACGCGTTCAAGCATTGCGTTTTCCTCGGGCGGGCAACAGGGAACAATGTCGGCGATGAGCGGCGCGCAAATGTCCGGGTGGCCCGCGCAGCAATCCTTCAGGAGATAGTTGATGGCGGCGCGCAGCTTGCCGAAATTGGCTCTGTAGATAATGGAACGGCTCTGGCGCGCCGAAGCGATCAACCCGGCGCGTGACAGGATCGCGAGATGTGTCGACATGGTGTTCTGAGGAACATCGAGAATACGGGCGATTTCCCCGGCAGCGATCCCCTCGGGCTCATGCATCACGATCAGCTTGAACGCATCCATGCGCGAGGGTTGCGCGAGAGCCGAAAAGGCTCCAATGGTGTTTTCTTTTTCCATATATCCAGATTTATAGATATATTGAATCAGTGTCAAGAACAGCACCCTGCCACGCACGAACTCCATCGCTCAACGAGGCCATGGCATGCTTCAGCAATTCCTGCCGGAAAGGATCGTTCGATGTTACCGCGCGTCCCGTTTCGCCTGCGCCACCTTTGCCGCAGCCCGCAGCCGCCCGCGCTCCATTGGCCGAATTAAGCTTCCAACCTTGGAGTTTTCGATGACCCGCAAACCTTGATGCGCGTGACGCGTGTTCAGCTCAGCGGCGTCTTTTCTTGCGCCTTGCTTCATGTTCAACGCCTTGCGGGCATTTTCAATCAGTTCGATGCTTGCCGTCAATCGACGGCGGCGTTCAATTTCATTGTTGAGACGACGCATCGCCATGGCGAGGACCGCAACCTTCAATTGAGAACCGTCATCTTTGGTCGACGCAGTTGCACCCTTCGGCGCCGCTTTGCCACGCATTTCGCGGCGACGGCGATGCGCCTGCGTTTGGGCTTTGTCCCGCTGCCCACGCAACAGCTTGACCAAATTGGCCAGTTCCGCATCGTTCAAGTCCTGCAGCTCAGGATGGTGCGATTTATCGACGAGGACTCGCTCTTCCGCACTCAAAGCGCGCGCTTCTTCCTTACGTGAAATGGCCATGCTGTTTTCTCCCATTCTTATCGTTCGCATGAAGCGAATGTGTCGAAATGCGCAATCTTCGGATCAAATCAAAATACAAAACAACGCCGCCTTATTGCTGCATAATGCCTCCCCGTTTTTGGAATATTTTTCACTTCAATCTTTAATTTTCACCCAATTCAATTTAATGTACTTCAACGAATACTTATATATCCGACAGACACAAAGTCAAAAGGATCATCGTGAAAGACGACCGGAATGACACATTGAAACATAATGTTCTGCTTGTCGAATTGTCAGCCAAATTGGCGGCGGCTTATGTTCGGCGCAGTTCGATACCCTGGACTGAATTGCCAAAGATCATTACGGAAATTCACGCCGCGCTTGACAAAGTTGCGCTTGAACATGCGCCGCTTCCTCTAGCGCAAAAGGCTGCACCAGCCGTCAATCCGAACAAATCGATATTGGCCGACTACATCATATGCCTGGATGACGGAAAGAAGTTCAAAACGTTGAAGCGACACATTATGAACGAGTATGGATTGACGCCGGAAGCCTACCGCGAAAAATGGAGCCTGGACTCCTCTTATCCGATGGTTGCACCCAATTATTCGACCAGGCGCTCTGCTCTGGCAAAAGAAAATGGTCTTGGCCGAAAACGAATGGGTTTATAGTCGGGACCTGCAGCTTTATCTGTCTGAAGCGCCAATACCGGACCGCCAGCCACACCATTTCCCCCGTCGAAACATAACTGAATATATGGCGTGGTGATTCAGGTCGCCGGAAATGGGCCAATCGGGCGATGTTATCGCTGAACATTCCGGCTCGAATCCTGATCGTCGAGGATGATCGCGATATCGCGAGCATGCTTGCGGAACGACCCCATTCTATGGCGATGCCCCCGGTGCTGTCATCGGGGGTGGCCGGGAAGCGCTGACGGCATCAATCGGCGTTCTGCACGCCCTTTGTCGCGGCAAGAACGCGTTCTGCACCATCCTCGATGACCCCGCGCATGGCCTTTTTGGCAGCGCTCACATTGCGGTCCCTGATCGAATCGGCAATGGCCCTGTGGCGCGCCACCGAATAGCTGTGGCGCTCGGGATTCGGGATCGGCGAGCTGATCGTGAACGTGGTCACCAAGGCCACCTCGATCAGCGCGCTGATCGAGCGCATGAAGGGATTGTGGGACGCATCGGCAATGGCAATATGAAATTGCAGGTCGCTGTCAACGAAACTGGATGCGGCTTGGCCCGCCTCACCCATCCTGTCGACCCATTTATAGAGTATTTCAAGCTGAGCGGCCGTTCTGCGGCGCGCGGCGAGGCCCGCCGCTTCGGGTTCGAGCGCCAGACGCATTTCCAGAAGGCTCGACAGGAATTCCGGCGTGGGGCCGGCCTCGAAATGCCAGACCAGAATGTCCGGATCGAACAGATTCCAATGCGAGCGCTCGAGCACACGTGTGCCAATCTTGGCGCGCGGCTGAATCAGGCCTTTGGCCGCCAGCGTCTTCAGTGCTTCGCGCAGCACCGTCCGCGATACGCCGAAGCGCTCGAACAGCTCGGCGTCACCCGGCAGAATGCTGTTCTCCGCGTAGTCACCGCTGATGATGCGCAAGCCGAGCGCGCGCATGACGTGGCCGTGATGCGTGTGCGAATGGCCTGCCGTCCGGAAATCGTAATTTGTAAGGTCGTTGCGTGGCAAATCACCCCCCACTGGTTGCCGTTGTTCTCTTCAGTGACAGGAACACCAATATGCGTTGCAAGGCAATGAACGAGAAGAGAAGGACACCGACAACGATTTTTGTCCACCAACTGGACAGGGTTCCATCAAAGACGATGTAAGTCTGGATAATCCCCTGGATGATCACGCCGATGAATGTACCGGCGATATAGCCGACGCCCCCGGTCAGCAATGTCCCCCCGATCACCACTGCCGCGATGGTATCGAGTTCGACGCCGACGGCGGCGAGCGAATAACCCGCAGAAGTGTAAAGCGAAAAGACAATTCCGGCGAGCCCCGACAGGAAGCCCGACATCGCATAGATGCCGATCGTGGTCCTGGCAACCGGCACGCCCATCAGCTCGGCCGACGTGCGGTTTCCGCCCACCGCATAGATGTAGGAACCGAACTTGCTGAAATGCGCAACGACGATACCGACCAAAAACACCAGCACCATGAGGCAACCGATGAAGGTCAGCCGTCCGCCGCCTGGCAACCGGTAGAACAGCCCCTGCAATGCCGTATAGAACGGGTGATCGATCGGGATTGAATCCGTTGTCATCACGAAGCACATGCCCCGTGCCAGAAACATGCCAGCCAGCGTGACGATGAAGGACGGCACTTCAAGGTAATGGATGATCGCGCCCATGCTTGCCCCGAAAGCCGTGGTGATCAAAAGCGCAATTGCAAAGGCAATCAGCGGATGAACGCCGTAATGCGTGATGAGGACGGCCAGAAGCACGCCGGTAAAGGCAATCACCGATCCCACAGAGAGGTCAATGCCGCCGGAAAGAATGACGAACGTCATGCCGACAGCGGCAATTCCCAGAAAGGCATTGTCCGTCAGCAGATTGCCGGCAACACGGGTCGAGAACATCGCCGGAAACTGGAAAACACAGGCAGCATACGCAATGAGGCAGATGAGCAGTGTGGCACAAAGGGGCAAAAGGCGTGTGTTCATTGTCTCTTTCCCCCCTTTGAGCGGAATTCCCCCTTGAGAAATGCCCAGCCGCCCAGGGATGAAAATGACTGCGCCAGCAGGATGACAATGATGACCAGCGCTTTCAGGATGAGATTGTATTCGGGCGGGAAGCCGGACAGCAATATCCCCGTGTTCATCGCCTGAATGATGACTGCGCCAAGCGCCGACATGAGAATGGAAAAGCGGCCGCCAAACAGTGACGTCCCGCCGACGACAACCGCGAGAATTGCATCCAGTTCCAGCCAGAGACCCGCATTGTTGGCATCGGCACCGCGAATATCCGCGGCAATGATGATCCCGGCCAGTGAAGCGCAGAACCCGCAAAACCCGTAGATGACGAGCAGCAGCAGTTTGCTGTTCAGTCCGGCATAGCTGCTTGCGCTTCGATTGATGCCGATCGATTCGATCAGCAGCCCGATTGCCGTGCGCCGGACCACGGCAATCGCCAGGACGAGAAGCGAGACCGCGATCAGGATGGGCATGGGAATGCCGGTAAAGGAGCCCGTCCCAAAGAAGATCAGGCCGGGCTCGGTGAAGGTGACAATCGAACCCTCGGTGATCAGCTGCGCAATGCCGCGGCCAGCCACCATGAGGATCAAGGTCGCCACGATGGGTTGCAGGTCGAAATAGGCGACGAGAATGCCGTTCCACAGGCCGCACGCCAGACCCGTGCCGAGGGCGGCAACAATGACGACAGGCAGGGGATAACCGGCGACGGTCATCGTTGCGGCCAGCGCGCCCGAGACGGCCATGACAGCGCCGACCGAAAGATCGACACCGCGGCTGGCGATGACAGCAGTCATGCCGATCGCCAGAATGATCACCGGAGCCCCGCGATTGAGGACATCGATCAGGCTGCCGAACAGCCGGCCGTCCTGAAGGCGTATTTCGAAAAATCCGGGAAATGCCAGATAATTGAGAAACAGGATGAGCATCAGCGAAAGCAGCTGCGGCATGGCTTTCGTCAAGGCTGCAGTATTCAGACGGATCATGCAGGGGCCCCTTCAGATTCAGCAGCAATCATCTGCATGATGTTTGATGTCGTGATATCGTCACCGGAAATTTCGCCGCGATGCGCGCGATCCCGCAAGACAACCACACGGGTGCTGTAGGCAACGATTTCCTCAATCTCCGAGGAGATGACAAGCAGCGCCATGCCATCGTCGCAAAGCCGGTTGATCAGCGCGATGATCTCCGCATGCGCGCCCACATCGATACCGCGCGTCGGCTCGTCGAGAATGAGAAACCGGGGATTGGTTGCAAGCCAGCGGGCAAGAATAACCTTCTGCTGGTTGCCGCCGGATAGAAATTTGATCGGCTTCTCAATATCCGTGGTGCGGATATCGAGCGCCTTGACGAATGTGTCGGCCAGGCCGATCTGCTCACGGCTCGACAGTCGGTTGAACCAGCCTTTCTGGGCCTGCAATGCCAGGCAAATATTCTCGCGCACGGAAAGGTCGCCTATGATCCCGTCGGACTTGCGATCTTCCGGGCACAGCCCGAACCCGCAGGCCACGGCGTCCTGCGGTGTGCGGATGAGCACGGGACGTCCGTCTATGCGGATATGCCCCGTGTCCGCGGCGTCGATTCCGAACAGGATTTTGGCGGTCTCCGTGCGTCCCGATCCCAAAAGCCCGGCCATCCCGATCACTTCACCTTCACCAATATCGAGATCGAACGGCGCAATGCTGCGGCTGCGTCCAAGTCCCTTGAAGGAGAACGGCTTGATGGCGGGGACCGGCCGGTCATGGCGCGTATTGTGCGTTGCGACCGCCAATGCCCGTCCAAGCATCAGGGAAACCAGATCGATCTTTGGAAGTTCCGCAGTCAAAGCGCTGCCGGCCAGCTTTCCATTGCGCAGGACCGTGACCCGGTCACAGATTTCATAGACCTGATCGAGGAAATGTGTAATGAAAACAATACCAAAGTCGCGGGCGCGCAACTGGCGGAGTATGGCGAACAGGATTTCGGTCTCATGGCGGTCAAGACTGGCGGTCGGTTCATCAAGGACAAGAACGCGCCCCGACATATCGACAGCGCGGGCGATTGCCACGAGCTGCTGCACCGCAACGGAATAACGGGACAAATCGGACGAAACATCCAGATGCAAGTCATATTGCGCCAGCAATTCCCGCGCCTGTTTTTCCATCAGCTTGCGGTTGACGAAACCGAACCGCATTGGCTGGCGCCCGATGAAGAGATTATCGGCAACGGACATATTGGGCAGCAGATTCACTTCCTGGTAAACCGTACCGATACCGAGATATTGAGCATGCTGTGTATCGCGCATGGCCACCGGTTGCCCGTCGATTTTGATCACGCCGGCATCCGGCTGGTGAACACCAGTCAGCACTTTGATCAGCGTTGATTTCCCAGCGCCATTTTCGCCGAGAAGCGCGTGGATTTCCCCCGGCCTGACGGTGAAATCAACGCCATCCAACGCTTTGAAACCAACAAATGATTTGGAAATGCCCTCTACCGCAAGAAGACCGGGTTTGTCCGTCATTGCGCCGTCTCCCCATCAGCGGATTTCCGATCAGTGACCAGCCGCCCCAACGGGACGGCTGGCACGGTGATCCTGATCAGTATCCCAGGCCCTTCTTTTCCTCGTAGACCTTCTTCGGGTCATCGGCCTGTGTGTAGAGCTTCGATTCCGTCTGTATCCACTTTGGCGGGGCTTTTCCGCTGTCCTTGAATGCCTTCAAGGCATCAAAGGCTGGTCCCGCCATGTTCGGGGTCAGTTCCACCGTTGCGTTCGCTTCCCCTTCGGACATCGCCTTGAAAATATCCGGCACCGCATCGACAGACACGACGAGAATGTCCTTGCCCGGCTTCAACCCGGCTTCCTTGATTGCCTGGATCGCACCAACGGCCATGTCGTCATTGTGCGCGTAGAGAGCGCAGATATTCTTGCCGCCGTTCTCCGCCTTGAGAAAGCCTTCCATGACTTCCTTGCCCTTGGAGCGGGTAAAGTCGCCGGTCTGGCTGCGGGTAATCTTGATATTGGAGGCCGAGGCGATTCCGTCCTCGAAACCCTTCTTGCGGTTGATGGCAGGACTTGAACCAACCGTTCCCTGCAATTCAACTACCTTGCAGTCCTTACCGGCCACCGCTTTGACCAGCCATTCGCCGGCAACCTTGCCTTCGTGGACAGTATCGGACGTAACCGCAGTCAAATAGAGACCGTCATTGGCTGTTTCGATGGTGCGGTCCAAAAGAATGACCGGGATCTTGGCTTCCTTGGCTTCGGCAAGAACAGTGTCCCACCCTGTCGCCACGACCGGGGCGATGAAGATGGCGTCGACACCTTGTGCAATGAAGCCGCGGATCGCCTTGATCTGGTTTTCCTGCTTCTGCTGGGCATCGGCAATTTTGAGATCGACGCCGCGTTTCTTGGCTTCGATCTTCGACACGGATGTTTCCGCCGCACGCCAGCCCGACTCCGAGCCGATCTGTGAAAAACCGACTGTCAAATCAGCCGCATGCGCAGCACCAGCGCACAACATGGCAACCGTGCTGGCAAGCAGAATTCTCTTCATGGAAATCATGACGTCTCCTCCCGAAATTGGTCAAATTTACAAGATCCTCCCAGACCTCCAGCGTATTACTATAATATAGTAATACAAATAACAAGACGGTTTTGAGTCACCACAAAGCGCCCGGTTGCGGGCAGCCGCCGAGGGAAATCAGTCACGGAAGGATAGCGAGAATGCCAAGTACCGAAGCGCGAGCGGGGCGCGTCAGCCCGACGGATTGTCATGAAACTTCGTCGGCTATCGGGATGGTTTACGTGGGCTGCGCCGACAAGGCACCCGTTGCCACCCTTGGCACGGCACTCTCGATCATGTCCGACTTGGCCTGAAAACGCAGGCCAAAGACGGCAATGAGCAGCGCGAACCAGACCGGATTGCGATTCTGGAAGAAAAGGGTGTCCGTACAGCTCGCAAAAATCACGTAGAGCCAGATACGGGAGAAAAGGCGCGTCAGATGCGGGTTTCCTCCCTGTTCTTCTGCCCGCTCGATATAAAGGATCGGCAGAATCAACAGCCAGACGAAGATGAGTATGAGGCCGGGAATTCCGGCTGAAACGAGCGTATCGACATAGCCATTGTGGGCGGTTCCCGCGTTCAACGCTCCGCTTTCGATCTGGCCGCCGCCATAAATCAGTTCAGGAGACCCCCAGAACACGTCAAAGCCGTATCCGGTGATCGGCTGGCGCGCCACCGCATTGATCGCAAGCCTCCAAATATCGGTGCGTGTCGTGAATGTCGGGTCTATTCCAAAGGAGGCCAGCATCTCGCGCACCGGCTCGAGAAAAGCCGCGCCGACCGTGACGAAGTTGATGGCGATGATTCCGCCCAGGACGATGAGAAAACGCAGCGACCGCAAACGCTCGAACAAAGCTGCGAGAACAAGTGTGGCCGGCAAAGCTGCCGAGGAGGTTTTACCACCGGTCCTGAACAGGAAGTACGTTGACAGGACGACAATGACAACGGCTCTCAGGCGCAGATGGGATGACCATGCGTACAGGCCAAAGAAGACCGATATGACCATCACGCCCGCGGTGATGTTCTTGTGCGAGAACTGACCGCGCCAATCGCCTGCCAGTTCCCGTTCGGCAAAATCACCGATATTGTGAATCGCATATTGCGGCCAGACCGTGACGCCCCAGTAGGCGAACCCCAGCATCACCAGGGTGGCCAAACTCAAAAGTGCCGCAAAATGCCGCTCCGATTTTGGCAGGAGCAGGAATATGCTCGCGTTCATGCAAACCAGAGCGCCAAGAATGGCCCTTTTCACGGCAACGTCCGGGTGAAGCGACAGGATTGAAACGAAGATATACCAGATGAAAATTGCCGAAAGCAGAGCGGCTGGCTGCAGGATCATTCGCCGGAGGGGGTGTCGCAAACCGAAGAAGAGCAGCATGGCGGAGAGGAGCAGCATCACCACCTGATAGAGCGCGTCGGAGCGCGGATCGGCGGGATTGATGACAGCGCTCAAATCGGGAAATGGAGTCGTGGTAATCCAGAATAGAAAGAATATCCCCAGAAACACAAAGGTGCGCATCAGGATCTGGCTGACCCGAATGGTGTTTTGCCCTGTATCGTCATGCCCGCCCCCACGTGCGGATGTTGATTTTCACCGGCAATCGAACCGGTGTTTTTCCTTGGAACCATCCGCCTCCCGACTATGTTTCAGATTGCGCAATGGGGTCAAGTGCAATGAATAGGCATATTGCAATGTCATTGTTCAAAAATGACGGGAGCAGTTAACTGCCATCTCAATAGTGGTCAAAGCACCGGTTTGACCCGCCCGAATGCAACGCGATTGTGGCGGTAATAATTTTCAATTCTTGCGCGACTTGAAGAAACTCATGTCCAGACACCCCGGCTGAAAAGGATTTCAATGGGAATCCTGATGCATGGACACGGCGACAACACACCGATGCGTATCGAAGACATTCAAACAATGGCTCCATTGTCCGAATTCGAAATTCGCGAATTGTTCCGGAAAATGTTGAAACTCACCGAAGATGCCCGCGGTGCGACGCCCGCCGGCCGTCATGAACTGGATGTCGTGCAAAATGTCCTGAAATTCTCGATGACGCGGCTGAAAGAACCCGACAGGCGCGGAATAGCCAACGACAATCCGGCGGAATAGCCCCATCCTCCTCCGCAGGGTTCAGAGCCCGACATCATAAAGAATTTGGTTCATGGAACGGGCTGGCTCCCTTTCCTGCACGCCGCCGATGACCTTGGCGGGAACACCTGCCACCGTTTTCCTGTTCTCGACGGATTTCAGGACAACCGAACCGGCGCCGATCTTGGAATTGACGCCGATCTCGATATTGCCAAGAACGGTGGCACTGGCACCGATGAGAACGCCATGGCGCACCTTGGGATGCCGGTCTCCGGTGTCCTTCCCCGTACCGCCCAGCGTCACGCCCTGCAGAATGGAAACATTGTCTTCGATCACGGCGGTTTCGCCGACCACGATGCCGGTGGCATGATCAAAGAACACGCCCTTTCCTATGCGCACGGCGGGATGAATGTCGACCTGCAGAACACGTGACGATCGCGATTGCAGGAAAGCAGCCATATCCTCCCGGCCCGTATTCCACAAATGATGGGCAAACCGGTGGACCTGGATCGCGTGGAACCCCTTGAGATAGAGCAGCACATGCAATGCGCTCCTGGTGGCGGGATCGCGCTCAAGGACGGCGCTGACATCCGCCTCCATTCCGGACAGCACCGCCCGGTTCTCTTTCAGCACGCCGCTGAACAGATCCCATAGTTTTTCGCTTGTCACGACAGGGCTGGCGAGAACATCCGCCAGCTGCTGGCACAGCGCATCCTCAGGATTGTCGAAGCGCAATACCGCATGCTGCAGAAACGAGGAAAGCGTCGGTTCGCGCTCGCTCACCGCCGCCGCCTCTGTAAGAATACGCGACCACAGTGCGCGCTTTTTTGAAACTGCCGTTGCATTGGTCATTGTGCACCACACTCAAAATCCGGTGATCGGCGTTATCTTGGACCCGTCACTGAAACGGGAAAACCGGAAAGCCGCCGCGTCCACCACCGGCGTGCGCCCGGTCACGATATCGGCCATCAAACGCCCGGCAGCCGGTCCTATGCCGAACCCATGGCCGGAAAAGCCCGTGGCGATGTGAAAGCCGGGGATTTCGTCGACGGCCGAAATGACAGGTATAGCATCAGGCGTGGCGTCGATATAGCCGGCCCAGCGCTGGGCGATCTCCGCCTGATTGAACACGGGAAATGCCGCTTTGAGGCTGTCGAAAAAGCGGTTCGACAGATCGAGCGATGGTTTGGGATCAAGGACCCGGTGATACTCGAACGGGCTCGCCTCATCCATTTTCCATTTGGCCGGAATGCGCGCCTCATCAAAGAAGCGGCCGCCGAAGCGAAAGGACAAGGAATCCCATTCCAGTTTCAGCGCCGGCAGGAACTGCCGCGCATAGCGGAATGATTTCGGCACGATATCGACAATGTTTTCATGGCCGGAGGCAATAGTATATCCCCCGTCCTGACGCTTGCGGATGGCAAAATCCTTGGACCAGAGCGCCGTTTCCGGGCCTCCCTGCAACGGCTTGGTGCGGATGACGGTGTTCAGCACCTTGAGTTGCGGCAGGTCGATGCCATAGAGGCCGCAAAACAGATTGGACCACGCGCCGCCGGCGAGCACCACCGCGCTGCATCCGATTGTCCCCCGTTCCGTGACAACGCCGGATATCTTGCCGCCGGTTGTTTCGATGCCCCGCACCGCGCATTCCGTGAGGATGGATGCGCCTTTGTCGCGCGCCGCTTCAGCGATGGCGGGTGCCGCCTTCTGCGGCTCAGCCCGCCCATCGACGGGCGTATACAGGGCACCTTTCAGGGGCAGATGTCCGCCCGGCAGAAGATCGTCGAGCTCCTTGCCGCTGATCATGCGGCTTTCCAGCTGATAACCTTCCAGATTCTGCAGCCAGCGCTCATTTTCCTCGTAGGATTTGTCGTCCGGCGCCGTGAACAGAATGCCGGCGCGCCTATACCCGGTATCGCGGCCAAGCCGCTGATCAAAACCGGACCACAGGCGCAGCGCCTCCGCCATCAGCGGCACTTCGCGCGGGTCACGGCGCGATATGCGCACCCATCCCCAATTGCGGCTGGATTGTTCCTGGCCGATGCCGCCTTTTTCGCACAGCGCCACCTTGAGGCCCCGTTCGGCCAGTTCGAGCGCCGTCGAGGCTCCTATGATACCGCCGCCGACAACGACCACATCCACCTTTTCCGGAAGGTCTTCGTCACCATGAACGCGCACAACATAGGGGCCAGGCATTGAACAGGTTTCCTCTCACCAACAATCGATCTTACATGTCTACCGGCGTGGCAACGCCGTGGCAGATGCTTTCCAGCCATGCCATTACGCCGCCGCCGCTGCAAGGTAGAGAAGATCGGTTTCGAGAGGAGGCATTGTTTTGCCAATGACCGCCTATCTGCGCAGGAATATGCTCAAACGAGCGTGTTTCGCGCCATGCATGCGCGAAACACATATTGTCAGATGGGTTCCTGTTTGCGGACAGGCCTTACAGAAGCTTGTCGAGAGTGATCGGCAGGTCCCGGATGCGTTTTCCCGTGGCATGAAAAACCGCGTTCGCTATGGCCGGGGCCACACCGACGATCGGCAATTCTCCCACAGCCTTGCCGCCGAGCACGGAAGCATGATGATCGGGGATACCCACGGAGATCACCTGCAGATCCGGGATATCCGCATTGGTCGCCACGAGATAATCGCCGAGATTGTTGTTGATCACGCGGGCGTAGCGCGGATCGACGACGCCCTCCTCCAGCAACGCCTGGCCGATGCCCATGATGATGCCGCCCCGCCATTGGCTTTCCGCCAGCTTGGGATTGTACAGGCGGCCTGAATCAAGCGCCGAAACCATGCGCGAGACACGCACGGTGCCGAAATCCGCATCAACCCGCACCTCGACAAAATGCGCGCACCAGCTGTGCAGGGAGTAGCCGCCTTCCGTCGGCGGCTTCATCGCCATCATGGTGGTGAAGTTGTTGTAGCGGTCCTGGGTGTTCTTCTTGTCCTCCGGCAGGGTATCGCGCAACGCCTCGACCTTTTCCTGCCCGATGACACGCATGAAATCGGCGATGGAAATATTGGGCTTTTCGCTGCGCGGCGTCGAAATCACGCCATCGGCAATGGTCATGGTATTGGTCTGCTGATCGAGAAAAGGCGAACTCGGATGATTGAGCGCGAGACCGATCAGTTCATCGCGTGCCGCGTGGGCTGCCTTGTGGACAGCGCCCGTCATCAGGTTGGCAAGTTGCGAGCCGCCGGCAACCGGCGCCCGGGGCAAGGCGGAGTCTCCGAGTTTCACGCGAACCCGGTCAACCGGAATACCCAGAACCTCAGCGGCAGTCTGGGCAAGGATCGTATAGGTTCCCTGCCCCATATCGATGCTGCTGCTCGCGACCTCCGCCGTGCCATCGGCAAGAATGCGGACCAGCGCCTCACCGGGTGTGCGCCGCACCGGATAGGTCCCTGCCGCGACACCCCAGCCGATCAGCTGGTTGCCTTCGCGCATCGAACGCGGCGCCGGCGAGCGCTTTGACCAGCCGAAGGCTTCCGCGCCTGCGGCGAAGGCCTCCCGCAGCCGGCGAGTCGACCAGGGAATTTTCGCCTCCGGATCTTCCTCGGCATAGTTCAGCAGGCGGATCTGCAGGGGATCGATGCCCACTTCATAGGCAAGCTCATCGATCGCCGATTCAATGCCGAACGCGCTGGGATTTTCTCCCGGTGCCCGCAGGGCACCCGGGGTGACCGTGTTGAGCGGAATGACATTCTGCCGCGAGCTGAAATTGGGCACCGCATACATGATCGCGGTGACAGAACCGAGCGGCTCGACCGCAACGCCGAGCATCGATGTCTCGTTGACGCCGCGCTGCACGATGGAAAGGAGTTTGCCCTCCCTGGTTGCCCCAATGGCCAATGTCTGACGGGTGGCGGGACGGCCGCCATAGGCGGTGAAGGTTTGCGGACGCGTGACCACAAGCTTCACCGGTTTGCCAAGCATCCGCGCGGCAATCGCGGCAACGGCGCCATGCGGCAGTGACAGCGCCTTCGAGCCGAAACCGCCGCCGATATAGGGCGAGATCATGCGGACATTCTCGAACGGTATGTCGAACCATTCAGCGTAGGAACGGGCCATGCCGTCGATCCACTGGCTTGGCTCCCATAGCGTGAGGCTGTCTGCCTCCCACTGCGCGATGATGCCGTGCGGTTCGATGGCAACATTGTATTCGCGCGGCGTCCGGTATTCCTGTTCGATCCGCACCGGAGCCTCGGCCAGTGCCTTCTCGGCATCGCCCCGGGACATCGTCATGCGCTCGATCGGCACCCCGTCCCCGGCCCTGGGGTCGTCGAGGCCGTAAACATGCTCCTTTTCCTCATAGGTGACCCTGATCAGGGCGGCGGCGGCCGTGGCCTGCTCCAGGGTTTCGGCCACAACGGCAGCGATGTGCTGGCCATTGAAACTCACAATCCTCGGTAGCGCCAGAAACGGACCTTCGGGGCCGGGCGTACCGGCCCATGTCGTCGCTGACTTCAGCGGCATGATATTGTCGGGCGTCAACACCAGGAGCACGCCCGGCGATGCTTCGGCAGCCTTGGCATCAACGGATGTTACGATACCGGCTGCAATCGTGCTCTGCACCGTTACGGCATAGACCAGCCCCTCGATCTGATGTTCGACGGCGTAGGTCGCACTGCCGGTGATTTTAGCGGGGCCATCGAGCCTTGACAGGCGTCCGCCGAGATTGCCGTCGGATGCATCGCCGTGTTTGGCCTTTGGATTGATGAAAGTCATGCCAGACCTCCCAGTTGCAGGACGGCGCGGGTGATCACACGCGGGGCGAGATCGATCTTGTAGTGGTTCGCGCCATGATCAGCGGCGCCTTGCATGGACAGCAGACTGGCCTGACGGACCAGCTCCGGTTCCAGCACCTTGCCGATCAATGCCGCCTCCACCGCGCGAGCCCGCCACGGCTTCGTTGCAACGCCCCCAAGGGCTATGCGCACATCGCGAACCGTCCTTCCGTCGGCATCCAGTTCCAGCCCGACAGCGGCGCTGGCGGCAGCGAACTCATAGGACTGCCGGTCGCGGACCTTGAGGTAAGTGGAGTGTCGCGCGGCGGCTGATAGCGGTATTGTCACGGACGTGATGATTTCGCCGCGCTCCATGGTGTGTTCGCGATCCGGATGATTGCCGGGCAGCAGGAAGAAGTCATCGACCGGTATTGCGCGGCTTCCCAGATGCACAACCGCATCAAAGGCAACCAGCGCGACAGCCAGATCGCCCGGATAGGTGGCAATGCAGGCGTCGCTCGTTCCCAGAACCGCGTGATTGCGGGTCACGCCGCCAAGGGCAGTGCACCCGGAGCCGGGACTGCGCTTGTTGCAGGCGGGAAAAACGGCCGCATCACGGAAATAGGGACAGCGCGTGCGCTGCAGCAGGTTGCCGCCAATGGTCGCCATGTTGCGGATTTGCGCGGAGGCCGCCAGCGCCAGCGATTGCGTGACGGCCGGAAAGGCCTCCTGCATTGCGGGATGATCGGCCACCGCGCTCATGCGGGCAAGCGATCCGATCGATGCCCGGGTCCCGTCGACCTCTATGCGGTCAAGACCAGTGAGATGCGTGATATCGATGACGGTGTCCGGTTCTGCAACCCCGCATTTGGCAAGATCAAGCAATGTGGTGCCACCGGCCAGGATCATGCTCCCGGCAAGCGCTGCGGCCGTGCGCGCCTCGTCCGCCGAACCTGCACGCAGATAGGTGAAATTCTTCATGATGCGGCCTCCGCAGCTTCACGGACAGCAGCCACGATATGGGAATAGGCCCCGCACCGGCACAGGTTGCCCGACATATATTCACGAATCTCGTTGTCTGATCCCGCATGTCCTTCGCGAATGCAGGCGACCGCCGACATGATCTGTCCCGGCGTGCAATAACCGCACTGAAAAGCATCATGCTCGAGAAAGGCTGCCTGGACAGGATGCAATTCGCCATCTTCTGCAGCGATGCCTTCAATCGTGGTGATCGCGCGGCCCTCGGCCTGAGCGGCAAGCGTCAGGCAGGCGAGCACGCGTTTGCCATCGATATGAACGGTGCAGGCGCCGCACTGTCCCTGATCGCAGCCCTTCTTGGTTCCGGTCAGACCAATATGCTCGCGCAGGGCGTCCAGCAGCGTCACACGCGGCTCGACGGCAAGCGTCTGCTCCCTGCCATTGATGTTCAGCTTCAAGTCGATTGTTCCGGTCATTCTATTGCTCCTGCTGTAGCGGATGCAGATTCAGTCGGCGGCCCGGGATACGGACACCTGCCGCCTGCCAGAAAGTTCAAAACCAGCCTATGCGTATGAGAGACATGACACCGGCACCGATTCTGCGATAAGAAGGCAAACGGACTCCACTTAAACGGAGGGGCCTCCGCTTATCTTAAGACCTTGTTGCTCGTGGTCAAGCCCACATGAGCGTGGAGCAGATTTTGGTTGCCAAGCCGCCAGAAAATTCCGAGCCAACCCCGTCGGCAGCCAAGGGCATGCGCGCCGATGCGCGCCGCAACCGGGAAAAGCTGCTCGAAGTCGCGGCAGCGGTTTTCTCGGAACGTGGCATTGAAGGCTCCCTCGAAGACATCGCGCGGCGCGCCGGTGTTGGCATCGGCACACTCTACCGTCATTTCCCGACGCGCGAACATCTCGTCGAAGTGGTTTACCGCCGCGAAGTCGAGAGTCTCTGTGCGGCAGCGGGCGAATTGTCCCTGAGCCATGCGCCGGATGTGGCTCTCGAGGAGTGGATGCAGCGGTTTGTCGGCTATATCGCTGCCAAAAGAGGCATGGCAAACAGCCTGCGCATGCTGGTCAACACGAACTCCGAACTTTTTGCCGAGAGTTCCGGCATGGTTTCCGTCGCCCTGCGCAATCTCGTGGAAGCGGCCGCACATCAGAATCTCATCCGGCGGGACATCGACAGCACAGACCTGCTGCATGCCCTCTTCACCATCTATTCCATTCCCGATGCTCCCGACTGGCATGAGCGCTCCCGCCGTTTGGTGAAACTGCTGATGGATGGTCTGCGGTGGGGTGCCGGGGCGAAACACACACCCTGAAACGGCAGTTTTTCAAGCCAAAATCCGCGCCTGGGTAACCGCTCCATCATGTTCCCGCAATCCTCGCATGCAACGATGCGCGGACAATTGGATGTGAGAAGCAATGCCTGCAGTTACAACACCGAGCGCGATTGGGAAAAACGTTCGTTCCCGCGGCTTCCACGACCATGGCTGTGCCCGAAATACCGGGTGCCCGGTCCAAGGTCGCGTGCGTGAGATTTGACATTGCCCCTTACCCCATTTTTCTGTCGCCATGCGTGCGTGAAGACCATCTGCGTCCTTACCGGTGCGGCGATGCTGACCGCTTGCCAGAATGATGCAT
This sequence comes from Phyllobacterium sp. SL163, assembly GCF_049896885.1. NCBI lineage: Bacteria > Pseudomonadati > Pseudomonadota > Alphaproteobacteria > Hyphomicrobiales > Phyllobacteriaceae > Phyllobacterium > Phyllobacterium sp. SL163. The sequence goes on along the minus strand of NZ_JAFCVE010000012.1, from coordinate 56,692 downwards.
CGGGCTTGGCTCTCTCGGCGCCAAGCCTGCCGGCGCGCTATGCGGCCGCCGCGAAGATGCCTGCTGGCCGGCAGCGGGACCTGCGCGACTGGTGGCAGACGTTCGGCGATCCGGTCCTGAGCGGGCTCGTCGTGCGTTCGCTTGGACAGAACCTCACCATCGTCCAGGCGAAGCAGCAGCTTGTCGCCGCGCGAACAATGGCGCGGACATCAAGAACACTTTTCATGCCCACCGCCGATGTATCGGGCACAGCCAATGCCGGAACGGGTTCGACCAAATCGCAGGAACTGCTGCGCCGACCGGTTCAGCTCAACCTTGAAGTGGGCTGGGAGCTTGGCCTGTTTGGCTTGAGCGAGAACACGCAGCGGGCAGCCAAGGCATCCGCCGATATGGTCGCCGAGGATGTCGAAGCCGCACGCATCGCTGTTGCCGCCGAAATTGCCAGCGCTTACGTGCGCCTGCGCGCGCTGCAGGAGCGCGAGGCGATCGCCCGCGCCTCGCTTGCCCTGATCGAGCGCGATGGCAAGCTTGCCGCGGTCAAATACCGTTCCGGCCTTGCCGCCGCATCGGACGCAGAGGAATCCCGGATAAGCCTTGGCGATGCGAAGGCGGAACAGGCCCGGTTCCAGACACAGATCGACATCACCCTGCAGCAGATTGCCACCCTTCTCGGGACCACGCAGATCGACACCTCCCTGCAGCACACAAAACCTCAACCCGTCGCCCGGCTCGACCCCGTCACAGGCCGTCCGGCGGACCTCCTGCGCGCCCGTCCGGATGTCCGGCGGGCCGAGCTTGCAACCGTGCGTGCTGCCGCCGATATCGGCATCGCCCAGGCCGACCTCTACCCAAAACTCCGCCTGAGCGGCATTGTCGGTGTTGGCGGTCCGTCCAACGGTTCGCCATTCGGCATCATGGGCGGGCCGTCGGTTCAAATTCCGGTTTTCGATCAGGGACGGCGGCGCGACGTCGTTGCGGCACGGCAGGCTCTGTTCGACGAAGCTGTTGCGGCCTACCGGCAGAGTGTTCTTGTTGCCTATGAGGAAGCATCATCCGCGCTGCGGGCGTGGTCGGCCGTTCATGCCACGACCCGGCAACTGAATGCGAATCTGGCATCCGCGCAAAAAATGCGCTCCGCAACCACGGTCCTCGAACGGGAAGGCCTGAGCGACGGATCCAAGTCGATTGGCTCGGCGATGCGCGTCCTGGCGCAGCGCAAGCAGCTGGCCGAGGCGCAGGAAGCCGAAGCGCTTGCCCTGATCACATTCTACAAGGCCATCGGCGGCGCCTCGCCCCTGACGACCAGCACGCAAGACGCCGCCCCCACCCGGCAACGGAAGGGGTAACCGGATGTCCGTTTCGATAGCACGCAAAACATTGGTCCATGAATGGCGGCGGTTTCTTCCGGCGATTGTGGCTGTGGGTTTTTCCGGCGTTCTCATGATCGTCCAGGGCGCCCTGCTTCTCGGCATCATCGGGTCCAATGCGCTCTACGTTACACAGTCCAGCGCGCAGTATTGGGTGGGTTTTCCCGGCACGCAAAGCGTGGATCTTGGGCGGCCGATCAGCGCCAGCATCGCAACCAGCCTGTACATGGAACCGAACATTTCCCATGTGGAACGCTTCCTGCTCGGCTCCGGCGACTGGCGCGGCGCGCGCGGCGGCGGCACCAGCATCAATATTGTCGGCATTGACGCGCGCCCTCGCAGCATCGGCCTCTCGACGGTTGTTCCCCCGGCAATGCGCAACCTGCTGCAGCAACCCGGAACTGCCCTGGTGGATGCCACCGACAGGCACAAGCTGGCCATCGATGTCGGCGATACCGCCGAGGTCAATGGCCGCCGCATTCACATTGTCGGTTTGATCGAGGGCCTGCGCGGGCTGGGCGGCGTAAACGTCGTCACGTCGATAGAAACTGCGCGGACTCTGGACAATGCGCTTGGGGCAACGGACGACGTGACCTATTTCCTTTACACTGTGACAAAGTTCGGACCAGCGGAAGCCATTCGCGAGCGTTTGAACAATCCAGCGGGAATCCCGCGCTTTCACGTGTGGTCCGCCCCGGAACTGGCGGGAATGTCGATACGGTACTGGCTTCTCGAATCCGGTGCCGGTATCGCCTTCATCTTCGCAACCATCATCGCCATGCTCGTCGGCGCTCTCGTCACCAGCCAGACACTGATGGCCGCCGTGGCCGGATCCATTCCGCAATATGCAACGCTGCGGGCCCTCGGCGTATCATTCAAGGGACTGCGGGCCATCGTCATCGAACAGGCCGCCTGGGTCGGGGTTCTCGGCTTGATTGTCGGCGCCGTCTTCAGCACCGCCGCCGCTCTCATAGCCCGCATCTACAGCGTGCCCTTTGAACTGCGGACAAGCATCGTTCTGGCAGCATCCACCGTTGTGCTCACCGTGGCGTTCGCTGCCGGCCTTTTCGCCCTGCGGCGTCTGCAGCACGCCGATCCAGCAACATTGCTCCGGTGACCGCCATGCAGCCAACGATTTCCGCGACCGGCATCAGCAAGGCATTTGTCGTCAAGCAAATCCGCACGATTGCATTGCAGGACGTATCCATCGATATCTTCCAGGGCGAACTGACCCTGATCATCGGGCCATCCGGATGCGGCAAGAGCACTTTGCTGGCGACGTTGAGCGGCCTGACCATTCCCGATTCAGGCGCGATCAGAACGCTTGGAACCGATCTTGTGGCGGCAAGCGATGCCGAGCGCGATTCCTTTCGCCTGCATCATTGCGGTTTCGTCTTCCAGGGCTTCAACCTGTTCCCGGCCCTGACCGCCGTCGAACAGGTCCAGGTGCCGTTGGACTATCTCGGTGTTGCCGCCGAAGAGACGGCGGAGCGGGCGGAACGGGCGCTGGAACAGGTTGGTCTCGCTGCCCGGCGCCACCTGCACCCCGCCGAACTGTCCGGCGGCGAAAAGCAGCGGGTGGCCATCGCCCGCGCCATTGTGAAGAAACCCGCCATTCTGTTTGCCGATGAGCCGACCAGCGCGCTCGACAGCGTCAACGGCCAGATCGTAATCGAGATTCTTCACACGATTGCAAGACGAACCCGGGCCACGGTTCTGTGCGTGTCGCATGACCCGCGTCTTATTGCCCACGCGGACCGTGTCCTGCAAATGGAAGATGGCCGCATTCTTCGTGACTGGCGTCCCGCCGCCGGTGCAAAAGCGTCAGGAAATACCAGTCATGACTATGTTTAGCCGCACCTCTCTGCAGTATGCGATCGTTCTGGCAGCGCTGGGCGGTGCCGGTCTGGCACTCTGGGCCATGTCGAGCGCGACGGAGGCCAATCAGGCGGAAATTGCCCAGGCCAGACCAGGCATTATTGCGGCGGCACGCGGTGTCGTGGATGTCGAGGGCGGCCTGCTGCGACTCTCCACCCAGCGTGACGGGGTAATTCAGGATGTGCCGGTGAAGGAAGGACAGCGGGTCAAAGCCGGCGATATCCTCGCCGCGCTTGACAATCGCCGCGAACTGATCGCGGTTCGCACCGCCGAAGCCGAAGCACGCCAGTCCAAGGGCCAGCTGGACGCGTTGCAGACAAAGCTGAGTGCCCAGACTCGTCAGGCGGCACGGCTGCGCCGGGCAGCGGCAGGAAATGCCGTTTCGGCCCAGGCGCTTGACGAAGCCGAGGCGCAGTTGTCGGCAACCAAAGCCGAAGTGGTCATCGCCGAAGCCGCCCTGGCGGCAGCGGAAAGCCGTGCGGACAACAGCCGTCTCGAAGTCGAGATGCGGCTTGTCCGCGCGCCCATCGCGGCACGCATCATCCGCCAGTCCGCCCGCGTTGGCGAAGTCGTATCGACGCAAGCCGTTACCCAACTTTTCACGCTTCTGCCGGAGGCACCGCGTATCGTCCGCGCCGAAATTCAGGAGCAGTTTGTCAAGCTGGTCAAACCGGGCATGGATGTCGACATCATCGCCGAAAACGATGACACCATGTCCATCCAGGGACGCGTCACCAGCATCCAGCATGTGCTCGAACAGCCCAAATCGCGGGATGCGCCCGGTGATCGCGTCGACATCCGCACGGCGGAGTGCATTATCAGCATTCAGCCCAAGTCACCATTCCTCATCGGGCAGCGCGTGATCGTCCGTTTCAAAACCTGACCGGATGATCGCAGCAGGGGGCAGCTTCGGTTCGCCGCCCGTCTGCCGCATCAGCTTTCACCCGATCCCGATGCGCGCGTTGAAAGACTGGCATACATGCCCGTGGTGCGGAATTCCGTCGGACTGGCGCCGTAGATGCGGCGGAATACCTTTGAAAAGTAATTGGCATCGTCGAAACCGGTCATGATCGCCACTTCCTTGACCGGAAGGAATGCGGCGTTGGTCAGAAGCTTTGTCGCCCGCTGCATCCGCTTCTGCAGCACGAACTCCGCCGGGGGCAGCCCCTCGCACTCGGCAAAGACCCGGGAGAAATGCGCCCGGCTCAACCCCGATACCCGTGCCAGCTCGTCGACGGGAAGCGGTTTGTCCAGATTGGCGCTGATGTGATCGATGACGGGCTGCATGACGGTCTTCTCGTGCTGATCGACGGGGTGCGAGCCGAACACGCCGTCATAGAGCGCCATGGCGGCCTCGTAGGCGATGGCCGAGGCGCGGCCGGCGGTCTCCGCGTCCGCGATCAGGCGCAGGCTGCAATCGGCCAGATGCTCTATCGTCTCGCCCGGCAAGCGCAAAACCGGCCCTTGGGCGGCGAGCACCGAGCGGTGGATGCGCAGCGCTTCCTCGCCATTCATGGAAATCCAGAAATACTCCCAGTGATCGCCTTTCTCGAGCCAGTAGCGATGGTTATGCGGCACGAGGACCAGCAGAGTTTCACCCTCGCGCACCTTGTAGTTGCGGTTCTCATAGCGGAGCATGCCCGTTCCGCTGATCGTGTGCTGCAGGACGGTGAAGGGGGTCTGGCCGCGTTTTCGGCCGTCCCAATCATAGATTTCATCGCGCCGCACCTCATAACCGGTGCTGGTCGGCATGGTGTGCAGCGTATGGCGGCCTCGCGGCAGGGAAACCGTCTTCATGGTATGCCCGGTATCGATCAGTTTCTGCAGCACAAAATTACCCTCAAAAGCATAATCCCTCTCTATTCGCTCCCACGAATATACGCATAATGCCAATCAAGAACAGCGGATGAACTGCGGGTAAGGAATAGAACAAGGGGAAAGACAGGAAAATCCTGGTCTTTGCAAAGCCCGGTGTTTTTCCACCGGAGCTACCCTGCCCTGTTGCTTTCACCCGCATTGATGATGGGCACGGTGAGGTCAGCATGAGCAGTTTCAAAATTGCCATTATCGGCGCGGGCAGCGTGGGTTTCACAAAGAAACTGTTTACGGACATTCTGTGCGTGCCGGAATTCAGGGACATCGAATTTGCCCTGACCGACATCAGCGAACACAACCTTGGAATGATCAGGTCCATTCTCGACCGTATTGTCGAGGCCAACCATCTGCCAACCCGGGTAACCGCCACGACCGACCGGCGCACGGCCATCGAAGGTGCCCGCTACATCATCAGCTGCGTGCGGGTCGGCGGGCTCGAAGCCTATGCCGATGACATCCGCATTCCCCTGAAATATGGCATCGATCAATGCGTCGGCGATACGATCTGCGCCGGCGGCATCCTTTACGGACAGCGTAACATCCCCGTCATTCTCGACTTCTGCAAGGACATCCGCGAAGTTGCGGAACCCGGCGCAAAATTCCTCAACTACGCTAACCCGATGGCGATGAACACATGGGCGGCCATTGAATATGGCAAGGTCGACACGGTCGGCCTGTGCCACGGGGTTCAGCATGGGGCGGAGCAAATCGCGGAAGTTCTGGGCGCCCGGTCCAAGGACGAGCTCGACTATATCTGCTCGGGCATCAATCATCAGACCTGGTTTGTCGATATCCGCCTGCGCGGACGCAGGATCGGCAAGGAGGAACTCATTGCCGCATTCGAGGCGCATCCGGTCTTTTCCCAGCAGGAAAAGCTGCGCATCGATGTGCTGAAGCGCTTCGGCGTCTATTCCACCGAAAGCAACGGCCATCTCTCGGAATATCTGCCGTGGTACCGCAAGCGTCCCGATGAAATCGCCAGATGGATCGACATGTCCAACTGGATCCATGGCGAGACCGGCGGCTACCTCCGGCATTCGACCGAAACCAGAAACTGGTTCGAGACCGAATTTGCGCAGTTTCTCGAAGCGGCCGCCAAGCCGATCGATCCGGCACGCCGCTCCAACGAACATGCGAGCCATATTCTGGAAGCGCTGGAAACCGGACGGGTCTACCGTGGCCATTTCAACACCCGCAACACCGGGATCATCACCAACCTTCCCGCCGATGCGATCATTGAATCACCTGGCTTCGTTGACCGGTTCGGCATCAACATGGTCTCCGGCATCACATTGCCGGAAGCCTGCGCCGCGACCTGCATGGCATCGATCAACGTGCAGCGCATGGCCGTCCACGCCGCCATCAGCGGCGACATCGATCTTCTGAAGCTTGCCGTCCTGCATGATCCGCTGGTTGGCGCCGTGTGCACGCCGGAGGAAGTCTGGCAGATGGTCGATGAGATGATCGTCGCGCAAGCACCCTGGCTGCCGCAATATGCCCATGCGATCGATGCGGCAAAGGAACGCCTGCGCCACAAGACCGTGGCAACGCGTGAATGGAAAGGTTCTGCCAGCCGTTCCGTGCGCTCGATCGAAGAATTGCGGGCAGAGAAAGCATTGATGACGCAGGCCGTGAATTAGCTTTCCAGCGGCTTTTCCCGGCTTGGAGGAGACGGGAATGGCCATACCGGCTGGATCAAATCGAGAGGGAGAGACGATGAGCCATCTGCGCTATTGGAGTACACTCGCCTTGGGTGTTTCGATGCTGGCCGTTCCGGCAGCGGCATCGGAGCCGACAGTTCCGCCTGAACCGCCATCCTTCAAAGCGCAAGCCAAAATCACCTATGTCCCGCGCGACGCGATCCTCGAATTCAAGACCCTGCCCGCCTATCATGAGCCGGATTGGATGACCGAGAAGTTCGTCAAGACCGGCAAGCTTCCGCCGGTTCAGGACCGCCTGCCCAAGCAGCCGCTTGTCTACCGGACGACCAACATGCCCGATGGCATCGGTGTCTACGGTGATACCTTGCGGCACGTCATCGGCGGCCGGCCGGAGGGCTGGAACTACAGTGGCGGCCAGTCGCAGGGTTATGGAGGCATCGACATCGGCCTGTCCGAATGCCTGACGCGAACGGCACCGCTGTTCCAGGTCGAAGCGAGCGACGTCGAACCGCTGCCCAACCTCGCCAAGGGGTGGGACTGGTCGCCGGATGGCCACACGCTGACCATGCATCTGATCGAAGGCGCAAAATGGTCCGATGGTGCGCCATTCGATGCCGATGACGTCATGTACTATTGGGAAGACAATGTCCTCGATCCCAATGTTTCACCGCTGAATGGCGCAACACAGGAAACCTTCGGCGTTGGCACAACGCTGAAGAAAATTGATGCCTATACGGTCCAGTGGACTTTCAAGGATGCGTTCCCGCGCCAGTATCTCTATGCCATGGCCTATGGCACGTTCTGCCCCGGCCCGGCGCATATCCTGAAGACGAAACATCCCAAATATGCCGGGACAACCTACGACCAGTACAAGAACGCTTTCCCGCCGGAATATATGAACATGCCGGTCATGGGTGCCTGGGTACCGGTCGAATACCGCCCCGACGACATCATCGTGATGCGCCGCAACCCCTACTACTGGAAAGTCGACGAAGCCGGCAACCAGCTGCCCTATGTCAACGAGATGCATTACAAGCTTTCCACATGGGCCGACCGTGACGTCCAGACCGTTGCAGGGGCCGCCGATTTCTCCAATCTCGAACAGCCGGAAAACTTCGTGGAGTCGCTGAAACGCGCCGCGCAGGACAATGCACCCGCCCGGCTTGCCTTCGGACCCCGCCTGATCGGCTATAATCTCGACATGAACTTTTCCGCCAATGGCTGGGGCGCACCCGATGCGCGCGGTCAGGCCGTGCGCGAACTCAATCGCAACGAGCATTTCCGCAAGGCCGTCACCATGGCCATCGACCGCAAGAAGCTCGGCGAAGCCCTTGTCAAAGGACCGTTCACGGCGATCTATCCGGGCGGGCTGTCATCAGCAACGAGCTTCTACGACCGGCAGTCCACCGTCTATTACCCCTTCGATCTGGAGGGGGCGAAGGCTGAACTGGCCAAGGCCGGCCTGAAGGACACCGACGGCAATGGTATCGTCAATTTCCCGCCGGACAAGGCTGGCGGGAAGGACGTCGAGATCACCCTTCTCGTGAACAATGCCTACAGCACCGACAAGAACCTTGCCGAGGGTGTCATCGCGCAGCTGGAAAAACTCGGACTGCGTGTCATTCTCAACGCCCTTGACGGCAACCAGCGGGATGCTGCCAATTACGGCGGGCGCTTTGACTGGATGATCCTGCGCAACAGGTCGGAACTCGCCTCCGTCGTGCAGAACACGGAACAGTTGGCGCCTGTCGGGCCACGCACAAGCTGGTACCACCGTGCCCCGGAAAACGGCACGGTCGACCTGATGCCCTACGAGGAAGAACTGGTGAAAATCGTCAACGCATTCATCGCGAGCCAGGACAATGCCGAGCGGGCTGAACTGATGAAACGCTATCAGAAGGTTTACACCGCCAACGTCAACACGGTCGGGCTGACTGAATTTGCCGGCGCACTGGTCATCAACAAGCGCTTCTCCAACATCCCGTCCGGGGCGCCGATTTTCATGTTCAACTGGGCTGAAGATGCCGTCATCCGTGAACGCATCTTCGTCAAGGCGGACAAGCAGGGCGACTATGAACTGTTCCCGCAGCAATTGCCGGGAAAACCCGGCGGACCCGGACCGATGAACTAAGCCTCCCAAGGCCTCTGATCCGGCCGGTCGCACCGCGTTGCGACCGGCGGGGTGGACTGAAAAATCCAACGGCATGAATGTGTTCACGCCAGTTTTGAAACCAACACAAGAAAAGCGAACCGGCCCATGCTACGATTCCTGCTTGTGCGTATCGCATCCGCCATCCCGGTGCTGTTTGTGCTGAGCGTCGTGACCTTTGCCATCATTCAGGCACCGCCTGGCGATTACTCCGACTACATCCGCTCACAGCTGATGAACCAGGGTGGCGCGTCCTTCGAGGCAGCCGATGCACAGGCGCAGGCGTACCGGGTTGCCAATGGCCTCGACAAGCCGCTGCCCGTGCAATACGTCAACTGGATCGTCGGCATGGTGACCCGCGGGGATTTCGGCCACAGCATGTTCTACAACAAGCCGGTTGCCGATGTGGTTGGCGAGCGGTTGCCGCGCACGCTTCTCCTCGCCCTCACCTGCCATATCCTCGCGTCGATCATCGGGATCAGCTTCGGGATACTGGCCGCCACGCGGCAATATTCCTGGGTGGACAGCCTGCTCTCCGGCATATCGTTCCTGGGCATGACCGTGCCGCGCTTCCTGATGGCGCTGATCATTGTCTACATCATGGTGTTTCACTTCAACGTCTCGGAGATCGGCAGCTTTTATTCCCCGCGCTATGGCGGTGCGCCGTGGTCGTGGGGCAAGTTCGTCGATCTGGTCCAGCACGTGTGGCCGGTCGTTGCCATCGCCACCTTTGGCGGGCTCGCCTACAATATGCGCGTGATGCGCGGCAATCTGCTCGACACGCTCAACGCCCAATATGTCGAGACGGCACGGGCCAAGGGTTTGAGCGAGGGCGCTGTCATCATGCGCCATGCGGTGCCGAATGCGCTGCATCCCCTCATCATGTATCAGGGCGTCGTCCTGCCATACATGCTGACCGGCGAGATCGAAACCGCCATCATCTTCGCGCTGCCGACGGTCGGGCCCGCCATCGTCGGGTCCATGTGGATCGGAGACGTCTATGTCACGGCGACCTTCATGCTGGTGCTCTCGGCAACATTGATTGTCGGCAACATCATTGCAGACGTTCTGCTGGCGCTGATGGACCCGCGGGTTCGCCAGTACGGGGAGGCGCGGTGATGCAAATCCAGATAAGACCGCCGGTTGCCGCCGTGGACATCCGCAAAGCCAACCGCGGCAATGAAAGCTATTCGGCTCTCGTGTGGCGGCGCCTCAAACGGTCCTGGACCGGCATGATCGGACTTGTCCTCGTCTGCCTGCTGCTTGTTATGGCCGTCTTCGCCGGTTTCTTTGCTCCTGTCGATCCCTCCCAGACGGAGATCGGCTTCGCACCGCCGGAAGCCGTGCGCTTCTTCGACAAGGACGGGCATTTCAATCTGCGCCCGCGCACCTATCCGGTCGCCGAGACCGAGGAACTCGATCCGGTGACATTCCAGCCGGTGGTCGGGCTGGACTATGGCAATCCCCGCCTGTTGGGGTTCTTCGTCAAGGGCTTTGAATACAAGCTGCTTGGCATCATCCCGGCGGACCGGCATTTCTTCGGCACCCTCGACGGCAAGCCCGTGCATTTCCTTGGAACCGACAAGTTCGGCCGTGACGTTCTCTCCAGAGCCATTTACGGCTCCCGCGTCTCGCTGATGATTGCGCTGATTGTCGTCTCCATCGTGACGGTTGTCGGCACGACCGTCGGACTGGTCTCCGGCTATTTCGGCGGACGGTTCGATGCCTGGACACAGCGTTTCGTTGAACTGGTCCTGGCATTTCCCCAGCTTCCACTGTATCTCGCCCTCAGCTCGCTCATACCCGTCACGGCTCCGACGAGCATTTTCCTTGGTTTCGTCATCATCATCATGTCGGCGCTTGGCTGGGCGCAGATGTCGCGTGAAGTGCGCGGCAAGACACTGGCACTTGCCCGCATCGAATATGTGCGTGCGGCGCTGGCGGTGGGTGCCTCAGACCGGCGCATCATTTTCCAGCACATCTTTCCCAATGTCATGAGCCACGTGATCGTTGCCGTCACCATCGCGATCCCGCACATTGTCCTTCTGGAATCCTTTCTGGGCTTCCTCGGGTTTGCGGTGAAGCCTCCGCTGATTTCCTGGGGGCTGATGCTGCAGGACACCGCCACCTATTCCGTCATCGGGTCCTACCCGTGGATTCTCACCCCCGTCGCCTTCGTGCTTGTGACCGTCTTTGCCTTCAATGCCCTGGGCGACGGTTTGCGCGATGCTGTCGATCCCTATTGAGGCCGGAAATCATGCACACGCAGGAACCAAGCACCATGGCACCCGAACAGCGGCTGGACAATTCAGCCCATCGGGACAATCCGATCATCGATGCCCGCAATGTCGCCGTCCGCTTCACGGTCGAAGAGGGGGTCGTGGAGGCCGTCAAGGATGTCTCCTTCCAACTTTATCGCGGCGAGACGATTGCCATTGTCGGCGAATCCGGGTCGGGGAAATCGGTGACCGCCCGCACCATCATGGGGCTCCTGACAAAGCGCGCCGTGGTGTCCCAGGAATCGAAAATTGCCTATGACGGCAAGGATATTCTCAAGTTCTCGAGCCGGGCGCGGCGCGCGTTGCGCGGCAATCGCATGTCCATGATCTTTCAGGAGCCCATGAGCTCGCTCAACCCGATCTATACGATCGGCAGCCAGATCGTCGAAGCCATCCGCGTGCACCAGCGCATCAGCCGGCGCGACGCCCGGCAACGCGCGCTGGACCTGTTGATACAGGTGCAAATTCCCGATCCGGAATCCCGGCTCAACCAATATCCGCACCAGCTTTCCGGCGGTCAGCGCCAGCGCGTCATGATTGCCATGGCGCTCGCCAACAATCCCGACGTATTGATTGCCGACGAGCCGACCACCGCTCTCGACGTGACGGTGCAGGCCCAGATCCTCAACCTCATCCGCGATCTGCAGAAGCGGCTTGGAATGGCGGTCATTCTCATCACCCATGACCTTACCGTCGTCCGGCAGTTTTCCGATTATGTCTACGTCATGCAGCATGGCGAGGTGAAGGAGCACAACACGACCGCAGCGCTCTTTGCCACCCCCCGCCACCCCTATACGTGCCATCTCCTCGGGTCCGAACCCAGAGGGCAGGCCAACCCGATGCCGGCGGACTGCGAAGCCATTCTGGAGGGCAAGTCGGTGCGGGTGACCTACATGTTGAAACGCGGCGGTTTCTTCAAGCCGCAATTGCACGAGCTTGTGGCTGTCGACAGTCTCAGCCTGAAACTCCACAGACACGAGACGCTCGGTATCGTCGGTGAATCCGGCTCCGGCAAGACCACCTTCGGACAGGCGCTCGTCCGGCTGGTGCATACGGACAGCGGCGAGATTTACTTCGACCGGCAGCCGATCCACGACAAGTCGCGGGCCGAAATGCGGCCGCTGCGCTCGCGCATGCAGATCGTGTTCCAGGACCCGTTTTCCTCGCTCAACCCGCGCATGTCGATCGGGCAGATCATCGAGGAAGGACTGGTTATCAATGGGATCGGCGTCAACCGGGCGGACCGTCTCGACCGTGTCCAGAAAGCCCTGGCGAGTGCCGGGATGCCGCACAATATCCTGTCCCGCTTCCCGCACGAATTCTCCGGCGGCCAGCGCCAGCGCGTCGCCATTGCACGTGCCATTGCGCTGGAACCGGAATTCATCCTTCTCGACGAACCCACATCGGCGCTCGACCTGTCTGTCCAGGCGCAGATCATCGATCTCTTGCGCAAGCTGCAGGATGAGCGCGGTCTCAGTTACCTCTTCATTTCCCACGACCTGAAAGTGGTTCGTGCGCTTTGCCATCGTGTCATGGTCATGCAGCACGGCAAGGTCGTCGAGGAAGGCCCCGTCAACGACGTTCTCTTTCATCCCAAGACCGCCTACACTGAACGGCTTGTCAAAGCCGCCTTCGAGGTAGCCGCATAATCCTCCCGGAGATTGCCATGTCAAAACAGCCCAAAGTCACCTTTATCGGAGCCGGATCGACCGTCTTCATGAAAAACATCATCGGCGATGTTCTGCAGCGCCCGGCCCTGTCGGGCGCAAAAATCGCGCTGATGGACATCAATCCGCAGCGCCTCGCCGAGAGCGCCATCGTCGCCGGCAAGCTGGCAAAAACACTCGATGCCAAGGCCATCATCGAAACGCATACGGACTGCCGGCGTGCACTCGAGAAGGCGGACTTCGTCGTGGTTGCGTTCCAGATCGGCGGATACGAGCCCTGCACCGTCACAGATTTCGAGGTTCCGAAGAAATACGGCCTGCGCCAGACCATTGCCGACACCCTTGGTGTTGGCGGCATCATGCGCGGCCTGCGGACCGTACCGCATCTCTGGGCAATCTGCGAGGACATGCTGGCGGTCTGCCCGCAGGCCATCCTGCTGCAGTATGTGAATCCCATGGCCATCAACACCTGGGCAATTGCTGAAAAATACCCAACGATCCGTCAGGTAGGTCTTTGCCATTCCGTGCAGGGAACGGCGAGCGAACTGGCGCGCGACCTCGACATCCCAATTGGAGAAATCCGCTATCGCGCTGCAGGCATCAACCATATGGCCTTCTACCTGCAGTTCGAGCACCAGCAGCCCGATGGCAGTTACCGCGACCTCTATCCGGATCTAGTCCGGGGCTATCGCGAGGGGCGGTTGCCCAAGCCCAGCCACTGGAATCCGCGCTGCCCGAACAAGGTCCGCTACGAGATGCTCACGCGGCTCGGCTATTTCGTCACTGAAAGCTCCGAGCATTTTGCCGAGTACACGCCCTATTTCATCAAGGAAGGCCGTGACGATCTGATCGAAAAGTTCGGCATTCCGCTGGATGAATACCCCAAGCGCTGCATCGAGCAGATCGAACGCTGGAAGGGACAGGCGGAAACCTATGCCAAGGCCGATAGGATCGAAGTGAGCGAAAGCCGCGAATATGCCTCGTCCATCATGAATTCCGTATGGACCGGCGAACCATCGGTCATCTACGGCAATGTGCGCAACAATGGCTGCATCACGTCCCTGCCCGCCAATTGTGCGGCGGAAGTGCCATGCCTTGTCGATGCGTCCGGCATTCAGCCAACCCATGTCGGCGCGCTGCCGCCGCAACTCACCGCCCTCATCCGCACCAACATCAATGTACAGGAACTGACCGTACAGGCGCTGATGACCGAAAACCGGGATCACATCTACCATGCGGCGATGATGGACCCGCACACCGCCGCTGAGTTGGATCTCGATCAGATATGGTCGCTCGTCGATGATCTTCTTGCTGCGCACGGCGATTGGCTTCCCGCCTGGGCCCGTGGTTCCCGGAAAGTGCAGGCCGCTTAGGCGGAGCGATGCATCGTATCAATTGCAGGGCTGTCACCCTGCAATTGAACACCGGCGGCATGCTTGCGGCGGAGGCGAACGGGAAAAAGCGGGGAGCAAGGCAAAAATCTGTTCACGATGCCGGCGGCAAAGGCTACAGCAGTGCATCACTGGCATGCAAAGGTTGGAGCTGAGCCCATGACCGATACCGTTACCGATCGTTTTCTTCGCTACGTCGTCATCGACACCCAATCGGATCCCAAATCGTCCGCACAACCGTCCACCGAGAAGCAGAAGAATCTCGGCCATGTGCTGGTTGGGGAGTTGCTCGCCATCGGCCTGTCCGATGCGCATATGGACGAGCACGGCTACGTCCACGCAACCATCCCGTCCAATGTCGACAAGCCGGTGCCGGTCATCTGTTTCTGCTCGCACATGGACACAGCGCCCGATTTTACCGGCACAAGCGTCAAGCCGCGCATCCTGCAGAACTATGGCGGCGGCGACATACAGCTGCTCGGCGATCCGCAGCAGGTCATTCGGGTCAGTGACCATCCCGTCCTGCTCGACCAGATCGGCAATGACATCATCACGACAGACGGAACCACCCTTCTCGGCGCCGACGACAAGGCCGGGCTGGCGGAAATCATCACGGCGGCACAGTTCCTCGTCGACAACCCGGATATCCGCCACGGCACCATCAAGCTGCTGCTCACCGTGGACGAAGAAATCGGGCGCGGCGTCGACAAGGTGGACGTGGCCAAGCTCGGGGCACAGTTCGCCTATACCGTCGACGGCGAAACCGCAGGCCATATCGAGGACGAGAGTTTCTCGGCCGACGGGGTCGACATCACCATTTCGGGCGTCGCAATTCATCCGGGCTTCGCCAAGGACAAGATGGAAAACGCCATCAAGATCGCCGGCGCCATCATCGACCGGTTGCCCCGGGACATTGCGCCCGAGACAACGGAAGGCAAAGTGGGTTTCATCCATCCGACAGGCGTCACCGGTTCGATGGAAAAGGCGGCGCTCAGCTTCATCATCCGTGATTTTACCGATGACGGCCTTGCCGCCAAGGAAGCCATGCTCGAAGCGCTGGTGAAGGACGTCATGGCCGGTTATCCCGGTTCGTCCTACACGTTCACCGTCAGGCAGCAGTACCGCAACATGAAGTCCGTCCTCGACCGCCACCCGGCGATCGTCGACAACGCGGTTGAAGCGGTCCGCCGGGCCGGCATGGTGCCGGTGCGCGGCAGCATCCGTGGTGGCACCGACGGTTCGCGGCTGTCCTTTATGGGCTTGCCCTGCGCCAATATTTTTGCCGGCGGCCACGCCTTCCACTCACCGCTCGAATGGGTCAGCCGCCAGGACATGGAAAGAGCCGTCAAAACGCTGGTCGAGCTCGCAAAGATCTGGGAAGAACGGGCCTAGCGCCAAATTTGCTCTAGAGTGCCCGCGCAATGCGGGCACCATATCTGCAGGCCAGGCGATCGATAGTGATGACCAGTGTTCCCAGCCCCAGAAAACCGGCAGTCATCCAGGCCATGTTCACCGCCGTTTCATCGAGACCGATCTCCGGGACATCGATGAAGGGATAGGGATAGAACCCGGAGACATAGCCGTGGATCAGGGTGTAGACCGCATAAGCCGCGGGGAAAGACAGCCACCACAAGGCATGGCGCCACAAGAGCGCGCCGCGCCTGACCCAGAACAGCCAGTCAATGAAGTAAAGCACCGGCACGGCGTAATGCAGAATCTGGTCGCCGCGTGCCTGCCATCCCGTTGGCCGCCACGCGGTCTGCAGGACAAGGGCATAAATGATGCTGGTCATGACCACATATGACAACAGCGCCGACCTGACCGGAGGACATAGCGCCCATTGCCCCGGCCGGGACCGTGGTGCCGCCAGGGAAAACACCAGGCCGAGAAAAACAAGCGCATTGGTCTGGATGGTGAAATAACTGAAAAAGTTGGCCGTCAATCGGAGCCGGCTGACATGGGCGGCGGGTATGATGGCAAAATACGCGATACCAATACCCGCCAGCACGACCATTGCGAGCATGGAGCGGTAGATTCGAACGGCCGTCATACCCGATGTTTGAGTGATTTGTGGTGATTTCACCGCCTCAGTTTCCTCCGATGGCCGGAGAATGCTCTAGCCATATCCGTCCGGAAACTGAAGCGGTTTTTGCCTAAATCGTCACTGCACCGAAGCTTTCAGCTATTCCGACAGATCGACACCGTCGAAACGATGCGAACCCAGCGGATCCAGCACATATCCGGACACTTTTTTCGACATCGGCATGACGACGGTCGAATGATCAAGGGCCGCGATCGGTGCCTCTTTCTTGATGATGAGCTGCGCTTCCTCGTAGAGCTTTGTGCGCTCGGCCTGATCAGAAACCTGGCGTGCCTTTTGCAGAAGCGTATCGAGCGGCTGGAAACACCAGTTGGAGTAATTGCTGGCACCGACGCTCGTACAGCTGAAGAAGAAACTCAAGAGGTTATCCGGATCGCCATTGTCGCTGGTACCGCCGAGGATGACGGCTCCGTCCCGGTTCTTGTCGCGCGCCTTCTTGAGATATTCGCCCCATTCATAGGAAACGATCTCGACTGAGACGCCAACCTTGGCGAAATCGGCCTGGATCAATTCGGCGGCCCGGCGGGCATTGGGCATGTAGGGACGGCTGACCGGCATTGCCCAGATCTTCATCGCCAGATTGCTGACGCCCGCAGCCTGAAGCATTGATTTCGCCTTTTCCGGATCGTAGGGATCGTCTTTGACGGCATCGTTGTAGCCCCAGACTGCCGGCGGCAACGGGTTCTTCGCGACCTGCCCCATACCCTGAAACACGGCTTCCACGATGGCCTGTTTGTTGATCGCCATGTTCAAGGCCTTGCGCACCTCCGGCTTGTTGAAGGGCGGAACAAGCGTGTTGTAGGCGAGATAGGCGACATTCAGGCCGGGTTGTTCCAGCACCTTCAATTCGCTGTCGGCTTTCAGCACGGCGACATCGGCGGGCGACGGATAGGAGGCAACCTGGCACTCCCCTGCCCGCAGCTTCTGCATCCGCGTCGTCTGGTCGAGGGTAATGGAGAAAATCAGGTCATCGATCTTCTGCTTGCCGCCCCAGTAATCCGGATTGGCGGTGAAACGGATCACGGAATCCTGCTGGTAATTGACGAACTGATACGGTCCGGTCCCCACCGGCAGTTCGTTGAGCTGCGTCATCTTTCCATCCGCCTGCAGATGATCAGCATATTCCTTGGAAAGGATCGATGCGAAGTCCATGGCAAGGTTGGCAAGCACCGAAGCGCTCGGGGCCGCCAGAACGATCTTGACCGTCTTGTCGTCCACCTTGCTGATTTCCCTGACCATGTCGGGAAGGCCCATGGCGGTTGTCATTTCCCAGGTAACGCCCGTGATATAGCTGTGCCAGGGACTGGTCTTGTCGAGCTGGCGCTGCAGCGAGAAAATAACATCGTCAGCGTTGAGATCGCGGCTGGGCGTAAAATACTCGGTGGTGTGGAATTTTACGTTGTTTCGAAGCTTGAACGTATAGGTGAGCTTGTCATCGGAAATCGTCCAGCTCTCGGCGAGACCGGGAATGACCGTCGTTGTTCCGTTCTGAAACTCCACAAGCCGATTGTACACCGGCTTCGAGGAAGCATCCCAGGTGCTGTTGGCGGAATAAAGCGCCGGGTCAAACCCTTCAGGCGAAGCCTCTGAGCAGTAAACCAGTGTTTTGGCGCTGGCCGGTGATGCCAGGACCGGGAAAAGCGCGAGGGATAAAGCGGTGCAGGCAAGAGCTGCGGATTGCCGGGCAATACCGAAATTCATCAGATGTTCTCCTCTTTTGTTTTTATCGGCGGGGCCAGGACAACGCCCCGCCAGTCTTCCTTGCAAACCAAATCGGATTACGATGCGGCCCAGACCGCCTGCGGCTTGGACCAGAGTTGTTCCGACCGGATCAGCGACACAAGCTCGTCCGCCTGAATCTGGAGGAAGCGCTCGCCCTTTTCTGCCGATGCCGACCGCGGGTCTCCCATGGTGCCGGTGACCGGAGCTCGTTCCGGGAAGGCGTAGAAGCGCGAAATCCCGGATGGAACCGATATGGCGCCGTCATGCTTTTCCGCAGCTTCGGAGAACTTCTCCGTCTTCACCATATCCCCGGCGATGGCCAGCATCAGCGAGGATTCGCCTTCACAGGCATGGGTCGGGCCGGCATCCACCTCCAACACCGCGGCCAGCTTTTCCGGAGCAAGCATCCACGGTGTCGTAGCGACGATGGGCATGGCGTATTCCACCGCCAGCTCACGCACCGAAACCGCCAGCGGATCGATGTTGCCGCCATGGCCGTTGACGATGAGCAGCCTCTGGAAGCCGAGAACCTTGAGCGAGCGGACAATGCTCGTCAGCACGGCGCGATAGGCCGCATAGTCGAGGCTGATCGTGCCGCCGAAGGGAAAGTGATGTTCGCTCATGCCGAGCCAGAGGCCGGGCAGAACCGTCACCGGCATCTCGCCTGCGATCTGCCTCGCCGCCTGCAGCGACACCGCAACAGCGCTGGCGGTATCGGTGATAACCGGAAGATGGGGACCATGCTGCTCAAGCGAGCCAACCGGCAGGATCACCAGCGCATTTGGACGCCCTGCCCGCTCCTTCAGTTCCGGGGCCGTCAAGCGGGCCCATTCTACTTCCCTTGTCATTGTTCCAATACTCCCGAAAATGCTCTGTCATCGCGGGTGACAGGCTGTGCGTGGCTAGAAGGTCAACTGCGAATTGAAGCCGAGAACGAACATGATGAACTTCGACACATCGACCATATCGTCTCCCTGATAGCGGATCGTATAGCCGTCTGTTCGCTCGACGAACTTCAGATAGGACAGGAATTCGGCGGGAAGCCGGTTGCGGAAGGTGATCTCCAGAACGGGTTTCTCAATCACCAGCGGCTGCGTCGAACCAATCCGCGACAGGGCCGTCTTCACGCCCGCCCGCAGTTTTTCATGGGCTGCATTGGGGGTGAGCGAGCGCGCCGAACGGCTGCCATAGGCCCACTTTACGGGAACGGTCACGATGTCCCCGAGATGTTCGCTGATCTCCTGCATCGCCACATCGTCTCCGGACGCCAGGATGACCGGAACGCCGAAATCACCGGCGGTCGCGGCATTGATACCGGCCTCGGGGACAACCTTGCCGTTGATGCGGATTTCGTGAAATGCCGTTCCGCCAATGGTGTGGGAGAGCACCCCGCCCATATGGCTGGCCCCCGCATGGTAACCGATCAGCATGGCTCCGGCGAATGTCCCGACCTCGATCCCCTGCATCATCATCAGCGGCCGCGGCCAGCTGCGGACGATCTGAACATAATCGGGCAGGCGCTCGATCTTGATGCTCTGGCCATTGCCGTGCGAGTCGCTCAGCACGATTTCCTCAACGCCGTTTTCGTGCGCCTCCTCGCAGGCGGCGACAACCGTGTCCGTCATCCAATCGCGGGCACGTTCATACTCGAATCCCTCAGGCGTCAGATGATCGCGGCTGACCACACCAACGATCCCCTCAATATCGGCAGAAATGTAAAGGCGCATGTTTTCCTCCCAGCTCCAGACCATATGGCTTAATACGAGATTGACTTTCCGACAAGAAACATAATTTATCTATAGGAAAATTAATTTTCAAAAGTTTCGGAGGATCACCGTGAAGCTGTTCATTGCAGGCCTGGATACGGAGACAAATACCTTTTCTCCCATACCAACGGGCTATGAAGCATTCCGTGAAAATCTCATTGCCCATGGCGATGCCACGTCCAGGCCATTGAACTGCTGCTCGTCGCAGATGCATGTCTGGTCGAATGCGGCAACGGCTCGCGGCTGGAGTGTGGTTGAAAGCCTCTGCGCGGTGGCAGAGCCGGGCGGCACCACCACCCGGACGACCTATGAAGCGTTTCGTGCGGAAATTCTTGCCGACCTTCGAGCGGCGATGCCCGTTGATGGCGTGCTGCTGGCGCTGCACGGCGCCTGCGTTGCCGAGGGTTATGACGATGTCGAAGGCGATCTTCTGTCCCATGTCCGCAAGATCGTGGGCCCGGATATACCGATCGGTGCGGAACTGGACCTGCACTGCCATCTGACAAAGACCATGATCGACAATGCCACCATGCTGGTCGCCTACAAGGAATATCCGCATACGGACATAGAAGAGCGCGCGGAACATCTTTTCCAGCTGCTGGTCAAGGCGCTTGAGGACGACTGCCGTCCGGTGATGGCCGATTTCGACTGCCGCATGATCGGCATGTTCCGCGTGCATCAGCAGCCGCTGCGCGGACTGGTTGACCGGATGAAAGCGCTCGAGGGACAGGACGGCATCTTGTCTGTCTCCTTCTGCCACGGTTTCCCGTGGGGCGATGTTGCGGATGTCGGCGCAAAGATGCTGGTGGTGGCGGATCGCGACATCGGCAAGGCGCAGGCGCTGGCAACGGCATTTGGCCAGGAAATATTCGCGCTGCGAAAAGAGCTCAAACCGGAACACAGCAGCATTGACGAAGCGCTCGACCAGGCACTGGAGGTGCCACACGGCACGGTTGTGCTTGCCGACGTATCGGACAATGCGGGTGGCGGCGCCCCCGGAGATTCGACATTCGTGCTCAGACGGGTCATCGAACGGGGCATCAAGGACGTTGCCAGCTGCCTCTATTGGGATCCCATCGCCGTCCGGCTTTGCCACGAAGCCGGGGAAGGCGCGGTGCTTCCCTTGCGGATCGGCGGCAAGATCGGCGAGGCATCGGGCCAGCCGCTTGATCTGACGGTGACCGTACGGCGTCTTGCCTCCGGCATCACCCAGCGTTTCGGCATTGTGCCGCTGTCGATCGGCGATGCCGCCTGGGTCAGTTGCAATGGTGTCGACATCGTCCTCAACAGCCTGCGCACCCAGACGTTCCATCCGGAATGCATGACAGCGCTCGGGCTTGATCCCTCCACGCGGAAAATCGTCATCGTCAAATCAAGCAATCACTTCCGCGCCGGATTTGAGCCGATCGCCAGCAAAATTCTTTACATCGCCGCACCGGGCGCATTGCAGCCGCACTTTGAAGACCTGCCCTATACAAAACTGAAGAACAGCTATTGGCCCAGGGTGGAAAACCCCTTTGCCACCGCCATAGCCTAGAGCGCCTGGAAACGCCGCAGATCAAAACGACCTGCGGTGTTTCCAATCTATGCCGGCATATGCAGATGGCAGCGCGCTTGATGAGGGGATGCTTTCTCCGCATCGGCCTTTGGCACAGTCAACAGCGCTTGCGGCAATTCGCATCCCGGCACGGCGGACCCGCACCGCTCGCGATAGTAGCACCCGGCGGGCAGACGACGGTTGTTCGGAAGCTCGCCGGTAAGGCTGGCATCCACGTCAAGAAGAGAGTTTTTCAAACTGGGAACGCTGGCGAGCAAGGTCCGGGTATAGGGGTGTGCGGGATGGTCAAACACCGCCTCCGCTGGCCCCGCCTCGACGATCTGGCCAAGATACATGACGGCAACCCGGTCGCAGAAGTTACGGACCAGCGACACGTCATGCGAGATGAACAGGTAGGAAAGCCCAAGCTCGCGCTGCAGCTTCAAGAGCAGATTGATGATCTGCGCCTGCACCGACACGTCCAGTGCCGATGTCGGCTCGTCGAGGATCAGAAGCTCGGGGTCCGTGCTCAAAGCCCGGGCAATGGCGATGCGCTGGCGCTGCCCCCCGGAAAACTCGTGCGGCAGGCGGTCGAGCTGGTCGCTTCTCAACCCGACGGAGATGGCAAGTTCTTCCGCCCGCGCCCGCAAGGCAGCCGCCGGCATGCCTCCCCTGATATGCAGCGGTTCCGTGATCAGGCGCCAGACCGGCAACCGCGGATCAAGCGACGATTGCGGGTCCTGAAAGACGATCTGCATCTTCTGCCGGAGATCGCGCTTGAGCGTGCCGTTTGCACCGGCAAAATCATGCCCGTCCACCAGTACTCTGCCGCTCGTCAGCCCCACCAGGCCGATCACCGCCTGAACGAGCGTGCTCTTGCCGCAGCCGGATTCCCCGACGATGCCGAGGCTTTCGCCCGGCAGCACGCAGAGATCGACATTGTTGACGGCATGGACCTGCGAGGTCACCCGCCCGTACCAGTTTGTTGCTCCGGGAAACCGGACAGTGAGATTTTCAACGCTGAGGAGAGGTGCTGCTTTCACGACGGAACCTCGCTCGACGGCAGGGATGGATGGCCGGCCCGTTGCCAGCAGGAGACCGACTGCCCGCCCGGCAAGGCGGTTTCATGCGGCTTCTCCATACATCTCGTATCAGCCTCCGGGCATCGCGGCCGGTAAAAACATCCGGGCGGCGGATCGAGGAGATTGGGTACCGTGCCGGGAATGGACTCAAGCGGCTCCTTTGGCCGGACACGTTCGGGCAGGCAGCGCAGAAGCGCCCGGGTATAGGGATGCTGTGGCCGGTCGAGGACCGCGCGGGTCGGCCCTGACTCCACGATGCGCCCGGCATACATGATGTAAAGCCGGTCGCAGATTTGCGATACCACGGCGATATTGTGGGATATGAACACCACCGATGTTCCGGTTCGCCTTGCCCGCCCCTGAATAAGCCGCAGGATCGCCGCCTGGACCGTGACGTCCAGAGCCGTTGTCGGTTCGTCGGCGATGATCAGGCCCGGATTGCACGAGAATGCCATGGCGATGAGCACCCGCTGGCGCATGCCGCCCGACAGTTCAAAGGGATAGGCCTGCATGATGCGGGCGGGCTCCGGGATGAGCATATCGGCCAGAATATTGACCGCCACCGCTTCGGCCGCTTTTCTGCCAAGCGCTTCGTGACGCCGAATGACGCTCACCAGCTGCTGGCCGATCCGGATCGTCGGGTTGAGCGCATTCATGGGCTCCTGGAAAATGGTCGAAACCAGTTTGCCGCGAACCTGCTGAAGCTCCTCTTCGTCCATCGCCATCGGATCGCGCCCAAAGAGACGAATGCTCCCTTGCGTGATCTTGTACCGGCCTTCCGGCAACAGGCGTGTTGCCGCCATTGTGCTGACGGACTTGCCGCAGCCTGACTCGCCGACCAGACCGACGATTTCGGCATTTCCTACTTTGATCGTCACGCCATCCAGCGCCTTGATGGCGCCGGCATAGGTCGGAAATTCGAGCGAAAGGTTTTCGATGCTCAACGCGTGCGGACGCTGTACGCTGTGTGCCGTCATTATCTCGTCCCCAATCGCGGATCCAGCATGTCGCGGATGCCGTCACCCAGAAGATTGCAGCCCATGGCCGTCACAAGAATTGCCAGCCCCGGAAACGTGCCATACCACCACTGATCGAGGATGAAACTCCGGCCGCTGCTGACAAGCGCGCCCCATTCCGCCGTTGGCGGCTGTGCGCCAAGGCCAATGAAACTCAGCGCCGCCGCGATGAGGACAATGCCGCCGAGATCGAGCGTTGCCTGTACGATCAGCGGGGAAAGTGCATTCGGCAGCATGTGCCAGCGCAGGATGTAGAGGTTGGAGGCTCCGAACGTTCGGGATGCCTTGACGAAAACCCGCTCGCGCAGCGAGAGCGTCTGGCCGCGCGCCAGCCTGACATAGGCCGGTATACGCACGATCGCCACCGCCAGCATCGAATTGAAAAGGCTTGGGCCAAGGGCGGCCGCCAAGGCCATGGCAAGCACCAGTGCGGGCAAGGCCAGGACGACGTCCATGATACGCATCATGGCGCTGTCGAAAATTCCGCCAGCAATTCCCGACAGGCAACCCAGAAACACGCCGATGCTCATGGAAATGAGCACGATCATGAAGGCCGCGCCGCAGGACGCGCGCGAGCCGTAGACAACGCGGGAGAACAGGTCCCTGCCAACTTCATCCGTGCCGAACCAATGGGCTGCGCTCGGCGGCATCAGCCGCGCCGACAGCATGACCTTGTTGGGGTCATACGGCGCGATGAAGGGGGCGCCGACGATCATGATGACGAGCAGCGTGATGATCAGCAGCCCGACCAGTGTCAGCGGGCTGCGCCGCGTCAGATACCAGAGAAAATGCAGTCGCGAGCGCTTCGACACGCGGCCTGCAGCGGTTTGATCTTCGGGATTGATTGCAACCATTATCCCACCTCCCGGATTTGCGGATCAGCAAGCATGTAAGCCAGGTCGATCACCAGATTGATGAGGACGTAGCCGATGGAGGCAACCACGGTGAATCCCATGATGGCCGGGAAATCCAGGGTCTGGATCGACGTCACCACGTAGGTGCCCATGCCCGGCCAGGCGAAGATGGTTTCGGTGAGCACGGCCCCGTAGAGCAGATCGCCCAAGGCAAGACCGAGCAGCGTGATCGAGGGTATCAACGCATTGCGCAAGGCATGGTTGAAAATGACGACCCTGCGCCGCAGGCCGCTTGCCCGGGCGGTGCGGATATAGTCTTCCTGCAGCACATCCAGCATCGACGCGCGGATCTGCCGCGTAATGACACCGAGATTGGCGAAGGCCAGCACGAAGGTCGGCAGAATGAGATGCCGCACGGCACTGAGAAACGCGTCAAACCGGCCCTCAAGCAAGGTATCGATCAGGAAGAAGCCGGTGACACGCTGCGGTACGGCAAAGGCCATGGCCAGCCTGCCGCTTCCCGGCAGAATCTGCAATTTGGCATAGAACAGGAGGATAACCACCATGCCGAACCAGAAGACCGGCATCGAAATACCGCAGACCGAGATTGTGCGGGCAATCTGGTCGATCGGGCCATCCTTGTAGATCGCCGAGAAAACCCCGAGCGGCACGCCAATCAGGACCGCTAGCACGAGCGAGAGAATGCCAAGCTCCAGCGTGGCCGGCAGAAAGGTCGCGATGTCGGCGGCTACCGGCCGCCGCGTTCGCAGCGACGTTCCAAGATCGCCGTGCAGCAGGCTACGCACATAGATGACGAACTGATCGGTGACCGGCCGGTCGAGCCCCAGGTCGCGCCGCACATTCTCCAGCGTTTCCGCGCTCGCCCGGTCTCCGGCGATCAGGCGTGCGGGATCTCCGGGTATCAGGTGCGAAATGGCGAAAGTAATGATGGCAACGCCAAAGACGACGAAGAACAACAGGATGAGGCGCGGAACGATAATTCGAGTGATTGTCATGAACATCAATCCTCATTTCGTGCAGGTTATGCTGAGTCACATCATGGAAATGCGCGCATCCCTTCCGTCCTGTCCGGACGGAACCCGATGGTCCTCCTGTCCCTCGCGTTGCGTGAACGCTTAGGACAGGAGTTTCAACTGACGAAATGTCAGGCCGGGTGGTCACGCCAGCGCCCGGCTATTCCTTCTTGGACATTGTCGCGAAGTTGTAGACCTGGATCAGCATCGGGTTATAGACATAACCCTGAACTGCGGCCCTCCGCGCAAAAATATCATTCTTCTGAATGAGATAGAGATAAGGCGCATCCTGCGTGGAAAGCGTCTGGGCTTCCAGATAGAGCTTTTCGCGCTTGGCCTGATCAACTGTGCTGGCCGCCTCCTGCACGAGGCTTGTTACCTTGGCATTATTATAGAATGCGCGATTGCCCGGCCCGCCCATTTTCGCCGGGTCGAACCAATAGTTCATGAACATGTAAGGATCGGCAAAATCCGGTGTCCAGGCACCCGGGGCAAGGTCGTAATTGCCCTTGGCCGCCATTTCGCGCTTTGTCGTATCAGCCACCGCCTGCAGATCCAGCTTGATGCCGATTTCGGCAAGACTGGCCTGCAGGGCAAGGCCGACCGGTTCCCACGACGTATCGGCCTGGGAGAACGTATAGGTCAGATGAACATTGGACTGACCCGCTTCCTTCATCAGTGCCTGGGCTTTTTCAATGTTGTAGCTGTACTGGAAACCTGCGGGATCATGGCCCCACATTCCGTCGGGCACGGCCCCGCGCATTTGCACGGCCTGCCCCTGCATGATGCCGTCCACGATGCCCTTATAGTCAACGGCATAGGAAATCGCCTGGCGGACGCGGACGTCATCCAGCGGCGGACGCTTGTTGTTGAGGTAGACGTAGCTGACATAGAGGCTCGGATTGCTCTCGACAACAATCGAGGGATCCTTCTTCAGGGCTTCCGCTTGATCGACGGGCACCTGTTCGATGATATCCGCGTCACCATTGACGAGTTGCAGGCGGCGGGCGGAAACTTCTCCCATGACCCGAATGACGACCTGCTTCAGGGCAGGTGCCGGCCCGGAAAAATGCGGATTGCGGTCAAGCACGATGCTCTGATTGCGCTCCCAGCTCGAAATCCTGTAAGCGCCGCTCCCTGCAGAGTGCTCGACAAGCCAGGCCTTGGCCATGTCGCCGTTGACTTCGTGCTCCATCACCTTCGGATTGACAATCGCCGCACCCGAAACCGCAAGGGTCGACAGGAACGGAGCGAAAGGCGACGACAACACGAATTTCAACGTCATCGGATCGACGACCTGCACTTCCTTCAGCACGGGAAATGAATCGGACGGCCCGGCCTTGAGCTTCATCAGGCGATCGAAACTGAATTTGACCGCCGCCGCGTCAACGGCGGTGCCATCGTCGAATTTATGGCCGGCGGCGAGCTTGATCGTCCACACCAGATTGGCGTCATCGACAGACCAGCTCTCGGCAAGTTCGGGAACAACCTCGGTGGTCGCTCCTTTATACGCAACCAGATGTTCGTAGGCTGCGTAGATCAGCGTATAGCCGCTGTTGCTGATTTCCACGCCCGGGTCCGCTGTCGGCGGATCCTCGGCGCGCGCAAGAACCAGGACATCTGCGGCGGCCATGGCGCTGCTGCTGACCGACGTGGCAAGCAACAGGGCAAGCCCAATTTTTTTCCAATGTGAGAAAACCATTTTAGACCCTCTGAGGTTCGGCGGACTCGAACGGCGCCTTGTTTCCGGCAATTTATCCGCACAATCAGAATAGGTAATGATTTTCCTAAGCGCAACTTATTTTCTTATCATACTAGTCTTGCGCTGGTTTTTGGATTTCTTTTTCAAATTCGAAACCTCGCCATCGGCACCGATCAGTGAGTTGATCAGATCCTTTTCAGAGGTCGAGCAAACACAGAGAATCCGCGCCGGAGTTTCGCTGACGGAGAGATAGGCGTGCCCCATGGAAGCATCGAAATAGACTGAATCACCGGCTTTCAACGTCGCGGGCTCATAGTGTTCCGTGTGCAGTTCCAGAGCACCTTCAACGACGTAGGTATATTCCTGACCGTCATGGCGGACGAATTCACCAAATTCCTCCATTGTCCTGGCATGCAGAACGGCAAGGATCGGCACCATGGATTTCTTGGATATTTCCGTGCAAAGGTAGAGATAGTCATAGTTTCCGGTCTGGATCAGCCGCCCTTCCCCTTGCCGGCTTATGGCGCGGCGCCCCAAAAGATTGGGGGTGGAATCCACAGGCCTTGTGCCGAAAAGCTCAACAATATCGACGCCCAGCCCCGCTGCGAGTTGAACCAGACGATCATAGGTCAAGGACATCTGATTGTTCTCGACCTTGGAAAGCGTCGACACCGCAAGCCCGGTCATTTCGCTCACTTCCAACAAAGTCCAATGCTTGCGAACGCGAATGTCCCGAAGAAAGTCACCCAAGCCAGTTTTCTGATCGGTCATTATAATTCTATCATCCTACAATTTATCGCGATTTACGCTACTACAGCCCGCCCATTGACGCGATAAGGAAAATTTACTTGATCATTAGGAAAATTAAGTTTCTTATGCGCTAAATTCGGGAGCGATACATGTTCGATTTCATTATCATTGGCGGTGGCATTGCCGGCGCTTCGGCAGCCTACGAACTGGCTGCCAAGTCATCCGTGCTTCTTGTCGAGCGCGAGTCCCATTGTGGATATCACACCACGGGACGATCCGCAGCGCTCTTTTCCGAAACCTACGGCAATGCCGCCATCCGCGCGCTCACCCGGGCAAGCCGCAGCATGTATGAAGTGCCGCCGGAGGGTTTTGCCCAGAATGAACTGCTCAGCCCCCGCTCCGTCCTTTATATCGCCCGGGACGATCAGCGCGACGGTATCGCGGCCATGGCCGATATCCTCGGCTCCAGCGGGAAAACCTCTCCGGTCATGACACCCGCCGATATATGCAGGCGCGTATCGATCATCCGTCCCGACTATGTCGCCTGCGGACTGCTGGACGAGACCTCCCGGGATATCGACGTCCACGCCCTGCATCAGGGATATTTGAAAGGTGCGCGCGCCCGCGGCGCCAGCATCGCAACGTCGGCGGACGTCCTTGCGCTGAAGCGAACCTCGACAGGCTGGGACGTTGCGACCTCGAATGGTGTTTTCCATGGCACAACGGTCATCAATGCTGCGGGAGCCTGGGCCGATGAGGTGGCGGCGGCGGCCGGTGCGGCCCGGATCGGCCTGACGCCGCTGCGCCGGACGGCGATGATTTTGGACGCGCCGGACGGCATCGATGTCTCCTCCTGGCCGCTCGTTCTCGACGTTGACGAGGAATTCTACTTCAAACCGGAAGCGGGCAAGCTGCTGGCGTCCCCGGCCGACGAAACACCGAGCGAACCCTGTGACGCGCAAGCCGACGAAATGGATGTGGCCATCGCTGTCGACCGCATCCAGCAGGCGGCCGATCTGCCGGTCCGTTCCATATCGCGGCGATGGGCTGGCCTGCGGACCTTTGCCGCCGACAGAAGCCCGGTCGTTGGCTACGATCCCGCGCTCGCCAACTTTTTCTGGCTTGCCGGCCAAGGCGGTTATGGCATACAGACCGCTCCGGCGCTGGCAAAAGTGGCGGCGGCGCTTGCCTGTCACGAGCCCGTGCCGGACACCATCCTTGAAGCCGGTTTCGACGCGGGGTCCGTTTCCCCCGCGCGAAAGGAACTCCAATCACTTCAACGGCTGCAAGCCTGATATCTTGCGGCATCAAAGGGACCGGCTGATGACTTTCAACGTGGATTCACTGGCATCGCTGATGCTGGACGACAGCTTCAAGGGCTTTCCATTCGGAAAGCGCATGCCGCTCAGCGATGTCGGCAAACAGCATTGGAACGTGCTCGCCGGCGATGTCCCGCTTCCTGCAGCGGTGATCCGTGCCGATGCGCTGGCGCACAATTCACGCTGGATGCAGCGGTTTGTCTCCGATCGCGGCGCGCTGATCGCTCCCCATGTCAAGACGACCATGTGCCCGCAGATCATGGCCCGCCAGATTGCGGATGGAGCCTGGGGATTGACGGTTGCCACGGTTCACCAGTTGCGCGTTTGCCGCCAGTTCGGGGCGCAAAGGATCATTCTCGCCAACCAGGCCGTGGGTGCAGCCGAGCTCAATGCCATTGCCGAAATGCTGAAGGCGCCGGACCTCGACTTCATGATGATCGTCGACAGCATCGAAGGCGTCACCGCCGTCGCCGACGCTGCACGGCGCAACCGTCTTGCCCGGCCGGTCAAATTGCTTGTCGAGCGCGGATACAGCGGCGGGCGCACCGGCTGCCGAACCAACGACATCGCCACCGCACTTGCGCATTACATCCGCGCCACGCCGGACGTCTGCCTGGCTGGCATCGAAGCGTTCGAGGGCTTGATCAAGGCAAAATCCGGCGCGCAGGAACAGGCCGTGACCGCCTTTGTCGCCGACATCGCCGCCCTTGCGCAATCGTTCCGGGAATTGAACCTGTTCGGAACAGAGGATCCCATCGTCACCGCAGGCGGCTCATCCTATTATCACATTGTCATTGAGCAGCTGGCGAAGGCGGGAATGCGCGTGGTCACGCGCAGCGGCTGCTACGTGACCCACGATTCCAGCCTGTATCACAACCACCACAACCAGCTGAAATCCATCATCGGTGAGGAAGACGGATTGAGGCGGGCGCTGGAAATCTGGGCCTATGTGCAATCCATCCCCGAACCCGGGCTTGCCCTGCTCACGGCGGGCCGCCGCGATTGCGGCACCGACGCCGGATTACCGATACCGCTGCTCATGGCAAATGCGGAGACCGGCGTTCGGGACCTTCCCGAGGGATGTCAAATCGTCGATATCAACGACCAGCATTGTTTCATGCGCTTTGATACCGGCTTGAAACTGGCCTATGGCGACCGTATCGGCCTGGGGATTTCGCATCCATGCACGACGTTCGACAAATGGGACATCATGTATCTCGTCGATGAGGATTATAACGTCCAGGACGTGTTCAAGACATTTTTCTAGCGGCCATAAACCTTCCAAGATCAAGCCGCCGTGCTGGGAAAGCGCATCGTGAAGCAGGCGCCCTTGAGGGGGCCATTGCCGATCTCGATGGCTCCGTTGTGAAGCTGCATGATTTCCTTGACCAGGTTCAGGCCGAGGCCCGTTCCGGAGCTCTGCGGCTGCAGGCGGTTGAACGGTTCGAAAACCTCTTCGCGCTTCTCCCGCGAAATTCCTGCGCCTTCATCCGCCACGACAATGGCTTTCGTTTGCAGCACTTTGACCAGAATGGTGCCTGCCCCGCCGCCATGATCGATCGCGTTCTGAACCAGATTGGTGAGAGCCCGCTCGATGGACATCGGATCGCCATCCACGATGACTTCACCGGCGTCGGGTTCGAATGACATTTCGTACCCCGCCGCGAAGGCCAGTGGCGCAAGGTCAAGCACCACGCGTCCGGCAACACCCACGAGATCGACCGGAGCGAAAGCCACGGGCGCATGATTGAGCCGCTGCAGGTCGAGGAGTTGCCCGCTCAGGATGGCCAGTCTTGATATGTCCTGCAGGAGCTGGGTCTTCTCGGCACTCGCGGGCAATGCCGCAACGCGCGTGTTGAGGATCGCAATGGGCGTTCGAAGTTCATGCGCCGCTTGAGCCAGAAAGCGTTCATGCAAGGCATACCCCTTGTCCAGCCTGCTCAAGGCATCATTGACCGCATTGACGAGCGGACCGAGCTCGTCGGGAACTTCAGCCGTCGACAAACGCATGCCGCGTTTGTCGTAGGCGATTTGAGCGGCTTCGTCGGCAGCCCTTTTGACCCCCTTCAATGCAAACCGCACGACCAGCGGGGTTATGGCGAGGCTGGCCACGGCCATTGCCAGGAAGAGAGGGATAATGACCGTCATCATCCCGCCGGAGACGCCGGCGATCATGCGCTTGAACGACATGCGTCCCTGCGTTCCCGTGAATATCTGCACGGTCCCGGCGGCGGTATCCTGCCATTTGACGACGGCGTCGGGCCGTTTTGGACGCCCCGGTTCATCGGCCAGACGCGCATCCGCCAGATGATCGAGCATGGCGCCAGTCGGTGCGAAGGCAGGAGGAATCTTTCCCTGCGACAGTTCATTTCCCGATTTGTCGCGGATGATGAACCAGAGATCGGCGACATCCCCGCGCAATTGCACCATATCGGGCGTATCCAGCAGAACCAGTTGACCCGCTTCATTGCGGGACAGGGCATCTTTCAGGACATCGAGATTACCGCCCTCATAATCCTCGATCAGATAGCCGGAACTCCACAGGCCACCGACAATGGCGACCAGCAGCGACAGGATGATCGCGGCTTCGAAAAGCAGCAGGCGGCTGACGAGCCGCCATTTCAGCGACCGCGAACTCCACAATTTCATGCGGTCTCCCGCAGGAGATAGCCAAGACCGCGGACACCGTTGATGGTAACGCCTGCACCGGCATCGGTGAGTTTGCGGCGGACCCGCGAAATATGCGTATCGAGCGCATTCGAATCGATTTCGTCATTCATGCCGAAGACTGCTTCCATCAGCGTGGCGCGCTGCACCATGCGCCCCATGCGCCGCATCAAGGCTTCAAGCACAAGCACCTCCCGCCTTGGCATGTCGATGCGCTCGCCCTTGACCCAGGCCTCGCGGTGCCCGAAATCAAACGCCAGCTGGCCGATTTTCGCCACCTCCGGCACGAGGCTCGACGGCCGGCGCAGCAAGGCGCGGACCCGTGCCAGAAGCTCTTCATAGGCAAACGGCTTGCCAAGGTAGTCATCGGCGCCACTCTGCAACCCGGCAACACGGTCGTTCAGATCGCCGCGCGCCGTCAGCACCAGAACCGGGATGTTCTGCCCGTTTGCACGCAAGCGCGGGACCAGCGACAGTCCGTCACCGTCCGGCAACTGGCGGTCGAGAACGAGCACGTCGTGCACATTGTCTCTCAGCATGAATTCCGCGGCAGCGATGGTAGAGACACTATCGACAATCATATTCTGACGGGTCAGGACGTTGCACAGGGCGGCAACCATCTCCTTCTCGTCCTCAACCAGCAACACCCGCATTCCAGTCCCCCATAAGCCTGTCCGCCAACAAGATGACACAGGATAGCGTGCGTACATTGAGGCTGGCTTGCATCGGAAATCGCTTTTCCCGGCGCAACGCCAAATGTGTTCACAAGCCCGGACATGACACGCTGCCTCAATGTAGAAGCTGCAACCGTTTCCCCGTCAACGACAATTCACGCGAGGAAACAATGAAATCAATTCGACCGCACCGGTCATCGTACCATCTGGCATGCCGCAACACTCTTTGCGCAAAAGGATCACGTCATGCCGATTGCTGATCTTCTCCCGTTTTTTCGCTCCTGGATACGCAATCCGCTGCGCACCGCCGCCATACTCCCGTCGGGAAACAGAATCTCCGCCCTGATGACCAAAGAAATCGATGCGGATATGGGGCCGGTTCTTGAGCTGGGCCCGGGAACCGGGCCGTTCACCCGTTCGCTGCTCCAGAGAGGCATACCGGAGGCAAGGCTGACGCTGGTGGAGTACAGCACCGAATTCGCCCGGTTTCTGGGAAAAAGGTTTCCGCATGCGCGTATTCTGCGCATGGATGCCGCCCGGATCGGCGATTTCAACCTGTTCGAGCCTGGCACGGTCGGTGCGGTTGTCAGCGGGTTGGGTGTTCTGACGATGCCGCCGCGACAGGTGAAGGGAATTCTCAGCGGCGCCTTCCGCTATCTTCGCCCGGATGGCGCATTTTACCAGATCACCTATGGTCCGCGCTGTCCTGTCCCTCAGTATATTCTGGATCATCTGCAGCTGGAGGAAAGCTTTGTCGGCAAGACGATGCGCAATATCCCCCCGGCATCGGTTTACCGGATCAAACGCCGCGCCGCAGCCGTGGAACCGGACAGCGTCAATGGATGAGCTCGGCGCCGTTTCATGGCTTCTGGGCTACGGATTCATCGGCCTCACAGGTCTGGCCGTTGTGGAAAAATTCATCCCGCTGTTTCCGTCCTATGTCCTGCTCATGCTGCTGGGTATGACGGTCGCGGATCCGCAGAACCTGATTGCCACGATTGCAGCAACCACGTTGGGATCGACCATCGGTGCCTGCTGCTGGTTCGGTATCGGCCGGACATTGGGGGGTGAACGCGTGGCCCGCAAGGTCAGCCAGTATGGCAGGTTCGTGTTTCTGTCCCCCCAACTCTATGACCGCCTGACCAATGCCTACCGGCGCAATCATTTCTGGGTCACCGTGACGGGGCAAACCATCCCGACAGCGCGTGTTTATCTCGCGCTTCCCGCTGGGATACTGGGATTGGATTTCAAGATCTTTGGCGCCGCAACATTGCTTGGCAGCATGCTCTGGAACGCGCCTTTCCTCTGTCTGGGATATGTCCTGCGAACGTCTGACTATGACCCGTTTCAAGCCGCGTTCTGGGCAGCCGTTGGTCTTGTCGGGGTGGAGATGTCAATCCTTGCCATCGTTACGATCTGCAAACGCCGCATGTCCGGCAGCCTTTCCCGGCAGAGGCTTCCAGTGAAGCAGGAATAGCGATCCACTGGAAGCCTTGGTCAGGTCCGCGGGTGCGGAATGGGGCGCTAGGCGGCCTGGCTGGCGGCCTTGCGGTTTCCGCTGCGGAACATCACGGTCATATAGACGACGATGGCGATGATGCACCCCAGGAAGATCAGGCTCGTGATGATCGTTCCAAAACCCAGGCCGCCATATTCCATGGGCTGCGAGAGAAAATCACCGAACGATGCGCCGAGCGGGCGGGTGAAGATGTAGGCGAGCCAAAACGCCACCACCGCATTGAGGTGAAAAACGAAGTAGCCAACGGCAACGAGTGCAATGATTGCCCCGAATATCAGCCCGGTGGCGGCAAACCCCAAGCCGAATTTTTCCGCGACCAGATCGCCCGCCGCAGTCCCCAGGGCGAACGTAAACAGGATCGCAAGCCAATAGAACGCTTCCCGCCGCGTTGTGAAAATCGAATGGATCGAGAGCGTCTTTTCATAGGCATACCAGACCGCAAACGTGGCGATCAGTGCCAGCGTGAAGACAATCGTGGTCACCTCCAGCGGAACATGGAAATTATCGACGAGATTGTCCGTAACGAGCGTGCCGACAATGCTGATGAGAACCACGGCTGTCCAATAGACCCAGGGAACATATTGACGCTGGCGGAACTGAAGGGCCAGCGCCAGGATCAGGACAGTGCTCATGATCAGGGAAGTGGCAGACAGGCCAAGACCCAGATTCACCGCCAGATAGTCGGCCGCGGTTTCTCCCATGGTTACGGCCATCAGTTTGATCAGCCAAAAATCGACTTTGACCTCGGGAACGCGGTTGAGCGCCCCATACGTTTCTTGCCTGGTGACATCCATTGTCAGGATTCCTTCCGGTCGGTGAAAATCGGTTTATTTGCCTAGCAATTTCAAAGCTTGCGCAAAGAATTCGTCAGCGCGCTTGTCGTCGTCCGCATTGCATCGTTCGACGCCCTTGGCTTCAAGCTGCTCGACCTGCGCCTTGTCGGCCTCGTTCAGCTTCGCCGTGGCCTTGGCAGCACGGACATCCTTCAACATGTCTTCGCAAGGTGCGGGCCCGGCGGCAAAACTCTGCGGTGCAACAAAATTGGTCGAGAGCACAAGCAGGCACAAAGGGAGGGCATATTTCTTCATCGTGGACACTCCATTGAATGATCGGCGGGGGGAAAGGGCGGCAAACCGAACGCAACACATTCCGGTTCGCTGCCCGTATTTGGGTTTGTAAGGGGCGGTGCGGCGGTTCCCTCAGGAGGGAACGGTCAGGAACGAGAGCAGCAGGGCCACCAACAGCACGGCCCCGATAAACAGGGTGGGGTATTTCGCGAGATATCGATCCATTGGGTCTCTCCAGCATGGTTTGGTCGTTGCCGGAGAGTTTGAACGGCCATTCTTACGGGCACTTCGCCCCACCCTTACCATTTCGTAAGCGCAGGCATGCGCCGGTTTCTTACCAAACTGTAAGGTGCCGGAAAGGTGGCCGTGACGAGAAACCTGTACGCCCCATGGTAGAGGACACGAATCCAGATCAAGACATCATGTGCTTTTGGTTTATGCTACAGTCGATCAACACGGACGAATTCGGGACGGAACATGCGCATACTGATCATCGAGGATGACCGGCAGACTTCGGACTACATTGCCAAAGGTTTTACCGAAGCCGGACACATCGCCGAGGTGATTTCAGACGGCAGAAGCGCGCTTTCCCATGCAGCCGGCACGGAATACGATATTCTCATTGTCGACAGGATGCTTCCGAGTCTTGATGGCCTCTCCATCGTCAAGGCGCTGCGCGTGGCTGGCGTGAAGACGCCGGTCCTGTTTCTCACATCGGTCGGCGGACTGGATGACCGGGTCGAGGGATTGGAGGCGGGCGGCGACGATTATCTGGTCAAGCCGTTCGCCTTTTCGGAACTGTCCGCCCGCGTCAACGCACTGCACCGGCGACCGCCCTTTCAAAGCGAGAGCAACACTGTCGCGGTCGCGGATCTGGAAGTTGATCTCATGCGCCGAACCGTGAAGCGCGGCGGCAACATCATCGATTTGCAGCCGCGCGAATTCAGACTGTTGGAAGTCCTCATCCGCAATGAGGGCCGGGTCTTGACCCGTACAATGCTGCTCGAGCGCGTCTGGGATTTCCACTTTGACCCGAAGACCAGCGTTGTCGAAACGCATATCAGCCGTCTCAGGGCAAAGATCGACAAGCCGTTTTCGTTTCCTCTGCTGCACACCATCCGAAACACCGGCTACAGCCTGCATGCGCCGCATTGACCTTCTCAAAAGCACGCCGTTCCGGCTGGCCATCATCTTTGCCACGCTCTTCATCATGTCGTTTGTCGTGGCGGGCTTCATCACGTTTCAACTGCTCAAACAGGAGCTTGCCGACCATCTGGACCAGACCATCCAGGATACCTATGCGATACTGACCGCCTCCTACGGAGAGGGCGATGCCTCCGAACTGTCCGAGACGGTCACCAGCCACGTCCTGTCTTCTTCGGGCCTCGGCCGTGTCTTCCTGTTGTCGTCGAAGGACGGGCAACGCCTGGCAGGCAACATAGAGAAGGCGGAGGTGCCTTCCGGCTGGTCGACGGTTGAGGGGATGCGGCTGGGCTTGGCCAATGACGAGCCCTATCGCGTCTATTCCGGCCAGGTGGACAAGCAACCACTGATTGTCGGAATGAGTTTCAGGGAAAACGAAGAATTTCTGCGGATCGTTTTCATCAGTTTTGCCTGGGCCAGCGTCATGGTTTTGATCCTTGCCGCGGCGGGCGGTGTTTTTCTAGCGTCGCGCGTGCAGAAGCGCCTGGAAACGGTTGCTTCGACCATGCGCAAGGTCGGCTCCGGCAAGCTCGACGTGCGCATTCCGCTGGTTGGGAACGGCGACGATATCGACCGCCTTTCGGAGCAGGTCAACCAGGCCCTCGGCCGGGTCAGTTCGCTGGTGGAAGGCATGCGCCAGGTCAGCACCGACATTGCCCACGATCTCAAGACACCCCTCAACAGATTGTCCCTGACCATCAGCCAGGCCATCGACAGGGCGGGCCGGGGGTCGTCGATTGTCGCCGATCTCAAGCGGGCGCAGGACGAAAGCCATCACATCAACGCGACATTTGATGCCCTCCTGCGCATCGCGCAGATCGAGGCCGGATCGCGGCGGTCGCGGTTTTCCGGGATCGACCTGCGGGAATGCCTTGAAACGATCATGGAGGTTTACGCTGATGTAGCCGATGATCGAAAACAGCAATTGCGGCTATCGCTCGAACCGAATGTTGCATTTACGATGACGGGCGACCGCGAGCTGCTTATTCAGCTCTTCGCCAATCTGGTTGAGAATTCGATACGCCACAGCCCGGAGGGGGCGAAAATCTGGATCAACGCAACCCGTTCGAACGCCGCGATCAATGTCGACGTTGCCGATAATGGCCCGGGAATCCCTGTTGAAGAACGCGACAAGGTCTTCCAACGGCTTTACCGTCTCGATAAAAGCCGGACGACACCCGGCACGGGGCTGGGTTTGAGTCTGGTCAAGGCTATTCTCGACCTCCACCAGGCGAGTATTGCGTTGCAAGACAATGCTCCGGGGCTGCGGGTAAAATTGTCGTTCCCGGTTGTTCCGCCTTACAACCGCCCTGATCTGGCTGCGACTACGGCCCGCGCGAAACAATCATTCATGTCAAACCCATCTGCGGAGAACAACGGCCAATGAAGCAGCACACGCATTCGGCTCGTCGCGGCAGTTGGCGAAAACTTCTCAAAGGCAGCGGCGCGGTGCTGCTTGTCGCAGTGCTGGGCGTCGGCGGCTATTACGGCACCATGCGGTGGCAGGGTAATTTCCATACGACAATCCCCGGCGAACTTTACCGGTCGGCTCAGCCGACACCGTCGCAGATCGCGTTCTACAAGAAGACCTATGGCATCAAGACCATCATCAATCTGCGCGGTGAAAATACCGGCACGGGCTGGTATGACAAGGAAGTGCTCGCCGCCCGGGATCTTGGGGTCAAGCATGTCGACTTCCGCATGTCGTCGCGGGAAATCCTCTCGCAGGATGACGCCGCAGCTTTGCTCGCCGTGATGAAGCAGGCCGAAAAGCCGGTGCTGATCCATTGCGAAGGCGGGGCCGACCGGACCGGGCTGGCCGCGGCCCTTTACATCGCGGCAATCGCGCACGGTGGCGAAGAACACGCGGAATCGCAGTTTTCTCCGCTGTTCGGTCATTTCTCGGTTTGGGGCAACCCTGCCTATGCGATGGACATCACGTTCGAAAAACTCGAACCTTGGCTTGGCTTCCCCGATTCGTAACCCCTCAGTTCTAGGCGCGCAAAATGGATATTCTCAATTCGGTCATCCTGGGAATTATTGAAGGCATCACGGAGTTCCTCCCGATTTCCAGCACCGGCCATCTTCTGATCGCCGAGCATTGGCTGGGGCAACGGTCGGACCTTTTCAACATCGTCATTCAGGCCGGTGCCATACTGGCGGTGACCATCGTGTACTGGCGGCGGATATGGTCCCTCGCATTCGGGCTCCATCTGCCGGAAAACCGAGCCTATGTCGGCAAGCTGCTTCTGGCATTTCTGATAACCGCCGCTTTGGGGCTTATCGCCAAGAAGCTGGGCTTCAAACTGCCGGAGACCCTGCAGCCGGTCGCGTGGGCGCTGATCATCGGCGGCCTGTGGATGCTGGTGGCCGAATGGCTTGCGGCAAAACAGCCGGACCGGACTGAAGTAACGTGGCTGGTTGCCATTCTCGTCGGTATCGCACAGATCGTGGCCGGCATATTCCCCGGCACCTCCCGGTCGGCCGCCACCATTTTCATTGCCATGCTGGCCGGAACCAGCAACCGCGCAGCGGCAACCGAGTTTGCATTTCTCGTGGGCATCCCGACGATGTATGCAGCCAGCGCCTATGAATTGTACGGCCAGTGGAAAACCGGTGGCGGCAATGAGGACTGGGGCGCCCTCGGCATAGCGTTCGTCGTGTCGACCATCACCGCATTCATCGCGGTCAAATGGCTGCTCAACTACATACGTTCAAACCGCTTCACCGCTTTCGCGATCTACCGCATTCTCTTCGGGCTTGTCCTGCTCGGTGTCTCAGTGCTTGCCTGATCTGCCGCCTTTGTGGAGACGATGCATGAGCCTGACATCGTCTCCGGCCAGCTCCGAGCGCAACAGATTGAGAAGTTCAAGCTTTTCAATCACCGCCTTCGGCTGAAAGGTCGCCAGGCCGACGATGATCGCCTCGATGAATGCCAGCGTTGCCGTGTGCGTGCTGAAGGCATCGGTCTTTCCGCGCGGGATCGTGAGCGTCATATCAACTCTTGGCCCCAGCTGGCTTTCCAGCGTATCCGTCACCAGTATTTTTCCCGCATTCACGCGGTCCGCATGATCGACGAGCACGTCGAGTTCCGAATAGACCCGCCCATAGGCCATAATGAAAAGCAAATCGCCCTTCTCCATCGGCAGGAGCTGATCCGCCAGCAGAAGACCGGTCGCCGTCACTGCCCGCGCCCTCAAGCCAAACCGCGCCAGCTGGGTCGCGAAGTAAACGGCAAGCGCACTCGTGGGGCCAATGCCAAAAATGACGATCTCGCGCGCCCCGGCCAGCCTTGTCACCAGCGCAACGTAATCATCCACCGGCACATTCTCGCTGATTGCTTCGATAGCCTGGATGTGAGCCCTTTGCGTGTCTTCAAACGCCTTCTTCAGATCTCCCCCGGTTTCCCTGATGGTCTGGGTGATCCGCTCTGCCGGGTTGTCCTGTGTCTTCAAGTCATCGGCAATGGCGCGGCGCAGGGCATCAAGCCCGTCGAAACCGAGAGCCTTGGCGGTGCGAATGACGGTCGCGTCACTGGTACCCAGAGTCCTGGCAAGTTCCATCGCGGACATGACCAGCACCTGATGCCTGTTTGCGGCGAAATAAGTTGCGACCCGCCGCTCCGTCTGGCTCAGCGGAAGAGAGCCGTCATGGACCGGCCGAAAGATGGAACGTGCTCCGGACAACGTGTTCTCCATTGACATTTGTCGTATTTACTACATTATCACGTGTAATGTAGTAAATACAACCAAGCGACTCATCATCATGGACAGTATCTCGTGGAGCATAGCGGGACCAGCAATCGGCGCGGCCTTCCTGGCCTCCGTTGTCGAGGTCGTCGAGGCGTTCACCATCGTTTTGGCGGTCGGTGTCCTCAGGGGCTGGCGCCCCGCCATCGCCGGCACCCTTGCGGGCCTGGCGGTCCTTGCAATCATCGTCGCCGGTCTGGGACCGCTGCTCGATCAGGTTCCGCTGCATGGCCTGCAACTGGTCATCGGCGTTCTGCTCCTGCTGTTCGGCATGGGCTGGCTGCGCAAGGCCATCCTCCGGTCGGCAGGCATTGTTCCCCTGCACGACGAGCTTGCCGCATTTCAGGCGGAAAAGGCCAATCTCGACAAGGAGGCACAGACGCATGGCACCTCGCTCGATTGGATCGCCGGCATAACGGCATTCAAGGCCATTCTCCTCGAGGGACTTGAAGTCGTGTTCATCGTGATCGCCGTCGGCTCCGGTCGCGGCCTCGTCGGCCCGGCTGCGCTTGGGGCACTGGCCGCGTGCGTGCTCGTGTTGCTGGTCGGCGCCGTTGTCCACAAGCCCCTGTCACGCGTTCCGGAAAACACCATGAAGTTCGGCGTCGGGGTCATGCTGTCCTCCTTCGGCGTGTTCTGGACCGGAGAAGGCCTGGGTATCGCCTGGCCGGGACAGGACCTGACATTGCTGCTTTTCGCCGCCCTCTTCCTGCTGACGGGAATCGCGATGTCCTATATCCTAAGCGCAAAGCGGCAGGAGCTTTCCCGATGAATATTCTGAAGGAAGTGTTTGCGGAACTCTACAAGATGTTCCTCGGCGATGCCAAGCTGACGGCGGCCACCTGTGCCGTGGTGGCGGCGACGGCGGCCATCATCAGATGGGTGCCTGCCGTGAATACGGCCATCGTCGGATATCTGTTTCTGGCGGGATGCCTGGCGACGCTGATTATCGTCACAACCGCAGCTGCGGTCCGTTCACGCCGGCCATAACCGGACACGCCTGCGGGTGTCCGGCCACGATTCTATTCGCCTTTGCCTCAG
Source organism: Phyllobacterium sp. SL163 (assembly GCF_049896885.1). NCBI lineage: Bacteria > Pseudomonadati > Pseudomonadota > Alphaproteobacteria > Hyphomicrobiales > Phyllobacteriaceae > Phyllobacterium > Phyllobacterium sp. SL163. Next base: position 15,622 of record NZ_JAFCVE010000012.1, on the reverse strand, counting down.
CGCTGCTTGGGATGCAGCGTCAGTTTCATGTGGCGGTTGACATCCTTGTAGAGCAGGTAGCGGAAAGGCTGCGGGCCACCGGCATAGCAGGCCTGCGGGCAGAATGCGCGCAGCCACATGAAGTCGCCGGCTTCGACCTCGACCCAATCCTGATTGAGACGATAGACGGCCTTGCCTTCCAGCACATAGAGGCCATGTTCCATGACGTGCGTCTCGGCAAACGGGATAACCGCGCCCGGCAGCAGCGTGACAATGGTCACGTGCATGTCGTGCCGCACATCGGCCGGATCGACGAAGCGCGTGGTTGCCCATCTGCCATCCGTGTCCGGCATGACCGATGGCGCAATGTCGTTTTCATTGAGCACAAGCGGCGTGGGCAGGTCGATCCCGTCGACGGCCTCGTAGGCTTTGCGTATCCAGTGAAAACGCACGAACGTATCCGTTGTATTCACAACGGACCAATCGGTTGCAGGCGGGATAAACGCATATCCGCCCGGCTGCATGGTGTGGGTCTTGCCGGCAAGCGTCAGCTGTAGCGCGCCCTCGACGATGAACAGCACCCCTTCCGCGTCCGGGTCCAGCTCCGGGCGTGCGCTGCCGCCGCCGGGTGCGACTTCCATGATGTACTGCGAGAAGGTTTCCGCAAAGCCGGACAATGGTCGTGCCAGAACCCAGCATCGGGTCTTGTCCCAGAACGGCAGAACACTGGTGACGATATCCTGCATCACCCCCTTCGGCAGGACGGCATAGGCCTCGGTGAATACGGCACGGCCCGTCAGCAACTGGCTTTGCGAGGGATGTCCGCCTTGGGGTGCATAATAGGTGTTTCGGGACATAGGAGACTCCTCAGCTTGTCCAATAATGTTTGAGCGCCAGATGCGCAATTCCGCGGCCAATGTTACCCGCTCCTATGAACCATCTTGCAAATGAAGCAAACTCCCAATCCCTAGCAGAATCCCATTGAAATCACATGGGTCGATCAGCGCCGCTCACGCGGCGATTCCGCCCATAGTAAATCAACCGGATGCGCAGCATTTTCAAAATGATATTGAAGATGTTTTGACGATTTCGTCTACGACATTTTGTCCAAGCGGTCGCTGGCGCCATTCATGGCTTCCTGCAACTGCCTCGCAAGCCCGCGTGTACAGGCACGGACCGGCAGCCCCTTCTGCCCATCGCCTTCAAGGGGAAAAGGATCGGCATACCCGCCGGCTTCTTCGACAAGCAGCAAACCGGCAAGTACATCCCAGGCAAAGAGATGCGCCTCGACATAGCCGTCAATGCGCCCTGCGGCGACCTGAGCCAGGCCGCGCGCCGCAGAACCGAATTGCACGCACTCGCACCCCGCATCGAGCAAACGCGCCATCAAGGCCAGATAGTCGCGTGACGATGTCCTTCTGGAATAGCCCGCTTCAACCGCTGCCCGTCCCATCGTCGCGGTTGTGCTCACCCGCATGCGCTCGCCATTGCAGAACGCCCCATGGCCACGGCGCGCAACAAACAATTCCTCAGCCACGGGATCAAACACCACGCCAATCCGCGTATCGCCATTGAGGCTGAAAGCAATCGAGATGGCAAAACCGGCGATGCCGCGGGCAAAATTTCCCGTGCCGTCGATAGGATCGACAACCCACACCTGCGCGCTGATGTCTCCGCCGGACTCCTCGGTCAGAATGCCATCATCCGGAAATCGGCTCTGGATCGCATTGCGGATGAGAGCATCGATTGCGTGATCCGCTGCGGTGACCAGGTCCTGCGGCCCCTTCTCGATAATGCCGAGACCGTCAGACCCGCGGAAGTGGCGCATGGCAACCGCACCAGCCTGCTGCGCCAAAGAAACCGCGAAATCGTAACGCGCGGAAAGCGCGGCATCGCTCATGGAAACATTCATGGTTTTGCTGTGCCTGCCCGTGATTTCATGCGCCAGGCCGTGGCGGACGGCAGGCCGCCCAGTGCCGCGGCAATGCGGTCGGCATGTTCGATGAGCGATCGCGCCATCGCCGGTACCGCGGCATCCGGCAGCAGCTGTTTCAAAGTCGTCACGCTGATCGCCCCCACAGCAGCTCCATCATGTCCGAAGACACCGGCAGCGACGCAGACCACGCCTTCGTGATCTTCCTCGTCATCAATCGCATAATGCCGCTCGGTCACGAGATCGAGCGCGGCGCTCAATGCCGGTATCGAGCTGAGTGTCTTGGCGGTCCGCGCGGGGTATCCGACACGCTCCAGAATGGTCACCGCATCTTCGCGCGCCATGGCCGCAAGAAAGATTTTGCCGACTGCCGAACAATGCGGCCGTTCGCGCCGGCCAAGGGCTGCTTCGAAGCGAATGGCATCGGGTGCGTCAGCCCTGCCGATCACCACGGCCGCATCCTCGTCCCAGATGGCAACGCGCGAGGTGATGCCTATCGACTGCGTCAGCTGGCGCAGCACCGGCATGGCAACGTCGGCGATCCCCGTTCCGCTGATGGCGAGATCCCCAAGGCGCACCAGGGCCAGGCCGAGCAGATAGCGCCGCGTCATCCCCTCGCCCACATCCGTTACGATGCCGCGTGCCTTCAGCGTCTGCAGAATGGCATAGGCCGCCGCTTTCGTGATGCCGACATCCCGCGCAAGGTCGGTGAGACGCGCGCCCTCCCGCCCCGAAACCGCGATCTTGTCGACGATATCCAGCGCTCGTCCCACGCTTTGCACCCGGTAGAGATCTTCAGCCATTGCGCACAATTCCTCCTCCCTGTCATTAAACAGACACGTGTTAATAGTAAACACTGTTTCGTAATAAAAAACAAATCCTATCCAAGCAATCTCTTTGTGCCAAGGACAGGATGCTACCAGGAATGAATCATGCACGTGACAGTACTCGGAGCAGGCACCGTCCTTCCCTGCGCCAACCGCAGCCCATCCGGCTACCTCGTTGATATCGCCGATGAGCGGCTGGTGTTTGATATGGGCGCGGGAACGCTGGCGCGCCTGCATTCGGCAGGGTGCAGCTATCGCGACCTCGACAAGGTTTTTATCTCCCACCTGCATTCGGACCATGTGCTCGATCTCATCGCCTTGCTGCAGGCTTTCAATGCCACACCCGGTTGGACCCGCACGACACCCCTCACCCTCTTGGGCTGCAAGGGTTTGAGCGATTTCGTTGCCGGCATCATGAACCTGTTCGACGGCACGGAGCCGGAAAACTACGAACTGAATATCGTCGAATTGACTGCCGGCCGGCATGATTTTCCCGGCTTTGTCATCGAAACAGCACTGACCGGCCACACGGACAACAGCCTGGCATTCCGGCTTGAAGCCAATGGCCGGGTCTTTGTCTATTCCGGCGATGCAATCGAAAGCGCCGCCCTTGCCGGACTGGCCCGCAAGGCAGACCTTTTCGCCTGCGAGTGCTCCTTCCCCACAGGTTTTGTTACGGCGGATCATCTCACGGCCGATGGCGTTGGCCGGCTCGCAGCGTCTGCCGGGGTAAAACGCGTTCTGCTGACGCATCTCTATCCGGATACGGATGACGACGAGGTAGCGCGGCAGGTCTGTTCCCTGTTTGACGGCGACGTCATCGTGGCGCGTGACGGCACGGTGGTGGTGCTGCCGTGAAGAGGATTGGGTTGGGAAAGCTCAACCGCACCTGGTTGGGCCTTCTGCCGCTGCTGGCATTCGTCAGTGCCTTCGAAATCCTCCCGGTCCTCATGCTGGTGAAGTCGAGTTTGAGCGGGCTGGATGGCTTGCTGCTGGGTAATTTTGCGCGGGCATTGACGCCATCCGTCGCCACAGCCTTCGCCAACAGCCTGCAATTGTCGCTCGCAACGGCCCTGGGCGGGACTCTTTTGGGGACGATCATCGCCTATGCCATTGCCACATCCTCCAACGCCACCGTCCGGCTGTCGCTGACCGCCCTTGCCAATGTCACGGCAAATTTTGGGGGTGCCCCGCTTGCCTTTGCCTTTGTCATCACGCTTGGCTCAACCGGCTTCATCACGATCCTCCTGGGCTATGCCGGTATCGACCTCTATCCCGGTTTCCGGATCTATTCGATCGGCGGCCTGGGTATCGCTTACCTCTATTTCCAGCTGCCGCTGGCCATTTTGCTCGTCATCCCCGCGCTGAAGGGGCTGCGGCGGGAGTGGCGGGAAGCGGCGGAATGCCTCGGCGCTTCCGGCCTGCAATATTGGACCGGCATCGGACTGCCCATTCTCGCGCCGGCCATGCTGGCAAGTTTTTTCCTGTTGTTCGCCAATGCCTTCGGCGCCTATGCGACCGCGTGGACCCTTACCGGTTCCGACGTCAATATCATCCCTGTGCAGATCGCCGCCCTCATACGCGGCGAGGTGAAACTTGACCCGGCACTGGCTGATGCGCTTGCGGTTCTTTCCCTGCTTGTCATGGGAAGCTGCCTCGTTGCCTATCAGCATTTCATGCGCCGCATGAGGCGTTCCGCATGAGCATGAAATCCCTCACATGGCGGGCGCCGGTCATCGGTTCCTTCATCGCGTTCATGATCGTCCCGGTCATTGCAACGGCGCTGTTTTCCGTCGCAACCCGCTGGGACCGGACCCTGTGGCCGGAAGGACTGACGCTGAACTGGTGGATCAAGGTTTCATCGCGCTCGGCTTTCCTCGATACGCTGATGAATTCGCTCTGGCTATCCGCGCTGTCCGTTCTGGTTTCGCTGATCCTTGTGGTGCCTGCGGCCTATCTCGTCCATGCGCGCATGCCGCGGGCCAAGCCATGGCTGGAATTCCTGTCGCTCGTGCCCTTTTCCCTGTCGGGGGTGGTGCTGGCGCTTGCTCTCATCCGCCTCTATTCAAAGCTGCCGCTCCCCCTCATCAACACGCCCAATCTTCTGATTGCGGCCTATGTCATCATCACGCTGCCGTTCATGTATCGCGCGGTGATGAACGCACTTGAAAGCGTGGATACGAACAGGCTTTCAGAGGCTGCCCAAAGCCTTGGTGCCAACCCCGCGCAGGTTTTGCTGCGGGTTATCGTGCCCAACATCGCACCTGGCATTGTCAACGGCAGCCTGCTGGTCTTTTCCACGGCCTTCGCCGAGTTCGTCCTTGCCAATCTGCTGACCGGCACGCGCTTCAAGACCTTTCCGATCTATCTCGTCGAGTTCACGCGTTCCGATGCCCGGCAGGCAAGCGCCCTTGCCTTCATGAGCTTTGCATTCGCCTGGCTCATTTCGCTTGCCATCCTGTGGAGTGCAACGCGGGTTCGCCAGAACGCGAGAGCCGATACCCCGCACTGAACGCAAACACCGACATGCACGCCGCAAGCGGGAGCGGCGTGTATCGAACAAACCCGCCTCTGGAGAAAACCATGACCAAGAAACTCGTTACCATGATCATCGGCGCTGCCGTCTTCAGCGCCCAGCTTCTGCCGGCGATGGCCGACGACAAGCTCGCCGCCGCCAAGAAGGAAGGCCAATATGTCAGCTATGGCATGTCGGATGACTGGGTCAATCTCGGTACCATCTTCGCCAATATTGAAAGCAAATACGCGCTCAAGCATGTCGATACCGACATGACATCGGCGGAGCAGATAACGCACCTTCTCGCGGAGAAGGATGCACCGGTCATGGATATTGCCGATATCGGCTACGATTTCACCGCCCGTCTGCTGGAGAACGGCCTGGCTGCCAGCTACAAGAATACCTCGTGGGACAGCATAAAGCCGCAATATAAGGACCCCGAAGGCCGTTGGGCCGCGTCCTATTGGGGCGCCATCGCTTTCCTCGTCAACACGGACAAGGTGAAGGAGCTGCCGCAGACCTGGAATGACCTGCTCAAGCCGCAATACAAGGACATGGTCTGCAGCCGCGATCCGCGCATCTCGACCTATGCAACAGCCTCCGTCCTTGCCGCAGCCTATGCCAATGGCGGCAGCGAGGCCAATGTGCAGCCCGGCCTCGACTGGTTCAAAACACTGCGCGACAGCGGCAACCTGCGCAACGGCGTGGTCCTGAATGTCGGCTCCGTACAAAAGGGCGAATGCCCGATTTCCCTGGTCTATGATTTTGACGGCTTTGCCAAGCGCGATGCGACCGGCTTGCCGCTCAAGGTCATCATTCCCGCCGACGGAACCGTTGGAATGCTGTTCGCCCAGTACATCAGTTCGGTCGCGCCGCACCCGAACGCGGCAAAGGTTGCCATCGACTATCTGTTCTCCGATGAAGGACAACTGCTCCTCGCCCAGGGCTATGCTCATCCGACCCGGGACATCGCGCTGCCAGACGACGTGAAGACGAAAATGCTGCCGGCCAGCGCCTATGAGAAAGTGCGTTTTCCAACCAATTTGACCAGCTTCTCCGGCGCGATCAAGGCGATTGCCGATGGATGGGATAAACTCGCAAAATAGTTTCTTCCAGCGCAAAATGAACCGTGCGCTTACGTCGGTAAGCGCACGGTTTCCTCATTCAATTTATCATGAAAATATGACATCTATTTAATATATCGCTATAATTTCTGTTTCACTTGTGAAATTGAATTCCTAAAGCCGTACATGAAGACATACATACCCGCCAGTGGCACGAAGTGGCTGGTTCGGGAATATGATATCAAATATTTAAGCCTGTCAGAATTCGTTCTATTGCATTATGGGCAATCAAATGAGAATGCTTGTTTCCATGAGTCGCGTTTGAGTCCGCAAGGAATTTGTTCCGATGCCTCGTTCAATGCTGAGCCTCGCTTTGCCGATGTACATTTCAAAATAATCCATCGCACCCGTCGAAATCCCCCGTGATGGTTCGTCATCACAGACGAGACGCATCAAGCGCTTCTGTTGCCGGACGAACCGGGCCTACCCAGATTCCATATCAAATCAAGGCAGCTCCATGACCCATGATACACCGACCTATGCCGATGGGACGTCGTCTGCGTCTCCCGTGCAAGACCATAGCGCCCGCAACAGGCTTGTCATTGCCTTGCTCCTGGTGTCGGCATTTGTCGTCATTCTCAATGAAACCATCATGGGCGTGGCGTTGCCGCATTTGATGGCGGATCTGAAGATAATCGCAAGTGCTGCCCAGTGGCTGACCACGGCGTTCATGCTGACCATGGCCGTGGTGATCCCGATCACCGGCTTTCTGCTGCAGCGGCTGCACACGCGGCAGGTGTTCATTCTGGCCATGTCGCTGTTCAGCACCGGCACATTGGTATGCGCGCTGGCACCGGGTTTCCCCGAGCTGGTCGTCGGACGGATCGTCCAGGCGTCCGGCACCGCGGTGATGATGCCATTGCTCATGACCACGATCATGAATCTCGTGCCGCCGGAAACGCGCGGCAAGACCATGGGCAACATCTCCATTGTCATTTCCGTGGCCCCGGCCATCGGACCGACAATTTCCGGGCTGATCCTTTCCGCACTCGACTGGCGCTGGCTGTTCCTGCTGGTCCTGCCGATTGCGCTGCTGGCGCTGGCCCTCGGCACCCTGCGCATGCGCAATGTAACGGTTCCGATCAAGGCGCCGATCGACATCCTCTCCATCTTTCTCTCGGCCGTGGGTTTCGGCAGTTTCGTCTACGGCCTCAGCGGACTGGGTGAAGCCGCGATTCACACGCCCACCGTATCGCCCTGGTTCCCGCTTGTGCTGGGAGCAGTGGTCATTGCGGTTTTCCTCCTGCGCCAGCTGCAGCTGCAAAAGCAGGAGCGGGCCCTGCTTGACCTGCGCACATTGACCATACGGACGTTCGCCATTTCCACCGCGATGATGGCGATCCTGATGATGTCGATGTTCGGCGTTTTCATCCTGCTACCGCTTTATCTGCAGAACGTCCTCGGGCTTTCGACGCTGGAGACCGGATTGCTGATGTTGCCGGGCGGCCTGATCATGGGTCTTTGCGCGCCCACTGTCGGCAGCCTCTTCGACAAGTACGGACCGAAGCCGCTGATCATCCCAGGCGCCATCGTCTTGAGCCTGGTGCTGTGGGGTCTCGTCTTCGTGCAGCAGGACACGCCCTTCTGGGTCCTTTTGATCGCGCATATCGTGCTGAGCATCGGCCTCGCGCTCATGTTCACGCCCCTGTTCACGGTCAGCCTCGGTTCATTGCCGCCACAGCTTTATTCCCATGGCAGCGCCATGATCGGCACCACCCAGCAGGTGGCCGGCGCGGCGGGAACGGCGCTGTTTGTCGCCATCATGACCTTGCGTTCGGCGAGCCTCGCCGCGGGCGGGGCCGATATTCTGACCGCGACGACCGGCGGCATCAAAACCGCGTTTCTCTGCGGAGCGATTATCTCGCTGGGTGCGGTTGTCGCGGCGTTCTTTATCCGGAAACCCGAAGGGAGCCAGGCTTCAGGCGGGCATCACTGAACGGTTCAAGCCCGTTTCGTCGAACGCTGATCGCCGGTTTCGCCATCCGAAAGGATCTGCCGCATATCGGCCGCTGAAGCAGCATCCTGCCAGCGGTCCCGCAGATCCTGCAGGTTTACCTCTGTTCCGAGCAATCGCTTTGCCACACGCGGCAGGGATGCCGCCCCCATGCTGAGCTTGGTCACGCCGGATGCGACAAGAAGCAGGGCTGCACCGGGATCGCCTGCGGCTTCACCGCAGACGGAAACCGGAATAGTGGTCGCTCCCGCCGCTTCGACAACATCGCGGATGAGGGAAAGCACGGCCGGATGGGCGGCATCGGCAAAGGTGCCAAGCCGTGGATTGCCCCGCTCCGCCGCAAGGGTGTACTGGGTCAGATCATTGGTGCCGATGGAAAAGAAATCCGCCGCTCCCGCAAACTGTTTCGCCGTCAGCGCGGCACCCGGCACCTCAACCATGATGCCAAGATCAATCGGCCAGCGATGATCGATTTTTGCGGCATCGAGCGCCGCGTGTGCCTCGTCCAGTGCCCGGCGCGCCGCGTGCAGTTCATCGACCTGCGTCACCATGGGCAGCATGATCCGCACATCGTGCCCGGCGGCAGCACGCAGGATCGCACGCAGCTGCGTCTGGAAGATTGCCGGTTCCGCGAGGGAAAGACGCAAGCCACGCACACCGAGGAACGGATTGGCTTCTTTGGGCATGTTCATATAGGGAACCGGCTTGTCCCCTCCGGCATCCAACGTGCGCACCACGATCGGCTTGCCCGTGAATACATCGAAGATCGCTTTGAGTTCGCGCATCTGCTCGATTTCACCGGGAGCTTCCTGCCGGTCCAGGAACATCATTTCCGTGCGCAGCAGGCCGATGCCCAAGGCACCGGCTTTCACTGCAGCCTTGGCATCGCCAACGCCGACAACATTGGCCCACAGCTCAATTCGGCGTCCGTCCCGCATTTCGATGCTGCCGTCGATCAGAGGGGAGCCGGAAGCATCCAGCTTTTCTTCATCACGCGCCGTGAGGAAAGGCGCGCTTTGTTCGGGTGTCGGATCGAAGAGAACAGCACCGGTGGCGCCATCGAATGCAACGGTTGCCGCATCCGCCGGAACAAGTCCCCCGGCATTGGCGATGGCTGGAATACCGGCCCCGCGCAGCAGGATTGCCGCATGCGATGTCGCGCCGCCGCGCCGCTCGATCACGCCGAGGACCTGAGCGGGGTCGAGAACAAGCGCTACGGACGGCGGCAACTCGTCCGCAAGCAAGATGGCTGGCGGCCCAGCCGGCAGTTCAAACGCCGCGCGGCCGAGCAGCGCCGCGATGATTGTATCGCGCAGATCGAGCAGATCGGCTTCGCGCGCACGCAAATAGGCATCTTCAAGGCTGCGATATGCCAGTGCCGCCTTGTCAAAGACCGCCGAAACCGCCGCCGTTGCATTCAATTTTTCATCGGTGATTTTGGTCCGGGCAGCGGGAATGAGTCCAGGCTCGGCCAGAAGTCCGATTTGAACAGCCGCAATATCTCCCGCCATGCCATGCGTCTTGCCTAGGGTTTCGCCGACGGAGGCAATGACAGCATCCAGACGGGCAATTTCGGCCTGCGGATCGGCAATGGATGCGTTCGACACCTCAAGCACGGGGCGTTTGAGAACAGTCAGCGGTCCAACGGCGATCCCCGGAGAAACGGGTGTCGCATTGCCTTTCGCAACGACTTGCGCCGGTGCTGCTGCAGGGTCGGCCTTGCCGGCCAGGCTCTGGATGAGGTCGCGCATGGCCGATACGGCCTCTTGTGCATCCGCACCGCTCGCCGTGATGATGAGGCGATCGCCTTGCCGCACGCCCAGCGTCATGAGGTCGATCATGCTGACCGCCGAAGCGGCTGATTTGTTGCCTTCCGCCCGGGCAATGCCGATCTGCGATTTGAATTTTGCAGCCAGTGCCGCAACCTGCGCGGCGGGGCGCGCATGCAGACCATGCGGATCCGGAATGACCGCCTCCGCCGTGGCATCGGGCGCGCCGGCATCTGCCGGTGCGGCTTCCGGCGCGGACGACACCTCACCGCCCAGCTGCTCGATCTTGGGCCGCAGCGCCTGCACCGCCTGACGCTCAACCTCCGCGCGCGGCAGGCCCTGCCCTGCTGCCACTGCAGCTGCGATGGCACCTTCGACAAACGGCGCCGCCGATAAAATCACACGCGTGCGCTGGTCGCCCTCGGTCAGGTCCAGCGCCATCTCCGCCGACAGTAGCGCGCTGCCGAGATCCATGAGCACGAGACAGCCCGCCGGATGGTCCGCCTCCGTCAATGCCTCGAGAATACGCATGGCGTCAGTGCCGATCTCGTCACCATTGTCGCCCATTCCGGCGGCGCAGATGATCGTGACCGTATCCCCTGTCATCTGCCGCGCCAGCGCGGCGACACCTTCGGCAAGCATGCGGGAATGCGAAACGAGGATGAGCGCGACGTGATCAGACGCGCCGCTCATGCCGCGGCAACATCGGCGAGTGCTTTAAGCAGGTAATGGGTGGACGTCGCGCCGGGATCCTGATGGCCCACGCTGCGGTCTCCAAGATAACTCGCACGGCCCTTGTGTGCCACGAGCGGAATGGTTGCCTTCATGCCGGTTTCGGCCGCCGCCGCGCTCAGGGCCAGCGCTTCGGCAAGTGGCTTGCCGGCGGCCTGCTTCAGCGCATCGGCGGCAGGAGACAGCGCATCGATCATGGTCTTGTCGCCCAGCGCCGCCTTGCCGCGCTGCACGATGCCGGCAAGAGCGGCTTCCAGGCACGCCGTCCAGTCGGCAAGGGTAAGATCAGCCTTGCCCGTCGCCTTCACCGCAGCGCTGAGAAAAAATGTCGAATAGAGCGGACCGCTGGCGCCGCCCACGGTCGAGAGCAATGTCATCGCCGCCGTCTTGAAGACAGCAGCGGCATCCGGGAATGACTGATCCGCCAGCTTGGCTTTGACCGCGAGGAAGCCGCGGGCCATGTTCTCACCGTGATCGCTATCGCCAATCGGCGCATCGAGTTCCGTCAGATAGGCCTTTTCACGCTCATAGACATCGGCAGCACGGTTGATCCACGTGACAAGCGTTGCGACGGACAGCACATCCATTTGAATATCTCCCGGATAGATTTTGACAACAATGGTCCCACCCCGCGAACGGGATGGGACTTGATTTCATAGCTTGGCCGAAACCCGGACAGAGGGCTTCAGCCGATCATGTCAGGCGCCCCAGCGCAGCGATGGCGTGACCACCGGAGCGTCCCAGAACTTCACCATTTCATCGTCCAGTTTCAGCAGGGTGATCGAGCAGCCCGCCATTTCCAGACTGGTGACATAGGACCCGACAAGATTGCGGACGACTTTCAGCCCGTGTTTCGCCGCGATCTCATATGCCTTGCGATAGACGATATACAGTTCGATCTGCGGCGTTCCCCCCATGCCATTGACGAAGAGAAGCACATTGTCGCCGCTCTTGAAAGGCAGGTCCTCGAGAATGGGCTCGAGCAGCATTTCCGCCACACGATCCGCACTCTCCAGCTTCACCCGGTGCCGGCCCGGCTCGCCGTGAATGCCGATGCCGATTTCCATCTCATCCTCCTGCAGGATGAAGGATGGCTTGCCCGCATGCGGCACGGTACAGGCCGACAATGCCATGCCCATGGAGCGGCCGTTGGCATTGACCCTGCGGCAAAGATCGGCCACCGGTGCGAGCGGCATCCGGGCTTCTGCGGCACCGCCGCATATCTTCTCCGCCAGAACCGTCGTGGCAACGCCGCGCCGGCCGGCGGTCCATGTCGAGTCCTTCACCGCCACGTCATCGTCGATAACAACACTTTCGACGTCAATGCCTTCTGCCCGGGCAAGATCGGCGGCCATTTCGAAATTCATCACATCGCCGGTGTAGTTTTTGACGATGTGAAGAATGCCTGCGCCGCCGTTGACCGCCTTTGATGCTTCCAGCATCTGGTCCGGGGTCGGGCTGGTGAAGACCGCTCCCGGACAGGCTGCATCGAGCATGCCCCGGCCGACAAAGCCGCCATGCATGGGTTCATGACCGCTGCCGCCCCCCGAAAGGAGGGCGGTTTTTCCCCGAACGGGCGCATCGGCCCGCGTGATGAAATTGGGGTTGCGGTGGACTCGGATCAGATCGCCATGGGCGGCAGTCATGCCGTCCAGAGCTTCCTCCACGACAGCGTCGGGAGCGTTGATCAGCTTTTTCATGCCAGCCTCCTTGGGTTAAATCAGGGCCTTGATGAAGAACGCAGCAATGATAGCACCAACGATAGGACCGACCACCGGAATCCACGAATAGCCCCAATCGGAGCCGCCCTTGCCGGAGATCGGCAGCACGGCGTGAGCAATACGCGGTCCAAGATCGCGGGCCGGATTGATGGCGTAACCGGTGGTTCCGCCGAGCGACAGGCCGATGGCCCAGACCAGCATGGCAACCATGTAAGGCCCGATTGCCGGGGTGATGCCGGCGCCTGCAACCGCTTTCGAGAAAATGGCGGCAATGACGAAGACCAGCACGAAGGTGCCGATGATTTCACTGATAAGGTTTGCCCCCGTATTCCGAATGGCCGGTCCCGTGCAGAAAACTGCAAGTTTCAGGCCGGCGTCCGATGTTTTCGCCCAATGCGGCAGATATTGCAGCCAGACGATGACGCCGCCGAGGAAGGCACCAATCAGCTGAGCCGGAATATAGGACGCGATCTTCGAATAATCGCCCGATACAACAGCAAAACCGATTGTCACTGCCGGATTGATGTGCGCGTCTGGACTGCCTGTCGATGTGGCGACAAACACGCCCGCGAGCACCGCAAATGCCCAGCCGGCGGTGATGGCCACCCAGCCCGCATTCTGCGCTTTCGAACCCTGCAGCAAAACACCGGCAACGACGCCGTCGCCGAGAATGATGAGCATCATCGTCCCCAATAGTTCACCGATAAATGGTGTATGCATAGTCTCCTCCTCCTAAAAATGATGATGAACGGAACAAAGGGAGCTGCGACGAGCGCAGCTCCCCCAATTGACGATGTATTAATCCACCCAGTCAAGCGAACGGGTTACAGCCTTGTTCCAGGCGGCAAAGAGCTTGGTACGCTCGGCCTTTGACATGGCCGGATGCCAACGCTTGTCGACACCCCAGTTTTCCACGATGTCATTGGTGGATTTCCAGTAACCGACGGCGAGACCGGCGGCGTAGGCGGCGCCGAGGGCTGTGGTTTCGATGACCTTCGGGCGCACGACCGGCACGTCGAGAATGTCCGACTGGAACTGCATCAGCAATTCATTGACGGTCATGCCGCCATCCGTGCGCAGTTCCTTGATCTCGACCTTGGAGTCCTTGACCATGGCGTCGAGCACTTCGCGCACCTGGTAGGCGCTGGCCTCGAGCGCCGCACGGGCGATGTGCCCCTTGTTGGCAAAACGGGTCAGGCCGGCAATGACGCCGCGGGCGCTGTCCTTCCAATGCGGCGCATAAAGACCGGAAAACGCCGGGACGAAATACACGTCGCCATTGTCTTCCACCGTCCGGGCCAAAGCTTCGACGTCGGGGCTTGTCTGGATGATGCCGAGGTTGTCACGCAGCCATTGCACGAGGGCGCCGGTGATGGCGATGGAACCTTCGAGCGCATAAACCGCCTTCTTGTCCCCGAGCTTGTAGCCGACCGTTGTCAGCAGGCCGAAGGTCGATGGAACGAGCTTTTCACCCGTATTCATCAGCATGAAGCAGCCGGTACCGTAGGTATTCTTGGCTTCACCCGGATTGAGGCATGCCTGGCCGAACAGCGCCGCCTGCTGATCGCCGAGAATGCCGGCAACGGGCACGCCCTGGAGCGGTGCCGCCTTGATCTCGCCATAGACTTCACTCGATGAGCGGATGGTCGGCAGGCAGGCGCGCGGAATGTTGAAGAGCTTGAGAATCTCGTCATCCCAATCCAGGGTCTTGAGGTTCATTAGCTGCGTGCGGGAGGCATTCGTCACATCCGTGATGTGGATGCCGCCATCGGCGCCGCCGGTGAGGTTCCAGACCAGCCAGGTATCGATATTGCCGAAAAGCACCTCTCCTGCCTCAGCCTTGGCGCGCGCGCCGGGCACATTGTCGAGAAGCCAATGCAGCTTCAATCCGGAAAAATACGTCGCAAGCGGCAGACCTGTCTTTTCGCGCAGCCGATCCTTGCCACCGTCCTTCGCGTAGCGGCCGACGAGCTGGTCCGTGCGGGTATCCATCCAGACCACGGCATTGTGCAGCGGCGCGCCCGTCTTCTTGTCCCAGAGAACGCTTGTTTCGCGCTGGTTGGTGATACCAACCGAGACCAGATCCGATGCGGAAAGCTTGGCTTTCTTGAGCGCACCGGCAACGACGCTCATCGTGTTGCGCCAGATCTCGATCGCGTTGTGTTCAACCCAGCCGGGTTTGGGAAATATCTGCTCGTGTTCCTTTTGATCGACGGCAATGACAGTACCCTTTCGATCAAAGATGATGAAGCGGGAACTGGTTGTGCCCTGATCAATGGATCCAACATATTTCGTCATACTTTCCTCCTGTTTCTTCTCTTGCGTTCGGTGTGGTGTTTCGGCTCGGCCAGAGGTCGCAACCGCAAGCCTCCCGGCTCCCCAGACGGATTGCGATCCCCTTGGTTTGGATGTCGGATGGTGAATTGAAAACAAGGTTTTGAACAGCCATTGCGTTGCGGCAAACGGCGCGTTTCGGACTGGCGGCCATGCTCAAAAGAAGTGACGGCGTATGCACTGGTCCGGCAGACTCATGATCGGAGAAACGCCAGATCCTGCTATCGGATACCCCGCAAAACGCCGTATCCACGGCGGGCTGGGCAATGCCGCAGCCGTCGAGATCAACTCCGAAAACAATGAGCCCGTAAGGACGTGCTTGCACGTGCCACCCCAACTCTAGCGTTCCACCGGATACAGCCGCTGTCTAAGCGATCATTTGTCGTTGATGAAACGATAACCGAAACCAAACGCGAAGGCAAGGAATGTAAAGTGAAAATAAAACGCGCATTCACAACCGCTTACACGTCACTGAATGGGCTGGCCGCGAGGCCAGCCGCCACCTGCTATTGCGATCGGCGCTGGACGGTTTTGGCCATGAAGGTTTCGAGGGCGTCGGCCTGGGCGTCGGTGACATGCAGGCCGACCTTGGTGCGCCGCCACAGCACATCCTGCGCGGTCATCGCCCATTCCTGCGCGATGAGGTAGCGCACCTCCGCCGCATAGAGATCCCAGCCGAAATGCTCACCGAGATCGGTTAGCGATGCCGCCGTGCCCAACAGCACCCAGGCCCG
>NZ_JAFCVE010000011.1:0-179092 GCF_049896885.1 Phyllobacterium sp. SL163 | reverse complement strand
CAAGCGAGGTCTGGGACGGATCCAGCGTTTGCGGCTCGCCGGAATTGCCGCGGTGCAGAACCGCTTCGGCAAGCGCCGGGCCTGCCGCCAGCACAAGCGAACCGGCAAGCAGGGCGGCGGTAAAATTGAACTTCGCAAACGTCATCTGGCTGTTTCCTCGCCGTTTACTGGTCGGTGTTTGACATGAAATGGCAATATCCATCCGTTCACGGTCCTGTAGAAAGGGCCGTGCCGGGTCATGTCTGTTTGTCGATTTGCGGTCGGTAGCTGGCACATAGCGAGCCGGGCAAAAGCGTGACGCGCAACCCGCGGGTGCGGGTTGCGCGTCAGACTTTGCTATTCAACGCTGAGATATTTGCTCAGGTGCTCGTTGTTGGCGTTATCACCCCAGCCCTTGACCTTGTCGGCCACGAGCCAGAGGTTCGCATCATTCATCAGCGGCGCGATCGGCTGGTCGCGCATGATCAATGCTTCTGCCTGGTGCAGGATCTTGGCGCGTTCCGCAGGATTGCGCTCTTCATAGGACTTCTTCATCAGGGCATCAAATTCGGGATTGGAATAATGCCCGTAATTGAAGGTCTTGTTGGTGCTGACATTGAGGTTCAGGAAGTTTTCCGGATCGGCGTAATCTGCCGTCCAGCCGGCACGGGCAACGTTGAATTTGCCGCCTTCCTGCAGGTAGGCGTAGTGCGATGAAATATCGAGGTTCATCAGCGTGACCTTGGCGCCGAAGGCCTTTTTCCACATGTCGGCAACAGCCGTCGCCACACGCTCGTGGTTCGGGTTGGTGTTGTAGCGGATTTCGATGTTCAGAGGCTTGCCGCCTTCGCCATAACCCGCTTCCTTCATCAGCTTGAGCGCTTCATCTTCACGGTCAAGCTGCGACTTGTCGGCAAAATCGGCCTTGGAGGGTTCGCCGTAGTTTTGCATGCCCGGAGGAACCAGGGAGTAAACCGGCAGTTTGGTGCCGTTGTAGATGTCCTTGGCAAGGAAATCGCGATCGACGGCCATCGAAAGGGCACGGCGCACGCGCACATCGTTGAACGGTTCGGTGCGCGTATCGAAGGGGTAGTAGTAGGTTGCCATGGCCGGGGTCACGTGGACCTGCTTGGCATTGGCGGCGCGCATGCGCTCGATCTGGTCGGAGGAGAAGTTGTAGACGAGGTCCAGTTCACCGGCTTCGTATCGTCGGACGGCTGCGGCCTGGTCTTCCAGGGGATAGAAGATGACCTTGTCGAGCTTGACGTTTGCCGCATCCCAGTAATGTTCGTTCTTGGCAACGGTCAGATGGTCGTTCGGCACGTGCTCAAGCAGTTTGAATGCGCCATTGCCCACCAGTTTGCCCGGTTTGACGAAATCGGCGCCATTCTTTTCGAAGCTGGCCTTGTTGATCGGCAGCGCAGTCTGGTGCGACAGCAGCTCGATGAAGAAAGGGGTCGGACGTTCGAGCGTGATTTCCAGCGTCTTGGCATCAATGGCCTTTACGCCGAGCTCTTCCACCTTGGCCTTACTCTTGTTGACGGCTTCGGCATTCTTGATGGGATAAAGGATATTGGCGTAGCCGGCGGCTGTCTTCGGGTCTTCGACGCGGCGCATCGAGAAGACAAAATCTTCCGCCGTTACCGGCGTGCCATCCGACCAGTTCGCATTGTCGCGCAGCTTGAACGTGTAGACGGTGCCGTCATCGGAAACCTTCCAGCTTTCCGCGGTGCCCGGAACGATCTTGCCCATGGCGTCATAGATCGTCAGGCCCTCGTAAAGATCCTTGACGATGAATGCTTCGATATCGATCGAGGTCTGCGACTGATCAAGGGTCTGCGGTTCGCCGCTGTTGCCGCGATGCAGCACGGCTTCTGCCAGTGCCGGGCTTGCGCCGATCATCAGCGATCCAAGCAGCAGCGCCGCGCGGAGGTTGAGTTTCATAAATGACATTTTTTGGTCCTTCCCCTTTGAAGAATTATGAAGGCATGAACAAAAGCCAAAATTTTGCCAAACGCAAGCCGTCGATTCTGCGAATTATGCGAAATATGCGAGTCGACGAAACGGCCTAAATCGAGTTAAACTCAGGATAGAGCAGCATTTTCAGGCTGTTTGGCCTGCAAGCAAATTTTACGAAAACGTCAAAAAAATTGTGCACGATGTGGACCATCGGGCCCATTCTCGTCACTTTTTGCTCCAAAATCGCCGCTCTGGCGCGTTTCACGGTGTCTGTTTGATATTTTTCCCCGAAATGGAAATTTGGTTAGCAAAGCCTTTCCGGCACCGTGCGGGTGCCCGCGCAGACGACGAGCGCTTGCGGTCTCGTGGCCGGCCAAGGGCCGAGGATCATTGTCGCCCATTGTTGTTGCCACACCACGCAATACCCCCAATTTTATCCTTGGACAGCCGGACAAGAATAGGTCTTAAGCGGGTGGTGATTTGCTGATCGAAAAAATCCTGTATGCTGCAGCGCCCCGCCCTTTGAACATCTGCCAGACATCCCCGGTGAACAACAGGTAAACGTGCATGACAGCTCTCGTCATTCTTACTATCGCAGCTGTCGCGCTCTGCGGCGTGATGGCCTGTGCCTTTCTTGTGCAGCGCCAGACCGGGAACAGCGGCTGGGCGGATGCCTTCTGGTCGTTCGGTGTCGGGGCAATCGGCATTCTTTCCATCCTGTTTTCCAGCGATATGGTCTCGCCGGCCCGAAAATGGCTGGTGATTATCCTGCTTGCGCTATGGTCGCTGCGGCTGGGCGGCCATATTCTGCTGCGCACGCTCAACAGCGAGGATGATCCACGCTACGCGCGGTTGCGCAGGCAATGGGGTGCCTCTGCCAATTCGCAGATGTTCTTCTTTCTGCAAACGCAGGCCTTTGCCGGCATTCTCCTTGTCGTCAGCGTTTACATCGCCGCCGCCCGGCCGGATGTCGAGCTGGAATTTCCCGATTATCTCGGGCTCGTGGTGGCGCTTGTTGCGCTTGCCGGCGAAGCGATCGCGGACTGGCAGCTCAAGCGGTTTTCGCGAAACCCGGCCAATCGCGGCAAGATCTGCGATACGGGTTTCTGGCGCTGGTCACGCCATCCGAATTACTTCTTCGAATGGCTGAGCTGGGTGGCCTATGTGCTGATCGCTGCGGATTTCGACGGCGACTATGTGCATGGCTGGCTCACGCTTGCCGCGCCGGTCCTGATGTATGTGCTGCTGCGCCATGTCTCCGGCGTCCCGCCGCTGGAGGAGCACATGCTTGCCTCGCGCGGCCAGGCTTTCCGGGACTATCAACGGCGCACGAGCATCTTCTTTCCCAAGCCGCCTCAAGAATAAGGTGAGAAAACAGGTATTAACCTATTGAAGTATCGATAATATCTATCGTCCTAATCGGTGACATCGGAATCGCGCAAAAGGGCTTCCAGGGTTTCCAGCCTGTCCGCCTCGATCGGCGGCTTGTCCCAGCGCAGGCGGGCGATACGGGGAAAGCGCATGGCGACGCCGGATTTGTGCCGTTTTGACCGGTTCAATCCTTCGAAGGCCACTTCCAGTACGAGGCCATGGTTCTGCTCCGCCCGCACGGAACGCACCGGCCCGAAGCGTTCGGTGGTGTTGTTGCGCACATAGGCATCGAGCTGTTTCAACTCTTCGTCGGTGAAGCCGAAATAGGCCTTGCCCACCGGCACCAGATGCGGGTCGTCTTCCGGGCCGGTCCACACGGCAAATGTATAATCCGAATAGAAGCTTGATCGCTTGCCGTGGCCGCGCTGGGCATAGACAAGCACGGCATCGATGGTGAAGGGATCGCGTTTCCACTTGAACCACGGTCCCTTCGGGCGTCCGGGCACGTAGGTGGAATCCCACTGTTTCAGCATCAACCCTTCGATAACGGGGTGCGGCGGGTTCCGGCGCATTGTGACAAGGTCTTCGAAGGTGGAATACGGCACGAGCGGCGACAGATCGAAACGCGTGGAATCGAGATCGGAGACAAAGCGCTCAAGCCTTTGCCTTCGTTCAGCAAAAGGCAAAGTCCGGACGTCTTCGTCGCCGTCAACCAGCAGATCGTAAAGCCGCACGAATGCCGGATGACTTTCCATCTGTTTGGCCGAAACCGCTTTCCGGTTGAGCCGCTGCTGCAGATCACCGAAGGCGCCGATTTCGACGCTTTCGGCGGTGCTGCGGGCAACGAGCAGTTCGCCATCCAGTGTTCCCTCGAAATGCATGGCATCGGCAATATCGGGAAAAGCGTGGGAGATGTCGTCACCCGTCCGCGAATAGACGCGCCGCTGGCCGGCTTCAGCCGTCAACTGCACGCGGATGCCGTCCCACTTCCACTCCGCCGCATAATCTTCTGCAACAATCTTTGCATAGTCCGATTCTTCGAGCGGGGTCGAAAGCATGACAGGACGAAACGGTGCGGCGGCAAGGCTGGCAGGTTTTTCCGTCTTGCCTTCCAGCCAGGCGAACAGGGATTGATAGGGCGGCTTCAATCCGTGCCAGAGTTCCTCGATCTCGCCAACATCCACTGCGCCGAAATCCGCAAGCGCCTGCTTGGCCAGTCGTGCCGAAACGCCGATGCGCAGGCCGCCGGTCACCAGCTTCAGCAGGGCGTAGCGGGCGGAGGCGTCCAACTGGTCCAGCCATTTCTCCACGAGCCTGATGGCATCGCTGCGCGAGGCGCGCGCGAGCGAGGCAACGACGTCGCCAAGGGTGGGGACGGCGTTGGCACGCGATGGCTCCTTGGCTGACCAGACCAGGGAAATCGTTTCAGCGAGGTCGCCGACATAGTCATAGGAATAGGCAAAAAGCTGTTCGTCCATACGCTCGGCGACGAGCGCGCGCAGCATGGCGGGTTTGACATTGGCGATGTCGAGGTCCCGCGTGATGGCGGCAAGGGCAAGACCGCGGTCGGGGTCCGGCGTCTGCCGGAAATAATCGACGAGCAGCCTGATCTTGCCGTTGCGCTGCGGCGTGAGCACCAGCCTGTCGAGAAGGGCGGCGAATTCGCGCATCAGTCCCCCTCGTCTTCATAGCCGACGAGATGCAGCGGCCGTGCGGCAAACCCGTTGAGATCGCACCATCGGACAAGCGCCTCCTCGCGGCCGTGGGTCACCCAGATCTGCGATGGGGCCAGTTCCCTGATCGTACTGGTCAGTTCATCCCAATCGCAGTGATCGGACAGGATGATCGGCAGTTCCACGCCCTGCTGGCGCGCGCGCTGGCGGATGCGCATCCAGCCCGAGGCGAAGCATGAAACAGGATCGGGAAAGCGTCGGGCCCAGCGGTCCTGAAAGGAGGAAGGCGGTCCGACAACGACACTGCCTGAAAAATCCTGCGGCGTACCGGTTTCGAGGGTTGCCGGGGACAGGGGGCCAAGATCGATGCCCTGCGACTGGTAGTATTCGCAGAGTTTTGTCAGTGCGCCGTGGATGTAGATCGTCCTGTCATAGCCCGCATCGCGCAACATGCGGATGACCCGCTGCGCCTTGCCCAGCGCATAGGCGCCCACAAGATGCGAGCGTTCCGGAAACTGTTCGATGGACTTTATGAGCTTGGCGATTTCGTCCCTGGCATCGGGATGCCGGAACACCGGCAGGGCAAAGGTCGCCTCGGTTATGAACACGTCGCAGGGAACGGGTTCAAACCCGATGCAGGTGGGATCCGCCGCCCGCTTGTAGTCACCCGAACAGACGATGCGCATGCCGTCCTTCTCGACGGCAATCTGTGCCGAGCCCAGCACATGGCCTGCCGGGTGAAAGCTGACCTTGACGCCATTGATCTCGCTGACTGTTCCGAGCTCCGCGGCCTGCGTCGTTCCGGCAAAATTGTCGCCATAGCGTATCCCCATGATATCGAGTGTCTGCTGTGTTGCCATGACATGCTGGTGGCCGGGTCTGGCGTGGTCGGCATGACCATGGGTGATCAGGGCGCGCTCCACCGGGCTGACGGGATCGATATGGAAATCCCCCGCCGGGGAATAGAGACCCGCTGGCGTTGATCGCAAAAGTGCCTCCGGACGGGTCAGCATTGTTCTTCCACCTTTCTGCACCAACGAAGATAGGCAGCATTTGGCTCCACGCAAATGCCGAAAACCGCGAAAGAAAACTTGGCGCTTTCCTTGCACACCATTACATTCGCTCTTGTGAGCACCAAGACAAAGCCCCTTTTTATCGAAGGCAGTTCTCTCCTGCCAAAACCTTTCCTGGACTGGTTTCAGGCCAAGGGATGGTCGCCGCGCGCGCATCAGCTGGAATTGCTGGAGGAAGCACAAGCCGGCCGTTCGACCCTGCTCATCGCGCCGACAGGTGCGGGCAAGACGCTGGCGGGTTTTCTTCCGGCGCTGGTCGATCTGGCGACACGCGGCAAAAGCAACAATGCCAGCCGTGGCATTCACACGCTCTACATCTCGCCGCTCAAGGCGCTGGCCGTCGACATCGAGCGCAATCTGGCCCGGCCCATCGAGGAGATCGGGCTTGATATCACCATCGAAACCCGCACCGGCGATACCCCCGCCTACAAGCGGCAACGCCAGAAGCTTGTTCCGCCGGATATCCTCCTGACCACACCGGAACAGCTCGCCCTTTTGATTGCCAACAAGGATGCCGGGCGGTTTTTCGCAGATTTGCGCTATGTCATCTTTGACGAGCTGCATTCGCTGGTGACGTCCAAGCGCGGACACCTGCTGTCGCTGGGATTGGCACGGCTGCGCAAGGTGCAGCCCGGTGTGCAGACCATCGGGCTTTCCGCAACCGTTGCCGATCCGGATGCCCTGCGGCGCTGGTTGCTGCCGCAATTGGAAGGCAGGCCCATGGCCAGCCTCGTCAAGGTCGAAGGCGGTGCCAAACCGCATATCACCATTCTTGAAACATCCGACCGCATTCCCTGGGCCGGCCACTCCGCCGTTTATGCCCTGCCGGGCATCTATGAAGCGATCAAACGGCACCAGACAACGCTGATTTTCGTCAATACCCGCAGTCAGGCGGAGCGCCTGTTCCATGATCTGTGGATGGCGAACGATGACAATCTGCCGATTGCGCTGCATCACGGCTCGCTCGATGTCAGCAAGCGGCGCAAGGTCGAGCAGGCGATGGCCAGCAATGCGCTGCGTGCAGTCGTTGCCACCTCGACGCTTGATCTGGGCATCGACTGGGGTGATGTCGATCTCGTCATCCATGTGGGTGCGCCGAAGGGGGCGAGCCGGCTGGCGCAGCGCATCGGCCGTTCCAACCACCGGATGGACGAACCCTCGCGCGCCATCCTGGTTCCGGCCAACCGATTCGAGGTGATGGAGTGCCAGGCGGCGCTCGATGCCAATTATCTCGGTGCCCAGGATACGCCGCCGCTCGGCGAGGGTTCGCTGGATGTGCTGGCTCAGCATATTCTCGGCATGGCCTGCGCTGAACCGTTTCATGCGGATGCGCTTTTCGAGGAGATAACCACGGCCCTGCCCTATGCGGGCTTGCCGCGTGAAACGTTTCACCGGATTGTCGATTTCGTCGCCACCGGCGGTTATGCCCTGAAAAGCTATGAACGTTTCGCCAAAATCCGCCAGACCGCCGATGGGACATGGCGTGTAACGCACCCGCGCATTGCCCAGCAATACCGGCTGAATGTCGGCACCATTATCGAGGCGCCCAGTCTCAATGTGCGGCTCACTCGCCAGCGCGGCAAGGGTGGCAATGCGCGTGGCGGCCCGGTGCTCGGCAAGGTGGAGGAGTCGTTTCTCGAAGCCCTTTCGCCGGGCGATACGTTCTTCTTTTCCGGGCGCGTGCTGCGTTTTGAAGGCATTCGCGAGAATGAATGCCTTGTTTCCAATGCCGAAGGGTTCGACGCCAAAATTCCTGCCTATGCCGGCGGAAAATTCCCGCTGACCACCTATCTCGCCGATCAGGTGCGCGCCATGCTGGCCGATCCGGATCGCTGGGGTGCCCTGCCCGATCAGGTCAGCGACTGGCTGAGAATCCAGAAGGAGAAATCGGTGCTGCCTGATCCCGGCAGCCTGCTGGTCGAAACCTTCCCGCGCGGTGAACGCTATTACATGGTGATCTATCCCTTTGAGGGACGGCTGGCGCATCAGACCCTTGGCATGCTGCTGACGCGGCGGCTGGAGCGGGCCAAGGCGCGGCCCCTCGGCTTTGTCGCCACGGATTATGCGCTGTCGATCTGGGGCCTGCGCGACATGGGCCGTATGTTCCGGAAGGGTGAACTGCCGCTTTCCGAATTTTTCGATGAAGACATGCTGGGCGATGATCTCGAGGCATGGCTGTCGGAAAGCTGGATGCTGAAGCGCACGTTCCGCAATTGCGCGCTGATCTCCGGCCTTGTCGAGAAGCGGCATCCGGGGCAGGAAAAAACCGGGCGGCAGGTAACCGTCTCGACCGATCTCATCTATGACGTCCTGCGCACGCATGAACCCGACCACATTCTCATCCAGGCCACGCGCGCCGATGCCGCCACCGGGCTTCTCGACATTCGCCGCCTTGCCGATATGCTGGCACGAATCAAGGGTCACATCATCCACAAGGAGCTCGACCGGATATCGCCGCTCGCCGTTCCCGTGATGATGGAAATCGGCAAGGAGCGTGTTCCGGGCGAAGCCCACGAAACGCTGCTCGAAGAGATTGCCGACGAACTGACCCGCGAGATGATGGAACGGACATGAATCTGGCGGTTCACACGACACGGACAATGCTGCACGGCGCGGTCGAGACCGATATTGCCGGCCATGCAGCTATATGTGACCCGTCCGGTGCGCTTTATCTGGAGGCCGATCGCATCCTGATCGTCTCAGACCTGCATTTCGAAAAGGGCTCGTCTTTCGCCCGGCGCGGCATGCTGCTGCCGCCCTATGATACCGCCTCCACATTGAAGGCACTGGCGGCAAGCATTGCCCGGTATCAACCGGCCTGTGTCATCAGCCTTGGCGACAGTTTTCACGATGGCGATGCCGCCGCGCGCCTGCCCGCCATCTATGCCGAGCAACTGGCGACATTGATGCATGGCCGTGACTGGATCTGGATCACGGGCAATCACGATCCGGAGCATCCGGCCGATCTTCCCGGAGAGACCTATGCGGAACTGGCTTTCGGGGCGCTGGTGTTCCGCCACGAACCTTCAAAAATCGCATCGCGGGGTGAAATCGCCGGGCATCTGCATCCGGCGGCAAAGGTGGTAAGGCGCGGCCAGGCGGTGCAGCGGCGCTGTTTCGTCACCGACCACACCCGCATGATCATGCCGGCGTTCGGCGCCTATACCGGCGGGCTCAACATTCTTGGCCGGGCCTTCCATGGCCTGTTCGACAGCAACAGCCTCAAGGCCTATATGCTCGGCCATGCCAGGGTTTACCCCATGCTGCGCAAGACGCTGTATCCTTGAGATATCTGCATGACTGTTCTTGCGGTCGGTAAGGAAATTCCTTACATATGGGCCATGCGAAGGAGTAACTCATGATCACCAGCAAAATGACGAGTAAAGCTCAGACGACCATACCGCAGGCGGTACGTGTGGCGCTGAAACTGAATCCAGGCGATGAAATTGCCTATCGGATTGAAGAGGGGCGGGTCATCCTCATGCGAGTGGAAGCCGGTACCCAAGGCGATGATCCCTTTGCAACATTCGTGGAGTGGGACAGCCCTGCCGATAGAAAAGCCTATGCTGACCTTTAAGTCCGGCGATATCGTCCGCGTACCGTTTCCTTACACGGACCGCAACACGCGCCAGCACCGGCCTGCGCTTGTCATCTCGGACGGCGCCGTGGGTGAAGATGCCAACCTTCTTTGGGTGCTGATGATTACCAGTGCTGAAAATAAATCCTGGACGGGAGATGTTTCCATTCCCCGTCATGCGGAAACTGGTCTTCCGGTCGCCTCCGTCATCCGGCCGCTTAAGATTGCGACCATTGAAGCGGCTCATGCGGACAAGCTGGGACAGGTTGCAACGGAAACACTGGATGATGTCAGGCGTGTGGTTGCCTCAGTCCTGAGCAAATAGCAATTCTGTCAGTTCTCCATTCAAATCGGCAGCCTGCCATCTTCCTTCAATGTGTCCAGCACGATGGCGGTCTTGACGTTCTGTACGGACTCGTGCGGCAGCAGCACGTCGTTGACGAAGGACGAGAGCGCCCGCAAATCTGGTGTGACCACCTTGATGAAATAATCCATCTCACCCGTCAGTGCATGGGCTTCCATGACTTCCGGCAGCTTTGAAATGAGGTCGGAAAAGCGGCGGGCATTGTCCCTGTTATGGGTGGCAAGTGTGACAGAGATGATGTTGACGATGCCGAGACCCAGTTTTTCGCGATCGATTTCCGCCCTGTAGCCGCGAATGAATCCCTCCTCCTCCAGCCGGGAGCGGCGGCGCGAGCATTGCGAGGCGGACAGGTTGATCCGCTCGGAAAGCTCGTTGTTTGTGAGTCGTCCATCCTCCTGCAGCGAAGACAGTATTTTGCGGTCAAACGCATCAAGTTGCTCCACTCATGCTCTCCTTAGTAGTTATATGCACGAAATGTGCGCATTATGCCTCTGCGGAGCGCTGAAATGCAAACACTTTGCATGCCATTTGCGCGATAATGCGGATAATCAGAGGAGGATGCCATGGGCCCATTTCCGCACGACGCACCGGTCGCTACGATCAGCAAGGAAAATCCTGCCGGGACGGATGGTTTCGAGTTTGTCGAGTTCTCGCATCCGGAGCCGGAAAAGCTGGAAGAGCTCTTCACCCGCATGGGCTACAAGCCCGTTGCCCGGCATCGCACCAAGAACATAACGTTGTGGCGTCAGGGCGACATCAACTACATCCTCAATGCTGAACCCAATTCCCATGCGACGAAATTCGTCGGTGAGCATGGCCCGTGTGCGCCATCCATGGCCTGGCGCGTGGTGGATGCCAAGCATGCCTTCGATCATGCGGTTGCCAAGGGTGCGACACCCTATACCGGCGATGACAAGACCATCGATGTTCCCGCCATTGTCGGTATCGGCGGATCGATGTTGTATTTCATCGAAAAATATGGCGAAAAGGGCTCGGTCTATGAGGACGAGTTCGAGTGGCTAGGCGAACGCGACCCGAAACCGCAAGGTGTCGGCTTCTATTATCTCGATCACCTGACCCATAATGTCTATCGCGGCAACATGGACAAGTGGTGGGCGTTCTACCGGGAACTGTTCGGCTTCAAGCAGATTCACTTCTTCGACATCGCCGGCAAGCTGACGGGCCTCGTTTCCCGCGCCATAACCTCCCCTTGCGGCAAGATCCGCATTCCGTTGAACGAATCGACGGATGACAAGAGCCAGATCGAGGAATATCTGCGCAAGTACAAGGGCGAAGGCATCCAGCACATCGCCGTCGGGACGGAAGCCATCTACGACGCGACGGACAAGCTCGCGGACAACGGGCTCAAATTCATGCCCGGCCCGCCCGAGACCTATTACGACATGTCGCATGAGCGTGTGCATGGCCACGATGAACCGATCGAGCGGATGAAGAAGCATGGCATTCTCATCGACGGCGAAGGCGTGATCGACGGCGGCATGACAAAAATCCTGCTGCAGATTTTCTCCAAGACCGTTATCGGCCCGATCTTCTTCGAATTCATCCAGCGCAAGGGCGATGAAGGCTTTGGCGAGGGCAATTTCCGCGCTCTGTTCGAGTCGATCGAAGAAGACCAGATCCGCCGTGGCGTGATCAAGGTCGCTGCTGCGGAATAACGCACAACGGAGCGGGCTATAAATCGGGTTGGTTGTGCATTATATTGAGTGCATGATGACTGCAGCTTTTGTAGCCCCTATCGTTCCCGCTGATTTCCCCGAGCTGAAACTGCTCGCGTGGAACAGGGATGCTGCGCGTCCAATTCCAGCGGAAGAAGCGTTTGAGCTCTACGAGCGCAACTGGCGCTTTGTCGATGCCGAGCACCTGACCGCCCGTGAAGCAAAACTCATTCGGGAGCTGACGCGGGTTTTCGGTAATGGTGTATTGCTGATTTCCTGACTTTTCCATCCATAGCGGTTCCTGCATAGTGCAGGATGGAAAAATGTGGGAGCGTTATGCCGATGGATGCGAGCGATGTTTTCGAAGCCATTGCCGCCTTAAAAAGCGACGTCGCTCGCATCTGGCCGGAAGGCCGTGTAGAAGCCGAATAGGCGTTGTCTCTAACGCTTGCCGATCAGCGCGGCGGCCTTGCTGCGGATTTCGGCAAGTTCTGCTGCCGACACGCTGCCCTTGTGCATTGCGCGTCGAACGCGCCAGTCGAGACTCTTGACCTGATCGGCAAGGACGGTGCCCGGTCGATCACCTGCGATCAGCACTTCGAACGGATACTTCTTGATCTGCGTGGTCATGGGGCAGCACAGCATGAGGCCGGTCTTGCCGTTATAACTGGCGGGGCTGAGCACGACGGCGGGGCGATGTCCGGCCTGTTCATGACCGGCTTGCGGATTGAAATGCAGCCACACGATGTCACCGGCATCGGGTACATAGGCCGGCATCAAAAGGATTCCTTGCCGACGGCAGTGCCAAAGTCGGCCTCGGAATGCATGTTCTCGGATGTGACGCCCTCGATCAGCTGATCCAGGTCATACTCGGTCTGACGGACCGGCTCGATGATGATCAGGCCATCTTCTTCACGCACATCAACCACCGTGTCGAGTTGCAGCCGCGCTGCAACCATGACAGCGACCGGGATGCGCACCGAAGCACTGTTCCCCCATTTCTTCACGGTCACACGCATAGCCAACTCCTTGTATCATCATTGTCGATACAATGATGAGTTCCGCTTGATGTGTCAACAATGTCTATACGTCAGGCTTGGCTTTATCCGGATGTGCTGCCACGAAGGCCTTGAGTTTTTCGCAGCGACCGGAGATGGCATTGACCCGTTTCAACCCTGAGATATCAGCGCCCCAGCGGTGGGCATTGTAGACCTGCGGCACAAGACAGAAATCGGCCATGCCCGGCTTGTCGCCATGGCAGAACTTGCCGGTATCCGGATTGTCGAGGAGCCGTTCGAAGGCTTCCAGTCCTTGCGCGATGAACTTCTGCATCCAGGCGCCGCGCGCTGCATCGCCGCCCCCGGTGATCTCCATGACATGTGCGGTCACGCCCATATTGCAGACCGGGTGAATATCCATGGCAATGGCATAGGACAGCGCCCGCACGCGTTGCCTGCCTGCCGGATCGGGGGGCAGAAACGCGGCATCGGGGTAAATCTCATCGAGATATTCGATGATGGCCAAAGACTGTGTCATCATCCTGCCGTCCATGGCCAGCGTCGGAACGAGGCCTTGCGGGTTGCGGCTCAGATTGTCCGGTTGTTTGTGCTCGCCCTTCAGCAGATTAACCGGCACGGTTTCATAGTTCAGCTTGAGGCTTTGCAGGGCAATCCGCACCCGGTAGCTTGCCGACGAGCGCCAATAGTCAAAGAGGACGAGCCCGTTCATCACTCGGCGTCCGTTTGATAGCGTGTCACCTGCTGCTCGATGGCGCCGAACACGGAATGACCGGCATTGTCCTTCATTTCAATGCGCACGGTGTCGCCGAACTGCATGAATGCCGTCTTCGGCGCGCCGTGATTGATCGTCTCGATCATGCGGATTTCCGCGATGCAGGAATAACCCGCCCCGCCCTCCGCGACGGGTTTGCCAGCTCCGCCATCCAGCTTGTTGGAAACGGTGCCGGAACCGATGATCGTACCCGCCGACAGTGGACGGGTTTTGGCCGCATGGGCAATGAGAACCGGGAAATCAAAGGTCATGTCGACACCGGCATTCGCCCGGCCGAACGGCTTGCCATTGTAGTCGACACTGAGCGGCAGATGCACCTTGCCGCCGTCCCACGCCTCGCCCAGTTCATCCGGTGTGACCGCAACCGGCGAGAAAGCCGAAGACGGTTTCGACTGGAAGAAACCGAAACCCTTGGCGAGTTCCGCCGGGATCAGCCCGCGCAGGCTGACATCGTTTACCAGCATGATGAGACGGATGGCGTGGCGTGCCTGATCGGGCGTCGCACCCATAGGCACATCGTCGACGACGACGGCCACTTCGCCTTCCATGTCAATGCCATAGGCTTCGTCGGCCATGACGATTGGCGCGCGGGGGCTGAGAAAACTGTCGGAGCCCCCCTGATACATCAAAGGATCGGTCCAGAAACTCTCCGGCATCTCCGCCCCGCGGGCCTTGCGCACCAGTTCGACATGGTTGACGTAGGCCGATCCGTCCGCCCATTGAAAGGCGCGCGGCAATGGCGACAGCGCCTCATGTTCGTGAAAGCGCTCGGAAGGGACGGCCCCGTGGTCGAGGCTTTCGGCCAGCGCTTCCAGATGCGGGGCGATGCGCGCCCAGTTGTCGAGTGCGGATTGCAGGGTGGCTGTGAGAAACGACGCATCGGTGAAACTGGTCAAATCCCTGGACACGATAACGAGCCTGCCGTCCCGCGTTCCATTGTTCAAAGATGCAAGTTTCATTCGGACCAGTCTCCTTCGGGTGTGCCGTTGAACCGCTTCTTCAGGTCCGTCCAGCAATCGGCATAATTGTCCTGTAGTGAGTCCAGTTCCGCCGCAAACCGCGTGAGATGCTGCGGGAAACGGGTTTCGAACATAAAGGCCAGGGTATTCTCCAGTTTGTGTGGTTTCAGTTCCACAGTCGATGCCTTGTTGAAGCCCATCGTATCCGGCCCGTGCGGCAGCATCATGTTGTGCAGGCTCATGCCTCCCGGAACAAAGCCCTCCTCCTTGGCGTCGTACTGACCATAAACCAATCCCATGAATTCCGACATGATGTTGCGATGGTACCAGGGCGGGCGGAAGCTGTGTTCGGCAACCAGCCAGCGCGGCGGGAAAATGACGAAATCCACATTGGCGGTGCCTTCCTCGCCGGATGGCGCGGTCAGTACCGTAAAGATCGACGGATCGGGATGGTCGAAGAGGATGGCGCCCACCGGCGAAAAGGTGCGCAGGTCGTACTTATACGGCGCGTAATTGCCATGCCATGCCACCACGTCGAGCGGGGAATGGCCGAGATCCGTCCGATAGAACTTGCCGCACCATTTCACATGCAGGCGGCACGGGGTTTCCTTGTCCTCATAGGCGGCGACCGGCGTCTTGAAATCACGCGGGTTGGCGAGGCAATTGGCGCCGATCGGTCCGCGATCCGGCAGCGCGAATTTCGCACCGTAGTTTTCGCAGATATAGCCGCGGGCTTCACCGTCAAGGGCGGCAACCTTGAACACCATGCCGCGCGGGATGATGCAGATTTCCGAGGGCTCGATCTCGATGATGCCCATCTCGGTGAATACCCGCAGACGACCCTTTTCCGGTACGAGCAGCATTTCACCGTCGGCATTGAAGAAGTAGTCATCCTCCATGTCGCGGTTGAACGCATAGACATGGGCGGCCATGCCGGTCTGGCCGTGCACGTCGCCTGCCGTGGTCATGGTGCGGATGCCGTCGATGAAATTCACCGGCTCCTGCGGCATGGGTGTCGGGTTCCAGCGCAGCTGGCCGATGGGCAGTTCGTGATCGTCGAGATTGGGTGCGGTCTTCCAGTCTTTGCGCGACGTGGGCGTGAAACGTCCCGAATGTTTGACCGACGGCCGGATGCGGTAAAGCCACGAGCGTTCATTGATGCCGCGCGGCGCGGTGAAGGGCGAGCCGGACAGCTGTTCCGCGTAGAGACCATAGGCACAGCGCTGCGGCGAGTTCTGCCCCTGCGGCAGCGCGCCAGGGAGCGATTCGGTTTCAAAGTCATTGCCGAAGCCCGGCATGTAGTGAAGGGTCATGATCAATCCTCCCGATCTATTTAGTTGCATTTGTGACGATCTTTTTTGTAACTATCAACGGCAAAGGAGATCAAATGACTGGGAAACAGAACGAGGCGGCGATGCCGCCGCTGGTGCTGGAGGATTTCATTCCCTACCGGCTGAACAAGGCAGCGGAGGCGATCAGCCAGCGCTTTGCCAGCCAGTACCGCGATGAATATGGCCTGACGCGGCCGGAATGGCGCACGCTGGCAACGCTCGGCCAGTTCGGGGCGCTGTCGGCGACGGCCATTGGTGCACATTCATCCATGCACAAGACAAAGGTCAGCCGTGCGGTGTTTTCACTGGAGCAGCGCCATTGGCTCAAGCGCAAGCGCGATGACGCCGACCGCCGCACGGAACATCTGGAACTGACGCCGGCGGGACGCAAGGCGTATCAGCATCTGGCGACGATGGCGCACGACTATGAGACCGAGCTGTTTGCCAGGCTCGGCGATCGCGGCGCCAAAGAACTGAAGGCGGGGTTGGCGGCGCTGGAAGCCTACTACCGGCAGGGCCGGTAGCAGCAGGTTGCAGGCCGATCAGAATGGCATGTCGACCCGCGGCCAGATTTCGCGGGACAATTTCCGGTAGTCGGTCTTCTTCGGGTTTGACGGATAGGGCGCGCCCGCATCGATATAGATGATCTCGGCTGCGACCGGCTCGAAACCCGCATGGAAATGGTTGGTCGACTTGACCAGCAGGATATCCTTGGCAACGGGTTCGATGCCAAGATTGGAAAAAATGTCGGGCTCAAATGTCTGGGTGCGATTGGTATTGAGGATGACCTCGATATCCGTGCCTTCGAGACGAATGACGGCGGCCGGTCCAAGGGTGACCCGGCTTTTGCCGAAACTCTGCCAGCCTTCCTGCACGGCCTTCACGACTTCAACCCGGGCATCCAGCGGTGCGCCGCCATCCGGCCCCGCCTTGCCGCCGAAGCGCAATTGAATCCGTGCGCCCTCGCCGGCGGCGAGACAGAACGTGACGGCAATCGGATCCCAGATCGTTGCCACCGCCACATTGTCGATGCCGCGTTCGATGATGCGGCGCAGGATCAGCGTGCCGTCACCGGCAACACCGCCGCCCGGATTGTCCCAGACATCGGCGACAACCACCGGCTTTCCGGTCTTCTTTGCAGCCAGAGCCACAGCTTTATCGAGCCCGGCTTCCGTATCGAGCATCGGCATGGCGGTGCGGCCGCGCATGCCGAAAATTTCCATGCCGAGGGATTCAGCCAACGCCTCGCCACGCGGTGCATCATTGTCGGTGACGACCATGACCTGTGTGCCGAGTTCCGGCACGTCGCCCGCCATGAAGCCGTGGATCAGCGAGATGGAGAGAATGTTGTTCTTGCCCTGCAAGGCTTGAATACGGTCGACGAAGGAACGCATCGGTTCGCGGCTGGTCGGGAAAACACCGATCATGCGGCAATCGAAGGTGGAGATGACCGGCTTGATCTCGCCGCGCAGCGTGCGCAGCGCGAGATCGACCACGTGCTCGCCGCGCTCGTAGAAATCCGTATGCGGGAATTCAAGGAAGGCAGCAAGAATGTTGGAATTCTCCACGCGTTTGCGTGTCAGATGGCTGTGCGGATCAAGTTCCGATGCAATGAGCACGTCAGGGCCGACAATCGCGCGGATGCGCTCGAGCAGATCGCCTTCGCAATCATCGTAGCCCTGGGCGACCATGGCCCCGTGCAGGCCAAGAATAACCGCGTCGACAGGTAGAGCCGCTTGCAGCTGGCCGAGAATTTCGTCGCGCAGTTCCTCGTAAGCCCGCTGCTGCAAAAGCCCGCCGGGTTCGGCCCAGGTCGCGGTGCCCTCGATGAGTTCAAAGCCCTCCTCCCGTGCGCGGCGGCGCAGAACCACCATGGGCGCCGAGCACAGCGTCGGTGTTTCCGGATGTTCGCCGGGACCCGCATAGAAGGCCATTTCAAAACTGGCGCGGTCGGTTGGAACCGGCGAAAACGTGTTGGTTTCCGTCGCGAAGGAGGCGGTGAAGATGCGCATGGAAATGCCTGTTCTTTATGTATCAGAGGGGCTTATAGGCAATGGCTTCGATTTCGATCTTGATGTCGATCATCAGGCGCGATTCAATCGTGGTGCGGGCTGGCGGGTTCTGCGGAAAATAGGTCGCGTAGGTCTTGTTGAAGGCGGAAAACTCGCGCGCATCTTCGAGAATGACGAAGGTCTTCACCACATCGGACAGATCCGCACCGGCCAGCGCCAGCGCTGTCCTGATATTCTCCATCACCTGCTTTGTCTGTGCTTCGATGCCGCCTGTGATGACGGTGCCATCGGCGCCGACCGGGACCTGGCCGGAAATGTAGATGAAATCCCCGGCGCGGACGGCCGGTGACAGCGGCACATGCGATGATCCGAAATGTTGTTTTGTCATGATGTTCAATTCCCTGACTTGGTTACTTGACGGCGCCGATGGAAAGCCCGCGCACCAGATAGCGCTGCAGCCACGCAAAGAGAATGGCGACCGGAACAGATGCCACAAATGCCGCAGCCATGACGTAGTGCCAGTCGACCGTATAGCGGCCGGCCACAAGCGACAGCACGCGGATCGGCAGGGTGTAGTTCTCTTCCTTGCGCAGCATGGTAAGCGCGATGACGAACTCGTTCCAGGCATTGATGAAGGTGAAGATGGCGGTGACGACCATTGCCGGGACGGCGAGCGGCAGGAAGACGCTGCGCAGCGTGCGCCAGCGGTTTGCCCCTTCCATCCATGCGGCTTCTTCGAGATCGCGTGGAATAGTGGAGAAATAGCTCTGCAGCATCCACACGCAGAAGGCGATGTTGAAGCCGGTGTAGATGATGACAAGCACATTCAGATTGTCGATCATCCCGGCATTGGCCACGAGCCGGAACAGGCCGATGACCAGCACGATGGGCGACAGCATCTGCGAGACGAGCAGAAATTGCCGGTAGGCGTTGCGGCCGGCAAACTGGTAGCGGCTGAGGGCATAGGCGGCGGGAATGGAGACGACGATGGTCAGCAGGGTCGACAGCGTCGATACGTAGAGCGAATTGGCGAGCGCCGACGCAATGCCGGAGGTCTGCCACATCTCCGAAAAGTTCTGCCAGTGCAGCTCTTCCGGCCACCAGGTTGGGTTGAGCACTTCCGTTGCCGATTTGAGCGAGGTGATCGTCATGACGACATAGGGAAAGAGGATCACCACGACGATCGGCGACAGGAACAGCCAGAACAGGAGGGAGCGCTTGAGCTTGCTGTTCATCATGCCTTCTCCTCGCGCATGGCCAGCCGCACATAGATGAGCGTGAAGACCAGAAGGATGGCGAACATGATCAGCGAGATCGCCGCCGCCTCGCCCAGGCGCCCCAGGCGGAAGCCGAGCTCGTAGAGATAGGTCACGAGAATATGGGTCGAATTGGCAGGCCCGCCCTGTGTGGTCACCCAGATGATCGGGAAAGAGTTGAAGACGTAGATCGTGTTGAGCACAAACGCGATGTTGATGAAGGGCCGCAACAGGGGAAGCGTGATCAGGCGGAACTGGTCCCAGCGTCCTGCGCCTTCCGTGGCCGCCGCCTCATAGAGATCATCGGGAACCGACGACAGTCCGCCGAGGAAAATGGTGACTGTAAACGGCACCGAGACGAGAATGCCGATCAGGATCTGCATCGGAAAGGCGGTGGATGCCTCGGCCAGCCACTGGATATTGCTGCCGATCAGGCCGAGATCGCGCAGCGCCGAATTCAGCATGCCGCTTTCGCCGTTGAGAGCCCAACGCCAGACCACGGCGGTCATGGTCAGCGAGATCGCCCAGGGCAGCATGATGAGGATGCGGGCAATGCCGCGCCCATAGAAATCCTCGTTGAGAATCAGCGCGATGGGGACCGATACGATCAGCGTGCCGAGCACGACGCAAACGGTCCATACCAGCGTGCGCCAGGTTGCGGCGATGAAATCCGGATCGGCGAACAGCACGCGGAAATGCTCAAGCCCGACGAATTCGCGCAGCATGCCGAAACGGTTCACGTCGTGCAGCGACAGCGAGACGATTTCCTTCAGCGGCCAGAGGATGATGGCGGCTGCCAGAATGAAGCTGGGCAGGATGAGAAAATAGGGGGCCGTTGCCCGTTGCATAAGCGTGCGTTCCTTGACCGGAGAATATGGGACCGGAGAATATGGCGTCTGAAGGACGGGGCGGGAGAGCGGCTGGCGCCACTCTCCCGCGGCCGGCTTATTTCAGCGTCGCGTTGATCTTGGCAGCCGCTTCCTTCAGCGTTGCCTCGGCCTCGCCCTGGCCAAGATAGATCTTCTGCACGGCATTGGAGGTTGTCTTGGCGATGTCCTCCCAGCCCGGAATGACCGGTGCAAACCGGGCATTTGGCAGCAGCGAGGTGAAGACCTTCAGATCGGCATTATCGGCGAAATAAGGGTCCTTCGCTTCTTCCGCGTTGACCGGCAGGAAGCCTTCGATCTTGTCGAACTTGGTGCGCTGTTCCTTGGTGAAGATGAAATCAAGGAACTTCCAGGCCGCTTCCTTGTTCTTGGAATTCTCGAACAGGACGATCGAGTCGGTCACACCATAGGTCCCCTTGTCGCCGCCAGGACCGGCGGGAATGGGCGCCACGCCATAATTGAGCTTCGGCGCTTCGGTCTTGATCTGGCCGGAGAGGAACGGTGCGGTGATGACCGTTGCCACCTTGCCCTGCTTGAACAGGTTCTGCACGTCTTCACGCGAATAGGAGGTCACGCCCGGCTGGGTCAGACCCTCATCGATGAAGCTCTTGTAAAGCTTGGCGGTGTCGATGGCCGCCTTCGAATCGAGGCCGGATTTGCCGCCCTTGACGATTTCGCCGCCATTCGACCACATGCCGTAGTAGAAATAGACGTCCGTCTCGATTTCCTTGCCCTGCAGGCCGAAACCATAGGTCTCGCCGCCGAGCTTCTTGATCTTTTCCGCGTCGGTCTTGAAGTCGGCCCACGTCGCAGGCGGCGCGCTGATGCCGGCCTTGGCGAAAATGTCCTTGTTGTAGTACATCGCCCGCGCCGAGGCGGCGACCGGCAGGCCGTAGACCTTGCCGTTCATGACCGACGGCGTCAGGAACGTGTCGATAAAGCGGGCCTTGAAGTCCGGTTTGATGTGCTCATCAAGCGGCGCAACGATGCCTTCCGACACATAGTCGAGCAGCCAGCGCGTGCCGATGATGGAAAGATCGGCATTGGCGCCGGCCGAAATATCGGTGGTCAGCTTCTGCTGCAGGCTGTCCCACGGCACAACCTCGATCTGGATTTTGACATCGGGATTGGCGGCTTCAAACGCCTTGGCCGCTTCCTGGAAATAAGGGCCCGTGCCCTTGCTGTATTCGGCGATCGTGACACGCACGGTGCTTGCGGCAAAGGCGCTGCTGCTGAAGGCAACGATGCTTGCTCCGGCAAGAAGGCATAGTTTCTGTTTGAACGTCATTGTCATTCCCCTTGTTATCGCCGCAGTCACACGGCGTTTGTTTGTGTCCGCGAACCGTCTTCGGCGGGTAGGCTCCTTCGCCTCCCGCAAGCCGTTTCTTCCAACCAGCCTCTCTATCTTCAAATGTAATTTAATTTCATGCAAGCGAATTTTGCATCGGTTTGATGTATTTTTATGTTGCTTTTTTTCACGCATCGCCATTAGCTGGGCAACAGGCGGTGGAATCCGCGAGAGATTGTCCGCAGAAGCGGGCCAATGATACGGGAACAGATGAACGCGCAATGACCTCACCCAATTTGCATGATTTCTATGGACTAAAAGGCAGGCAGGTGCTGATCACCGGTGCCGGAGGCGGTATCGGCCGGGCATTGATTGCAGCCTTCACCGCTGCGGGGGCCGTCGTTTCGGGCGCCGACAGGACGGACGCGGCATTGGAAAACCTGCCCCTCGCCCATCGTCTTGTGTTTGAACTCACGGACCGCGCCGGCATCGCAAAGGCCGTCGGTGACTTCATCGGCGAAAACGGTGCGCCTGACGTGCTGGTCAATAATGCCGGCTTCACCCGCGGCGAAACACTGGATCAGGTGGATGGCGACGTCTGGGATCGCGAGATTGCGGTCAACCTGAATGGTGCCTTTCATGTGACGGCGCCGGTCGTCGATGCCATGGCCAGACGCGGCAGCGGCAATGTGGTGTTCATATCCTCGGTCAATGGCCTCTCGCATTTCGGCAACCCGGCCTATTCGGCTGCCAAGGCTGGTCTGATCTCCTATGTGAAGGCGCTGGCCGTGGAGCGTGGACGGTATGGCATCCGTGCCAATGCGGTCTGCCCCGGCTCGGTGCGCACACCTGCATGGGATCATCGCCTCGCCGGTCAGCCGGAACTCCTGGCGAAAGTCTTGCCGCACTATCCGCTCGGGCGCATGGTGACACCGGAAGAAGTGGCACATGCCGCCCTGTTTCTGGCTTCCTCGGCAGCATCTGGAATAACAGGCACGGCGCTGGCCGTGGATGCCGGGTTGACGTCAGGCAATCTGCGCTTCATCAACGACGTTCTTGCGGGAGAAGACTGACATGGCCGGACTTCAGATCAAACAACTCGTCAAATCCTATGGAGCCATGAGCGTTCTGCATGGTATCGATCTTGAGGTACGTGACGGCGAGTTCCTCGTTCTCATCGGCCCTTCCGGCTGCGGCAAGTCCACGCTTCTGCGCATGATTGCCGGTCTCGACGATATTTCTTCGGGGGAGCTATGGATCGGCGATCGCCTGACCAATGGCCTCGCGCCGCAGCAGCGCAATATTTCAATGGTTTTCCAGAGCTATGCGCTGTTCCCGCATATGACGACGCGCAAGAATATCGGCTTTGGCCCGAAAATCCGGCGCGAGGCCGGAAGCGTTATCGATGCCAAGGTGAACAAGGCAGCGGAAACGCTCAACCTGCACAACTATCTCGACCGCCTGCCGCGCCAGCTTTCGGGCGGCCAGCGCCAGCGCGTTGCCATGGGCCGGACCATCGTGCGGGAACCCGACCTGTTCCTGTTCGATGAACCGCTGTCCAATCTGGATGCCAAGCTGCGCGTACAGATGCGCACGGAAATCAAGGCGCTGCATCAGCAGCTCAAGACAACCATCGTCTATGTGACGCACGACCAGATCGAGGCCATGACCATGGCGGACCGGATCGTGGTGATGAATGGCGGCCGCATCGAACAGATCGGCTCGCCGCTCGAGCTGTATGACCAGCCCGCCAACAAGTTCGTCGCCGGTTTCCTTGGCTCGCCCGCCATGAGCTTCATTCCCGGGACGCTGGAGCGGGGTGACGGGATGGTACGCATGCGGACATCGGATGGTTTCGCGATCCCGGTTGGCGATACGACGGCCGCTTCCGGTCAGCCGATTGAGGTGGGCATCCGTCCGGAACATTACCGCCTGGCGGCCAGCGGTCAGGGTTTCCCTTATAAAGTTGCCGTGATCGAGCCGACCGGCTCGGAAACGCATCTTTTCGGCACGATTGCCGGCGTGGATGTGCGCGCGGTGTTTCGTGATCGCATTGCGCCGGAACCGGGCAGCCAGATGATGCTGACGGTCGATCCCGGCAAGGTGCACGTCTTCGACGGGAAAACCGGAAACCGGATCTGATATGGCTTCGCCGCTTTTTGACATCGTTGCCCGGTTGCGTGAGATCGCCGAGAATGGCCAGCGCTCCGATCAAAGAGTGGCTGCCGCCGTTCTGGCGGATGCAGATTTTGCCACCCATGCTTCCATCGAAAAGCTGGCGGAAAAGGCCGGGGTCAGCGAGCCGACGATTACCCGTTTCTGCCGCTCGCTCGGCTTTGAAGGCACCCGTGATTTCAAGGTGGGGCTTGCCCAGTCCCTGGCGGTTGCCGGGCGGTTCATTTCGGTCAATGCCGCCGATGGTTCGGCGAGCCATGGCATTCCGTCCATCATAGCAACCAGTGCCGTCAGCGCGATTGAAACGGTGACCAATCTCATCGACCGGGCAAGTCTCGACCGCGCTGCGGCTATCGTTGCCGGTGCCGGCATGGTTCGTGCCTACGGGTCGGGCGGTGCCTCGTCGATGGCCGCGACCGAGCTCGAAAACCGGTTATTCCGGTTGGGTCTTCCAGCCTCCTCCCATATCGACGGCGAAATGCAGCAGATGACCGCCGCTACCAGCAACAGGGATACGGTCATCGTCGCTTATTCCCTGTCCGGCGAGGTCAAGCCGGTCATCGACGCGGTGACCATCGCCGGGCGCTACGGGGCAAAGACAATTGCCTTCACGGCCGCCAAGTCGTCCTTGGCGGCCGCGGCGCAACTGGTCTTGCCTTTTCACATCGAAGAAGGCACGAATGTCTACCGGCCCTCACCCGCCCGCTATGCCCTGCTTGCCCTCACCGATATGCTGGCCATGAGCGTGGCGGAAAAAATCGGCGCGCCCGCAGTGGAACGCATGCGCCGGATCAAGAATCTTCAGGGCATGCAAAAGAGCGATGCACCCAACCTTCCGCTTGGAGACTGAGAATTGAAACTGTCCGACCTTGATACGCCTGCCGTCCTGATCGATGTGGACCGGGCCGATGCCAACCTGCAGCGCTTCCAGGCCTATGCCGATGCGCATGGGCTGCGCGTGCGCCCGCATATCAAGACGCACAAGCTGCCGCGTTTTGCCAAACGGCAGGTGGAACTTGGCGCTGTCGGCATCACCTGCCAGAAGCTGGGCGAGGCCGAAGTGATGGCCGATGCCGGTTTGACCGACATTTTCATTCCCTACAATATTATCGGCAAAGCCAAGCTCGAGCGGCTCGTTGCCCTGCACGGACGCATCAAGCTTGCGGTGACGGCGGACAGCGCCGCAACCGTCAGCGGTCTTGCCGCGGCCTTTGCCGGTTCGGCGAAGCCGCTCGAGGTTCTGGTGGAATGCGATACGGGCATGGGCCGCTGCGGTGTGCAGACGCCCGATGACGCGGTTGCGCTGGCGAAGGTGATCGACGCCGCCGACGGTCTTCGCTTTGCCGGTTTCATGACCTATCCGAAGGCGGGTGGCGTGCTGGAGAACCAGGCATGGCTGGCAACGGCAAAGCAGAAAGCGGTCGATGCGGGACTTGATCCGCGCATCATCTCCAACGGCGGTTCGCCCGATATGTGGCGCGCTCACGAGGTGACGGCGGCCACCGAACATCGGCCCGGCACGTATATCTATATGGACCGGTTTCAGGTGGCAAAGAATGCCGGCACCTGGGACGATTGCGCCCTCACCGTTCTGGCAACCGTGGTCAGCCGCCCGACGGACAATCGTGCGGTCATCGATGCCGGCTCAAAATCGCTGTCGAGCGATACGTTCGGCATGGAAGGGTTCGGGCGGATTGTCGAATTTCCCGATGCGGTGATCACCTCGCTCAGCGAGGAGCACGGGACGATCGACGTGTCGGCGTGTAAATCCAAGCCGCAGATCGGCGACCGGATCCGGATCATTCCCAATCACGCCTGCGTGGTCTCCAATCTGTTCGACAGCGTGGTGCTGATATCAGGCGACGCTGTCGTCGACATTGCCCCCGTCGCCGCGCGGGGCCGGGTCGGTTAGTTTCCGTAGATGGCCGCGCGCATTTTCCGCTGCGCGTCGGACATCGCCTGCCCCTTGGCGTTGACCTGATCGAGCAGGATGTTCAACTGCGCCTGGATGGTGGGATCCGACACTTCGAACATCGAGCCGGAGATGGTGATCTTGTCCTTGTTCTGATCGACGAAATCGACAACCTTCAGGAGGATGTCGAAGGTCTCGCTCGTGGCCGGAAAGATTTCCTTGTAGGTGTTGGCGAGATTGCTCACGGTCTTTTCATAGGCCTTGTCAAAGACGGGCTTGAGGTCTTCCGGCTGCTTCAGCGCCGCATGGGCCCTGTCGGCGACGCTCTGTTCTTCATCCATGGTCGTGCGCAGCGTGCTGAGGCCGGCATAGGCGGCCTTGATGTCATCCTTGCGGTTCATGGCATCATCAATGGAGGTGATTGCACCTTTGGTGGCAAGGGCTTCCATGGGTTTGCTGATCTTTTCATTCATCGCCGCATGAAAATCGGTGATGATCTTGTATTGTGCTGCATAACTGCCAAGAGACTTGGTTTCTTCCGTGGTCAATTGCGGGACGCTCACGCCCTTCTTGTCGACGATGCGCGTCTGCAGAAAGTCGATGAATGCCTTGCGCTGGGTGGCCTCGTTGTCCGAACAGGCGGAGATCGACAAGGCCATGAACACGGTCATCACAGCCGCAATGGCAAAACGGAATCCTGGCATTTTGTTATTTTCCTTTTCTTCTTCACGTCCGCTCAGGCAAGCGGCCTGAACGATAGAGCCTGTCGGCCTTGTTGCTCCCTGTGGTGCTGCAGAAATTGGGCGCCAGCATGGGAAGAGTGGCATTTCCCTCAAAATTGATCGGATCGCTGGGTAGGGCCTAGTGCAGAAAGATATGTTGCACAACCGTGACGGGCACCGTCAGGCATGTTTTCCAGAAGCAATGGAAACTGCGGGAGGCCGGGGCCGAGCCATCTTGCGTGGCGGACCGATCGTTCAAGGCTCCGATTGTGGCCGCTCCCGATTGGCCATAGAATGCCATGCGTTGAGGGCCGGAGGAAGGAATTGCCATGGAGGAAGATGCTGCGGAATTTGCTCATCGTTTGCGACATCGCGCAGTGACCTATGGGGTCCTGACCTGTGTCCTCATGGTGGCAACGTCGCTCATCGCCGACAAGGGCGGCGCTGTGCTTGCCGGCCTGTGGCCCCTGATGATGGTGGGCGGGCTCATCACCCTGCTGCTTACCGGCTACCTCCTGTTTGATGCCGCTCTGTTTCGCTTCATCGCCTCGCATGAGGATGAACTGGACGGGTGCAAGGCCCTGGACGACATGCTGGCGCGGATGCGGCTGCGGTCCCGTCCGGAAAAGACGCGGCCGTTGCAGGCCAGAATATCGGGGACCAAGAGCGTTCTGGTGAAATTGCATATCGCTTTTGCCGCGTTTGTCACCCTGTTCGTGGCACTCGTTGTCTACGGATTCTGGGGGCACTGAAGGGACTCGACTCCCGGCGGGTCTTTCCTGCATCATGCAGGCCTTCGCCAGAGCTTATGCGTGCGGGACACGGGGAATGC
The DNA here is from genome assembly GCF_049896885.1 of Phyllobacterium sp. SL163. Taxonomy (NCBI): domain Bacteria; kingdom Pseudomonadati; phylum Pseudomonadota; class Alphaproteobacteria; order Hyphomicrobiales; family Phyllobacteriaceae; genus Phyllobacterium; species Phyllobacterium sp. SL163. Next base: position 152,255 of record NZ_JAFCVE010000011.1, on the reverse strand, counting down.
GTATGGGGCCAACTGTAAAGGCGTTGTTCAAGCAGCCTGTTTTGCCAAGCGGCCCGGCAGATGTCGTCGAGCCTGATCCGGCCCGCTTTGCTGTGCTGAAGCCGGAAGAAATCCCGGCGGCCTTCCTTTGCGCCGAGGAGCGCAATCATACGACGGATGATCGCGATCCCTTCCAGCGCTGGGAAGAATAGGCCTAGCTTTTCAGCCTGTACCCCGTTTTGAACATCCAGCGCACAATCAGAATGCAGACGATGAGGAACACCAACGTCATGGCAAGACTGGTTCCGATGTGTACATCGGACAAGCCGTAAAAACTCCAGCGAAAGCCGCTGATGAGATAAACGACCGGATTGAACAAGGTGACCGTACGCCAGAACGGCGGAAGCATGTCGATGGAGTAGAAGCTGCCGCCCAGGAACGTCAGCGGCGTGACGATCATCAGCGGCACCAGCTGCAGTTTTTCAAAGCCGTCGGCCCATATGCCGATGATGAAGCCGAACAGACTGAATGTCACCGCGGTGAGCACGAGAAACAGCACCATGACAAAGGGATGCTCGATCCGCAACGGCACGAACAAGGCGGCCGTTGCCAGAATGATCACGCCGAGAATGATCGATTTCGACGCCGCCGCGCCGACATAGGCGATGACAATCTCGAAATAGGACACCGGTGCCGACAGCAATTCGTAGATCGTCCCGGTGAATTTGGGAAAGTAGATACCGAAGGACGCGTTCGAAATGCTCTGCGTCAGCAGCGATAGCATGACCAGTCCCGGTACGATGAACGCACCGTAGCTGACGCCATTGATCTCGGGAATGCGCCCGCCAATGGCCGAACCGAAGACGACAAAGTACAGGCTGGTGGAAATGACAGGCGAGATGATGCTCTGCATGATCGTGCGCCATGTACGATGCATTTCAAAGAGATAGATCGCACGGATCGCGTAAAGGTTCATTTGCGTTCCCTCACCAGATTGACGAAGATTTCCTCGAGAGAGCTTTGCTTCGTCTGAATGTCGTTGAACCCTATGCCTGCCTTGTCCAGATCCTTGAGCAGGGAGGCAATGCCGGTTTTGTCCTCATGCGCATCGTAGCTGTAGATCAGCTCGCTGCCGCTGGCGGCCAGTTCGAGCCCGTACTTGGCCAAGGTGTCGGGTACGGCCGAATGCTCTTCCTGCAAATGCAGGCGCAGCTGCTTCTTGCCCAGCGAGCGCATCAGTTCGTGCTTTTCTTCGACCAGGATGATCTCGCCTTTGCTGATGACGCCGATGCGGTCCGCCATCTGTTCGGCTTCCTCGATGTAATGGGTCGTCAGGATGATGGTCACGCCGGACTCGCGCAAGGCGCGCACAACATTCCACATGTCGCGGCGCAGCTCGACATCGACGCCGGCGGTCGGTTCATCGAGGAACAGGATCTCCGGTTCGTGCGACAGTGCCTTGGCAATCATGACGCGGCGCTTCATGCCGCCGGACAAGGTGATGATCTTGTTGTCTTTCTTGTCCCAGAGCGAAAGGTCTTTCAGGATCTTCTCGACATGGCTGGGTTTGGACGGCTTTCCGAACAGACCGCGGCTGAAACTCACCGTGTTCCACACCGTCTCGAAGGCATCGGTCGTCAATTCCTGCGGCACCAGGCCGATCTTGGTGCGCGCCGCACGGTATTCCTTCTGGATGTCGTGCCCATCGGCAAGGATCGTGCCGGATGTCGGATTGACGATGCCGCAGATGGTGCTGATCAGCGTCGTCTTGCCGGCGCCGTTGGGGCCGAGCAAGGCAAAGATTTCACCGTGATGAATGTCGAGATTGATGTTTTTGAGTGCTTCAAACCCGGAATCATAGGTTTTATGCAGATTGGAAACAGATATGGCTGAGGACATGAGGTCTATCCGGACGGAATTTTCGGTTGCGACGTCTCCGGTAGAATGAAACAGGAGGCATGAACCGTCATTGGAAGAATGGTTTTCCTTATATGGTGATCCAAACTGGTTTTCAAACCACCTCCTGACAAAACGAGTCAGGAGGCCCATCAAACAAAATACCCGCCATGCGAGGTGCATGGCGGGTGTCCGGATGGGCCGTTTTCTACAAGGGCTGTGCGACTACCATTTGGTGTGGGCTGAAAGCGTGATCGTCCGGCCGTCGCCATAACCGCAGACCGCCTCGCCGTCGCAGCCCTTGACATAGGCCTTGTCGAAAAGATTGGTGACATTGAGGGCAACGCCCCAGCTGTCCTTCTCGTAGCGGATAGCGGCATCGAACAAGGTGGCGCCGGGAACCTTCAGCGTGTTGGCCTTGTTGGCGTAGGACTCGCCCTGATAGCGGACGCCTGCCCCGAGATTGATCCCTTGCAGCGGTCCATGGTCAACCGTGTAATCCAGCCAGAACGCGGCAGACACTTTCGGGACGATTGTCGGCCAGTTGCCGATCAATGCCGGGTCTTCATCCTTGGCGATCTCCATATCGAGCACGGTCAGCGATGCCAGGGCCTTCCAGTTCTGGTCGATATTGACCTTGCCTTCCAGTTCCAACCCGGTCGATTTGACCTCGCCCAGCTGCGTGTCGATAAAGGTACCGGGAACGCGCGACAGCGCGTTCTGCTTGGTGATCTGGAACACGGATGCCGTCAGCAAGCCGTCAACGAAATCCGGGGCGTATTTGACACCCGCTTCGAATTGATAGCCCTCTTCCGGCTTCAGCGGTTCGCCAAGGGTGACGCCAATCACCGGATTGAAGAAGGTTGCCGCGCTGATATAGGGCGTCACGCCGTTGGAGAATTCATAGCCGAGCCCGACACGGCCGCTAACGGCGCTCCTGTTGTAGTCATAGGTCGGGCCAAGCGGGAAGAACGGGCCTTCGGCGGAATCCGACGCGATGTTGACGTAGTCATAGCGGCCGTTCAGGGTCACCAGCCAGCCATCGCCGAACCGCACCTGATCCTGCGTGTAGACGCCAATCTGGTTCATCTTCAAAACCTGATCGAGATAGACGCTGGTCGGGCCCTGCGGGGCACCATAGACCGGATTGCTGGCGCTGATCGGCGTTGCACCGCCCGATGCCTGCACCTGGTCGATCTTGAAATATTTGTAGTCGACGCCAAACAGGAAATTGTGTTCGAGCGCGCCGGTGGTGAATTGCTTCTCGGCCCGGTTGTCCATCAGGAACGTGTCGACCTTCGTATCGTGGTTGAAGCCGATCCGGTACAGAAGATTGTCCGGTGTTGTCGGCTTCAGACCGCCGCCATAGGGGAAGGCCGGATCAACATAGCCGTAGGGATAGGGGCTGGTTTCCTTCTTGTTCTGATGGCCGTAGCGCACATTCTGGCTGAGCTTCCAGCCATTGTCGAAAGTGTGTTCCGCTTCGTAGCCAAACAGATATTGGCGGTTCTGGCCGTCATCGATACCTGGTTCGGTGAAATTCGCCTTGCGGCTGATCTTGCCGAATGCCGCGTCCTTGACGGTGCCGTAATAAGGCAGGAACCCGCCGCCCGCATGGGTCTGGTCGAGGGCGGAGAACTGGCCGAACACGGTGACTTTTGTGTCGGCTGATGGCGCATAGGTGATCTGCGGCATAAGCGAGCCGCGAAAATCCTTGGCGAAATCCGTCTGCTGTTCGCCGCCGGCGATCCGACCGGTGAAACGGTAGGTCCAGACGCCGTTTTCATCGAGCTTGTCGCCGACATCGACGCCGAGATAGGCATTGCCGTACTGGTTGACACCCGTTTCGATTCGGCCGAAGCGATCCTTTTCCGGACGTTTGCTCACCATATTGACGATGCCGCCGGGATTGGCACCACCATAGAGAACCGAAGCAGGGCCCTTGAGGGCTTCAACCCGCTCAAGCATGAAAGGATCGATCTGGAACCCGCCGAAACCATAACCGAAGAGCGGCAGGCCATCGAGGAAAACGCCGCTTTGCGTGGCCTGGAAGCCACGAATGAAAATCCAGTCCGTATCGGGGTCTTCGCCGAAGGGCGCTGCGGTAATGCCTGCGGTATAGCGCAGGGCTTCATCGACTTTCCTGACGCCGCGATCCTGCAGTTCCTGCTGGCCAACTACGGAGACGGACTGCGGAATGGCGGTGATCGGCAGGGCGGATTTCGAACCGGCGGTGGTCTTCTTGGCGACGTAGCCGTTGACGGGTCCGGTCGCCGTGCCGTTGCCGCCATCGATGACGATTTCCTTGAGGACGATGGATTCTTCCGCCATGGCTGCGATTGGCAGAAGCGCAATGCTGAGGGTTGTGCCGGCAAACAGAAGCCCTGCCCGCCGCGTCCGGTTATGTCTTGTCATGTGTCGCCCCAAAAACCCCAAAGAACAATGACACCGCACGCCGCTGCGCCCGCGCCAATATCATCGTATGCCTGAATATTATGACTATTTAACTCAACTATAAATGTGGGTCTTGTCCGAAATCACGGCCCGTTGAATGTTTTTGGGCTAAAGTCGCCTGGCGGTAATGCTTATTTCCGGCTGCGTTGCCAGGCGGCCGGCGTGAGGCCGGTGTGCTGGCGGAACACGCGGGTGAAATGCGCCTGATCGGCAAAGCCTGCGAGCTCCGCGATGTGGTTGAGACTATGACCGGTCCGTAGCAGCATTTCTTCGATGCGGCGCACGCGCGCGCGCATCTGCCACTGGTGCGGCGGCATGCCGGTCGAAGCCTTGAAGGCATGACTGAAATGCGACTGCGACAATCCGGTCAGATCAGCCAGTTCCTGCAGGCGGACCGCACGCATCCAGTTGTCACCGAGATAGTTGGTGACGCGGCGCAGCTGCCAGGGCGCGAGTTTGCTGCGTTTGCGCTCCGCTTTGGCCTTAATGTCGAACAGCAGCGTGAAGACCGAGATTGCCAGGCTCTCACCATAGAGCGGGTGCAGCGGATCGGGATTGGCACACTCCCCTGCCATGAGATTGGCCAGCGCCAGGATGCGCGGATCGGAAAACATCAGGCGCGGCCGCGTGACCGCGCCAAGATCAACCCCGTCGCCAAAGCGTTTGACCAGTGTTTGGAGGTTGAAGTGCAGGTCGATGTGGCGGATGTGCTTGACCTCGCGGAGGCGGGACCAGAGCGGCATTCCCGCCGGGACATAGCACATCGGATTGGCAACGCCATCGCTGCCGAGATCCCTGCTCTGCGGGTCCAGCCGCACGTTGAACGTGCCGGTGTTCAGGCCGTCGAGAACGATGAAGAGCCGGGGATCTCTCGCCTCATACTGACCGCTGGCATCGGGGGCGCAATTCACGCTGAATAGATCGGCGACAACACCGTCCCAGGCGCGCTGCTGCAAGCCCCCGACGACGGAAAAGCCGTTTATCTTGGTATTCATCTGCGGTTGAAACGTCATTCGATTGGCATAAAACCATTGGAAATATCAGGCAACGCCAATGATTTGGAACGCTTCCAGAAGGTTTTGCATCAGCTTATAAAATATGAGTAAAGAAATCATCTTTAACTATTGAAATCATTGAGCCAATTGAAAACGGGTCCGGAACATGCGCGTTCCGGACCCGTTATGACAGAGGGCTGTTATTTCAGCGACTGTCGCCGGATGGCAACAATGCTGCCGCCTGTTTATGCCGGGACTGCCACGGGTTCACCCTTCACCTCGCGCATGCTCGGCAGGAAGATGGTCAACAGGCCGAGGAATGGCAGGTAGGAACAGACCATATAGACAAAGTCGATCCCCTTGTTGTCGGCAACGACCCCGAGAACCGCGGCTGCAATTCCGGCCATGCCGAAGGCGAAGCCGAAGAAGATGCCGGCGATCATGCCGACCCGGCCCGGCACAAGCTCCTGTGCGAACACCACGATGGCCGGGAATGCCGAGGACAGGATGAGGCCGATGAATACGGTCAGCACGCCGGTCCAGAACAGGTTTGCATAGGGCATCAGCAGCGTGAACGGCAGGACGCCCAGGATCGAGAACCAGATGACGGTCTTGACGCCGATCTTGTCGCCGACCAGTCCGCCACCGATGATGCCGACAGCAGCGGCGCCGAGGAACAGGAACAGCATCAGCTGCGACTGCTGTACGGTGATGCCGAATTTGTGGATCACGTAGAAGGTGTAGTAGCTGGAGATGCTGGCGAGATAGATGTTCTTGCTGAACACCAGCAGCGTGAGAATGATCAGCGACATCGTTACCTTGCGGCGCGGCAATTTCAGCGTGCGGCTGACCGGCGGCTTTTTCGCATTGGCGGCGCGATAGCGCTGGTACCAGTTGCCGACCTGATAGAGGACGATCATGCCGATCAGTGCCGCCGCCGAGAACCAGGCGATGCTCTGCTGGCCGTGCGGCAGGATGATGAAGGCTGCAAGCAAGGGTCCGAGCGCCGTGCCGAAATTGCCACCCACCTGGAACAGTGACTGGGCGAGGCCATGACGTCCGCCGGATGCCAGGCGCGCGACGCGCGAAGACTCCGGATGGAAGATGGACGAGCCGATGCCGATGAAAGCGGCGCCGATCAGCAGCATCGAATAGTGCGTGGCGATCGACAAGAGGCCGAGGCCAACCAGCGAGAAGCCCATGCCGACCGGCAGGGAATAGGGCATCGGGCGCTTGTCGGTATAGGTGCCGACGACAGGCTGCAGCAGGGATGCTGTGACCTGAAAGGTGAGCGTCAGCAGGCCGATCTGCTTGAAGTCGAGTCCGTAGTTGGTCTTGAGCATCGGATAGATGGCCGAGAGCATGGACTGCATCATGTCGTTGAGCAGATGGCAGAAGCTCACGGCAAAGATGATGCCGAAGGCAGTTATTTCAGCGGAAGAGCGCTGTGCGGGCAAGGATGTATCGGTCATATCGGGCGTTCCATCGGAAAATGAGGGTGTTGATTGCGTGCTTCGCGTCACCCTTCCCTTTCCTGATATACCTGTTGCATAAAACCTGCCTTCGTGGTTTGGTCTATTTCTTTCGCAAGTGGGCCAAGCCGATGCTCTATCTGAAGTTTCCCGAGATGAGTTTCCACGCCAGGGATCTGGGGCGCGTGCATCTGCAGCGGCTGGAATGGCTTGAGCAATCGAAGGGCGACGTGGTTGCCGGATTGGCGCACTATCCCACCGGGTGCCATGTTCCGGAGCACCAGCACAGCCTGTCGCAACTGCTGCACGCGATGACCGGGGTTGTCATGGTCTCCACCAAGTTCGGCCGCTGGATGGTGCCGCCGCATCATGCGCTATGGCTGCCGGCGGGCGTGCGGCATGCGGTGGATATGCATGGCGATGTCGCCATGCATTCGATCTACGTCCGTCCCGATGCCGTTGAAGGATTGAAGAACCATCTGCACGTGGTTGCTTTGACCCCGCTCATGGATACGCTGATCCGGGAGGTTGTCGCTTCCCCGTCCGACGAGCAGGCGAGCCCGCGCACGACGTTCATGATGGGATTGCTGCTGCACGAGATTCCCAAGCTGGAAGAGCGCCCGCTCGGCCTGCCCTTCCCCGATGACACCAGGCTGGCGGCGCTCTGCCGCGGCTTTCTGCAAGACCCTTCGCCCCGCACCAATATCGACAACTGGGCCGATCGCCTCGGCATGAGCCGCCGTACCTTTACGCGGTTTTTCCGGCGCGAGACGGGCTTGAGCCTGTCGACCTGGCGCCAGCAGGCATGCCTGCTATCCGCCTTGCCGCGTCTGTCCGGAGGCGAGGCGGTAACCAGCGTCGCGCTCGATCTCGGTTACAACAGCGTTCCCGCCTTTACCACCATGTTCAAACGCATGCTGGGCGCCCCTCCCCGCAATTATCTTCACTCGGCGGCCTGATTGCATGCACCGGCATTCCCTGAGCGCCATCTTTCCGATGGCGCTCAAGGAGACATGGGCTATCCCGGAGCGCCCGGTGCTGACCAGATTTGGCCAACGTGAATTGCCGATCCGGCACACTGATAAGGAGCTACCGGGTTGTTCTCGGCAAATGGGCCACCATACATGTCCAAACACTGTTTCTTCACATTTGGGCTAAGCACCGCGTCAGATGGCTCCAATGCCTCATTGGCAAGGGAACCGTTCAAGTAGTACGAAAAGTCCTGAACATCAGTATGATAATATATACTGTCGTTTTTGCCGATCTTGCACTTAGCCAGGCTGAACGTGTTACCTGCAGCCATGGATAAACACAGATCCGCATCTGCTGCCAGTTTGATGCGGTGCGTGGCGATATCACGCGACCAGATTTGCAGGTCGGATCCATTGCATGCGCTGATGGCAAATTTGGCAGTTGCAGTATCCTTGGACGACACTGTGAGACAAAACCCCGCTTTGCCGCTACCCGCCACGGAATAGATCTGACCGGTGGGTATGACTTTGACCGCTTTGCCATCGCATTTCGCTGCCAGCCGGAACATGGCATTCCCATGAGCTGGAATAGGCCTGGTCCACAGCTCTTTATCGGGTAGGATGCCTTCCGGTTTACTATCCCAGAGATCTTTTGCGGAAACTGTGCAGCTTTTTTGCCCGGAAAGGTTGAGGCCTATCGACCACAGATTTATTTTCTGCGGCTGAAGCTCGGTATTGCTTTTGTTGAGAAGGACAACGGCAAGCCGGTCATCGCTGAGCGGCTTAACGACAACGTCCATCCCCTTGTCTGGTGCCGGATCCGTTTGATATGCGATATAGCCGCCGATACCGAGTTTATCCTGGTCGACGGCGATGATATCCTTGTTTGTCAGAATTTTGAGGGAGTCCTTGAGATGCGCGAGGGTTACGCCGGCATCATCCCTTCCCTTCTGTTGATAGTATTCGGTCAAGCGCCGTACATCGGTGCTGAGAAGCAGCGGAGCCCCCATAACGGACCAGAGTGCGAACTGGCTCTTTTCTTCATCGGTGTTCATGCCATTGTCGCCGATGAGCAATTGATCCGGGTCATTCCAGCTGCCTGGCGCGACGTAACGGGAAAGTGCCACGGCAATATAGAAACTCGGATAGACACCCTTGTCGTAGTCACTCGCTCCTGCATCGGATAACCAAGGATTGCTAAGCGTCTTGGAGACTGCATCATATTTGTAGTTCTTGATGTCACCCCCGACACGCCATATCTGTCCGAGCGGGCGAACCCAATCCATAGTTGTATATTTTGCGTCGACGTTACTGCCGTGAGCCGCGGGCGCCGATTCCAGGAAGAGAATTTTTCGGTTGCTGTCCTTTGTCGCAGTCGCCAAAGCCGCCGCCATAGTCTCGAAGAGTTCCTTTTTTGATGACGTAACTACGAGAGTCGGTCGTTCCTTTTCCGGCCAATATTTGTAATCCTCTGGTTTCTCATTAGACGCATAATCACAGTTGTCGTACTTAAGAAGGTCAATGCCCCACTTGGCAAAGGCGGTTGCATCTTGCGTTTCGTGGGTTGCTGAAGCTGGAAAATACTGACACGTCCGCAAGCCAGAGCTGCTATAAAGTCCTGCTTTGAATCCCAGAGCGTGAACATAGCTGACATAGTTCGTTAAATCCGCGTCAAAACCCTTATGCGAGTTGAGGGCTTGAACCGCGTAATTCCAGCTTGCCGCTCCCTGCAGGGCGCCATTTTTGTCACGCGCTGTGTTCATCCAGCAATCATCGACGTTCAGATAGTTATACCCCGCATCCAGCAGGCCGGAATCTTTCATCGCACGTGCCTGGTCCAGCATGAAGTGCTGGAACGAATATTGATCTCTGCTGCCGTCGTCATTCAACGGCGCCTGGACGCCATTGATTGTTTCCAGTTTCGGCCAATTCCTGAACGAGGCTTGGGCGTGGCATTCAAAACGCGACCACGTTGTGAACCCCATGGGCGGTCTCGCTCCGAGTTTCTCCACAACAGGTATATCTGGTTTCGCCTTCACAGGATCTGTCGCCACTACCGCTTGTATCGTCGCTGGCACCGATGGGGCCGCATCCGATACAAACGTGCTGTCTGATGTCACTTGTTGTGCAGGCGTTGAATCATTGTTGCATCCGGACAAAACTGAACAAAGCAAAAGTGCCGGTGCGTACGGTAAAATGTTTTTCATTATATTTCCGTTCTTCAATTGGATCAGATGTAAAAAGGGTGCGTAAAAAATTGTCTGGTGAGTGAGATTGGAACCATGAAAATCGATACCAATAGTCGAGAAATGTAGCTAATTTTCAGCTATAAAAGAAAGTTAGCTTAGAAATGTAATTTTGCAACATATACCAATGTCGTAGAACACGCCGTTCGCGGACCGTGGCGAACAGCCGTATAAGACCACAATGATCGTGGCATGAGGGCGTTGTAGAGTTACTCCGCCGCCTGAACCCGCGGGGCCGGAACATAGTTGAGGATCGGGCCCAGCCAGCGCTCCACCTCTTCGACCGGCATTGCTTTGCGCTCCGAATAATCCTCGACCTGATCGCGCTCCACCTTGGCGACGCCGAAATAGTAGGATTCCGGGTGGGCGAGATAGACGCCCGAAACCGACGAGCCCGGCCACATGGCGTAGCTCTCGGTCAGGCGGACATTGATCTGCCTTTCCGCGTCGAGCAGGCTGAACAGAGTATCCTTTTCCGTGTGATCGGGCTGCGCGGGATAACCGGGTGCCGGGCGGATGCCGCGATAGGGTTCGCCAATCAGTTCATCTGGCTTCAAAGTTTCATCCGGCGCGTAGCCCCAGAATTCCTTGCGCACCCGTTCATGCATCAACTCGGCAAAGGCTTCGGCAAACCGGTCGGCAAGGGCCTTCACCAGAATGGACGAATAGTCGTCATTCGCCCGCTCGAACCGTTCGGCAATGGCGATTTCTTCTATGCCTGCCGTCACGACGAAACCGCCGATGTAATCCCCTTTGCCGCTGGCAACCGGTGCAACGAAATCCGACAGGGCGACATTCGGCCGGCCATCGCGCTTCGACAGCTGCTGGCGCAATGTATAGAGTGTGGCCAGCTCTTTCTGGCGCCCTTCGTCGGTGAACAAGCGGATATCGTCGCCGACAGTTCCCGCCGGCCAGAAGCCGATGACGGCTTTCGGATTGAACCATTTTTCATCGATGATCTTGGCCAGCATGGCCTGCGCGTCGGCAAACAACTGCCGCGCTGCCGCGCCCTGATGCTCGTCTTCGAGAATGGCGGGATAGCGGCCCTTCAGCTCCCATGTCTGGAAGAATGGCGTCCAGTCGATGTAGCGCGACAGTTCGGCGAGGTCGTAATTTTCGAACACACGCGTTCCCAGGAAGGACGGCTTCGGCGGTTCATAGCCCGACCAGTCGATCCTGTGGGCATTGGCGCGGGCCCTTTCCAGGGACAGCCGCTGCTTGTCTGCCTCATTGCGGGCATGGGTCTCGGCAACCCTAGTGTATTCGCTGCGGATGTTATCGACAAAGCCGCCCTTGGTATCCGGCGAGAGAAGTTGGGAGACGACGCCGACCGCACGGCTTGCATCGGTGACATAAACCGTCTGGCCTTTGTGATAGCGCGGATTGATCTTCACCGCCGTGTGCACGCGGCTGGTTGTTGCCCCTCCGATCAGAAGTGGAATATTGAACCCTTCGCGCTCCATCTCGGATGCCACATGCACCATTTCATCGAGCGACGGCGTGATCAGGCCGGAGAGGCCGATGATATCGACATTCAGTTCCTTCGCCGTCTGCAGGATCTTGGTCGCAGGCACCATGACGCCGAGATCGATGATCTCGTAATTGTTGCAGGCGAGAACGACACCGACAATGTTCTTGCCGATATCATGCACATCACCCTTGACCGTCGCCATCAGCACCTTGCCGGCGCTTTCGCGCTCGCCCGTGCCGCCATTGGCGAGCTTTTCCGCCTCCATGTGCGGCAGGAGCAAGGCCACGGCCTGCTTCATCACGCGGGCGGATTTGACCACTTGCGGCAGGAACATCTTTCCCGCACCGAAGAGATCGCCGACGACATTCATGCCCGCCATCAGCGGACCTTCGATCACATGCAGCGGCCGTTCGGCCGCAAGCCGCGCCTCTTCCGTGTCGACATCGATGAACTCGGTAATGCCGTTGACGAGCGCATGGGAAATGCGGTCCGCCACGCTCCATTCGCGCCAAGCGAGATCGCGCTCGCGCGCTTCCTTGCCGGCCGATCCCTTGTAGCGCTCGGCGAGGTCCAGCAACCGTTCCGTCGCATCGTCGCGGCGGTTGAGCACGACATCCTCGCAGGCCTCGCGTAGTTCCGGATCGATGGATTCATAGACCGCCAGCTGTCCGGCGTTGACGATGCCCATATCCATGCCGACCTGGATCGCATGGTAGAGGAACACCGCATGCATGGCTTCGCGCACGGGCTCATTGCCGCGGAATGAAAAGGACAGGTTCGAGATGCCGCCGGAGATATGCACATGCGGCAGCGTTTCCGTGATCTGGCGTGTGGCCTCGATAAAGGCGACACCATAGCCGTTGTGTTCCTCGATGCCGGTGGCAACCGCAAACACGTTCGGGTCGAAGATGATGTCTTCGGGCGGGAACCCGGCTTCCTTGGTCAGAAGCTCATAGGCGCGGGTGCAAATCTCGACCTTGCGCTCCAGCGTATCGGCCTGGCCCTCCGTGTCGAAGGCCATGACCACGACGGCCGCGCCATAGGCGCGCACGCGTTTGGCATGGTGAAGGAAAGCCTCCTCCCCCTCCTTCATGGAGATGGAGTTGACGAGCGGCTTGCCCTGCACGCATTTCAATCCGGCCTCGATGACATCCCACTTGGAACTGTCGATCATGACGGGCACGCGGGCAATATCCGGCTCGGCAGCAATCAGGTTCAAGAACTCGACCATCGCCTTCTCGCTGTCGATCAGGCCTTCATCCATATTGATGTCGATGATCTGCGCACCATTGGCAACCTGATCGCGCGCAACGTCAAGCGCCGTAGCAAAGTCGCCGGCGGTGATCAGCTTGCGGAACTTGGCCGAGCCGGTGATGTTCGTGCGCTCGCCCACATTCACAAACGGAATGTCCTTGGTCAGCGTGAACGGCTCAAGGCCGGACAGGCGCATATGCGTGGAAATTTCCGGGATCTGGCGCGGCGGATACTTGCTGACCGCCTCGGCAATCGCCCGAATGTGATCGGGTGTCGAACCGCAGCAGCCGCCGACGATGTTCAGCAGGCCGTCACTGGCAAAGCCTTCCAGCTGCTCGGCCATTGCCTCCGGGCTTTCGTCATACTGGCCGAATTCGTTGGGCAGGCCGGCATTGGGATAGGCGCAGACAAATGTATCGGCAGCGCTGGAAATTTCAGCAAGGTGGGCGCGCATTGCATTGGCGCCAAGCGCGCAGTTCAGGCCGATGGTGAAGGGTTCCGCGTGACGCACGGAATGCCAGAAGGCCGTCGGTGTCTGACCGGACAAGGTTCGGCCTGAGAGATCGGTGATCGTGCCCGAAATCATGATGGGCAGGGTAATGCCCTTTTCTTCGAAGACTTCCTGCGTGGCGAACACTGCTGCCTTGGCGTTCAGCGTGTCGAAGATCGTTTCGATGAGGATGATATCGGCGCCGCCATCCATCAGACCGCGCACCTGATCCGCATAGGCAATACGCAGATCGTCAAAGGTGACAGCGCGATAGCCGGGATTGTTCACGTCAGGCGAAATGGATGCGGTGCGGTTTGTCGGTCCGAGCGCTCCGGCCACGAAGCGGCGTTTGCCGTCCTTCTGTTCGGCCTTGATCGCTGCCCGGCGGGCAAGGCGGGCGCCGTCGCGGTTCAGCTCGTACACAACCTCTTCCATGCTGTAGTCAGCCTGGGCAATGGTAGTGGAAGAGAATGTGTTGGTTTCGAGAATGTCCGCACCGGCCATGGCATAGGCGTAGTGGATGTCCTCGATGGCCTGGGGCTGCGTGAGAATCAGAAGGTCGTTATTGCCCTGCAGGTGACAGGAGCAGTCGGCGAAGCGTTCGCCGCGGAAATCGTCCTCGTTCAGGCTGAGGCCCTGAATCTGCGTGCCCATGGCCCCGTCGAGAATCAGGATGCGTTCGCGCGCCGCCTTGGTCAGCGCTTCAAACACCTCCGAGCCATCCCGTGGAGCACCCATGGGACCGAACAGATTATCGACTGCAATATTCATGACTCAAACGCCTCTTGGCCATCTTGGGACGAGAGGCGTAAACTCACATAAAGATATCTTTATGTCAACAAATCAATTCCATTGGCGGCAGATTCTGTCGCAGCTGCGGCGTCCTGTCCCGCCGCAGCCGCGATGCCCGCATCAAGCGCGCCCTCGCGACGAAAATGTCCTCGGGAGCCGGCATTATGCGCATCAATCCCACGCCAGTGCTCCGCCATTCTGGTATTCGATAACCCGGGTTTCGAAAAAATTCTTTTCCTTCTTCAAATCCATCGCTTCCGACATCCACGGGAACGGATTGTCCGTGTCGGGAAAGACCTGTGCGAGACCAAGCTGGGCACAGCGGCGGTTGGCGATGAAGTGCATATAGCTTTCGCAAAGCGCAGCATTCAGCCCGAGGAACCCGCGCGGCATGGTATCGCGGCCATAGGATGCCTCGAGTTCCGCGGCATCCCTGATCATCCCGCGCAGTTCTTCGGTAAAGGCTTTTGTCCACAGATGCGGATTTTCGTGACGGATCTGGTTGATCACGTCGATGCCGAAATTCATGTGGATGCTCTCGTCGCGCAGGATGTACTGATACTGTTCGGCAATGCCGACCATCTTGTTGCGCCTGCCAAGCGACAGGATCTGGGCAAAGCCCGTATAGAACCACATGCCCTCGAAAATGACGTAGAAAGCCACGAGATCGCGCAGGAACTGCTGATCCATCTCCGGTGTGCCGGTCTTGAAATCCGGGTTGTCGAGATTTTGCGTGTGCTTGAGCGCCCAGGCCGCCTTGTCGGTGATCGATGGCACTTCGCGATACATGTTGAAGAGTTCGCCCTCGTCCAGCCCGAGACTTTCCACGATATACTGGAAGGTGTGGGTATGGACGGCTTCCTCGAAAGCCTGACGCAAGAGATATTGGCGGCATTCCGGATTGGTCAGGTGCCGGTAAATGGCAAGGACAATATTGTTGGCAACAAGTGACTCGGAGGCCGCGAAGAAACCGAGATTGCGCTTGATCATACGGCGTTCGTCGTCGGTCAGCCCGTCCCTGGATTTCCACAGGACGATATCCGCCTGCATCGATACCTCAGTCGGCATCCAGTGATTGTTGCAGCCATTGAGATATTTCTCCCAGGCCCAGTGATATTTGAGTGGCAGGAGCTGGTTGACGTCGGCACGTGAATTGATCATCGCCTTGTCATCGACGCGCACACGGCCACCGCCGCGTACGATATCGCCAAGACCCGTGGCATCGGCGACGGGTGCCTGATCCGGTGCAAGGGCGGGGTGGATGGCGCGGGCCGCATTGGCGGCAGCTTCGGTGTTGGTCCAGTCAAGCATGGTCTTTTCCTTCAATTCATTGCAAAGCACGTGTGGCAGGCGCGGTTGCGCGTTTACTGGCAGGCTTCACAGTCCGGATCATTGATCGAGCAGGCATTGCCGGCCGGTACCGACAGGATGATCGATTCGGCAATCGGCTTGGCGGCGACGGCGTTGAGCTTGCCATCGGTGCCTTTCAACGTGGACTTTTCCACGTGCGAGGCCGAACGCGAACGCAGGTAATAGGTCGTCTTCAAACCGCTGTTCCAGGCGAGGCGATAGAGTTCGTCAAGCTTCTTGCCGCTCGGGTTGGCAATATAGAGATTGAGCGACTGGGCTTGATCGATCCATTTCTGCCGGCGCGAGGCCGCAGCAATCAGCCATGCACTGTCGATTTCGAACGCCGTGGCATAGAGCGCCTTGAGGTCGGCGGGGATGCGGTCGATTTCACCAACCGAGCCGTCGAAATATTTCAGGTCCGAAATCATCACCTCGTCCCACAGCCCGCGCTGCTTCAGGTCATGCACCAGTGCAGCATTGACGACAGTGAAGTCGCCTGACATGTTGGATTTGACGAAGAGGTTCTGATAGGCGGGCTCGATGGACTGGGCAACGCCGCAGATGTTGGAAATCGTTGCGGTGGGTGCGATCGCCATGGTGTTGGAATTGCGCATTCCGGTTGCTGTCACCCGCTTGCGCAGGGCTTCCCAATCAAGGGTCGTGCTGCGGTCCATCGAAAGCCTGGCACCAGCCGCCGTGCGGGCCCGGTCGAGCAGTTCGATGGAATCGATCGGAAGAATGCCTTTTGACCAGAGCGAGCCGTTGAAGCTCGGATAGCTGCCACGTTCACTGGCGAGGTCAACCGATGCCGAAATGGCGTGATAGGAAATGGCTTCCATGCTGATATCGGCAAAAGCCACGGCTTCGTTGGAGGCATAGGGAATACGCAATGCCTGCAACGCATCCTGGAAGCCCATCAAGCCGAGACCGACCGGACGGTGACGCAGGTTGGAATGGCGCGCTTCCGGGATGGTGTAGAAGTTGATGTCGATGACATTGTCGAGCATGCGCATGGCCGTTGCCACAGTGCGCGTCAGACGCTCAAGGTCGAGGCCTTCGGCTGCAATGTGATTGGCAAGGTTGATCGAGCCGAGGTTGCACACCGCAACTTCATCCTTCGATGTGTTGAGGGTAATCTCGGTGCACAGGTTCGACGAGTGCACCACGCCGACATGACCCTGCGGCGAGCGGATATTGCAGGGGTCCTTGAATGTGACCCATGGGTGGCCCGTCTCGAACAGCATCGTCAAAATCCGGCGCCAGAGATCCAGAGCCCGCACGGTGCGGAAGACACGGATTTCCCCGCGTGCAGCCTTGGCTTCATAAGCCTCGTAGGCAATTTTGAAGTCAGCGCCGTAGAGATCATGCAGATCCGGTGTCTCGTCGGGTGAGAACAGGGTCCATGGCTCGTCCTTTTCCACGCGGCTTATGAACAGATCAGGCACCCAGTTGGCCGTGTTCATGTCATGGGTGCGGCGGCGGTCGTCACCGGTATTCTTGCGCAGATCGAGAAACTCCTCGATGTCGACATGCCAAGTCTCGAGATAGGCGCAGACGGCGCCCTTGCGCTTGCCGCCCTGATTGACCGCGATGGCCGTATCGTTGGCCACTTTCAGGAACGGTACGACGCCCTGGCTTTCGCCGTTGGTTCCCTTGATATGGGCGCCAAGACCGCGCACGGGCGTCCAGTCATTGCCGAGACCGCCGGAATATTTTGCCAGAAGCGCGTTGTCCTTCACCGCCTTGAAGATGCCGTCGAGATCGTCGGCGACGGTGGTCAGGAAGCAGGAGGACAGTTGTGGGCGCAGCGTGCCCGAATTGAACAAGGTTGGAGTCGAAGCCATGAAGTCGAACGACGACAGCAGGTCGTAGAATTCGATGGCGCGCGCTTCCCGGTCGATCTCACGGGTGGCGAGGCCCATGGCAACGCGCATCAGGAAGGCCTGCGGCAATTCGAACCGGATACCGCGTGTCTGCTGGAGATAACGATCATACAAAGTCTGCAGGCCGAGATACTGGAACTGCAGGTCGCGTTCCGGCTTCAGGGCTGCTGATATTTTCCGCAGGTCGAAGCGGGCAAGTTCAGGATCGAGCAGTTCCGCTTCAATCCCAGCCTTCACATAGGCGGGGAAATAATCGGCATAGCGCTCCGCCATTTCATGCTGGGTCGCCTGTTCGGGCCTGCCGAAGACAAAGCTCAAGGCTTCGCGGCGCAGCTTGTCCAGAAGCAGCCGGGCAGTGACAAAGGAATAGTTCGGTTCGGTTTCAACGAGTGTGCGTGCAGCCAGAATGGGCGCAAGCGACAGTTCGTCGAGGGTGATACCGTCATAGAGATTGCGCTGGGTTTCGCTGAGGATCGGCGTGGCGCTGACCCCGTCAAGTCCTTCGCAGGCTTCATCGATGATTCGGGCGAGGCGCGCCGCATCGAGCGGTGCCCTGGTCCCATCAAGCAGGGTGACGCTGAGGGACGGGCCGGTTTCGGCCACGGGTTCCACCAGCTTCGCCCGTTCTCGCGCGCGTTCTTCCCGGTAGAGCACGTAAGCACGCGCAACCTTGTGGTTTTCGCTGCGCATGAGGGCAAGTTCGACCTGGTCCTGCACGTCTTCAATGTGAAACAGACGGCCTTCGCTGCTGCGGCGCTTCAATGTTGTCACGATGTCGGCGGTCAAGCCTTCGACGACATCATGCACACGGCGCGAACCGGCAGCGACATTGCCTTCGACGGCGAGGAAGGCTTTGGTGAGAGCAACGGTGATTTTCAGCGGATCGAACGGTGTGACCGAGCCATTGCGCCGAATGACGCGGTAGCCGGGCTCGCTGGATGATGGCTGCAGTTCGGCAGGACGAACCGGCGACTGACCGTCGGCGCGGGTGGTTTGAAGAGAAAGAGACATATGCTTATACCCCAAATGTTGGGGGCAAAGGTCGAGCGCACGCGTGCAAGAATCCGGTCAGCTTGCGGCCGACCATTGCAAGCGACACACCGGGACACCCCGCCCGTGGACGTTCATCATGTCATGGCAGGTCTCCTGGCTCACAGGTCGGCGCTGGTGTCGGCCTTCCCGAAGCTGGGCTTCAGTGGCATTGTCGACAACAACTCGCTGTTTACAGTTGCGGGGGCAGCGCCGGCATCAATGTCCAGGACATTTCACCGGCTTCCCTCTTAGCTCCCGGTCTTGCGACTCGGAGAGAACCATAACATCTATATTTAGTATCAATTCGCCATTTTTAGTCAATAGGTAGATGGCGACAGCTTCGCATGCTCAGAGCACTGCGGATTGCGGCAAGACGAACGGCACGGATTTTCCGGGCAGCCCGCCGACCTTGAGCGCACATTCATAGACGCGCAGGATGCGGTCATCGGTCAAGACTTCCATGGGGGTACCCACAGAATCGGCCCTTCCCCTGTGCATGACCACGACGCGGTCGGCAAACATGGAGGTCAGGTTGAGATCATGCAGGATCGCGATGACCCCGCCACCGCGATCGGCAAAATCGCGGGCAATCTGCATGATGATCAGCTGATGTTTGATATCGAGGCTTGACACCGGCTCATCAAGAAAGAGAAAGCGGGGCTGGCCGTCCAGCACCGGCTGCCAGACCTGGCAGAGGACGCGCGCCAGTTGCACCCGCTGCTGCTCGCCGCCAGAGAGTTCCTGATAGAACCGCCCGCCGAAACCCGCGAGGTCAACGTGCTCAAGCGCTTCATCGGGCAGTGTGTCCACGTTGTGGCGCGAAGCACCGGAGCGACCGCTGGTCATGCCCAGCTTGACGATCTCACGCACGGTAAACGGGAAGGACAGTGAGGTGGATTGCGGCAGGATCGCCCGCATGGTTGCCATCTGCCAGAGCTTCAGCCGGTTGATCGGCGTGCCGTTGATGCTGATGACGCCCTCATGCGGCAGATCACCGGAGAGTGCACGCATCAGGGTCGTTTTGCCTGACCCATTGGGTCCGACGATAACTGTGAATGCGCCTGCCTCAGCATCAAAGGATATGTTCTCGACGATTCTGTTTCGGCCGAGGGACACGGAGACATTGGAAACACGGATCATGATCAGAGGTCCAGAATGCCGCGGCGACGCAGCAATATCCACAGGAAGAAGGGTGCGCCAACGGCTGCCGTGACGATGCCAATCGGCAGTTCCGATGGCGCAACAATCGTTCGGCTGACCGCATCGGCAATCAGAAGGAGGCAGGCGCCAAGGAGAGCGGCGGCCGGCAGGAGATAGCGATGATCGGGGCCGATCACGAGGCGCAGCAGATGCGGAACGACGACGCCGACAAAGCCGATGCCACCGCTCACCGCAACCGATGCGCCGGTGGCGGCAGCGACGGTGACAATGGCGATGCGTTTGAAGCGCTGTACCGGAATGCCGAGATGGCTCGCCGATGCTTCCCCGAGGGCGAGCCCGTTGAGGCCGCGGGCGAGGAATGGTGAAATGACGAGGGCGAGCGCAATGAGCGGGCCTGATGCGGCGATCTTGACCCAATTGGCTCCCGCCAGCGATCCCAGCCCCCAGAATGTCAGGTCGCGCAACTGTTTGTCGTCGGCGACATAGACCAGGACACCGATATAGGCGGCGGCCATGGCGCCGAGCGCAATACCGGCGAGCAGCATCGTGGCGATGGACGTTTGCCCGCGCCGCGTCGCGACGTGGTAGAGGATGAGCGTGAAGATGAGGGCGCCGAAGAAAGCGGCGAGCGGCAAGGCATAGAGACTGAACAGAGCGATCACCGGGGCGAGGAAGGTTCCGCCGAGAACGATGATGCTGACCGCGCCAAGCCCGGCGCCCGCCGAGACGCCGACAATGCCGGGGTCAGCCAGCGGATTGCGGAACAATCCCTGCATGACTGCACCCGATACGGCAAGGGACGCGCCGATCAGCGCGCCGAGAATGACGCGGGGCAAGCGGATATCGTAAATGATGATGCGATCACGGACGGAGAGCGCATTGTCCGTGATATCGGATCCGGCAATCAGGGACTTCACGACGGAGAGGACCGATGCATCGGATGCACCAAAGGCGAGGCTGAAAAGGACTGTGGCAACGAGCGCGACGCACAGGCAAGCAATGACCATGCGCGCAAACACTGACCGGTCACCATCCGGGCGCAGTCTGCTGCCGCCCTGTGCGGAAGCAAGGACGGCAGGTTTTCTCAAGACGGTCTCACTCATTTGCCGAGTTCGTTGCCGTAAATGGCTTCGGCCAGCTCGTGAATTGCCTTGGGCGCACGCGGCCCGAAGCCCAGCAGATACTGACCGCTCATGCGGATGATCTTCTTGTCTTTGCCGGCGGGCGTCGCGGCGATCGCCGCATTGGCAAGAAGGTCGGCATTGTCGGACGCATGGTCACCACCGCGGTCCATGACCAGAATGACGTCGGGTTTGGCGGTGATGATCGCCTCGTCCGTCAATGGCTTGTATCCGGGATATTCCGTGATCGCATTGTCGGCACCGGCCAGTGCGATGATCCCATTGGCTGCCGTTTTGGTGCCGGAGGCCATGATCTTGCCGCCTTGGGCGCTGAGGACAAACAGAATCCGCTTGCGGTTCTTGATGTTCTTCGTTGCGTCTTCGGCCGCCTGCAAATCCTTCTCGACCTGCGACGCCAGTTTTTCCGCCTTGTCGTCAACGCCAAGTGCCGTACCCACCACGCGTATTTTCGCCGCGATACTCTTTCCGGTGTAATCTTCCGGCACAAAAACGAAGGGCAGGCTGGCCTTCTTCAGGACATCGATGGTTTCCTTCGGGCCGCTGCCTTCCACGGCAATGATAGCCGTCGGATTGATGGAGAGAACCCCTTCGGGGGACAGCGCGCGCATATAGCCGACATCGGGCAGCTTCTGCGCCGCTTGCGGGTAGGTACTCGTCTGGTCACGGCCGACGAGGTGCCCTTCTTCCCCCAGCGCATAGACGATCTCCGTGATGGAGTCGCCGATGGACACTACCCGGCTCGCATCGGGAAGACGCCCGGTCACTTCTTCTGCAGAAGCCATGCCTTGTGCGTAAAGCAATGCCATCAGCCCGGCGAGCGAAGCGGCGAGATGCAGCCTTGCCGGCTTGCTCTGGCGTTTAGCGAACATGGTCATTTCCTTACGCGGCCGAACGCAGGATGCGCGGCAGGTTTTCGACAAGCTGGCGCCAGTCTTCCCGTTCGCCCGAACCCTCGTGGCGCTTGCCGAAGAACTGGATGATCATTTCCCCTTCGGCGCCGTAGGCTTCGAGCGATGTCACATGACCGTCCTTGGTCGGTTTGCGCACGGCCCACAACTCGGCAATGTGATCGAGGCGCAGGTGCATATGAAAGGTTTCATCGAGGATATTGAGCCAAGGCCCCATCGGCTTGATGTTCGCAATCGGACCCGAATGGATCTGGATGCAACCGCGATTGCCGACAAAGCACATGATCGGTATCTGCTCCTGCGCCGCATGCTGCATCATGGCGCTCAAGGCGTCGCGATCCAGTGCCCAGGCATAGTCCTGCCCGATCACCTGCACCGCCTGATGGCGGGTCATCTTCAGCGAGCGCAGAATGCCGAAGAATTCATGCACATCCTTCATCTGGGTCCAGCGATCGCGCAGGCCGTCCGCATCAAGTTCATGAATTTCCGCAGTCTTCTCCTCGGGCTTCGGCAAAGCCGTCAGTTCGATACTCTGCGACTGGTCATCGAGGCGCAGCTTGGCGACAAGTGCGTGGTAGGCATCGAGATCGGAAGCCGGGCGCAGATGAATTTTGTGGATTGCCTCGCCAGCGGCGTCAAAGAACTGCAGGCTGCGGCGGGTGAATTCGCCGTCCTGTTTTTCGACCGCGAAGCCGTGGGCCCAGCTGTCGGGAAACAGGCGCATGTCGATCTGTTCCCCGAGAAGCATGGAGGCATGCTTGCCGACAATCGGCTTGTCATAGACGCCGATCTTTTCGTGCACGGCGCTCTCATTGCGCGTGAGGGCCATGACCTCGCCCAAAGTCTGTATCTCGGTCAGGAAGGTTTCGATGCGCGGCGTGATGCGAATGACATTGAGGCCACAAAAAGCTGCAACCAAATCGGCCTCAGTGATACCCAGTTGCTGGGCAAGGTCGCGCTCGCGCATTTTGGGATTGTCTGCCCGAGCTTGCCGGATGTCCTGGGGTGCTGGCTTGTGCGTATCAGTCATTGTCTTCGGATGCCTATCAATGCGTTACTTGTTGAGAATGAGTTTGCCCTGGCGGGTGATTTTCAGGCGGTAAAGCGAGCCGGCATGTTCGATGCCGACTTCGTTGGAGCCGTCGAACAGGATCTCGCTGCCGTAAACGCGCATATCCGTTTGCCGGACCGGCATGAGTTCGCGTGCGAGCGGGGCCAGCCTCGGAAGCCGGACTTGAAGATCGATGATTTGGCGTCGTGACATTGCTGGCCAGCCTTTTCGTGCTGTCGTTGCCGGAATGCTCCGGCAACGGATAGTTCAAACTTGACTCGTATGATCATATTTATTACTCAACATAAAGAGGAGTCAACGAGTCAAGTTAGTTGGCGCTTGAAAAACATCACAAAATTGCAAGCGCGCTGACCGCGAGCCTGCAAAAATTCTTGAAGTTCGAGCTATCCCAGCAAGCGCAACGGCTGGAAATTTCGAATTGCGCAGCGCAATTTGCGGCAGGAAATGGTTTGAGCATGACCGCTGCTCCCGCCATGATGAAGCCTGCTGCAACAGGGAAGGCGTCGGGGTACGAGTCCTCCCCGGCGCCAACCCTGACAAAAGAAAAAGGCCCTTGCGGGCCTTTTCCATGTGCAGATTGATCATGCCCTGATCGTGGAGATCAGAACGGCGAATCAGGGAAGTAGAATTCCTTGGCATTGTCCTTGGTGACCAGGGTGGCATCCAGGATGTATTTGCCGCGCACAGGAACCTGATCGTAGAAATTGGCAACCGTCAGTTCGAGTGCCGTTGCGATCATGGACGGCGGATAGAGAACATTGATCGGTGTCATGGCATCGCCATCGCTGACGCGCTTGATCATGTCCTTCATGCCGGCACCGCCGATGACCATCTTGATGTCGGTGCGCTTGGCCTGGCTGATGGCCTCGAGTACGCCGACGGCCATGTCGTCATCCTGGCACCAGACGGCATCGATCTTCGGGAACTTGGTCAGATAGTCCTGCATGACCTTGAAGGCGTCATCGCGTGACCAGTTGCCGAACTGCTTGTCGAGCACCTTGATACCGCTTCCGGCAATGGCTTCGTCAAAACCCTTCTGGCGTTCTTCGTCAATGACGATCGGCAGGCCGCGAATGACCACGACGTCACCGGTGCCAAGCTTGTCCTTCAGATATTTGCCGGCGACACGGCCGAGCTCCGGATTGTTGCCGGCGACGTACAGATCCTGAATGCTCTGATCGGACAGGGCGCGGTCGACAACCGTGACGAATACGCCCTTTGCCTTGACCTGACGGATCGGGTCGGTCAGTTCGTCGGAATTGTGCGGCAGGGTGACGAGTGCGTCGATGCCCTGTGTGGTCAGGTCTTCCAGTGCGTTGGCCTGGGAAGCACCATCGGGTGATGTCTTGATGGTGATCTTGAGGCCGGGATGGTTGGCCTCAAGAATCTTGGCCGCCCGTTCGGCGTGATAGACGACGCCGCCGGTCCAGCCATGATCGGCAGCCGGAATGGAAACGGCGATATTGACTTTCTTATCCGCGGCGTGAGCCAGGACCATGCTTGACGCGAGCAGCGCGCCGGCAAGTCCCACGATGAGTTTACGCATATTTCTCTCCCAAATATTCTACGGGCCTTTGTGTCGAGGTCGGCGGGTGGCCCATTCTCCCCCTCCCAAACTTTTATCGCTGTCTATCCCTTGCGCTGCAGTGTCCGCTGCACCAGCATGGCGATGATGATGATGACGCCCTGAACCGCACCGATCAGATATTCACTGACGAAGTTGGACAGGACCATGATGTTGCCGACGATCTCCAGCATGAAGGCGCCGCAAATGGTTCCCCAGATGCGGCCGACCCCGCCTTTCAGCGCCGTGCCGCCGATGACAACAGCCGTAATGGCCTGCAATTCCCACAGCATGCCGGTGGTCGTGGTTGCCGCCCCAAGCCGCGGGACGTAGACCACTACGGCTATGGCCACGCAGATACCTTGAATGACATAGGTCATGGCGCGGACACGATTGACGTGGATGCCGGAATACCGCGCGACGTCTTCGTTGGAACCGACCGCGATGACGTGCCGGCCAAAGGAGGTCTTGTAGAGGATGAAGGCACCGAGCAAACCGACGGCGATGATGATCCAGACCGGTATCGGCAAGCCGAGGAACGTGCCGGTATAGACCGGCCGGAACAGATTGCGCATTTCGCTGGATTTCATGGCAATCGATCCGCCATTGGCCAGCCAGACCGTGACGGAGCGGTAGATGGCCATCGTTCCAAGCGTCACGATGAACGGTTCGATCCGCCCCAGCGTCGTGACGGCGCCGTTCACCAGCCCTGCACCTGCCCCGACGCCGATGGCGATGACGA
Organism: Phyllobacterium sp. SL163; assembly: GCF_049896885.1. NCBI lineage: Bacteria > Pseudomonadati > Pseudomonadota > Alphaproteobacteria > Hyphomicrobiales > Phyllobacteriaceae > Phyllobacterium > Phyllobacterium sp. SL163. Next base: position 127,381 of record NZ_JAFCVE010000011.1, on the reverse strand, counting down.
CACCGGCGGCCAGCATGGCGAAATTGCCGTCGATGGCGGCAGAATTCAGGAACAGGATCATGATGCCGGCGACAAGCGCAGCCATCGATCCCACCGACAGATCAAGCCCGCCTGCCGAAATCACGAAGGTCGCTCCAACGGCGATGATGGCGATGAAGGACGAACGGGTCAGCACGTTCAATATATTGTCGATGCCGATGAAGCTTGGATTGACCAGGGCGCCCAGAACGAAAAGCGCGGCAAGCGCCAGGAATGGCGCAACCGCCGTCTTGTCGATATCCGCCAGCTTGCGGCCAAGGCCGCGCGTGTCGGTGTTTGCTTGCGTATCGCTCATGCGGACCCCGTTGCGTATAGTTCTGCTTCGTTTGTTTTGACGCCGGTGGCGTAGACGACGATTTCATCTTCCGTCATCGCGTCACCCGAGACCTCGCCGACAATGCGCGCGGAGCGCATGACAAGGATGCGGTGACAGATGCCGATCAGCTCCTGCATCTCGGAGGAGATGACGATGACCGATTTTCCTGACTTGGCGAGATCGGCGATGAACCTGTAGATCTGTTCCTTGGTGCCGATATCGATACCGCGCGTCGGCTCATCGATGATGACGATGCTCGGATCAAGCAGCATCATCTTGGCAAGCAACAGCTTTTGCTGATTGCCTCCGGACAACTGGCCCGCCAGCAGATCGCGCCGCCGGGCCCGGATGTCGAATTCGGCAATCGCCTTGTCCAGCCCCTGTTCTTCCTGCTTGCGCTCGATGAGCGGGCCTTTGGTGAATTTTTCCAATGAGGCCAGCGTGAGGTTCGTCCGCAGGTTCTGTGCCAGAAGCAGTCCCTTGCCCTTGCGGTCTTCGCTCAGGTAGACAATCCCGGCGGCCATGCTGTCGCGCACGCTGTGAAACCGCACCGGCTTGCCGTTCAATTTGACCTGCCCATGTCCGGAACGCAGCCCGACAATGCCTTCGAACAGTTCAGTCCGTCCGGCGCCGATCAGCCCGGCAAAGCCGAGTATTTCGCCCTTGCGTAGAGTAAAGGATGCCTCGCGGGCATAACCCGGGACATCAAAGTTGCTGACTTCCAGAATGGTCTCGTGCGTCGCCGTTTCTTCCCGCTCAGGATAAAGCTTCGACATGTCACGTCCGACCATCAGCTTGGCCATGTCAACGGGCTGCAATTCCGAGGCATTGCGGGTCGCGATAAGCTTGCCGTCGCGCAGCACGGTGATGCGGTCGGCAATGGCGGCTACCTCCGGCAGGCGGTGGGAAATATAGAGAACCGCCACGTTCTGGTCGCGCAAGTTGCGGATCACCTTGAGCAGCGCTTCCGTCTCATAAGGGGTGAGAGATGCCGTGGGCTCATCGAAGATCACGACGCGGTGCGGCACTTGGAGGGCGCGGGCAATCTGCACGAGCTGGCGCCGCGCAATGGATAGCCGCGACACCGGTGTTGTCGGATCAATATCAGCACCGAGCTTGCGCACGGCTTCGGCAGCCAGCCGGTTCATCTCGCGGTCATTGACCATGTGACCGCGTTTCAACTCGCGGCCCATGAAAATATTCTGCGCGACCGTCAAATGCGGTGCGAGCAGGATTTCCTGGTGCACCAGCACAAGACCGCGATGTTCCGCATCGACGGGACCGGCGAGGGTCACGTCCTCCCCATCCATCGCAACCGAGCCGCGGGTCGGCTGCAGATGGCCGCTCAGAAGCTTCATCAGCGTCGACTTGCCGGCACCGTTCTCGCCGATGATTGCATGCACCTCGCCGGGCTGGATGGTGAGGCTGATATTGGTCAGCACCTCCACCGGCCCGAAAGCCTTGGCGATGCCCCGGGCTTCAAGCACGGGCAGCAGAGTTGACTGTGTGGCGGGGTCTGAACTCATCTTTCCTGGCACCCCCCTTTGCCCTGCCGGGCATCTCCCCCACAAGGGGGGAGATCAGCCTCCATTATTGTGCCAGCCATTTTGCAGCGTTGCCCCATGGATAGAGGTATCAATGCCAATGTGATCTCCCCCCTTGTGGGGGAGATGGCTGGCAAGCCAGAGGGGGGTGATATCCGCTTTTCCATCACACCTTCGTCCAGACACCGCCGGCCTTGGATGATTTGACCGCCGCATCGATGAACTCCATGCCGGCAAGTCCATCCTCGACCGTCGGATAAATCACATCCTTCGGCGTCTTCTTGCCCGTCCGGGCGGCAATGATCGCCTGTGCGGCTTCCGTATAGATATTGGCAAAACCTTCAAGATAGCCTTCCGGATGACCGCCGGGAACGCGTGTGACACGGGCGGCTTCCGGCGATGCGCCCGCTCCGCCGCGGGTCAGCAATTGCTTGGGCTTGCCGAACGGTGTGTACCAGAGATAATTCGGATCGGCCTGGGTCCATTCCAGCCCGCCCTTGGTGCCGTAGACGCGCAGTTTCAGGCCGTTCTCGTGCCCGGGTGCCACCTGGCTTGCCCACAGCATGCCCTTGGCGCCGCCATCGAAACGCATCAGGATCTGCACGTCATCATCGAGCTTGCGGCCTTCGACGAAGCTGGTGAGTTCGGCGCACAGCTGCTTCAGCGTCAGGCCGGAAACAAAACAGGCAAGGTTATAGGCGTGCGTGCCGATATCGCCGATGGCGCCGCCTGCGCCCGAACGCGCCGGATCGGTGCGCCATTCCGCCTGCTTCGATCCTGAGTCTTCCGCCTTTTCCGTCAGCCAGTCCTGCGGGTATTCGGCCTGCACCAGACGGATCTTGCCAAGGACACCCTTTTCGACCATGGCGCGGGCCTGCCGGATCATGGGGTATCCGGTGTAATTGTGTGTCACGGCAAAAATCTTGCCTGTCTTCTTCACCAAAGCCACGAGTTCCTTTGCGTCCTTCACCGTCGTCGTCAGCGGCTTGTCGCAGATCACATGGATGCCGGCTTTCAGAAACGCTTTTGCGGCGGGTGCATGCATATGGTTCGGGGTAACGATCGCCACCGCCTCAATCCCATCCGGGCGCTTGGCTTCCGCTTTCGCCATCTCTTCGAAAGAACCATAGGCACGGTCTTCCGCAATGCCGAGCTCCTTCGCCGAGGCCTTGGCGCGTGCCGGATCGGAGGAAAGTGCTCCGGCGACGAGCTCGTATTGATCGTCGATGCGCATGGCGATGCGATGCACGGCGCCGATGAAGGCGCCCTGCCCTCCTCCGACCATGCCGATGCGAATGCGCCGGGTTGCCGCTTTTTCTCTGCTTGCTTCAATAGCCATTGCCGCTTCCTTCCGTTCTTATACCAGACCAAGGATACGGCGGTTGGCCGCGTCATCGGTTCCTGCGCCAGCGAAATCATCGAATGCCCTTTCGGTCACGCGGATCAGATGTGCGTTGATGAATTCAGCGCCTTCACGTGCACCGTCTTCCGGATGCTTGAGAGCGCATTCCCATTCCAGCACCGCCCAGCCATCGAAGTCATAAGCCGTCAGCTTGGAAAAGACGGCGCCAAAATCCACCTGCCCGTCGCCAAGCGAACGGAAACGGCCGGCACGATTCACCCAGGACTGGAAACCGCCATAGACACCCTGACGCCCCGTCGGATTGAATTCGGCGTCCTTGACGTGGAACGCCTTGATGCGCTCGTGATAGATGTCGATGTAGTCGAGATAGTCGAGCTGCTGCAGCACGAAGTGCGAGGGATCATAGAGCAGGTTGGCGCGCGGATGATTGTTCACGCGCTCCAGGAACATCTCGTAGGTGATGCCGTCATGCAGGTCTTCACCCGGATGGATTTCATAGGCCGCATCGACACCCTGTTCATCGAGGTAGTTGAGGATCGGTGTCCAGCGTTTGGCCAGTTCGTCGAATGCCGCTTCGACGAGACCGGCAGGCCGCTGCGGAAAGGGATAGAGGAATGGCCAGGCCAGCGCGCCCGAGAATGTCGGCATGACTTTCAGGCCAAGATGGTTGGAGGCACGTGCGGCGCGCTTGACCTGATCGACCGCCCATTCCTGGCGCGCCTTGGGGTTGCCATGCACTTCGGGCACGGCAAAACCGTCCATCAGTTCATCGTAGACCGGATGAACGGCGACGAGCTGGCCCTGCAGATGGGTTGAAAGCTCGGTGATGGTGAGGCCATGCGCATGGGCAATGCCGGCGACTTCATCGCAATAGGTCTTGGAGTCCGAGGCCTTCTTGAGATCGAACAGCCGCGCATCCCAGGTGGGAATTTGAACACCCTTGTAGCCGAGGGATGCTGCCCATTGGCAGATCGCGTCGAATGAGTTGAACGGTGCCGCATCGCCCGCAAACTGCGCGAGGAAAATGGCTGGTCCCTTGATCGTCTTCATGTCTCGTCTCCTCCAATTCATGCGGGCGCCTCGGGCAGGCACCCCTCCGGTTTCTGTTCAGGGCATGTTGTCCCTGAGAAAAATATCGATGCGGATATGTTCCTGCCCCGGCACAATGGGACGGCCTTCGCGCAGGGCGGTGAGAATGCGTGCGGTGCTGCGCGCCATATGCCCGACATCCTGATTGATCAGTGCATCCACGGTGCCGCGCACCAGATGGCGGCGGGTCGAGGCGGTGAGTTCATGCGCCACGAAAATCACGTCGGAGACACGGCTGGTTGCTTCGAGCGCGGCGACAACACCCGCCTGGCCACCGCCGGCATTGTAGATGGCGACCAGATCGGGATGGTCGCGCAGCAGCGCGCGGGCGACCGTCTCAACCCGTGCATTCTCGTCCCGTGCTTCCCGCACGGGCAGAACTTCAAGATTGGCGTATTCGCGGGAAATGACCTGTTCGAAACCGAACTGCCGCTCCACGTGGTCGCGCAGGGCCAGCGAGCCGGCAATCATGCCGACCTTGCCCTTGCGCGGTCCGACAAAGCGGCCAATCAGCGATGCAGCGGTGCGCCCGGCGGCGTAATTGTCGATGCCGACAAAATGGGCGCGGCGCGAATTCGGTACATCGGAAACCAGTGTCAGGACAACCACACCCCTGTCGGCAAGGGCGTTGATGGCTTCTGTCACGGCGGGATGGTCGAGCGCGACGACAGCGACGCCGTCGATGCTGGAGGGCAGCCGTTCGAGCGCCGCCGCCAAAGCCTCGCCGTCGAAAGTATCGACATATTGAATGGAAAGCCGCACGCGTTCCTTCAACTGGCGTTCGCGGGTTGCACGAAACTCCGCATCCAGCGCCTGCATGAATTCGTTTTCGCCGGTCGGCAGGATAATCCGGAAATCATAGTCCCGTCCGCGTGCCAGCCGCGACGCGTGCTGATCCGGATGAAATCCAAGCAGTTTGATGGCCGCGTTGACGCGTTCGATGGTGCGCGCATGCACACCATTCCGCCCGTTCACAACACGATCAACCGTTGCAAGACTGACACCGGCTTCTCGGGCGACGTCTTCAAGCGTCATCTTTACCACGAGAATTCTCCTCCGCTTGATATACTAGTTCGGCGAAATGAGGTGTGCAACTCTTTTTGACGGGTTTTGATGGGAATTTTGATGGACGCAATGTTGCCTTGCTGCAACTTGCGTGTCGTTGTGTTGATCGCTGGCGACGATGTGAGCAACGCATGCCTTGAGCAAGGTCACTGTCTCACGACAGTGACCTTGCCCGAATTGTCCGATTGATGCGGAGTTTGACTGTTTAAATTATTCGCCATTCTCGAAATCGGTGCTGCGGGTGATGGTTTCCCAGGCATCGATCTCATCGGCAATCTCATCCAGTTTGCTGCGGGCACGGCGCAGCGCGTCGCTGCCGAGCAGCAGATGAAGAGGCGGATTGTCGGCACGAACCAGGTTGATGATCACTTGTGCTGCGAGATCTGGATTGCCCAGCTGTCGACCCGCGACGGAATCGAAGGCGGCAGAACTCCGTCCAATCGTCTCGGCATAGGCAGCGTCTTCGGCGTCGCTTTTGCGGATTGAATGAGACGAAAGGAAGTCCGTCCTGAATGCGCCAGGGGCGATGGCCGTTACTTTGATACCAAGCGGTGCGATCTCCAAAGCCAATGCTGATGAAAGGCCTTCAAGCGCATATTTTGCGGCGGCATAAACGGCCGATCCTGTGGTCGGCGCGCGCCCGGCAATCGAGGTGATGTTGATGATGTGACCGTGGCGCTGCGCGCGAAGATAAGGCAACGCCGTCCGAATGATCCGGAACGGTGCAAAAACATCGACAGCAAACAGTCTCTCGACATCCGCATCCGATGCCTTCTCCAATGCACCCAGCAGCCCGTATCCGGCATTGTTTACGATGACGTCGATCCCGCCCGCTATTTCAAAAGCTTTCGCAACGCTGGCGGCTGCGGCCCGGCCGTCGACCAGATCAACATTCAGCACATGCAAGGTGCCGCGATCATGATCAAGTTCGAACGACCCCGTACGAACTGTCCCAATCACAGTATCTCCCTCTGCCAGTGCTGCCACGGCAAGTGCCTTGCCAAGGCCACGCGAAATTCCTGTGATGAACCAAGTTGTCATTTCTTTATCCTTTTCAATGAACCAACGAGAAAATGGCAGAAAGGCCACGCCTTTATAATGCGCTAAGAAATTACAGCGCTTGTTAGCTCAGCTAAGTAATGTATGATGCTGAAATGGATATCCTGCTCGCCGGACATGACTACAATCAGCTTCGCGCCTTCATTGCCGTCGCCGAATTTCTGAGCTTCTCCCGGGCTGCCGACAGCCTCGGCGTCTCCCCTTCAGCGCTGAGCCAGATGGTACGCAGTTTCGAGGAACGGGTGGAGATGCGCCTCCTCCACCGGACGACGCGAAATGTGTCACTGACGGAGGCTGGTGAGAATCTGCTCCAGCGGGTCAGGCCCGCGGCGTTCGAGCTCGGAAGTGCCGTCGCACAGGCTCGCCGTTCAGGCGAGCACCCTGCCGGCACAGTAAAGGTGCATTCGTTCCGATCCGCAGCCCGAAAACACATTGAACCGATTCTTGCCGGCTTTACCCAGCGCTATCCCGAAGTGCTGCTCGACATCACGGTGGATGACGAGGTCATTGACATCGTCGCAGGCGGTTTCGACGTGGGCTTGCGCATAGGCGAGGTGATCGAGCGCGACATGATCGCCGTCCGTCTGGGATCCGAGCTTCGGCAGGTGGTGGTGGCGACGCCTGATTACCTGGCGCGTCATGGACATCCCGAACATCCCCGCGATCTCGTCAGTCATCGTTGCATACGTTGGCGCTGGCCGGGCCGGGCCACGCCCTACGCCTGGGAGTTCTTCGAAAATGAGAGCTGGTTCAGTGTCTCGGTCGAAGGGCCGTTGATCTTCAGTGACAAGGAAATGGCACTGGGTGCCACTCTCAAGGGAATCGGGATCGGTTTTCCGATCGAAGACACCGTTGTCAACCACATTGCCGAAGGCAGGCTTGTCAGCCTGCTCGATCCATGGTGCGCTCCGTTTCCAGGGCTATTCCTGTGCTATCCCAGGCAGCGTCATATGGCACCTGCGCTGCGGGTTTTCATCGATACCGTGCGTGCTGGCGCCTGAATGCTCGGTTTCTGCCAGCGGTCCGCATACCACCGCCTCGTCACATGGTTGTAACGCGATTGGCGCATAGGCGGTGCCAAAGATCGAAAAGCATTGTAAAAGCAGCGCATGACCGACATTCACATCCAGAATCTGACCAAGCGCTTCGGCGAGACGGTTGCTCTCAGAAATATCTCTATCGATTTCCCCGCAGGGTCGTTTACCTCGCTGCTGGGACCCTCCGGTTGCGGCAAGACCACTCTCCTGCGTCTGATTGCCGGGTTCGAGGCACCCGACGATGGCGCCATTGATTTTGGCGACGAGCGGATCGCCGATGTGCGCCGCCAGAAATCGCCGGAGGAGCGCGGTGTCGGCGTGGTCTTCCAGTCCTACGCCCTGTGGCCGCATATGAATGTTGCCGAGAACGTTGCCTACCCGCTGAAGACCCGGAAGGTTGCCAAGGCCGAGATCGCGCAGCGCGTCAAAGCGGTACTGGAAAGCGTCAGTCTCGGCAGTTTCGCCGACCGGCGGATCGAGGAACTTTCGGGCGGCCAGCGGCAGCGCGTCGCCCTCGCCCGCTGTCTGGTTGCCGACGCGAAAATCATCCTTTTCGATGAACCGCTTGCCAATCTCGACATGCATTTGCGTGCGTCGATGATCGAGGCTTTTCGGGATATTCATCGGCGCACCCGCGCGACGATCGTTTATGTCACGCATGACCAGTCGGAAGCGCTGGCGCTCTCCGATCGCATCGCGGTGATGAATGCCGGCAACATCCTGCAGATCGCTGCACCGGTGGAGGTCTATCACTCCCCTGCGGATCAGCGCGTGGCCGGGTTTATCGGCCGCGGCACGCCGGTTTCCGGCATGGTTGTCGAGAGGCAGGCGTCATCGGCTCTCGTTGACGTGGCGGGGTATCGTGTTGCAGCGCGCGGCGTTGCCGATGGCTCCGATACCATCAAACTGCTGCTGCGCCCCGAAGCTCTCCGTCTCGCCGATGATGGGCTTGCTGCCACAGTACAGGAAAGCACCTATCGCGGTGCCGTCTACGAAACCCGGCTTGAACTGGCCAACGGCGAGCGCCTGACGCTCGACAGCCCCTCGGCGCTGCGCATTGGTGAAACCGTGCATGTCGCCATTGCTGACGCCTGGATCATTCCCGGCTGATCTACCGCCAGGGCAATACACCGGGCGGGAGCTTTTTGCCGAGACGGTCGAGAACCGCCAAAAGTACCACGACAATCAGGATTGTCGTCACGGCAATGGCCGCCGCATGGGTACCAAGCCCAGCCTCTTCGAGGCTGAACAGCACGACGCCGAGTGTTTCATGCCCGCTTGACCAAAGCAGTGCCGAGACCGTCAATTCGTTGAATGCGCTCATGAAGACCAGCAAAGCGCCTGCAACCGCCGCGGGTGCCGTCAATGGGCCGGTGATGGTCATGAGACGGCGCAGCGGACCGGCGCCGGACACGGCGGCCGCTTCATTGAGATCACGCGACAGCTGCCCGATCGCCGTTGTGACGGGTTTCATGGCCAGGGCGAAGAAGCGCATGAGATAGGCAACCAGGATAATCCACGCGGTGCCGTAGAGGCTGCCGATCAATGGCAGCGGCCGCAGGAACAAGAGAATGCAGGCGATGGCAAGCACGATGCCCGGTAAGGCATAGGGCAGTTCGATTGCGCCATGCAGGACACGTTGCGACAGGCGTGAGAAGCGCTCCAGGCCCACGGCGACCGGAATGGAGCCAATGGCGAGGATGAGAGCAGCACTTCCGGCGAGAATGGCCGAGTTCCAGAAGGCGCGGCTGGTGGAAGCCTGCCGGAACAGAACTTCCTCGAAATTGGCGAATGTCAGGGTGGACCAGTTGAGCGGGACGCCGAAAGACGGGATCAATGCCGTGGTTATCAGAGCAAGCACCGGCAGGATCAGCATGAACAGGATGGCGACCCAGCCAACGGCGGCGAACAGCCAGCGGTAGCGGCCAAGAGCAAAGCGCGCGGGTGTTCCCGCCGTAAATCGGTGGTTGACCTTCTTCAGTGCCAGCGCCTGCAGGACGACGCCAAGCAAGGCAAGCATGGCAATAAGGACCGAAAGCGCAGCAACCTGCGGCAGCACGCTCGGGCCAAAACTGGCGATGCGCTGGTAGATCATCGTCGTCAGAGTGAGATAATTGACCGGCATGCCGAGCAGAGCCGGAATGCCAAAATTGCCAACACCCGACACGAAGGCAAGCGCCGTGGCAGCAACGAGATAGGGCCGTACCATCGGCAGGATGATCGTCAGGAGCACGCGCAGCGGCGATGATCCGGAAGAACGCGCGGCCTCCACCAGATCGCGGGGAACGCGGGTGAGCCCTGCCCGCAAGGTGATGAAAACAATGGGTGCATGCTGGATGGCATAGAGCAGGATGATGCCGTTGCGACCGAGCAGCGGATTGGAGGTGCCCGGCGGCGGTGCAAGACCGAAAGCACCAAGCAGCGTGCTGGATGGCCCGAACAGGTGCAGCCATGACAGCGCCATCACCTGCGGCGCAATCATCAACGGCAGCAGCAGCAGGAAGCCGAGGGTCTTGCGCCCCGGCAGATCGGTCATGGCGATGCCGACGGCGAAAGGCGCGCCCACCACGAGGGCGAGCAGCGCGCCGAAGAAGGCCGTATCCAAGGTGTTGAGCGTGGCCCGCATGACCGAGGCACTGGAAAGCCGCCCGGCCATGGCGGCAAGATCAATCTCGCCGCCGGGTGCGACGGCTGTCACCAGCAGCCGCAGCATCGGTAAAAAGCTCAAGGCAAAGATGATGGCGAGAACCAGCACGGCGGACAATCCGCCATCCTGCCGGAAATAACGCCACACCCTATAGAGGCGCGAGCCCGCATGGGTGGATGCGGGTCCGGTGTTGTCTATGGAATGCACAACGGCCAAAGGCGTTTACTGCCCCATCACTTCGCTGAACTTTTCCTTGTTCTTGGTCTCGTTGGCGAGCGCGCCGGCGGCATCGAACGTCATGACCTTGATCGAGGCGCGGTCGGGATAGCCCGCCGGCAAGGCAACGTCGGCACTCGCGGGGATATAGCCCATCTTGGCTGCGAGCTCCTGACCGTCCTTCGACAGGAGGAAGTTGATGAAGGCTTTTGCCGCTTCCGGATTTTTCGCCGTCGACAGGATGCCGGCCGGCTCGGTGACAGCCGAAACGCCTTCCTTCGGGAACACGAACTCGACCGGAGCGCCCTTGGCCTTTTCGCGGATCGGCATGTAGTCGACGATCATGCCATAGAGCTTGTCGCCGCCGCTGACGGCTTTGAGGATATCGCCATTGCCGCCCGCAGCCTGTGCGCCATTCTTGGCAAGCTCCGCATAATAGTCCCAACCCTGTTTGAGATTTTCGGTGAGCGTAACGGTGTGAATCAGGGCGGCACCCGATGTCAGCGGGCTTGGCATGGTGACAAGACCTTTGGCTTCCGGCTTGGCGAGATCGGCCCAGCTCGTCGGCACAAACGGTGCCTTGGTGTTGTAGACAATGCCTGTCGTGATCAGCTTGGTGGAGAAGTAGGTGCCGTCCTTGTCAATGAGCGCCGCGTCGATACCCGAAGTCTTTGCGTCCTTGAAGGGCAGCAGGCGGCCTTCCTTTTTCAAGCCTTCCATCGTCACCACATCGGCAATCAGCAGAACGTCGGGCTGCGGCTGGCCGGCTTCGATTTCGGCGCGCAGCTTGGCCATGATCTTGGGCGTTCCGTCGCGCACCCATTCAACCTTGATACCGGGGTTCTTCGCCATGAATGCGTCGGCGGTTTGCTGTGCATCAGTGTTGGGCTGGCTGGTATAAAGGACAAGTTTGCCGTCTGCGGCAAACACCGGCTGAAGACCGGCGGCAAGCAGAACGGAAGCGATGAGAATGCGGCGCATGATAACCCCTTTTTGTCAGGACGAGACGAACCCGCTTTGATTTTTGCAGGCTCATATTGATCGGTCACCCCTATACAAGCCGGATAACGGTTCTATGACATCTAGACAAAAGTTGTAAGGTTTTCATCGGGTGAATTGGCCCGAAAAACCCCATCAAAATTTTTTACTTGTCATCCCGCTGTTATAAACAGACAGTACAAAGAAAAAAATTGCACAGCTGCGCAATGGGATGGAAAATGACTGAACCTGCTTTCCTCAAAGTCGAGAGAATGAGCGTGGGGTATGGCCCGACGACAGTACTCGACAATCTAGACCTCGACATTCACAAGGGTGAATTCGTGGCGCTTCTCGGCTCGTCCGGTTGCGGCAAGACAACGCTTCTGCGGACGATTGCCGGCTTCTCCAAGCCGTTCAGCGGTTCCATCCAGGTTGCGAACCGCGATGTCACCCAGATGCCGCCGGACAAGCGCGGTATGGCGCTGGTATTCCAGTCCTATGCGCTATGGCCGCACATGACCGTTGCCCAGAATATCGGCTATGGGCTGAAGCTGCAGAAGCGCTCCAAGGATGTCATCGACGCGCGCGTCAACGAGATGCAGAACCTGCTTGGCCTTGGCGGTCTTGGCGCCCGCAAGCCGGCTCAGCTTTCCGGCGGGCAGCGCCAGCGCGTGGCGCTCGGCCGGGCGTTGGCTATCGATCCGGAAATTCTGCTGCTGGATGAGCCGCTTTCCAACCTCGATGCCCGCATCCGCCTGACGGTACGCCACGAGATCCGCTCGCTGCAAAAGCGGCTTGGCATCACCGCCATTCACGTCACGCATGATCGCGAGGAAGCCATGGTGATGGCTGACCGTATCGTTATCATGAATGCTGGACGCATCGAGCAGCAGGGAACGCCAGAGGACGTCTACAACAAGCCCGCATCGCTGTTCGTTGCCGCGTTCATGGGCGCGGAAAATGTTCTGTCCATGCAGGCGCGGGTCAACGGCGCGCAGATTGAACTGGCGGAAGGTGCGTTCAATCCCTCGACGGTCACGGCATTGTCGGGCCGTGCGCTTGCCAGCGGGCCGGTGCAGCTGCGTTTTCGTGCCGAAGCCGCCCGCCTTGCCGGCAGCGGCGATACGGTTTCCGCCGAGCCGGGTGCGCTCGAATTGCGCGGCCGGATTGCCAGCGTCAGCTATCCCGGCGGTCATTGGCGCCATGCCGTGCGGCTGGGTGACAGCGAAATCCTCGTCGATGCGGATACCGCCTTTGCCGAGGGAGAAACCGTCAAGGTGCATATCCCCGCGCATTCGCTTTTCATTTTCAACGCACCGCAGGTTGCTGCGGCCGCACATGCCCATTGAGGACAGGTGGCCGGTACGCCGGCCCCTGCCCCATAGACTGCCAAAACAAAACATCCATGCTCAACGGGAGTTCACGATGAAAACGTTACTACAGGCTTCACTTATCCTCGGACTGGCGGCCACACCTGCGGCAGCCGGTGATCTCACCGTGTTGACGGCGGGTGACCAGAACATGGTCGATTACGTCAATGATTACCTCGCCCCGATCTTCGAAAAGGAAAATCCGGGCACCAAGGTGCGGGTTGTCGGCACGGGCCCCGGCGATGCCGGTTCGCAGAAGATCGTCGAGCGGTTCGACGCGCAGGCCAAGGCCAACACGGAAAAATGGGATGCTGACGTGGCCGTCGTCCACGAGAAGTTCGCCGGTCCCATGGTCAAGGAAGGCTATCTGGAATCCTACCGTGCAAAGATTCCTTCCGGCGTCATGGTGACAAGCGACAAGGCAAAAATGGCGCTTGGCGCCAATGTCGACGGTTATGTCATGCCGATGTTTTCCAGCCAGACGGCTATCGCTTACAACCCTGCGCTGATCCCCAACCCGCCGAAGAGCTATGAAGAGCTGGTTGCCTGGGCCAAGAAGAACCCGAAGCAGTTCGGTTACAACGGCATCAAGGGCGGTGCCTCGGGCGTCAGCTTCGTCATGGGCTGGATTTATGCTTTCGGCGATGGCGATGCCAAGAAGTTGATGAATGGCCCGTTCGAAGAAGCGGAAACCAAGAAGTGGGACAAGGCATTTGCCGGTCTGAAAGATTTCACCACCAACGCCACTCTGACGCCGGGCAATGCCGGAACGCTCGACATGCTGAGCCGCGGCGAAATCGCCATGGGCCCGGTCTGGGTTGATATGTTCTATTCCTGGAAGGCAGACGGCAAGCTGCCGCCGGAAATGAAGCTGTTCCTGCCTGCTCCCGGCATGCCCGGTCAGCCGATGCACTATGTCATCCCTGCCAAGAGCCCGAACACAGCGCTGGCTGAAAAGTTTGTTGCTCTTGCCACCAGCCCGAAGGTTCAGGCTGAAGGCATCGTCAAGCGCTTCAACTGGTATCCTGGCATCGATGCGAAATATGTGCAGCCGGAACTCGACAAAGCCAGCTGGGACAAGCTCTTCGTCGATATTTCCCCGGAAGATCTTGCCACCAAGGCAAAGCCCTTTCCGATTGCCAAGTACAATTCGGCAATTCTCGAAGCATATGAGCGCAACGTAGCCAACTAATAGCGCGTGCCCTTCGGACCACCGGCCCAAGCCGGTGGTCCCCTTCCCTCTTCTGGAACATGCCGATGCAGAAACGCCTTCTCGCCATTCTTCTCGTGATCCCGGCACTGGTCATGATCGTGCTGTTTTTCATCGTGCCGCTTGGCGCGTCGATTGTCGGTGCCTTCGTTGTCGGGGATAGGTACGGCATCGGGAATTTTTCTAAATCCTTCGAGCTTTACTCCAGCGACATGATCTTCACGTTGCTGATTGTCGGCGTTTCCACCCTGCTGATCGGCTTTTTCTCGATCGCCATCGGCGGATATCTCACGCTGGGCGAGAATCCGCGTGCTGTCGCCGTGCTGCGCTGGCTCTATCGCTGGCCCATGTTCATTCCGTTTATCGTCGTGGGTCAGATCCTGCGCACATTCCTGGCCAAGAACGGCCTGATGAACAATATCCTTGTCAGCCTGGGCGTCCTGACACCGCTTCAAACGGTTGGCTTTCTTGACTGGCGCGGCATCGTCATTGCCTTCGTCTGGAAGCAGACACCATTCGTGACGCTGCTGGTTGCGGGCGCGATGGCCTCGCTCGACCGCAGCACCATTGAGGCCGCGCGCAATCTTGGCGCCTCGCGGCTGCGCATCCTCATCGAAATCATTGTCCCGCAAATCGCCGGAACCCTGCTGGTCGGCCTTATCCTCTCCTTTGTCACCATGATGTCGGTGCTTTCGGTGCCGTTGATGATCAATGCACAGTCCCCCACCATGCTGACCGCCGATATTGCATTCCGCATCAATGCCCATGGCGACTATGGCGTTGCCAATGCGCTCGGCATGATATCGCTGCTGCTGACGGCTGGCGTCGCCCTGGTCTATCTGCGGCAGTCAGTGAAGGAGCGTTCGTGATGACCCGGATCGATTTTTGGTGGGTTCCCCGCGCGCTCGTCCTTGGCCTGCTTGCCTTTGTGATTTTCGGGCCGCTGACCAACCTCCTGCTGTGGACGGTCGCGGAGAAATGGTATTTTCCGCATATGCTGCCGCTGGAATATGGTTTCAGCTTCTGGCAGCGGGTGTTCTCGCCGCGCGGCAATGCCATGGAATCGCTGGTGACGAGCATTGTCGTGGCCAGCCTGACCGTGGTGGTGGCCCTCGCCCTGGCCGTTCCCGCCGGTTACGCGCTGTCGCGGCTGAAACTGCCGTTCCGCAGCCTGATCCTGCTCGCCTTCCTCATTCCGCAGGCTTTCCCCAATCTGCCCGTCTATGTGAACATTGCGCGGTTCTTCTACCAGATTGGCCTGAACGGCACGATCATGGGCGTGGTGCTGGTGCACGTCACCCATGGTCTCGTCTATGCGGTGTGGATTGCCACGGCAGCGTTCTCCTCAGTGCAGATCGATCTGGAGGAAGCCGCCCGGTCCATTGGTGCCGGTCCCCTGCGCGCCTTTCGTGACGTGACCCTGCCGCTTGCGGCGCCCGGGCTTCTCGCCAGTGCGATTTTTGTGTTTCTGGAGTCGCTGGATGAGTTTACCGGCAGCTATTTCGTCGGCGCGCCCGATGTGAACACACTGCCGCTATTGCTCTATACGGCGGGGTCGGGCGGCAACTATCAGATTGCATCGATCACCGCGCTGCTGCTACTCATCCCGTCTATCGGCTTTATGCTGGTGGTGGAGCGATTCTTGCGCGCCGATGTGCTGTCCAAAGTCGGACACTAGAGGAACAAGCATGGATTCGAACGGCGACGATCTACCGAAGAAAACCCAGCACTATGTCAGTGCCGTCGAGGTGGCAAGAAAGGCTGGCGTGTCCCGCTCTGCGGTGTCGCGGGCGTTCACACCCGGTGCCAGTGTTTCTGCCAAGAAACGCGAAAAGATCATGGCTGCCGCCGAGGAGCTCGGCTATCAGGTCAACGATCTGGCGCGGGGTCTTTTGGCAAGAACAAGCCGGCTGGTTGGCCTTGTCGTCACCAATCCGGAATTGGGCTACCGCTCGCATCTCGTCGCAGCCTTGACCAAGGCGCTGATCCATCGCGGCAGTGTACCCATCGTCATCAATACCGGCCGCACGGAAGAGGAACTTGTCGCCGCGCAAAAGACGCTGTTCGGCTACCGCGCCGAGGCAACGATCATTCTGTCCGGTTCTCCCCCCTCCTCTTTCGTCGAGCTGGCGCGGCGCAACGGTCAGCCGCTCATCGTGCTCGGGCGGTCTGAAACCGGGGCCGATGACGTCAATATCGACAACGAAGGCGCAGGCCGCGAGGCTGCGCGGGTTTTTCTCGCCAATGGATTGACGGCATTGGGCTTTGCCGGAACGGTGTCCCGTACGCCGACGACCATCGAACGCGAGAACGGCTTCTGCCAGGAAGCGGCTGCGCATGGAGCGACCGTCATCATGGGGCATGGCGGCAATTCCGATTATGCGGGCGGGCAGGAGGCGGCGCGGCAGCTTTTTGCCGGCAGCAAACACCCGCAGGCCGTATTCTGCGTCAATGATCTGGTTGCCTTTGGTCTTATCGATCATGTGCGGCGGCACACAAATCTGAGGATTCCGGAAGACCTGTCCGTCATCGGGTTTGACGATATACCCGAAGCAGCCTGGGAAACCTACAATCTCACGACCTTCCGCCAGGACCCGGCTGTCATGGCTGCACACGCCGTGGCCCTGCTCGATCAGCGGCAGGCCGAGCCGGACTGCCCCCCCATGCACGACCGGCTGAACACGCACATCGTTGTGCGTGGGAGTGCCCGCATCCCCCATTCAATCAAGCCCTGATATATCCGAGACATTCCATGAAAATTATCCAGGTTACCGATCTGCATCTTGTCACGCCGGGCGATATTCTGTGCGAGCGCGATCCGCTGAAGAATCTTCAGGCCTGCATCGCCGACATCAACGAGAACCATGCGGATGCAGAACTGGTGATTTTCACCGGCGATCTCAGTGATACCGGTCATGAGGACAGCTACCAGGCGTTGGCGGGTGAACTGGAAAAGCTCATTCCGTCGTATAAACTGCTTCTCGGCAATCACGATAACCGCAGCGCATTTCTGCGGGTTTTCGATTCGGTCACGCCGGAGGACGGTTTCGTCCAAAGCGTGGTCGATACGGCGCAGGGGCGCCTGATCCTGCTCGACACCCTATCGGAAGGTTTTGTCGAAGGGCGTCTGGATGAAACCCGGCAAGCCTGGCTGAAACGGCGTCTGGCAGAGGCGGCCGGCCGGCCGGTGTTCCTCTTCCTGCACCATCCCCCCTTCCCTATTTTCCTGCCGCTCCTCGATGGGCTCGGACTTGTCGAATCGGAAGCGCTTCATGCCATGCTGCGCGAGCATGGCAATGTCAGGCATATTTTTGTCGGCCATGCGCACAGGCCGGTGGCGGGCAGCTGGCGCGGCATTCCCGTGAGCGTCATACGCGGCACCAACCACCAGACGGCACTGGATTTTTCACCCGACAGGATCATGACGACGCTCGAGCCGCCGGCCTATGCCGTTGTGTTTATCGATCAGGATACCGTGATCGCCCATTTCCACGATTTCCTCGATCGCACCGCCGCCTATCGCTAGCGGTTCGCCGGATTGGCCGGACGGTTGCCCGTCCGCGCGGGAAGATTAGCCCTATCTTATTGTATTCGTTTGTAAAAAGGAAATATATTGGATATGTCTTCAGCAAGTTCCGGTTTCTTGCCGAAGCAGTAGCCCAGTGCTTGTGCGCGCTGGTCGAGTTCTTCTCTGATCCCGTCGAGGATCGGGCCGCAATAGACTGGAGGATAGCAGTGAGACGAATTTACCGGACGTTCCGGTGATGTGAACATGAGGGTTCCAGGTTCCAGGAACGTGACCCGGTTGCCAAGATCGAGGTAGCTTTCCGCATAGGCACCTTCCGCGATCAGCACGCCATGCTGCTCCAATTCAATATGGTAATAAATGAATGGTTCGAGTGTTGCGTCCTGCGTGATGGAAGTGCCGTTGATGAGGAGCTTTGCCGGGACGAGTGACCCATTCAGAAACAGGCAATGATCCGGCGACACATAGAGGTCGCGGTTCGGCGACCCATGATCGAGCGCGCCCGGACGGATGCGGACAGGCGCATGATCGCGCAGCTTGTCGATGGTTCTGGGATCGATCCTGCGGCTTCCGATCCAGATGATGGGTACGGCTTCACCGTTCATCGTATAGACAAGATTGCCGATCCTGAGCCTCTCGACGGCGATCTCCCCTGCCGGTGTGGAGATCAGCGTACCCACGACAAAACAGGGTGTTGTGATAGTGATCTGACCGTCATTATCCACCCGGGCAAAGTCGAATATGGCAGCGGGATCGATTGTGAACTTTGCGCCCGCACCGAGCACCGTTCCAACTGTGTCAGTGACATCTTTGACTGCCGTTGTAACCGTCTTTACAACCTTTGACAGAAGGCCGGTTTTTTGCGCAGGCGCAGGCTCGGTGGTCTTTCCCGTCTTGAAGAGAAGTGTGTCACCCTTCAGTTCGGCGGAGGTTGCGCCATCCACTTTGATCTTGTCTCCTCCGTGAAGATTGATGATCTCGATGGGGCCGCCCACGTTGATACCGAGGTTGCCGGGCTGGTATTCGAATGTGCCAGTGCCGTCTGAATAGCCAAAATCGATGGTCGTCGAGTTCGCAATGTTAACGCCGGCAGGCGGCGCGCTAAGGGTGAGTGTACTGCTTTTTCCTACTCCATAGGTGATGTGTCCGAGCGCTTTTATATCAAGTTCGGCCGGGTTCACCGTCAGATGGGCGCCGTCGACGAGGTCAATTCTTGCGTTGGCAAGTGCCTTGATGTCCACGATATGGCTGTCCAGCGTTCGATTGCCGCCGTCAATAGCATAGTGATGATCCGCGACTGGTATCAGCCAGTCGGGTAATGGAATAGGCGTCGGTTGGTTGACCATGCTTCTGTTTCCTTCTGAAAATGGACTGGTGATGAAAATCAAACGGGCGTGGCTCTTTCCGCTCCGGCGCGGAGATGAGCACGGAGGTCGATGGACGGCTTCTGTCCGTAAATTTCGCGATAGGTGGCGGCGAAGCGCGCCGGGTTTGAAAACTGCAGACTGCTTGCGACATCAGTGACGGTTCTCGCCTTGCCCATCTTGATCAGGTCATGCGCTTCTGCGATGCGGTAATGCGACAGAATTTGGATCGGCGTTGCGTCACGGAAATGCCGGAATATTCGCTGCAGTGTTCGCGTACTGCACCCTGCGGCACCCGCGATATGATCGACCGTTACCGGAACGTAGAGATTGTTGCGGATGAATTCCTCGGCACGGCGGAGCTGTCTTGGGCATGGTTGCCGTCTGGAACGATCGCCATGGCAAAGATTGTGCGGCGCTGACGCGTAGAGTTGCGCGATCAGCAATTGCTCATAACTCATGACCAGCGGCGGCGTCTCCCCCTCCCCTTTCCTGAAAAGCAGAAGATTGATCGTGCGGTACAGGCTGGACACGGCGTGCCTGCGGAAATCGGCGACAGCCGCAAACCGGGGCTCATGAAAGCAAAATTGTCCTGACCACAGGCCAAACTGATTGCGCAACAGGGAGAGTGGAATCTGGAATGCGAGCCAGCGACAACCCTTGGTCAGTTTGAGCGACGTGGCTGGGTCGTTGATGACGGCTCCGGAGCAACCGTCCGGGATGTGCAATGCGAGGCGCGATCTGGTGTTGCCGCATTCGATGACACCGCTGAGCACAAAGATATAAAGGAGGTGGTCTGCCTTTCCGTCGGAAACGATTTCCATCGGATGGGAGGTCGAACCTTTCAGGATCTGTGTCTCATTGAGGCGGTAGATCTCGTCCAGGGGTAAACGAGGAAATATTGCGGGTCTCTGGGCAACGGGTGTCCCCGTGGCGAGCATTTGTACCAGAGGATGGGACCGGCGGTCGCGAGCAGGATTGCTATTCCGAATTGTATCGAACATTGCTTCAATCCTTGAAAAACAGATGGTGATTGAAATCGATGCGCCAGAAAAAATACAATTTTAAATAGAATATATTTCGTACGTAATTTGAGGTTGTATTGTTAGCTAGGGATCGCTGCCGCGTAAATGCGACTTTAGTACAAGGGAATTATTTACCATGAATCGCGCTGTTTCTGGAAAGAAACAGTTGAAGAACATCTGAATTCAGGAACTGATTGTTCTGCGGGGTCTTTGATTGATGATAGGTTGGCGCCCTTTACAGGAGTCGCCGAGGCGACCCAATTCCTTGTGTTCCCCTTAGCGAGATAGTTGAAATGAGCAAGCCATCTTCTGGTCCTATACCGGCCGGTCCAAAGCCCTTTTACCGTTCATTTGGTTTTCAGGTTATTGTCGCGATGATCATCGGGCTCCTGCTCGGCCTCGTCGCCCGTAATCTTGGCCCCGATGCCGCAGGCAATCCGAATTGGCTCAGCGTAACGCTGCAGACCGTCGGATCAATCTTCGTGCAACTCCTGCGGGCGCTGGTTCCGGCGCTGATTTTCACCGCGATCGTGGCGAGCATCAGCAACCTGCGCGCCCTCAACAATGCAGCCGCTCTTGTCTGGCAGACACTACTGTGGTTCGCCATTACGGCGCTCGTGTCGGTGGTGATCGGCATTGCGCTTGGGCTTGTTATCCAGCCCGGAATCAATTCCAGCGTCCTTGCCTCTGCCGCCTCCGTTCCGTCGTCGACCGGCTCGTGGCTCGATTTCCTGAAAGGGCTCGTTCCTTCCAACATGCTGGGTCTGCAGGCGTCGACCAAAGTGACCGGTGGTTCGGCGAGCACGTATCTGTCGTTCAACGTGCTGCAGATCGTCATCATCTCCATTGTGGTTGGTGTCGCGGCGCTGCGGGTCGGATCGGTAGCGGAGCCGTTCCTTGATTTCAATCGCGCGCTGCTGGCTGTGGTGCGCAAGATTCTCTGGTGGGTGATCCGCTTGACGCCAATCGGAACGATCGGGCTGCTCGGCACGGCGGTGGCGCAGTATGGCTGGGAAACCCTGGCTCAATTGGGCTGGTTTTCCGCTGCGGTCTACATCGGTCTTGGACTGGTGCTCTTTGTGGTCTATCCGATCGTGCTTCTGGCCAATGGTCTCAATCCGGCCCGGTTTTTCGCGGGCGCCTGGCCGGCGATCCAGCTTGGTTTTGTCTCCCGCTCATCGATTGGAACCTTGCCGGTCACCGAAGCCGTGACGGAGGGCAATCTCGGGGTGCCGCGGGAATATGCGGCCTTTGCCGTGCCGCTGGGAGCGACCACGAAAATGGATGGCTGCGCCGCCATCTATCCGGCCATCGCCGCGATCTTCGTCGCGCAATTCTACAACGTGCCGCTGGGTGTTCAGGAATATCTATTGATTGCCTTTGTATCGGTGATCGGTTCCGCGGCGACCGCCGGGCTGACCGGCGCGATTGTCATGTTGACATTGACGCTCTCCACGCTGGGTTTGCCTTTGCAGGGTGTCGGGCTTTTGCTGGCGGTCGATCCGATTCTGGATATGGGCCGCACGGCGGTGAATGTTGCGGGACAGGCGCTGATTCCGACGATCGTCGCCAAGCGGCAGGGAATTCTCGACCAGGGCCGTTATGACAGCACGACGACGATTGACGTGATTGATCCGGCTGCCGTGCCCGCTGCAGCCTGAGGATATCTGCAATTTGATAAAGCGCGGCAGCGATGCCGCGCTTTCCTTTTTGGTGTTGACAGCTGTCAACAGCCTCCCGATTCGGGGGCGGCGATTGGGCGGCACATGCTGTGTACGCGCGACCATGCCAGTTGCGGGGTGATTCTGGAATCAGTTGACAGCTGTCAACCTGTTGAATCCTTGTGCGCGCGCCTTATGGTTAAAATACATCGCGGGTGATTCACTCTTTGTAAACCACACTTCCATAGAGTTTTACGCAATTGCCACAGTTGTAAGCGAGTACCGAGTTGTCCAAGCGTAATCAGGCAGTCAACCATAGTCTGCACACTCCCGCCATCTCCCGGCGTCATCTCTTGCTGGGCGCAGGCTCCCTCGCAGTTCTCGGCGTATCCGGATGCTCACAGACATTCGAGCTTCCCGATATGAGTGTTGACACCATGTCGACCGGTAGTATCCGGCCACAGATCAGCGTGGATAAATCCATCACGGTTCCCGACGTCATGTACGCCGCGGTGCAGGAGGGGCCGTATTCGCTCCCGGCGATTCCCTATCAGAAGGTTCCAGCCGAGTTCCGGCGGCAGATCGTAGTTGATCCGACAGGCGAGCAGCCGGGGACAATTGTCGTGCGCTTGCAGGAGCGCTTCCTCTATCTGGTGCAGCCGGGCGGTGATGCCATCCGCTACGGCGTTGGCATCGGCAAGGCCGGGTTCCTGTGGAGCGGTCGCGCCAACATCCAGTACAAGAAGGAATGGCCGCGCTGGACGCCGCCGCGCGAGATGATCCAACGCAAGCCCGAACTGGTGAAATTCGAAAACGGCATGGAACCCGGACCGCAGAATCCGCTGGGGGCACGCGCGCTCTACATCTACAAGGATGGTGTCGATACAGGCTACCGCATCCATGGCTCGCCGGAATGGTGGTCGATCGGAAAGTCCATGTCATCCGGCTGCGTGCGTCTCATCAATCAGGATATCATCGATCTCTATAGTCGCGTGCCTGGCAAAGCCACGGTTGTCGTGGGATAGGGGAAACACTAGGGATCATTGCAGATTTGGATATCAGGCCGGGACCAATCGTCTCCGGCCTGATTGCTTTCATGGGCATGCCTGTACGCGTGGGGTTCAGGCGCGGATGAGCCCGAGCTTGCGTGCTCTGTCCATGAGGTTCTTGACCGATGAGGCGGCCCAGCGGGCAGCGCCGCGCGGCGTCCGCTCGTGCATGGCTTCAAGCTGACCGGCGATATCGCGCAAGGTCAAATCCGGGTTGGCATTGGCAATGCCGGTCACCAGCATCATCAGCCGATCCTCCGGGGTGCGGCGCGGGGACGGGGCTATCAGGCGTGCATCCGCAAGCCCTTCATTGACCAGCAGTCGTACCGAGCGGCGCAGGCGGTCGGCATTCCAGATTTGTCCGGTCTGGTGGCGCAGGCTGCGCGCCACCTCGTCCCAGGGGTGTTCGGGACGCATGCGCCGCACGATGGGCAGCCAGGATGACATCCCAGCCGTCAGGTCCGCCAGATGGCCGCGCCTGCGGGCCTGGGCGAGCTTTGCCAATGCCTCGGGCTGCTTCTCACGCAGGCCGGGATTGCCGGGAAGCCTGCCCCGCGCACGGGCGGCATTGATCCCCGCCTTGGTACGTTCGGAAATCAGGGCGCGTTCCAGCTGGGCCACCGCGCCGAGAACCTGCAGGGAAAACATGCCTTGCGGCGTCGAGGTATCAATGGGGTCATGCAGCGACCGGAAATGCGCACCCTTTTCCTCCAGCTGTTCGATGACAGTCAGGAGATGGCTGACGGACCGGGCCAGCCGGTCGAGGCGTACCACAACGAGCACGTCACCGCGGTTGATCTCCCGCAGGAGGCGGGCCAGGACGGGACGGGCGCGCGATGCACCCGAGCCATGCTCTTCGAAGATGGTACCGCAGCCCGCGGCCCTCAATTCCAAAAGCTGGGCATCATTGGCCTGTTCTTCCGTCGAGACGCGGGCGTAGCCAATCAGGATGGGTCTGGATGCTGCGGTCATGGCCGCGATCCTAGCAACCGTCCTGCAACTTGCAATGCCAGACGAGGGGATTGGGCGGTACTCCCATCCCGCAAATGGGAGCGCCGGGAAGCCCCCATGATCGGTGCCGGGGCATGCCAACCATGAAAGGGGAGGGGGGTGGAAAAGGCAAATAACTTATCCACGTGCGGTCCGGATCTGCTATAATTCCTGTTGGATAGGTTGCCGGGAGCGGCCTGCCAGTCCATCATGCAGAAATTAAATCTCTTTTGCCTGCACTTTTGATAATATTATTCAATAAATACAATGATGTTCGCTCAAATCGTATCTATAGTAACATGCGCATTCCAGAGCATGACAACACTCGCTTTGAGCTACATATTCTCATGGTTTGACGCGTCTTCAAACAGTTTTTCGACAAGGTTCGCCCGATACTGAAATCAAGTTCCTGCAGAGGTCTTCTTGAAGGATCGATGAGCCAGTTCGGGTCGTTGTACTGATTTTGACGTCAGTACGGCATGGCGACCAGCGGCGACGAGGCAAGACATCCGCTCAACGCTGAACAAAATGGCCTTTCGTCACTTCCACATAATCACGCTGCGGTACTTTGTAGCCAACCGGGCGCACCGGACTTTTCAACTCACTGATTACGGTGTTGCGTTTGATGGCCCGCCGCGCCGGATCAGGCACGGGGACGGCATTCATCAGTGTCTTCGTATAGGCGTGTTGGGGATTGTCGAAAACCGCCGCGCGCGGCCCGATCTCGACAATCTCGCCGAGATACATGACGGCCACGCGGTGGCTCACCCGTTCGACGACCGCCATGTCATGCGAAATAAACAGGAATGACAGGTTGAAATCCTGCTGCAAGTCAAGGAGCAGATTGACCACCTGCGCCTTGATCGAAACGTCGAGCGCGGAAACGGACTCGTCCGCAACGATGACTTTGGGATCGAGCGAAAGTGCCCGGGCAATGGCGATGCGCTGGCGCTGCCCGCCGGAAAATTCGTGCGGATAGCGGGAGAACATGTCGGCGGACAGGCCAACGCGCTCGAGCAGATCCACGGCTTTCTCGCGGGCCTGTTTCTGGGTTCCCAGCCGATGGACGATGAATGGCTCTGCGATGGTCGCACCAACGCTCATGCGCGGGTTGAGGCTGGCGAAGGGGTCCTGAAAGATCATCTGGATGCTCTTGCGCATAGTGCGCAGGGCGATCTGGTCAAGGCTGAGGACACTGGTGCCATCGAGGATCACCTCGCCGCTGTTGGGCTGCACGAGACGGGTGATGGACCGGCCGGTGGTCGATTTCCCGCAACCGGATTCACCAACAAGGGACAGTGTCTCGCCCTGGAACAGGTCGAATGACACGTTCTCGACGGCATGAACCGCGCCGGTCTTGCGCGAGAACAAGCCTGAACGGATATCGAAACGGGTGGTCAGGTTCCTGACTTCAAGGATCGGCGTTTTGCGCTTGTCGACCGTATCGGCGACCGGGGCTGGAACGGTGGTCTCGCCGGTTTGAATGTCGACAGTGGGGAAGCGCAGTGGCCAGTGCTGGCCTTTCATTGAACCGAGGCGAGGCACGGCTGAAAGCAGCGCCCGCGTATAGGGATGCTTGCCGCGATGGAAGATATCGGCGGTGAGGCCGCTCTCGACCGCTTCGCCGCGATACATCACAATGGTGCGATCGGAGATTTCGGCAACCACGCCCATGTCATGGGTGATGAAGAGGACAGCCATGCCTTCCTCTTCCTGCAGGACCTTGATCAGATCGAGGATCTGTCCTTGAATCGTCACATCGAGGGCCGTCGTCGGTTCGTCGGCAATGAGGAGCTTCGGGCGGCTCGCAAGCGCCATGGCAATCATGACCCGCTGGCGCATCCCGCCGGAGAACTGGTGCGGATATTCGTCGAAGCGCGCTGCGGCGTTGGGAATGCGGACCTTTTCCAGCAGGCGTATCGTTTCGGCCCGCGCCTCCGCCGGTGTCATCGCGCGGTGACAGGTCAAGGCTTCCGAGATCTGCCGCCCGATGGTGAAAATCGGATTGAGGCTGGTCATCGGCTCCTGAAAGATCATCGCAACATCGTTGCCGCGGATATCGCGCATCTGCCGGTCGGAGAGTGAAAGAAGGTTCTTGCCGTTGAGAACGACATTGCCTTCGATGCGGCTGGTTGCCTTTGTCAGCAGACGCATGACGGAGAGCGATGTAACGCTTTTCCCGGAACCGGATTCACCGACAATGGCGACGGTCTCACCCGGCATGACCTCGAAGGACACGTCGCGCACCACGCTTTTCCAGCTGCCGTCAACGAGGAAGGATGTGGTGAGCCCTTCGACAGACAGCACCGGTTTGGCTGTCTCTCCGGAAGAGTGGTTGGTTGAAGGAGCCGTCACAGGGTTCACGGTCATCCTGTCAGCGTCCTGCCGCATAGGCCTGCATCAGGCGCGGGGTGGCAGCGGCGCGCAACAGCCCGTCCGCTTCGCGTTTCGCGGCGGTCAGGCGGCCCACGGTCCACGGGTCTGCGGGGGTGATCAGGTGGCCCTTCTGCTTGAGTGCGTTCAACGCATCGGCTCCGATGCTGGTCTCGATGGTGATGTTTCCAAGCTCGCTCGTGCGCGGATAGAAGGAGCTTGGGAAATGCGCCGTGTGGAACAGCGGCTGGTCGATTGCTTCCTGCAGGTTGAGGCCGTGATGGATATGGCGCAGGAAGAACGGCAGCTGCCATTGGTCCTGCTGGTCGCCGCCGGGGGTGCCGAAGGCCATGGCCGGCCTTCCTTCGAAAAGGGCGATGGTGGGGGTCAGCGTCGTGCGGGGCCGCTTGCCGGGCGCAAGCGATGTCGGCAGGCCCTCCCGCAGCCAGAACATCTGCGCGCGCGAGTTGAGACAGAAGCCGAGACCGGGAATGATGGGCGAGGATTGCAGCCAGCCGCCGGACGGGGTGACGGAGACCAGATTGCCCTCGCGGTCGATCACGTCGATATGGACCGTATCCCCGCGCTTTTCCGACAGGTGCGCCATGGTTGGCTCATAGACAACGCCGCCGCCCATGCCTTTCAACATGTGCATGGTCAGGTCATACTGCGCGTCAAAGCCGGGTATCCTGCCGGGTTGAAGCGTGCGGGAGGCTTCTCCCGTGATCAGCTTGCGGCGTTCATCCGTGTAGGCATCAGACAGGAGATGGTCTATCGGCACATCGGCATGCTTTGGATCGCCGTAATAGACCTCCCGGTCCGCATAGGCGAGTTTCATCGCCTCGACCACCGTGTGCACGAACTCAGCGCCATTTGGGTCCATGGCCGCAATGTCAAAGCCTTTCAGCAGCGCAAGCGATTGCAGCAGGGCGGGTCCCTGGCCCCACGGGCCTGTCTTGGCAACGGTCCAGCCGTGATAATCGTAGGTTTGCGGTGCTTCGATCGTTGCGCGCCAGTTCGCCATATCGTCGGCGGTCAGGACTCCCCTGTGGCGACTGCCGCTGGCGTCCATGACTTCGGCGCTGTGCAGATAGTCTGCAATATGCTCGGCAACGAAGCCGCGATAAAACGCATCGCGCGCTGCCTTGATCTGGCTTTCGCGTTCCTTCCTGCTTTCGGCTTCGGCAATGATGCGTTTCCAGGTTGCTGCAAGGACCGGGTTCCTGAAATTGGAGTGCGGCGCCGGTGCCGTGCCGCCCGGCAGCCATGTGGCGAAGGAGGTCGGCCATTCCTTGCGGAAGAATTCGCCCAAACCGCTGATGGTCGCGGCGACACGCGGCAGAACCGGATGACCGTTCTCGGCGTAGTAGATCGCCGGTTCCAGCACGTCCCGTACCGACATCGTGCCATAGTCGCGCAGCATCAGCATCCAGCCATCGAATGCGCCGGGTATGACGGTGGCCAGCAGGCCATCGCCGGGGATAAGGTCCAGACCCTCGCGCTTGTAATGGTCGATTGTCGCGCCTGCCGGCGCCGGTCCCTGTGCGCAGATGACTTCGACCTTGTTCGTCTTCTTCGAGTAGAAGACTGCCGGCATGTCCCCGCCCGCGCCGTTCAGGTGTGGCTCCACCACCTGCAGAACCATGCCTGTCGCCACGGCCGCATCAAACGCATTGCCGCCCTTTTCCAGAATGCTCATGCCAACGGCGGTGGCGATCCAGTGGGTCGATGTCACAACGCCAAAGGTTCCAAGGATCTCGGGCCGGGTGGTGAAACGGGTCATTGCATTGTCCTTTCAGATATTATGCTTCGCGCGGATCGAGGGCGTCGCGCAGGCCGTCGCCAAGAAGATTGAAACCGATAACAACGAGAAAGATGGCGGCACCCGGCCACATGGCCATCCAGGGTGCCTGGGAGAGGAAGTTCTTGGCGACATTGAGCATCGAACCCCAGCTGGGCGCAGGGGGCTGCTGCCCAAGCCCGAGGAAGGACAGGCTGGCCTCGGCAATGATGGCGGTCGCGATGGTCAGGCTCGCCTGTACAAGCAGCGGTGAGAATACGTTTGGCAGGATGTAGCGGGTGATGATCCGGTAGTGCCCGAGCCCGACGGAGCGCGCCCCTTCCACATAGTCTTCGGTTTTCACGGTCAGCACCTGTCCGCGGGTCAGCCGGACGAAAAGCGGCATGGCGGAAAACCCGATGGCGATCATCGCATTGCCAAGGCTTGGTCCGAGAAAGGCGGCCAGCGCAATTGCCGTGATGAGGAACGGCATGGCAAGGAATGCCTCGGTGATGCGCGAAATGATGATGTCGATCCAGCCGCCGAAGTAACCGGATATCAGCCCGAGCGGCACACCGACGGCAACGGCGATGCCCACGGAGAATACGCCCGCCATCAGCGAAGCGCGGGCGCCCCAGATCATCCGCGAAAGAATATCCCGTCCGATATCGTCGGTTCCCAGCCAATGCGCGGCGGAGGGAGCCTTGCGGATGGCCGACCAGCTGGTGGCGACGGGATCCGCGATGGGCAAGAGCGGTGCCGTGACAGCGAGGACCAGGAAAACGCTGATAATCAGAAGCCCGGCGAGGGCGCTCCTGTTCGCCTTCAGTTTCTTCCATGCACGATTGCCTGAACGGCTTTGCTGGGGCACTGCCGGCATTGTCTGCTGCATGGTCATAGCGTGGCCCTCATTCTTGGATTCAGCAGGATGGAGAGCACGTCGGCGACGAGATTCATCAGGATGAAGCCTGCTCCGGTGCACAGGACAACGCCCTGGACAACCGCGTAATCCCGGTTGAAAACCGCATCGACGATCAGTTTGCCGAAACCGGGAATGGTAAAGATCTGTTCCGTCAGCACGGCGCCCGCCAGCAGCTCACCAAAGAGAAGCGCGGTCATGGTGATGATGGGAAGAAGCGCATTGCGGAACGTGTGCCGCAGAATGACGGATCGTTCGGAAACGCCCTTGGCCCGGGCCGTACGGATGTAATCGGCACTCAGGACCGTCAGCATGGACGACCGGGTGTGACGCATGAGGGTTGCTGCCAGTGCCAGGCCGAGAACGAAGGCCGGCATGATCATTGTCTGCAGCGACCGCAGCGGGTCCTTGAAGAACGGCTCGTAGCCCGATGCGGGAAGCCAGCCCAGTTTCACCGACACGAGCAGGATGAGCATGATGCCCATCCAGAAATTGGGTACGGACAGGCCGGAGAGCGCGACGACATTGGCGATGTAGTCAACCGCAGTATTCTTCCTGACCGCCGCTATTATTCCGATGGGCACGCCGATGGCCAAGGCGAACGTCATGGCCATGACAGCCAGCTGGATGGTCACCGGCAGCTTTTCGGCAATCAGGGAAAGGACAGGCTGGTTGGTCCGCAGGGATATGCCGAAATCGCCCCTGAGGGCGGAGCCCACCCAATAGAAATACTGGACGATGACAGGGTCGTTCAGGCGGTACTTGTCGCGCAGGAGTTCCAGCACCTGCGGATCGCGTTCTTCGCCAGCCATGGCCAGGATCGGGTCGCCAGGCAGCAGCTTTTGCAGCGAAAATGCAAAGATCGATATGATGATCAGTGTCGGTATGGCCAGCAGAAGCCGCTTTCCGATGTAGGTATACATGGGCTGAAAATCCTGACGCTCGCCTGGCGGCGAAGCTGCAGAATATGGCAGCTTCGCTTCAAGCCGTTTCGTTAGCTCTTCCTGACGCCCTGCAGGCGGATCATGCCGTCAGGGGAGGGGACAAAGCCAGTGACGTTCTTCTTGAGGGCCCAGATCCATGCCTGATGACCGAGATAGATGATGGGCAGATCGTCATTGAGAATCCGCGCCGCCGCATCGTATTTCTGCTTGCGCGCGGCGTTATCCGTGGAACTGCGGGCCGCGTTGAGAAGGGTGTCCACTTCAGGATTGCAGTACTTGGCATCATTGATAGCACCCTTGCAGGTGACAAACTCACGCAGATTGCCATCGGATCAACACGTCCGGACCAGTCGGCATGGCCAAACTGGAATTTTCCGGCTGGCAGTTCTGACTGGAGCGTTGCGAACTCCGTTGCCTTCAGTTTGACGTTAAACCCGGCCTCCGCAACCATCGATTGGATGACCTGCATTCTCTGCATGGTCACCGGATTGTTCGGGGTTGCAAATTCTATGTCGAGCGTTGCAAACCCAGCCTCTTTCATCAAGGCCTTGGCCTTTTCGACATCCCGGGTCGGTACGGGAATGTCCTTGTCATACCAGGGACTGTTGGGCGGGAAGGGCTGGTTGCCGGCAACGGACGTTCCTTCATAAACAACCTGATTGACGGCTTCGCGGTCAATGGCGAGCGAGAAGGCCTGGCGCAACCGCTTGTCCTTGCCGAACGGATTGTCGGCGAGCGGCCCATTGCCCACATTGGCGATCATGGCCAGATACCCGACACCGATCGCATCGGCATAGGTGAGCTTCGAATCCGCTTTCACCGCCGCAGCGTCCGTGGCGGCGAGCCGTTCCAGCATGTCGAGATCGCCGGACTGCAGGTTGGCGAGACGCACGGTCGAGTCCGGGATCGGCAGGAACGTCACCTTGTCGATGAAGACGTTGGCTGCATTCCAGTAGTGCGGAAATTTTTCGAGCACGATGCGGTCCTGCTGCACGCGCTCGACGAATTTGAAAGGACCGGAACAGACCGGTTTGCTGCCGAGGTTCGCTCCCAGTTCCGCTGCGGCTTTTGGCGAAACCATCATGCCGCTGCGATCCGACAGCTGGGCAAGCAAGGATGCATCAGGGCTTTTGAGGGTGAATTTGACCTGATAGTCGCCCGTTGCCTCAACACTCTTCACGGAAGACAATTCGCTCTTGCGGCGGGATTCCGGCAATGTCTGCGAGCGCTGGATGTTGGCGACGACGGCTGCGGCATTGAATGGCGTCTCGTCGTGGAAAACCACGTCCTTGCGCAGGTTCATGGTCAGTTCGGAACCGTCATCCGACCATTTCCAATCCGTCGC
Organism: Phyllobacterium sp. SL163; assembly: GCF_049896885.1. NCBI lineage: Bacteria > Pseudomonadati > Pseudomonadota > Alphaproteobacteria > Hyphomicrobiales > Phyllobacteriaceae > Phyllobacterium > Phyllobacterium sp. SL163. The sequence continues at coordinate 96,472 of NZ_JAFCVE010000011.1, read as the reverse complement.
CAGCTGCGGCACGATCTCAAGTGTCGGGCTGACATCAACCAGTTTGTCGCACAGGGCCGTATAGACGATGCGGCCGACGAAGGTGCGCGACTGTGCCGGGTCGAGGACATCGGCATCGTCCTGGAGGCCGATACGCAATTCGCTGGCACCCGCAGGCACGGCAATGAGAATACCGGCTAGCAGGCTTGCAAGAAGTCTGGTCTTTTGCATTGAAGTTCTCCTCTTTTCATCAGAGCGGTCAAATCCGCTTGTTTGTTCCGTGTTGATGGCCGGTTATCTTCCGGTCCTTATCGCGATGGTGGTCTGTGCTTGCGGCACTTATCCCGGCTGTTTCGTTTCGAATCCGTCCAGCGATGTCAGGCGGATCAGCCATTCCTGCAGCATCAGCAAGTGCTGGCGCATGGCTTCGCCCGCCCTCAGCGGGTCGCGGGATTCGATGGCATCAATGATGGCTGAGTGGTGATCATAGGATGTCACCGCGGCGTTGTTGCCGCTGCGCGCGCGCTCACGGATGATCTGCCAGGCTTCATCCTGGCGCACCCGGTTGACCACATCGAAGATGGTCAGAAAAAACTGATTGCCGGCACTCTGGGCAATTTGCCGATGCAGCGATCCATCCCACAGCTCATGCGAGTCGGCATCCTGGCTTTCGCGCGATTTCAGCGCCAGTTCACGCATGCGGTCGATGTCGGTTTTCTTGGCCCGCATGGCCGCGAGCTGTGCCAGCTGCGGTTCTATCCGCAAACGGACCTCCATGATTTCCATGAAGTTCGTGCCGGCGATGATGGTGTCGACATGCTCGCCCCAACTATCAGGTTCGCGTCCGGCAAATGTGCCCTGGCCCTGCCTGCGCCATATCCGGCCTTCAGCCTCCAGTACTTCCAGTGCCCGCCGGACCGAGCGGCGGCTGACGCCGAGTGATTCCGACAGTGCGCGTTCGGTTGGCAATTTGCCGTCTTTTCCGAATTCGTCGGATGCGAGAAGCCGGCGCAACCGGTCAAGCGCGTAGTTCGAGTTTTCCTGGGACTGGTTGCTTGCCATGCGGTATTGGTCCGGACCAATTGTGATATTGGTTCAGTCGACGGTATTTTTCCGATGGCGTCAAGATGTTATTTTGAGCATTTATGTTTCTGCTCAAATTGTGGGCATACGCGTACCGGCTAACCCCTTGGAATCAGACGTGTTGCGGCTGAAACTTTTGTTCACAACTTGCCACTTTGAAGCCATGTTTTTTACATCGGTCTGACATGAGGCGCTGGTAGGAATCCTTCACCGAAGCGAAACGGAATCGGTGACGAAAATGCGCGCCACAACTGATCAATGGAATCCGCACTGGGCCGTCCATCCAGGCGAGCATCTGGCGGCCTGTATCGGATCGCACGGGCTTTCACGCGAGAGATTCGCCCGGGCCGCCGACATTCCCGTGGAAACCATCGACGCGATCATCGCCGGTCAGCACCCCATCACGCTCGACATCGCCGTGCGCATAGAGCGTTCGCTCGGCATCATGCCGGATCTCTGGTTCATTCTGCAGTCAAAATGGCATCGCCAGCAGAAGGCGTCCTAGCCCGATCTGAATGGGATCATAGAAAAGTTGCGATATCCTCCAGCCGCCGTTTTTCCGTCGCATGCGCCGGAATGGTCGCGCCCGGACGGGGATAACCGACAACCATCATGATATAGGGTTTGTCCTGTGCGGGACGACCGCAAATCTCGTTCAGGAACCCCATGGGATTGGGTGTGTGGGTCAGCATGGCCAACCCGGCCTTGTGCAGCGCTGCGATGAGAAAGCCGGTTGCGATGTTGACCGATTCCGGCACGTAATAATTTTTGCGCAATACCCCGTCGGCAGAGCGGCTCTTTCGCTCGCCGAATATGCAGATGAGCCAGGGAGCGTCTTCGAGAAATGGTTTGCTGCTGTCGGTTCCCAGCGGTGCCAGGGCTTCGAGCCATTCTTCGCCGGCGCGGCCGGCATAGAAGGCCTGTTCCTCCTCTTCCGCAGCAATGCGGATCTGCCGCTTGATATCGGGATTGCCGATGACGGCAAAATGCCATGGCTGATGATTGGCACCATTGGGTGCCGTTCCCGCCGCAAGCAGGCAGCTTTCGATGATATCCCGAGGCACTGGCCTTGTATCGAAATCCCGCACGGTATGACGACGGCGAATTTCCCCGTAGAAATCAAGCGCATTGCGGCGCATGAGGTCGACGGGCAATTCCTGATAGTCAGGCAGGGGGATGGGTTGGTAGGCCGCTGGCTTGGTTTGGCTCATCGTAAAAATCCTCGCATATTGTCCGCTTATATTGTCAGACAATTTTCACGAAGCAATCCCTCTTCGTGTACGAGGCTGGCCTTTATTCTTAGTCAGCGGTGAAATGGTCGTCGGTCAGCGACTGTATGAGTGTGCGCGACGCTTCGATATGGTCGAGCATGATAGCCTCGGCGCGCTGCACCTGTCCGTCAAGAATGGCGCTCACCAATGCCTGATGCTGGGCATTGGAGTTCAACACCTCTTGGCGGTGAACCAGCATGCGGAACTGCAGCCAGTAGATGGAGTTGTTGAGGCGTCGAAGGGTCTCCGCCAGAAGCGCATTGCTGGCGCACGTCACGAACAAGCCGTGGAACTCTTGGTTCAGATCCGAGAATCGCTGCATGTCGCCGCCGGAAACCGCATCGTCCAGCCGCATCTGCAAGGTCTGGAGTTTTGCCGGCTCTGCCAGGATGGCGGGAGCGGCCAGACGAACCGCCAGGACCTCGAGCGCCCCGCGAACCTGAAACAGCTGATCCACGCCCTTGCGCGACAATTGTCTGACCGTGACCCCGCGATTGGGCTCGAAGGCCAGGAGACCGTCGGAAGCCAGGCGCTGAAAGGCTTCCCGGACCGTCGACCTCGATACACCGAGGCGTTGAGTGAATTCGCCTTCCGTCAGGCGCTGACCTGGCGCCAGATTGCCTGAGCGGACGCGCGCGGTAATGGCGGTGACCACGTTTTCAACGGTGGAAGCGTGTGCATGGTCACGCATGGTATGATGTTGCCCTCATGTCGTTGTCTGTACCGAGCCTGTGCCGGAGCGCATCGGAACCAGATTCTAACTCTGGCCTGCGCGACGCTTTCGGCGAAGGCTGAAAAACAGGATGATCGAGCCCTCGGCAATGAACAAGACGACGGATGCCCAGAAGCCGACATGGATTGGGTCGTAGGGGGTTCCGCGCAGCGCATAGCCAAGGCAGAGAAACGGCGTGTTCCACAGGAACGTGCCAACCGCTGTTGCCAGGGTGAATGCCCGCGGGTCCAGCCGCAGAACGCCAGCGGGCAGCGCGAGGTAAATACGGACGGTGGGAATGACCTGTCCGGTCAGGGTTACCCAGAAATGATTGCTGCGGTACGAATTGGTCAACCGCTCGTAGAAGGCCGGTTTGAGGAAAACGTAGCGGCCGTAACGTGCGACGATGGCCTTTGCTCGCTCCGGTCCGAGCAGCCATCCCAGCGCGAACCAGCCCAATGCCCCGGCGGCGGAGCCGATTGTCGTGACCAGAATCGCCAGACCCAGGCCGCTGCCATCGGGCACTGTCATGCCCAGAAGCATGAAGAGGACATAGGAGGGGATGACCGGGATGAACTTCTCAAGCAATGCCAGAGACCCAAAACCAACGAGACCAAAGCTCAGGAGTGTCGCGATGGTTGCGGGCGCTTCGGCGGCTATATTGGCTGCAGGCATTCAAGTTCACGATCTTTTATGCCGAGGTCGGCGGTGTAGTGTCTTTCCTCCAACACGGGCCTGTGAAAGGCCCTGTTGCGCCAGAACCTCTACGGCAATTGTAGCATAACTTCCAGAGCAATGTATTGGCGGTGACACGAGGCCACGGAGTGTCCCCGCCAAACAGCCGTGGATGGCCGGGGTTCTAGGGACGATCGATCTTCGGCCCGATATGCGCCGGAATCGGGCATTGATAGGGGCGTCCTTCGGTTTTTTCCAGCCACTCCGCTTTAGCCTGGGCCAGAAGACCGGGATTGAGAATGAGATCAAGGCCGGTCGAAGCCAGGGACTTTGCCGCATGGGCAAAAGCCTTGTGCGCTGCCGGGCTCCTGCCCTGCGCCACCACCTGCCAGGTGTGCGGGGCAGTACCGATGGCCCATGCGGGTGCCCAGCACTGTGCGGTCGGCGTGACCCAGCTGACGTCGCCGACGTCGGTCGAACCGGCGCGGAAATGCGATTCGCCTTCAAAGTCGCGCAGCCCGAGATGCAGCGGGCTGGAACCGTCAACCTTGCCGTTGAGGAACACGTCCTTCTTGATCTGATAGAGCCGGACGCTGCTTTTGATGGCCTCCGGTGTCAGCGTGTTCTGTATTTCCTGGGCAAAGGCGACATCCTTGTCGTCAAACGGCACCGGGCCAATATCGACCATATTGGCGTGGATCGCGCTTTCGAGGGTGATGTTCGGCAAAAGGTTTGTTGCCGCCCGGTCGAACACGATTTCGACCTCCGTATCCGTCATCATCGCTGCGCCTTTGGCGATCCGGTCAACGCGCGCCGCCAGATCAAGCGCCACAGGCAGTTCCGGCGCGCGCACGAGATAGAGCGCTTCCGTGCGGGATTGAACCACGTTGGCGGCTTTCCCGCCGGCATCCGTGATGGCGTAGTGAACACGGCAGTCCTGCGGCATGTGCTCACGCAGGAAATTGACGCCGACATTCATCAGTTCCAGCGCATCGAGCGCGCTGCGGCCGAGATGGGCGCCATTGGAAGCGTGCGCGGCCACACCCTTGAAACGATAGTAGATCTCCAGCACCGCCAGATTGTTGGTGGAGCGCACACCGTTGAACGGCGCAGGATGCCATGTCAGCGCGGTGTCCACATCGTCAAAGGCACCGGCGCGGGCCATGAATGTTTTTCCCGAGCCACCCTCTTCGCCGGGACAGCCGTAATAGCGGATGGTACCCGGCAATTTGTTCTCCGCCAGATGCTTCGCCAGAGCGACTGCGGCCAGCATCGAACCGGTGCCGAGCAGGTTGTGCCCGCATCCATGCCCGGTGCCCCCGGATTTCTCCGGTTGCTCGACGGCAATACCCGCCTTCTGGCTCAATCCGGCAAGGGCGTCGAATTCACCGAGAAAGGCGATGACCGGCTTGCCATGGCCGGACTCGCCGATGAAGGCGGTTTCGATATCGGCGATCTCACGCTCGATGCGAAAGCCGTGCTTCTCCAGCATGGCAATCTGCGTCTGCGCGGACTGGTGTTCCGAAAAGCTCAACTCCGCATAGTCCCAGATGGCGTCGCTCATTGCAGCAAATTCAGGCTGCAACCGGTCGACAGTTGCAGCAATGGCTGCAACAGTTTGCTTGGTGGTCATCATGTCTTCCCTTTGGTTGTTCAATGTCCGGGCACGAACGCCCGCAAACAAACCTTCGAATTAATCGTCGAGCGATACTTCCCAAACCCGTGCATTCGACTGCCATACGGGCGTGCCGTGCACCTTCTTCGACGCACCCCAGAGATCCATCAGGTCATAGAGAAAAATACCCGGCACATCCTGCAGCATCAGCTCGTGAAACTGGTCGAAGATGGCCTGACGCTTGCTTTGGTCGGCTTCCCGGTAGGCCGCATCCATCAGCTCGATCGCCTTGGGATTATCCCACATGAGAGAGGCGTTCTTGTCCTTGTTGCCGACATAGAAACTGTACATCAGCGCGGGATCGAGGCGCGGGGTCACCGACTGCGAGATCACCTGGTAGTTGCCGCTGCGGCGGCGGTCGACCTGGGTGGCGTAATCCAGAACTTCAATCTGCACGTTGAGGCCAACCTGCTGCATCATGGCCTGGGCAACCACGGCGACGGGATAGCTTGGAACATTGCCGCGCTTGTTGGCAATGATCTTGATGACTTCGCCCTTGTAGCCGGACTCAGCGAGCTCTTTCTTGGCCTTTTCAAGATCGGTGGCAATCCGCTTCTTCTGCACGTCGGAATAATAGATCGAGTCCAGCGACACCATGGACGCGTTCGCAGCGCCGGTGCCGTTGGAAACGGCCCCGACCAGATCGTCGAGATCGAGGGCTGCCGCCATGGCGCGGCGAACGCCTGCTTTGCTCAGCACCGGATCGCGGGTCTGGATGTAGAGAAGGTTCTTGCCGTTGTTGCGCTTCATGATCAGCTGGATCGCACCATTGTCCTTCAGTTCCGAGACGAGATCGGCGGGCACTTCCGCCGCATCCAGCGCGCCTGACAGCAGGCCTGCCTTGACCGTGGACGCATCGGGAACCGCCGTGAATTTTACGCCGTCCACCAGGGGGCGCTTGGAACCCACCATGCCATCCGGCTTGCCGTCGTTCGGCGGCGATACATACTGGTCGAATTTTGCCAGACGGACATACTCGCCGCGCTTCCATTCACCCCACTTGAAGGGGCCTGTGCCGATGGGAGCCACAAAACTGCCGTCGGCCGCCACCGACTTCGGGCTGATGATGCCGGTGTAGCCGCATTCCGGCCGCGCCATCAGGCCGAGGAACACCGCCGAAGGCGATGCTATCTTCATGGCGACGGTATGGGCGTCGACGGCCTCGATGCCGGTGACCTTGACGGTTCGGCTGCCGTCGAAATCGGCGCGGCAGGTCCACTTGGTGTCCTCTGCCATATAGCGGTTCCAGTTCCACACGACATCGGCGGCGGTCAGCGGGTCGCCATTGTGGAACTTTACATTGTCGCGCAACGGGAATGTATAGGTCAGACCGTCCGCCGACACATTGACGGATTGGGCGAGAAGCGGCTTCACATCGCCGTTCTCCGTATAGCCCACCAGCCCTTCGACCAGATGAAATATGACGGAGTCGGTGTTGCCGTCGCGGTTGACGCCGGGGACGTTGCTGCGAATATCCGAGCTTTGCGCGACATTGATGTCACGGGCCTGTGCGAGGCCGCCGGCCGTCATCAGGATTGTTCCTGCGAGAAGTATCTTTTTCATGTTCCACTCTTTTTCCATAGGTTCAGGCGTCCAGCCGCCATTTGAGTTTGACGCCGCCATTGTCGTTGAGATCCAGTGCGGGAATGGCTGAAAGCAGTTTGCGCGTATAGGCTTCCCTCGGGGTATCAAAGATTGCGTTCCGGTCGCCCTGCTCGATGATCCGGCCATCCTGCATGACGATCACCCGGTCGGCGATCTGCTCGACGACGCCGAGATCGTGGCTGATGAAGAGGCAGGAAAAGCCATAACGCTTCTGCAGGTTTGAAAAGAGGTCGAGAACCTGCGCGCGCACCGTCACGTCCAGGGCCGATACCGGTTCGTCGGCGATGAGGAATTTGGGTCGGCGCGCGATCGCCCGGGCGATGGCAACGCGCTGGCGCTGACCGCCGGAAAGCTGGTGCGGATAGCGGTCGGCAAAAGCCTCGCCGAGGCCGACCTCTTCGAGTGTCTCGGCAGCACGCTGCTTTTTTTCTGCCGCCGTCAGGTCGGGAATAAGCCGCAACGCTTCCTCGACAAGTGCCATGATGGTCATGCGCGGGTCGAGCGATGAATAGGGATCCTGAAAAACCATCTGGCAGTTCATGCGGTAGTTGAACCAGTCGTTGTCACGGCGCTTGCCGTGGAACAGGATATCGCCGCTGGTTTCCTTGACCAGTCCGGCGATGGTACGGCCGAGTGTGGTCTTCCCCGAGCCCGAGCCGCCGACCAAAGCCACCACCTCGCCGGGATGGATATCGATGCTGATGCCATGAAGGGCGCGTTTGGCAATGCCTTTCTTGAACAGGCTTTTGCGCCCGGCATAATCAACCACGATGTCGCGCGCTGAAACGATCGGGCTGACGCTCGTGTCGATGACACGCACGTCACCGCGGAACGGCAGGGAGGACAGCAGCTTGCGCGTATAGGGATGCTTCGGTCTTGAGAGGATTTCTTCCGTCGTCCCCTGTTCGACCACCACACCCCGTTCCATCACGACAAAACGATGGGTGTAGCGGGCGACCATCGGCAGATCGTGGCTGATCAGCAGGACGGCGGTCCCTTGCTCCTTGGTCAGTTCGACCATCAGCTCCATGACATCGCGCTGCACGACGGCATCCAGCGCGGTTGTCGGCTCGTCGGCAATCAGCAGCGCCGGTTTCAGGAGCATGACCGAAGCCAGCATGATGCGCTGGCGCATACCGCCGGAAAATTCGTGCGGATAGGCGGTCAATGCACCGGCCGGGTCCTTCAGGCCGACACGGGTCAGCATGTGCAGGATGTTGGTCCGGCGCATCTCGAGTGTCTGTTTGGTGTGGAGAACGAGCCCTTCTTCCAACTGGCGGCCAATGGTCATCGACGGATTGAGGGAGGTCATCGGTTCCTGAAAGACGACGCCGATTTCGCCGCCACGCAAACGCCGCAGCGTGCGGTCGCTGGCCTGAAGCGTATCCTGACCCTTGTAGACGATCGAGCCGCTGGCATGCCGGATGCCCGGCGCAATCAGTCCGATGATCGACCGTGTCGCCAGTGTCTTGCCCGACCCGGATTCGCCGACAATACCGACGATCTCTCCGGGGGAGACATCGAAGCTCACATCTTTGACGACGGCGCCGCCATTGTGGATGACTTCGAGTGTCAGCCCGCGAACGCTGAGAAGCGCGTTTTGATTGCTCATTTCAAACCTCTCATGCGGGGATCGAGCTTGTCACGCAGGGCATCCCCAAGCAGGTTGATACCGAGAAGGGTCAGCGCGATGCAAAGACCGGGAAAGAAGCCGAGCCAGGCTGCCTGTTCGATGAACGGCCGGCCGGCGGCAAGCATGTTGCCCCAGGTGGGTGCGGGTGGCGGCACGCCAAGGCCGAGGAAGCTCAGCGCACTTTCCGAAAGGATCGCCCAGCCGAACATGGATGTCCCCAGAACCGTAATCGGTGCCAGGCAATTGGGCAGGATGTGGCGGAGAATCGTATAGATTTCGCTGTTGCCCATGACCTTGGAGGCTTCGATGAACTCCCGTTCGCGCAGGGAAAGGACGGCACCGCGCACGATACGCGCCATCGACGGGGTATAGGCGATCCCAAGTGCGAAGATGATGCCGTACTGGTTGGCGCCGAAAACCGCGAGCAGTCCGAGGGCGAGAAGAATACCGGGAAAGGCCAGCAGGGCATTGTTGAACGCCATGATGACACCGTCGACCCAGCCGCGTGCATAACCGCTGATCAGGCCGATAAGGGTGCCGAAGAACACAGCAAAACAGACTGTGGCAAAGCCAATCCAGACACTGGCCTGTGCCCCGACCATCAGCCGGCTCAGGACATCCCGTCCGAACTCGTCGGTGCCGAGAAGATGCGCTGCACTCGGTGCGGCCAGACGCGCGGAAAAACTGAGCTTCATCGGATCGAACGGCGTCCAGAGCATGCCGATGGCCGCGACGATAAAGAGGAGGGTGATGATGGTGCCACCGATCACCCCGTTGAATGTAAGCTTTTTCATTCCGCCACCACCCGTGGATCAAAGAGTGGATAGAGAAGATCCACGACGAGGTTGACCAGAACATAGGCAACCGCAACCAGCAGGAGACAGCCCTGAATGACGGGATAATCGCGCTGGAAAATACTGTCGACGAGCAGGCGGCCGAGGCCCGGTATGGAGAAAACCGTTTCGATAACGGCAATACCGCCGAGCAGATTGCCAAGAATCAGGCCGATCATGGTCCAGGTCGGACCAAAGGCGTTCTTGAAGGCGTGACGCCACAGAACTGCCTGTTCCGACAGGCCCTTGGCACGGGCATGGGTGATGTAATCAAGGCGCAGGACTTCTAGCGTGGATGCGCGGGCCATGCGGATGATCACACCCATCTCGTGGATAAAGAGGGTGGCAACCGGTAGGGCCATGTAGATGAGCCCGGCCTTCCAGTCTGTCGTCACCGAGACGTAGCCGAGCACCGGCACCCAGCCGAGTTTCAGCCCGAAGAAAAGCAGCAGCAGCAGTCCGAGCCAGAATGTGGGAATGGACAGGAGAACCGTTGCCGTGCCGACCAGCGCCAGATCGGTGAGGCTGTTCTGTTTCCATGCCGCGATAACACCTGCCGGGACGGCGATCACGCTTGCAATCAGAACCGCCAGAACAACGATTTGCGCGCTGATGAAAAAACGTGAGAGCACGAGGTGCAGGACGGGCTCACCGGTAACGATGGACTTGCCGAAGTCGCCGTTGAACAAATGCCCCACCCAGATCATGAACTGCACCGGAATGCTCTGGTCGAGCCCCAGCGTGGAACGCAGGGCGGCGATCTGCTGCGGTTCGGCAAGATCCCCAAGCATCAGAGCTGCCGGATCGCCCGGGATGAGGCGGATAAGGGTGAACACTGCCACTGCCACGATGACAATCGTGGGCACAGCCATCAGCATTCGGCCGAGTATAAATTTGATCACGTGGTTCCCATTCTGCTCTTTTGGCTGCGCGGAAGTTCCCCGCAGTCATCTGGCCATTGTGCGCCGGACTATGAGCATATGTGAAAACCATGCGCAATATTATGAGTAAATGTCATAGTGCTATGCAAGCGGGTACTTGCGTGACAGGTATGCGCGCGCCCATGTCCGGCGGAAAGCCATCTGTTCAGCTTTGCGGGCCCTCGACGTTGAGAAGCCTTTGCTTCATCCGCCTGCTGAGCGCTTCGGCAGCGATGGACAGCGGAACGCCAGCCGCCTTGGCAAGGCCGAAACTCTGCGTGAGCGGCGGATCGAAGGGCCGTATGACGATCCTTGTATCCTTGGTCAGGTGCGCGAAGAAGCTGCTGATGATGGCTATCCCAAGCCCATGCGCGGCATAGGAAAAGGCAGAATTGTTGCTGTGCGTTTCAATCTTGACGGTCTGCGACACGCCGGCCTGGCGAAAAATCTCATCGAGTTTCATGCGGGTGGGCCTGTTGCGGCCGGTCAGAATCAACGGAATATTGCGTAAATCCCTGGGTGTGACGATGTCCAGGGCGGCGAGGGGATGATCGGCGGGAATGACGCACACCTTTCGGCCGCTCACGACCACCTCAAGCTCGACGCTGGTGCTCTGCTGTCCTTCATAGCGCAGGAAACCGAAATCCACGATGCGCTGTTCGATCAGGCGGGTGATGGCGCCCGACGTGTCGAAGAACGTTTCTATGCGCACCCGCGGAAAATCCCTGTCGAAATCCGCGAGAAGATCCGGGGTAAACTGGTCGGCAAGGCTGTTTGGGAGGGCGATGCGCACCGATTCCGGCCCGACGGCCCCGCTGCGCAGGTCCTGCGCAAGGTTGGTGAAGCGGTCTATTCCGGCAAGGACAAGTTCGGCGTCATAGGCGAGCTTTTCCGCCTCCGGTGTCGGGATCAGCCTGCCCTTGTCCCGTGCAAACAGCTGCATTGAAAGGTTGGCCTCAAGCTGCTGCAGCAGGCGGCTGACGCCCGACTGGCTCAGGCCCATGGCCCGCGCCGTTGCAATTGTGGAGCCGGTAACGAGCAGGGTGCGCAGGACTTCGAGCTGCCGGACATTCATTGGGTTCTCACAGATCTCATGGACAGGGCGATTGTGTCTCGATTCGATGGAATAGGCCGAGCCTCGTCGAAGCTAAACTGTTAATTTTGCGTAAACAATCCGTCATGTGCCTTCAAAATGTCCCATTGGGAGGTGAATTGTGAATGGTCTGTCACTTGCGCATTCCGGCACGCCTTCACATGTGTTGCTTCAGGTATATCGAATGAGATCGCCCTGCGATACCTTCTGTAACCTGTTGCTGAATTTGTGGGCTGGAGGATCGATTGCGGTGCACCGGTTACAATTTGAGAAGGAGAGTATGATGAAGAAGACACTTGCTATGGCACTTGCGACCACGTCGTTGGCAATTGCTGGTGCAACGGTCGCTGTTGCAGCCGATATGCCGGCGACCTACCAGGAGCCAGACGCGCGCAACGGCGTGAGGATCGGCTATCTCACCTGCGATATCGATGGCGGCGTCGGCTACGTGCTTGGTTCGGCCAAGGAAGTCGATTGTGTCTTCCGTTCCACAGTCGGCCGTGAGCGTTCGGATCACTATACCGGCGCGATCAAGAAGCTGGGTGTCGATCTCGGGTTTACAACACGCAGCCGCCTCGTCTGGGCTGTGTTTGCACCGACCGCTGGTTATCACCAGGGTTCGCTGAGCGGCGTTTATCGCGGTGCAACAGCGGAAGCCACACTCGGCGCCGGTATCGGCACCAATGTGCTGTTCGGCGGTACTGCAGGCTCCGTTCACCTGCAGGCAATCAGCGTCACGGGCCAGATCGGTCTGAACATTGCTGCCACCGGCACGTCGATGACGCTTGCGTCGGCCAACTAAGACCGGCTGCTTTTCCTCGCGCCGCGGTGCGAGGGTTGCATTGGAGTGGGCACCGCTGAACAGGTTTCGGCGGTGCCCATTTCCGTTTGGGGAACCGTTGAAAGCTGTTCGGTGGTGCTCGTCATGAAATTCCGGCGCTTTCCGGTTTCGCGCGGGAAAGCGTCGTATCATCGGAAGAACAGCATGCGGCATCGCACTTATCTGTTACAATGACACGCGGTCGATCTGTCCATCGTTGACCAGGTTTCAAGGAGTACGACATGCCCAGGAAGAGACCGGAGGGTATTGAACGCTACAATGCACCGGCAGGCGGTTGGGGTGCATTGAAGGCGGTGGCGGAGAGTCTTGCCCGGCAGAAGATTGTTGCCCAGGGAGCGGCGACCCTGCTGAAAGCCAACCAGCCGGATGGGTTTGATTGTCCCGGTTGTGCCTGGCCGGACCCGAAACACACCTCTTCTTTCGAATTCTGCGAAAACGGTGCAAAGGCCGTCACTTGGGAATCGACCGCCAAGCGTATCGGGCCCACCTTCTTTGCATCGCATACGGTTTCAGAATTGTGGAACTGGTCGGATCATGATCTGGAAGATGAGGGGCGCTTGACCGACCCGCTGATTTACGATGCGGCGGCTGACACCTATGTGCCCATTGAGTGGGACAGGGCTTTCGCGCTTATCGGAGCGGAATTGAACGCTCTGCCTGATCCCAACATGGCCGAGTTTTATACCTCCGGCAGAGCCTCGAACGAGGCCGCGTTCCTGTTCCAGCTGTTCGTGAGGGCCTATGGGACCAATAATTTTCCCGACTGCTCGAACATGTGCCACGAGGCGACAAGCGTGGGTCTGCCGCACTCGATCGGCGTCGGCAAGGGAACCGTAACCCTGGAAGACTTCGATCATGCCGACGCCATCTTCAGCTTCGGCCACAATCCCGGCACCAACCATCCGCGCATGATGGCGACCTTGCGCGATGTGGCGCGGCGCGGCGCGCCCATCATTGTTTTCAACCCGCTGAAGGAGCGGGCGCTCGAGCGCTTTGCCTCGCCGCAAAGCCCGGTCGAAATGGCCACGCTCGGTTCGACGGATATTGCGTCGGCTTATCATCAGGTTCGCATTGGCGGCGACGTCGCGGTGCTCAAGGGCATGATGAAAAGGGTTTTCGAGCTTGACCGGCGCGATCTGGAGCGCGGTGGAAAGGGAATCCTCGACCGCGATTTTATTGCCGACCATACGTCAGGCATCGACGCTCTGAGAGAGGACATCGACGCGACACGCTGGGAGGACATCGAGATCATGTCGGGCCTTACCCGCAATGCGATCGAAAGTGCGGGCGATGTCTATGCAAAATCCAAGAATGTCATCCTGTGCTACGGCATGGGCATCACCCAGCACCGGAATGGCACGGCAAACGTTCAGCAGATTGCCAACTTCCTGATGCTGCGCGGCAATATCGGCCGGGAAGGCGCAGGCATATGCCCTTTGCGCGGTCATTCCAATGTGCAGGGCGACCGCACGGTCGGCATTACCGAAATTCCCAATGCCGCCCTCATCGACGGCATGGAGCGGGCGTTCGGTTTCCGGCCGTCCGCCGCCAAGGGGCACAATGCCATCGAAGCGATAGAGGCAATCATCGACGGCAGGTCCAAGGCGCTCGTCTGTCTCGGCGGGAATCTGGCTGTCGCCATGTCTGATCCCGATGCAACGTTTGCAGGGATGCGCAAGCTTGATCTTGCCGTGCACCTGACGACCAAGTTCAACCGTTCGCATCTGCTGACGGCCAAGACCACCATCGTCCTGCCCGTTCTCGGGCGCACCGACGCCGATGTTCAGGCCACAGGCCGGCAATCCGTGACCGTTGAAGATTCCATGTCGATGGTGCATGCCTCGCGCGGCTTTCTCAATCCGCCCAGCGGCGATCTGCGGTCGGAACCCGCTATCATCGCGGGTATGGCAAAGGCGACTTTGGGTGACCGTTACGGCATCGAATGGGACGCCATGATCGCGGATTACAGCCGGATCCGCGACAAGATTGAAGTTGTTTTCCCTGACTTCAAGGATTTTAATGCGCGTATCCGGGAGCCGGGCGGGTTTCGCCTGAGCGTACCCGCCTCGCATCGCGAATGGAAAACACCGAACCAGAAAGCCTGTTTCCTGGTGGCGAAAGGCTTGAGCGAGGATCCGCGTGTTCTGGAACCCAATGTACTGACGCTGACGACGATCCGCAGCCATGACCAGTACAACACGACGATCTATGGCATGGATGACCGGTATCGTGGCGTGTTCGGGCGGCGGGATGTGATTTTTCTGAATGCCAAAGACCTGGCCGAACGCGGCTTGGCCGATGGTGATACGCTCGATGTTGAAGCAGCGCGCGATCACGCCGATCCTGACGACCGACCGCGCCGGGTCAAGCGGTTGACCGCCGTGGCGTATAATATTCCCCGCGGCTCAGCCGCCGGGTACTATCCCGAACTGAACACGCTGGTCGCCCTGTCCCACTATGACCAGCAGTCGGGAACGCCGTCTTTCAAATCGATTCCCATCCGGATCACCCGCGCCGCGTGATCGATGGGCAGAGGGCGATACGTCAGCGGCGCGTTGACGCCGCTGAGGCGACAGCTGTCAGCCAGGCAGAAAAATAGTCCGGCCACACGCCGGTCGGCGTATCCTTCTCGCCCATGCCGAAACCGTGACCACCGCTGGCCAGTTGGTGCAGTTCCACGGGTACGCCCGCCCGCTTGCAGGCATCTGCCATGATGCGGGTATTTGCCGGGTCGGAAATGGGGTCATCCTGTGCCTGAACAAGGAACATGGGAGGGCACCCGCTGCGAACATGGGTTTGAACCGACCAGTCCGCACTCCGTTCCGGGCTTGGATGCGTGCCAATCAGGATGCGCCGTGTCGAGGTGTGGTCATAGGGCGGCTCCAGCGTAATGATGGGATAGATCAGCGCAGAAAACGACGGCCGGGCAGACAGGCCGTCCGCCGCATCGATCCGCTCATAGGAAGGGAAAGCCGAGCGGACGGAAGCCATTCCAAGCAGATGCCCGCCGGCAGAAAACCCGAGCACGCCAAGGCGTTCCGGATCGATCTCGAAGCGGCTGGCGTTCTGGCGGATCAAGCGCAAAGCACGTTGCGCATCCTGCAACGGCGCCAGCGGACCGGCATTCCATCCTTCTCCGGGCAGCCTGTAGGTCAGGGTGAAGACGGTAAAACCCCGGTCGGTCAGCCAGCGGGCTGCCGAAAGAGCCTCCTTCTTCATTTCGATGCGTTTGTAGCCGCCGCCCGCTGCTACGAGAACCGCTGCGCCATTCGGCTTTGCCGGCTGGAAAACCTCCATCGACGGGGCTGCGATATTGCTGACCGCCCCTTTGGCGCTGATAGTGATTGGTCCTGCCGGACCGCCGCCGCCGGGCGGCGTTGCGGGCCAGAGCGGAATGACCGTGTCGGCTGTGCTGGCAAAGAGTTTTGCCGGGTATGCGGCGATACCAAGTGCAGCCAATACCGTTCGACGGGTCACCATCATTTGCTTCCCTGCGATTTACCTTTGAGCCTTTGGTGCCTGGCCCTGGTCGCAAAGCCTCTGGATCGACTCCGTCAAAGCCAGAACTTCCTTGTCCTTGAGAAGATCGATCTTCTGGTGAAGCAGCTCCATCTTCTCGTGCAGCAATTCGATTTCCAGCTCGGCTTTGATGTTGATGCGGTAATCATGCTCGGCTTCTTTCCGGTCAATATCCTGCTGCCGGTTCTGGCTCATCATGATGAAGGGCGCCGCATAGGCCGCCTGAAAGGAGAGTGCAAGATTGAGGAGAATGAACGGATAGGGGTCCCAATGCTGGATATAGGCGGTGACGTTCAATACGATCCAGAAGAACAGGATCGTGGTCTGGATGATGATGAAACTCCATGAGCCCATCGTCGCAGCCACCTGATCGGCAATTCTCTGGCCGCTGGTCAACCCGTCGCCGGGTTTTTCCGGCTTGAGGCCCCTGTCCCGGCGGCGGACCGTTCGCAAATGATGCAGCAACGCCCGTTCAGTTTCCCAAAGGCCTCTGTGTTCAGTGTCCGTTTGTGTCATCGCGTCGTTCCTTGTGGCTCATGAGGTGACACTGCCTAACAAACGCTGTCCAGGCAACGCCAGTTGCACGCAGAAACCGTTTTCGACGGCGGGGAAGGTGAGTTCCCCGCCATGCGCCTTGGCAACCTCCGCCGCAATCGCCAGCCCCAGGCCGGAACCGGGTGCGGGACCGGACCCGACTTCGAAGGGTTCAAGGAGCCGTGCCTGTTCTGTGCTCGAAATGCCAGGGCCGTCGTCAATCACGTTGATCCATGCCTTGCTTTCATCGCGGCCGAGCTCCACAGAAAGACGCGTTGATGCGCCATGGATCAGGGCATTCTGGATCAGATTGGTCAGCGCCTCGCGGATGCTGATCATATCGCCCTGGATATGCAGCTCTGCCGGGCAGGGTAAGAAGGCGATTGTCACTTCCCGTTCCAGTGACAACGGGACGGCCTGAGCCAGCGTGGTTTTCGCCAATGCATTCAGATCGATCGTTGTGAAGCCAACGGTGCCGGCACGATGAATGACCATGGCGTGGTCGAGAAGCTGGCCAGTGAGATTGCCGAGCGCGTTCACCTTTGCGCCGAGTTTCTGAATCTGATCCTGCAGTTTTGGGTCGGCATCGTTCGACAGGATTTCCACCTGTGCATTGAGTTCGGCCAAAGGCGTGCGCATCTGATGGGCGGCATCGGCGATAAAACGCTGCATCAGCGCTATGCGATCGGCAAGTCGGCGCATGAAGTCATCAAGGACGCTGACCAATGCCCGGATTTCATAGGGCGGCGTAACGCGTATGGCGCGCAGATCGTCGGGCTTGCGCGCTGCGATTTCCCGTTCGATACGCGTCAGCGGTTTCAAAGCAATGCGCACGGAAATGGCGCCAGCGATCAGGGCAAGAAGGCTCATGATCGCGATCATGCCGACCGCCTTGCCGGCAAGATCCCAGGCGAGGGATTCCCGCGCCCGCAGGGTTTGCGCCACGACGATTTCCACCCAGCCAGTGCCGGAGCCGGTGTCAATCTGCTTGCCGATCGCCGCAACGCGGACCGACTGCCCCTGATAGTTGTCGTCGGCAAGGACCACGCCTTTGCGAATGTTTTCCGATGAAATTTTCGGCGCGAGATCGCCATAGCCAGCGACAACGACGCCGCGCGGATCGGTCACCCGGTAAAAGACCAGATCATAGGCCGACAGGGTCGCAAACGCGGCCGCTGGCGGGTCGAGGGTTACAACCCCGCCCTGCATGTAGACGTTTTCCGCAACCTGTATTGTCCCGCCAATCAAAAGCTTGTCATAGGCATCACGCGCGGCAATGCCGGCATATTGCCAGGCGGCAAGAGCAAGGACGACCGCACCGACACCGAGAATGAGCGCAATGAAGACGATGATCCGGATGTGCAGGGAGTAGCGGATATCATTTGCTTGCAAGTTGATAGCCCAGCCCGCGCGAGGTGCGAATCTCGATTGAAGTATCCGCCAGCTTGCGCCGCAGCCGCGTCACATATTGCTCGACGGCATTGGCGCTCGGCTCCTGGTCGAAGTTGAAAAGCTGCTCCACCAGTTCCTCCTTGGAGACGAAGCGCTTGGGCCGTGCCGCCAGAATCTCGAGAACAATCAATTCACGCCGGGTCAGGTCAAGAGCGGTATCGGCAACGCTGGCCGTGCGCCCGGCCCGGTCGATGACGAGGTCCCCGAAGCGCAGGGCATTGTCGGACATGCCGGCGCTCCGGCGCAGCAGTGCGCGGGCGCGTGCTTCCAGCTCGCGAAAATCGAACGGCTTGGTCAGATAATCGTCGGCACCAAGATCAAGGACGTCGACGCGGTCATCGACCGCCGATCGTGCGGTCAGGACCAGAACGGGCGTCTTGTCCTTGCGGCCGCGCAGCCCTTTGAGAATCTCGAAACCATCGGCGCCGGGCAGCATCATGTCGAGGATGATGAGATCATAATCCTGCACCCGCAGCACTTCGCTGGCGGTCCGGCCATCGGTTTCGCAATCAACGGCATGGCCGATTTTTTCAAAGCGCTGGGCAATCGCCTTGGCGATATCGGGCATGTCTTCCACGACAAGAATGCGCAAATCGTGCCCCCGAAACGTGAGTCAGGTATGTGTCAGTTACCGCAAGTACAGTCGAGGTGGGAGTTTTGTCAACGTTACGGCGTTGCGCAAAAGAGACGACGCATTGGGAGGAAGTATGACTTTGCATCAGTCCTTTGATGCTCGCGGCGCATTATTGAGCGTCGAGGGCGTCACACTGCAATACAAGACGGAAGATGCGCTGGTGACCGCCACGCATCGCGTCGATTTTCAGGTTTTTCAATCCGACCGCTTTGTTCTTCTCGGACCGTCAGGCTGCGGCAAGTCGACCTTGCTCAAGGCCATCGGCGGCTATCTCACGCCGACCGAAGGGCAGATCACGCTCAAGGGCAAGGAAGTCACCGAACCCGGCCCTGACCGGATGATGGTCTTTCAGGAGTTCGACCAGCTTCTGCCGTGGAAGACGGTCGGTGAAAATGTCGTCTTCGCCCTCACCGCCAGCGGGCGGGCAAAGCCGGCAGAGGCACGCGAACGCGCCCGCAGTTACATCGACAAGGTTGGCCTGACCAAATTCATCGACAGCTACCCCCATATGCTGTCCGGCGGCATGAAGCAGCGTGTGGCCATCGCGCGCGGCATGGCCATGGAGCCGGATGTGCTTCTGATGGATGAGCCCTTTGCAGCGCTCGACGCGCTGACGCGCCGCAAGATGCAGGATGAATTGCTGCAACTCTGGGACGATACGCATTTCACCGTCCTGTTCGTGACCCACTCCATCGAGGAGGCCATCCGCATCGGCACGCGCATTCTGCTCCTTTCACCCCATCCGGGCCAGGTGAAGGCCGAGCTGAACAGCATACCGCCCAGCGAGCTTGGAACCGGTACGCAGGCGGCGCTCGAAACCCGCATCAACGACATGTTGTTCGCCAGTTGAGATTGGAAGATTCGATGACTGAAGTTCTCTACACACGTCCGGAGATTGTGCGCGGCGACGGCAAGAAGGATTTCCTGCAGGTCGAGAAGACGCTCTCTGCCTTTGAACGCATCTATCGCATCGGTGCGGTGCGAAAAGCCTTTATCCTGTTCGTTCTTGCTGCCGCCTGGGAGATTTACGGGCGTTGGCTGGGCAATCCATTGCTGTTTCCAAGCTTCTCTCAGACCTTCGCGGCTTTCAGCTCCAACATTGCCGACGGAACCATTCCGGCCAGGGCGCTGGCATCCATCAAAACGCTGCTCATCGGCTATGGCATCGGCATCGTGCTGGCCTCGCTCCTGACCACGCTCGCCATCGGGTCGCGCATTGGTGCCGACCTGCTGGAAACACTGACCTCCATGTTCAATCCGCTCCCGGCCATTGCATTGCTGCCATTGGCGCTGATCTGGTTCGGCCTGGGGCAGGGAAGCGTGATCTTCGTGCTGGTGCACTCGGTACTCTGGGCCATCGCCCTGAATACCCATGCCGGTTTCCGGTCGGTTTCCAACACGATGCGGATGGTCGGCCTGAATTACGGCCTGCGCGGCCTCAAGCTGGTCCGTCATATCCTGATACCCGCCGCCTTTCCGTCCATTCTGACGGGGTTGAAAGTCGGCTGGGCCTTCGCATGGCGCACGCTGATCGCCGCTGAACTGGTATTTGGCGTATCGTCCGGCTCCGGCGGCCTTGGCTGGTTCATCTTCGAAAACCGCAACCAGCTGGAAACCGCCAACGTCTTTGCAGGCTTGTTCACGGTTATTTTGATCGGCCTTGCCGTCGAGAACCTGATCTTTGCCACGATTGAAAAGAAAACCATTCGCCGCTGGGGAATGCAGGCCTGAGTTTGAACCGCCGGGAACCGGTATGTATAAAGGGAGGACTAAGATGAAAATGATGAAACAGCTCTGTGCCGCCGTGCTCGGCATCGGCCTTGGATTGGCAGGTGCAACGGGTGCCGCCCGCGCCGAAGTCAGCGAAGTGCGGATTTCCAAGGGATACGGCATTCTCTATCTGCCGCTGATCGTCATGGAAAACCAGAAGCTGCTGGAAAAGCAGGCTGCCAAAGCCGGTCTGGGTGATGTCAAGGTGACATGGCTGATGCTCGATGGCGGCAATGTCATCAATGATGCGATGATGGCCGGTTCACTCGACTTTGCCGGAACCGGGGCGCCGGGCTTTGTCACCCTCTGGGCCAAGGCCAAGGGCATTCCAAATGTCGAAGTTGTCGGCATCAGCGGTCTCAGCGCCACATCGCTGTGGCTGAATTCGAACAATCCCGAGATCAAGACGCTGAAGGATCTGACACCCAAGGATAAAATTGCCCTGCCGGGGATCAAGACGTCGCTGTCGGCGGTCGTCCTGCAGATGATGGCAGCGCACGAATTCGGACGCGAGAACTATGCGAAGCTCGACCCGTTGACGGTCAGCCTGCCGCATCCGGAAGCCCTGGCAGCGGTGACAAGCGGCCAGACCGAGATTACTGCCCACTTCACCTCGCCACCGTTTTCCTATCTGGAGTTGAAAGACCCGAAGGTGCACCGGGTTGTCAATTCTGTCGATGTCATCGGCAATATCACGCTGGACGTGACTTTTGCGCCGAAGAAGTTCGTCGACGCCAATCCGAAAACCACGGAAGCTTTCCTGGCGGCTCTGGACGAAGCAAACGCTTTCATTGCCGGCAACAAGCAAGCTGCCGCCGAGATTTTCGCCAAGAGTTCGAAGGTGAAAGTGTCGGTCGAGGAAGTTCTTGAAATGCTCAATGACAAGGATTCGCAGTTCTCGACGACGCCGAATGGTGTCATGCAGTTTGCCGAGTTCATGCATCTGGCCGGTACGATCAAGGTCAAGCCCGCAAGCTGGACGGACCTGTTTATCCCGCAACTTCACGCGCGCAGCGGGAGTTAAGGGAAGGCTGCCATTCCCGGGTATTCTGACATGACGAGCAAGAGCCGGTTGTTATCATCGATAGCAGTCGGCTTTTGCTGCTGGTGAGCGAGGGCGCGTGATGACCCGCAGGGCGTTTGTTTTGAGTTTTGCTTGCCAGAATCGACCAGCCGGGGGATAAAGCAGCGATTGCAAAAAGCGAAAGTATTTCGGCCATGGTTGATGCGACACACGAACACGGCATGTCCGGCCAGCCGCTCAACGTCAGCTTCAACACCGAAAATGATCAGGCAATGGTTGTCCTGGCAGGCTCGTGGATTACCCGCTATGTCGGCCGTGTGAATGCGCAAATGCGCAAGATCGAGCATAGGAAGGATTTTTCCAATGCTGTCATCGATCTGTCCGGCGTCGACGCGTTGGATACCGCCGGGGCCTGGCTGGTCGACCGCATGCGCGTTGCCCTGGAAGCTGCCGGCAAACAGGTTGAGATACGCGGGCTGAAGCAGCACTGGGAAACGCTTTTTGATGCTGTCGGGAAAACCGCATCTGCTCCGGCGGATACAAACCTGCCGCTGCACAAGCCGAATCTTGGAATTCAGTTTCTCGATACAATTGGCCGGACAGTGGTCAATTTCGGCGATGATTTCATCAAATCCATGCATGTGCTGGGTGCTGTCGTCACCGGTTCCCAGATGCGTGGCGGCAAGGGAAGCCCGATCCGGTATCCGGCCTTCTTTCACCAGATTGATCGGCTGGGCGTCGGGGCAATCCCGGTGGTGGTGCTGATTTCATTCATTATGGGTGCCATTGTTGCGCAGCAGGGCGCCTATATGCTCAGCACCTATGGTGCCGAGACCTATGCGGTGAATCTCGTCGGCGTGCTGGTGCTGCGCGAGACCGGCGTCCTGTTGACCGCGATCATGATCGCGGGGCGCTCAGGGAGCGCCATTACGGCAGAACTCGGGTCGATGAAGATGCGCGAGGAAGTCGATGCGCTGCACGTCATCGGTCTCAATCCGATCAGCGTTCTGGTGTTTCCCCGTCTGGTCGCACTGAGTATTTCGCTGCCGCTTCTGACGATTATTGCGGATTTTGCCGGGCTTGCGGGCGGGGCCGTCGCGCTATGGCTTTATTCGGACGTATCACCCGGCATCTATATCGCCAATCTGCGCGATGCGATCACGGTCCAGTATTTCCTGGCGGGCCTGATCAAGGCTCCCTTCATGGCGATGATCATTGGTACCATCGCCGCGGTTGAAGGGATGAAGGTTGGCGGAAGCGCGGAGTCGCTGGGTCTGCGCGTGACGGCATCGGTGGTCAAGTCGATCTTCATCGTCATCGTTCTCGACGGTGTGTTTGCCATCTTCTACGCGTCGATCAATTTCTGATACCCGCCCGTTCATCTTTGTGCCTGGCTCGCCATGGAAGCGCAGGCCTTCACAGCCGTGCGGTTGCACAGGCGAGATTCGCGCTGTATTTCTGTTGCGATAGCCGTTCTCCGAGGTGAGGCGGCTGATGGCAGCCACGACGATTGGCACGAAAAGGATACGCGTCCGATGTTTGCGGCAAAGACGATGAATCACACTGACAAGACCGAGTTTTATCGCGAACTCTGCGCTCAGTTGAGCGGCCTTCTCGCTGATGAAAACGATGCCATCGCCAATGCCGCCAACACCTCGGCACTGATCTTCCAGATGGTGCCCGATCTCAATTGGGCCGGCTTCTATTTCCTTTATTCCGAAGACGAACTCGTTGTCGGCCCCTTTCAGGGCAAGCCGGCCTGCGTGCGTATCGCCGTTGGCAATGGCGTCTGCGGAACGGCTGTTGCGCAGGGAACCTCGATTCTCGTCGAGGATGTCCACGCCTTTCCCGGACATATTGCCTGTGATGCCGCATCCCGTTCGGAGCTTGTCGTGCCGCTTTTCCATGAGGGACGCATTCTGGGTGTTCTCGATCTGGACAGTCCGTTACCCGGCCGGTTTGACAGCATCGATCAGTTCGGCATGGAAAAACTCGCCGCAATCTATGTTGCCGCATGCAATTGGGACGATTGAGCGATAAATTTTCGCGTTACCCAACACCTTGTTAAAATTCCATATTTTCTGATTTTCGGATCGGCTTCGACACGGAATCTCACAGGATTATTCTGTCGGTTCTGAATCCCAGTTGACAAGAACCATGAAGTGAGTTTGTCTTGTAAAGCGATTTACTAAACCGCTTTACAATGGGGAAAGCGCTTGTGATCAAGAAGACGACGCCCAGTCTGAAAGATGTTGCCGCCGCAGCTGGCGTGTCGGTTACGACAGTATCGCGCCTGGTCAATGGCAGTCTTGATCTGCCGTATCACACCAAGAAGCGCATCGAAGATGCAATCAAATCGCTGAACTACATACCCAATCCGCATGCGCGGCGTTTGAGCATGGGTCGTTCGGACACCATCGGTCTGGTTGTTCCTGAAATTGCCAACCCGTTTTTTTCAACCCTGGTCGCCGCTGTCGAGCAGGCAGCCGACGAGCGCAAGCTGGCGGTCTCGCTGCATGCGACGCTCAATCGGGCAGGGCGCGAAATCGAATACCTGCAGCTGATCGAACGCAATCATGTCGACGGGCTGATCTTCATCACCAACCACCCGGACGACGGTGCGCTCGCAGGCCTTATCAACCGTTCGGGCAAGGTCATCATCGTCGACGAAGACGTGCCGGGTTCGAAAGCGCCGAAGCTGTTCTGCGACAATGATCATGGCGGTTATCTCGCCGGTCTTCACCTGGCGCAACAGGGGCACAGCCATGTTCTGTTCATCGGCGGCGACGAGCGCATGATCAGCGCGCGCCGCCGTTTTGATGGCCTGATGCGCGCGCTGCGCGAACAGCATGGCGATACGGCGAAGGTTGATCGTTACGCTGGTGAATACACCATCGATTATGGGCGCAAAGCCGCCGTCCGCTATCTGGAAGAGCAGCACGCGGCAACGGCCATCTTTGCCAGCTCCGATGAAATCGCCATCGGCCTGATCGAGGTCTTCAAGGATCGGAATGTGTCGGTTCCCGACGATGTTTCGATCATCGGTTTCGATGATGTCGGGCCGCTGCATCTCTTTGCACCGCCGCTGACCGTCATTCGTCAGCCGGTCCGGCAACTCGGGCGCCGGGCGCTCGAACTGCTTCTGGAAACAAATTGGCAGGAGTGGAAACCTTCCGCTTCGGAAGAACTGCTGCCAGTCGAAATCGTCGTGCGGAACTCCGTTGCCCCGCCGGCGAAATAACAAGACGTAACGGTAAGAAAACCAACAGAGGATGAGAACATGACTTTGAATTTGAGCAGGAGAACATTGATTGCATTGGCTGGCTTCACGGCATTGAGCTGCGCCGCCTCGTCGACTGCGATCGCACAGGAAAAGAAAACAATCGCGCTGGTGCAGATCAACCAGCAGGCGCTTTTCTTCAACCAGATGAACCAGGGCGCGCAGAAGGCAGCCGACGCCGCCGGCGTCAAGCTGGTTATCTTCAATTCCAACAATGAACCGACGGCGCAGAACAGTGCCGTGGAGACCTATATTCAGGAAAAGGTATCGGGTCTTGCGGTCGTCGCCATCGACGTCAACGGCCTGATGCCGGCCGTCAAGCAGGCCGCCGACGCGGGTATCCCCGTTGTCGCCATCGATGCGATCCTTCCCGAAGGTCCGCAGAAAGCCCAGATCGGCGTCGACAATGCCAAGGCCGGTGCCGACATGGGCAAGTTCTTCCTTGACTACGTCAAAGCCAATATGGGCGGCAAGGCCAAGATCGGTGTTGTCGGTGCGTTGAACTCCTATATCCAGAATGTCCGGCAGGAAGGCTTTGAAAAGACGATCAAGGGTGTTGACGGTGTTGCAGTTGCCGGCGTCGTAGACGGCCAGAATGTGCAGGACAATGCGCTTGCGGCAGCCGAGAACCTGATTACCGGCAACCCGGACCTGACAGCCATCTATGCAACCGGCGAGCCCGCCCTGATGGGCGCCATCGCTGCCGTGCAGAGCCAGGGCAAGCAGGGCACCATCAAGGTGTTCGGCTGGGATCTGACAGCGGAAGCCATTGCCGGCATCGATGCCGGATTTGTTGCCGCGGTTATCCAGCAGGACCCGTCGGCAATGGGTGCCGCCGCCGTGAATGCATTGCAGAAGGTTGCGGCCGGCCAGACCGTCGAGAAGAACATCGCTGTTCCCGTCACCATCGTCACCAAGGCGAATGTTGACCCATACAGGGCCGTCTTCAAATGATCGAGGTCGGTCAGCAAAGATCTGCTGCCATCGGTTCCGGAGGGGGTATTCCCTCCGGATCTGCCGGCGACGCACATGGCGCCCCGCGTATTTCCTTGCGCGGCATACGCAAATCATTCGGCTCGCACCAGGCATTGCGTGGTGTTGATCTCGACATTTATCCTGGTGAATGCCTTGGGCTTGTCGGTGACAATGCCGCGGGCAAGTCGACGCTGACAAAGATCATCTCCGGTACCTACATTCCGGACGGCGGCACCATGTCCATCGAGGGCGAGGACATTCATCTCACCGGCCCGGGCGATGCGCGCAACAGACATATCGAAATGGTCTTCCAGGATCTGAGCCTTTGCGATGAGATCGATGTGGTCGGCAATCTCTTTCTCGGGCGCGAGCTCAGCAAGGGCATGTTCCTTGACAGCAAGGCGATGCTGGCCGAAGCGCGCAAGATGCTGGATGCGCTGGAAATCCGTATTCCCAAACTGACCAGCAAGGTTGCCAACCTCTCCGGCGGCCAGCGGCAAGCCATCGCGATTGCCCGGGCAGCGTCGTTCAAACCGAACGTCCTGATCATGGATGAGCCGACATCGGCACTCGCCGTGGCCGAAGTCGAAGCGGTTCTCTCCCTGATCAATCGCGTGAAGGCCAATGGCGTATCCGTCATTCTGATCACGCACCGCCTTCAGGACCTTTTCCGCGTCTGCGACCGTATCGCGGTGATGTACGAGGGTACGAAGGTCGCAGAACGCCAGATCGGCGGCACCAATCTCGAGGATCTGGTCAAACTGATCGTTGGCGAAGGAGCAAAGCAATGACCGTCTATACCGAACGCGGTCACGGATCGCGCCTTGCCGATTTTTTCGGCGAGCACGCGCAGGTTCTGTCGATCGCCGTGTTTTTTGTCGCCTGCATGGTCTTTTTCTCGATCGGCAGCGATACGTTCCTGACCCTTGGCAATATTCTCAATATCGTGCGGCAGGCGGCTCCGCTGCTGATCGTTGCGATCACCATGACCTTCGTCATCATCACCGGCGGCATCGATTTGTCGGTGGGCTCGCAAGTCGCCCTTATCAATGCGGTTGCGGCTGTCGTCATGGCGATGGGATATCCCTGGCCATTGGTCGTGGTTGCAATGATCGTGCTCGGCGGCGGCCTTGGCTTCGTCCAGGGCTGGTTCATCGCCTACCAGGGGATTCCGGCGTTCATCGTTACGCTTGCCGGTCTTTCCATCCTGCGGGGATTCGCACTCTATCTGACGCAGGGCTATTCCATCCCCATTCAGGATGCGCCGGGTTTCTTTGCGCTGGGTCGCGGCGTCATTGGCGGGGTTCCTGTTCCGGCCATCATCGCCGCCGTCGTTGCCGTTCTGGGCTATGTGGCGATAACATCGACCAAATATGGCCGTCAGGTCGTTGCGGTCGGCTCCAATGCGGAAGCCGCGCGCCGGGTCGGCATGCCGGCCAAATGGATCATCGCCTCGGTCTATCTCATTTCCGGCGTGGCCTGCGCCGTGGCCGGGTTGCTGATCGCAGCACGACTGGGGTCCGGATCGTCCAATGCAGCGGTCGGTTTCGAACTCCAGGTGATCGCGGCCGTTGTTCTCGGCGGCACATCGCTCATGGGCGGGCGGGGCACCATCCTCGGAACGGTTCTCGGCACGCTGACCATCGCGGTGATCGGCAACGGGCTGATCCTGATGCACATCTCGCCATTCTTCACCCAGATCGTCACCGGTGCGATCATCCTGATCGCCATCTGGCTGAACACACGGATATTCACGGCAAACTTCCGCTTCGGCAGCGGCAAGAAGAGGTGAGTCCTGTGAACAGCGATCTGTCAGAAGCACATATCCGCTCCGGCAAGGTGATGACGGTCAATGGTCCCATTGCAGCGGAAGCGCTCGGCATCACGTTGATGCATGAGCACATCCTCAACGATTGCCGCTGCTGGTGGCATGCGCCGAAAACGCCGGAACGGCAGTACCTTGCCGGTGGTTTCGTCTGCATGGAAATATTGGGCGAACTCAAGCAGGATCCCTTCGTCAACAAGCACAACATCACGCTTGATGACGAACCGCTGGCGATTTCAGAGCTGCGCGCCTTTGCCAATGCCGGCGGCCAGACCGTGGTGGAGCCGACGTGCCGGGGCATTGGCCGTAATCCGCTGGCTCTGCGGCGCATCGCCAAAGCCGCGGGTCTGAATGTGGTGATGGGGGCCGGCTATTATCTCGGTTCCTCCCATCCGGCCGAAGTCGCTGATATGACCGTGGGCGATATCGCCAACGAGATCGTGCGAGAAGCGGTGGAAGGTGTCGATGGCACCGACGTCAAAATCGGGCTTATCGGTGAAATCGGCGTCTCGTCGGATTTCACCGCTGAGGAGGAGAAGTCGTTGCGCGGTGCGGCTCAGGCGCAGGTGCGGACGGGCCTTCCCCTCATGGTGCACCTGCCGGGCTGGTTCCGGCTCGGCCACCGCGTGCTCGACGTCGTGGCGCAGGAGGGTGCCGACATAAGGCACACGGTTCTTTGCCACATGAACCCCTCCCACGATGATTTCAGCTATCAGAGTGAACTCGCCGCCCGCGGTGCATTCATTGAATACGACATGATCGGCATGGATTTCTTCTATGCGGATCAGCAGGTGCAGTGCCCGAGCGACGAAGAAGCCGCCCGCGCCATCGTGCGCCTGGCCGAGGCCGGTTATCTCGACCGGGTTCTGCTGTCGCATGACGTGTTTCTGAAGATGATGCTGACCCGCTATGGCGGCAATGGTTACGCCTATGTGCTGCGCCACTTCCTGCCGCGCCTCAAGCGGCATGGCCTCGATGAAACGGCTCTTGATCAGATGATGCGGGCCAATCCGCGCGCTGTTTTTCAGGCTGGAGCCTGAAGCTAACCCCTATTTTGATATTCACGAAAGTTTGGTGATCCCATGACAAAGAAAGTCCTTCTCGTTGGCGAAAGCTGGGTCAGTTCGGCCACGCACTACAAAGGTTTCGATCAGTTCGGCAGTGTAACGTTTCATCTGGGTGCAGAGCCGCTGGTCAAGGCGCTCGCAGGCAGCGCGTTCGAACTGACCTACATGCCCGCGCATGAAGCGGTCGAAAAATTCCCCTATGACATGGCAGGGCTGGATGCCTATGACGTCATCATACTGTCGGATATCGGCGCGAATTCGCTGCTGCTGCCGCCTGATGTTTGGCTGCATTCGCGCACCGTTCCCAACCGGCTGAAGCTGATCAAGGCATGGGTGGAAAAGGGCGGCGCGCTGCTGATGGTGGGCGGGTATTTCTCGTTCCAGGGTATCGATGGCAAGGCGCGCTGGCGGCGGACGCCCGTGGAAGACGTGCTTCCGGTGACCTGCCTTCCCTATGATGACCGCGTTGAAATTCCCGAGGGTACGACGGCGAAGATCGTCATGCCGGACCATCCCGTCATGGCCGGTCTTGGCGGCGAATGGCCGGTGCTTCTCGGGGTCAATGAGGTTGAAATTCGTGACGGAGCGGATGTCGAAGTCGTTGCGACTTTGCCGGACGATCAGGGCGGCCATCCGCTGCTGGTTCTCGGGCGCCATGGCAAGGGCAACACGGCCGTCTGGACCTCCGATATCGGGCCACATTGGCTCTCCCCGGCCTTCTGCGAATGGGAAGGCTACGGCAAGCTCTGGAAAAACATTCTGGCCTGGCTGACGCGCTGATTTTCTCGGCGCGCGCAAGCCGCTATCTCAAAAAACCTATGAAAGGGAACGACATGCAGGAAATATCGGATCGTAGCTCCAACGCGGTGCAGGAGATATTCGGCACCAACAAGGTGCTCATTGGAATGATCCATTGCCCGGCCTTCCCCGGGGCACCCCGCTACAGGGGGGCGGATATGGATACGATTTACGATGCCTGCATGCGCGACGCGGAAGCCTGCGTGGAAGGGGGATTGCATGGCCTGGTCATCGAAAACCATGGCGATATCCCCTTTTGCAAGCCGGACGATATCGGGCCCGAAACAACCGGGTTCATGTCCGTTGTCACGGATCGCATTGCCCGGGCCATCGGCATCCCGCTCGGGATCAATGTGCTTGCCAATGCGCCCATTCCGGCTTTTGCCATTGCCATGGCCGGCGGTGCCAAATTCATTCGCGTCAATCAGTGGGCCAATGCCTATGTCGCGAATGAAGGCTTCATGGAAGGCCGGGCGGCCGAGGCAATGCGCTATCGGTCGATGCTGCGCGCCGAACACATCAAGGTCTTTGCCGACAGCCATGTGAAGCATGGCAGCCACGCCATCGTTGCGGACCGGACGATCGAAGAGCTGACCCGCGATCTCGCTTTCTTTGATGCCGACGGTGTCATCGCCACGGGCCAGCGCACGGGCAACGTCGCTACCATCGAGGAGATCGAGGAAATCGGCTCGGCAACGCATCTGCCGCTTCTGGTCGGATCGGGTGTCAACAGCGGCAACATCGTCGAAATACTCAAGCGGACCAACGGTGTCATCGTTGCATCCTCGTTGAAGCAGGGCGGGGTGTGGTGGAACCCGGTGGACATCGAGCGGGTCAAGGCATTCCGCGCCGCTGCAGAACCGGGGCTGGAGCACTGAGAGGATGGAAAACGAAAGTCTCTCCGACCGCATTCTTCGAGAAAATGCCACTGTTCTGCAAACGATGCTGGACCATCGTTTTGTCAGGGACATAAAGCACGACACGCTGAGCAGGGACGCCTTCGACCGCTATCTCGTCTATGAAGGCGCTTTTGTCGACACGGCGATTTCCATCTTCGCCTATGCGGCGGCAACGGCGCAAACCATGGAGCAGAAGCGCTGGCTCATTGCCGTGCTCGACGCGCTTGCCAATGAGCAGATCGTTTATTTCGAGCGCACCTTCGCGCGCCGCGCAATCGATCCGGCCGCATTCGACGTTGCGATTCCAGCGGTTGAGGCCTTCCGGTCGGGGATGCTCTGCATTGCAGGCGAAGGCGGGTTCCTCGACATTGTGGCCGCCATGTTTGCGGCGGAATGGATGTACTGGACGTGGTCAAAGGAGGCCTCGATGCATCGCATCAGTGATCCGCTTCTCAAGGAGTGGGTTGATCTGCATGTGAGTCAGGGGTTTGCCGAACAGGCATTGTGGCTTAAGCATCAGCTTGATCTGGCGGGGCCGAGTCTTTCCGAGCAGATGTGTGTCCGGCTCAGCAGCATTTTCGGCCATGCCATGCAGCTCGAAATCGATTTTCATGACGCGCCATACCTCTAACTTTCCAAAGGCCTCCCGATGCGCGCCTATGTAATCGGCAATGTCACCATCGATGAAACGATTATCGTGGACGCCCTGCCAACCTCCGGGGCCTCCATCCTCGGCGAGGTTGGAGCGCACGATCTTGGCGGCAAGGGAACGAACCAGGCTGTCGTCATGGCCCGGTGCGGGCTGCCCACGACACTGGTCGCGCCGGTTGGAAATGATGCACGCGCGGCAGCGATCCGCCAGCGCTTGCAGAATGAGCCGCTCGTGACAGAACTGGTCGAGCTGGATGGAAAGTCGAGTGATACCTCCATCATCTTCCGGTTGCCCGACGGTGAAAATGCGATCGTGACGACAACGGACGCCGCGCAGAACCTGAGTTCAGCCGATGTTGCCATGAAGCTCCACGCCGCTGAACCGGGTGATCTGGCGATCCTGCAGGGGAACCTGTCGCATCAGGCAACGCGTGAAATCCTTGAGCAGGCCAAGGGTCTTCAGATGGTGACTGCGTTCAACCCGTCGCCTTTGCGCCCCTATTTCTCGGATCTCTGGGCGCTGGTCGACATTGTGTTTCTCAACCAGGGTGAAGCCTTGGCATTGACTGGAGCCAGCGGAAAAGCAGCCGCGCACCATCTCCTGGACCGCGGCGTCCGGGATGTCGTTCTGACATTGGGGCGCGAAGGCGCCATTCTTGCGAATGGACAGGAGATCATCGCAGTGCCGGCGCAACCCTCCGTCGTGGTCGATACGACGGGGGCCGGAGATACGTTCATGTCCGTGGCCCTCGCATCGTCGGCCCGGCGCCATTGCCGCCTGGACAGGCTGGCAATCGAGCATGCGGTGCGGGGCGCTGCCATAACCGTATCCAGACGCGGAACCCATTCGGCCTTTCCGACAGCGTCGGAACTGGAAGCCTTGCTGGCATCGTCCTGAGAATCGGCGGCCTCAAGCCGTTGTGAATTGTCAGCGCCGCTTTTGCGGCAGATAATTTGGCTGCACCTGCGGGCTGAAACAGAATTTATCGGGATGACGGCACGAATAATCCGCTGTCTGGTTGCCAAAAAACCATAATTGTTCCACCAACATTAAACAGCGAAACTGAAACGTCGAAATCGGATCGAAGCTTTAATGCGTATACAATATGGTTTGCTCAGTGTGTTTCTGGCGTTTGCCCCTCCGGCTTACGCACTGGATGCAGGTTCACCGCCGGTATTGGCGCCGCTGCAGCAGCAGGCGCAAGCGGCCCGTTTGAGCGCTGAGTTTCTGTCGCGCTATCACTACAAGCCCGTTGCGCTTGACGATGCCCTGTCCGCCAAGATCATGGACCGCTTTCTCAAGGCACTCGATCCCGACAGGTTCCTCTTCGTTCAGGCCGATATCGACAAGTTCATGGCCGACAGCACGAAGATCGATGACGCGATCAACCAGGAAGATCTGCGCATCCCTTTTTCCATTTTCAACATCTATGAGCAGCGCGTTGTCGAACGCCTCA
The DNA here is from genome assembly GCF_049896885.1 of Phyllobacterium sp. SL163. Lineage (NCBI taxonomy): Bacteria > Pseudomonadati > Pseudomonadota > Alphaproteobacteria > Hyphomicrobiales > Phyllobacteriaceae > Phyllobacterium > Phyllobacterium sp. SL163. The sequence continues at coordinate 64,267 of NZ_JAFCVE010000011.1, read as the reverse complement.
CCTATGCCCGCTCGCTGCTCAAGCAGAATTTCGATTTCAGTGTGAAGGAAGATTATCCCTTTGTCCGGGACAAGGAGCCCTGGCCGAAATCCCAAGCCGAGAGCGACGAGCTTTGGCGCAAGCGGGTCAAGAATGACTGGCTCCGCCTGAAGCTTGCAGGCAAGACCGACGCTGCCATCCGCGACACGCTCGACAAGCGCTATCAGAACTCGCTGGAACGCGCTTACAAGTACAAGAGCGACGACGTGTTCCAGATTTTCATGGATGCCTACACCACGTCGATCGAACCGCATACGGATTATTTCGGAGCGACGGCATCCGCCGAATTCGATATCTCGATGAAGCTTTCGCTGGTTGGCATCGGCGCGGTCCTGCAGGAGCGGGAAGACTACACGACCATTCGCGAGCTGATGGCCGGCGGTCCTGCACAATTGTCCGGCAAGCTGGCTGTCGGCGATCGCATCACCGGCGTGGGCCAGGGCGAGCGCGGTCCGATAAAGGAAGTGGTCGGTACGCGCCTCGACGAAGTCGTCAAGATGATCCGCGGCGCGAAGGATTCCGTTGTCAGGCTGGATATCCTGCCCGCCGATGCCGGGCCAGACGGCAAGCACCGGGTGATCAGCCTCGTGCGTGACAAGATCAGCCTCGACAAGCAGGCCGCCAAGAAGACCATCCTGTCGATCAAGGATGGTGATGCCACGCGCAAGATCGGCGTCATCACGCTGCCGGCATTCTACGAGGATTTTGAAGCACGCCGCAAGGGCGACAAGAATTATCGGAGTGCAAGCCGCGACGTGGCCAGGCTTCTGGCCGAACTGAAGAAGGACAAGATCGATAACGTTCTCATCGATCTGCGCAACAATGGCGGCGGTTCGCTGGCCGAGGCCATTGATTTGACCGGCCTGTTCGTCGGCAAGGGGCCGATCGTGCAGGAGCGCAATGCCGGCGGCGAGGTCAATGTCGAGAAGGACAATCTTCCGGCGCCCGCCTGGACCGGTCCGCTTGCGGTTCTGATCAATCGCGGTTCCGCATCCGCATCCGAGATTTTTGCGGCGGCGATACAGGATTATGGCCGGGGCGTCATCGTCGGTGAGCCCAGTTTCGGCAAAGGCACGGTGCAGACCGTCGTCAACCTCGATCAGATCGCCCGCAACAGCAAGCCGAAATTCGGCGAGCTGAAGATGACGGTTGCACAGTTCTTCCGGGTGAACGGCGGCACGACCCAGTTGCGCGGCGTGACGCCGGATATCACCCTGCCCGGTTTCTCCGATCCCAAGAGCTTCGGCGAGTCGAGCTACGATAATGCTTTGCCGTGGGCGCAGGTCAAACCGGCGGAATATACGCCAATCGGCGATGTAAAGGCATTGCTGCCGCAACTGCAGAGCCTCCACGATGCGCGGGTGCAAAAGGACCCGGACTTCCAGCGCTTCGTGGAAGATATGGCCGACCTGAAAGCGCAGCGGGAAAAGCGGGTTGTCTCGCTCAATGAAACCGAACGCCGCAATGAGATGGCGGCGCAGGCCAGCCGCATCAAGTCGCGCGAAAAGGTGAATGACGGGGCGGGCACCGGCGAAGACGACGATTCAGCCGATGCGTCAACCCAGGATGACGGCCTGCAGGCCAATGAGCGCAGCCTGAGCGCGGACATCGCCATTGAGAAAGCCCGCAAGAGTGCCAAGGATGTATTGCTCGACGAAGCAGCGCACATTCTCGGTGATGAAGCGGATTTGCTGGCGGGAATTCCGAAACTTGCAGTGCAGCAGCCGGCCAGTACCAACGGCAAATAAAGACGCGCCGGCTCTGGCCGGATAATATGCTCCATCCGGTTAACCCGGGTGGAGCATTCTGCCGAACCGTTACCTCTGCGGCCGGTCCGATGTGAGCGGCACGACAATCTCGACGATGAGACCTCTCGGTTGCGCTTTGTGGGCTCTTACCGATCCGCCATGCAGCTCGATGGCCTGCCGGGTGATGGCCAGGCCGAGACCGACCCCCGCGCGCGCATCGCCCGTGCTTTCAGCCCGCACAAACGGCCTGAAGATTGCTTCCATCTGAGAGTCGGGAAGGCCGGGCCCCGTGTCCTCCACCCGGATCTGCAGCGCTTTCCCGCCGGCGAGGATGGCGGTGCGTATCACGACCTTGCCACCCGGTTCGCTGTATTTGATGGCGTTGCGAATGACGTTTTCGATAGCACGGTAAATCAATTCGCCATTGACATGGGACACGGCGGTATCGACGCCGGTGACTTCGAGAACAACCCCGTGCGCTTGCCCTTCAAACGCGCCGTCCTCCACGATGGCGTTGACGAGCTCCACGAGATCAACGGGCTGTTTGTCGAACTGGTATGGCTCGCCGGACTCAAGCTGCGCAAGCGTCAGTATTTCTTCCACCAGCCCGTCAAGCCGGTCGATCTCGCGGTTGATGCGCAGAAGCAAATCCGGCAGGCGGGCGGGATTCTGTTTGAGAATTCCGGCTGCCGCTTGCAGCCGTGACAAGGGTGAGCGCAACTCGTGCGAAACATCGTGGAACAGCCGCTGCTGGCTGAGATGAAAATCGTCAAGCTTGGCGGCAGCGATGTCAAAATCATGCCCAACGGCGGTTATCTCATCCTTGCGATGGCCGAATGTCTTGCCGATGCGGACGTGAAAATCGCCCTTTGCCAAGGAGCGCAAACCGGATTGAAGCGTCTCCAGCGGCCAGAGCAGATATCTGGCCAGCCAAAGCGCTGAAGCAAGGCTGGTGATGATGCCCGCAAAGATAATCGGCCAGAACCCGAGTATTTTTGCGACAATGGAATAGCTCATTCGTTTGGCCGTGATGCTGATGCAGCCTTCGGGCGTCTGGACCAATCGCGACATCGCTGTGACTGCGGGGCCGGATTGGCAGCTGGCCGGATCGGCTTTGGCGACAACGAGATCAACGGGCCGGTTGAAGGATGCGGCCGCTGCGGCGAACTTGGCCAGGGCGTCGGTGCCCGAGTCTTTCAATACCGTGGCGGCCGAATCCAGGATCGCCGTCTCGATGAGGTCTTGCGCGGCGCCCTTGGGCGGCGAGAGTCCGAATATCGTGCTGATTGCCACCACGACAAGGATGACCCCGGCTATGGTGAGGGCGAGCGTCCAGAAAAATCGCCAGAAGACGCGGCCCATTACTGCCCCTCGACGAGCTGATAGCCCATGCCGCGTATCGAGCGAATCCATGACTGCCCGTCGGCAGCCTTACCAAGCTTTTGCCGGATACTGCTGATGTGCACGTCAATCCGGCGGTCGAAGGCGGTCAGCGGACGTCCGAATGCACCCTTGGACAGGTCCTGTTTCGAGACCATCTGGCCGGCGCTTCGCACCAGCACCTCGAGCAGATTGAACTCCGTTCCGGTCAATTCCAGCTGGTGGCCTTGCCACTCCGCGGTACGCGAGCGCGGGAACAGTTTCAGGGCGCCGGATTGCAGGAGGTGTTCCTCCTGCTCCTGCCTGTGCCGTCCGGTCCGGCGAAGAATGGCACGAATCCGGGCGACAAGCTCACTTGGCGAACAGGGCTTTGCCAAATAATCGTCAGCGCCAAGGTTAAGTCCGGTGATCCGGTCGATGTTGTCGCCGCGCGCGCTCAGCATCAGGATTGGAATATCGCTGAATCGCCGTATCCGCTGCATCACCTCGATGCCGTTGAGGTGGGGCATCATGATATCCAGGACCACCAGATCGTAGGACCCCGAGACACCCTCCTCGATGCCGCGCTTCCCGTCATGAACAGCGCTCGCATCCAGCCCTTCTTCCCTCAGATATTCCGAAAGGAGACTGGTCAGTTCTATGTCGTCGTCAACCAGCAAGACTTTGGTCATGGTCCGCCTCGCACTCTGAAATCAAACTTTCCTATAGCCGGTCAAGCTGTGCCCGGGGCCGATTTTACATAACTTTACACAAACTTAACGCTACTTCACACCGAACCATTTATAGAGGCCTGTGGGGAGAGCGTTTTTGTAAGAAGGCCTGAATCGTGCTCACATCCCTGCTCCGCCACCCCTTGAGTGTGGTCTTTCATCCCTTCCTTGCCAGCGACAATTGCAAGCCCGGATCGCCTCTGGTCTTCCCTCGGGAAGATGGCGCGTGCCGGCGAAGCCGTGCCGGCACCAGGTCGGGTCCGCAGGCCTTAACGGAAAGAGTGTAGTTGAGAAATGCCAGGGCAATCAGATCAAAATGTTACAGGATTTCGCATTCGGTCTTTCGGCCTGCTGGCCCTATTTCTCGTGCTGGCTGGCTGTAACGCGCAACAGGGCAAACCTCCTGCTGCAGCGGCACGTCCCGAGGTTGGTGTCGTAACGCTGCATCCGCAATCGGTTGCCGTTACCGCCGAATTGTCGGGGCGGACAACCGCCTCCCTCAGCGCGGATGTGCGTCCGCAAGTGGGCGGCATCATCCAGTCGCGGCTGTTTGACGAGGGCGGCGAAGTAAAGGCCGGGCAGGCCTTGTACCAGATCGATCCGGCGAGCTACCAGGCCACCTATGACAGCGCGATGGCAGCGCAGCAGAAGGCAGATGCGGCGGTACCAAGCGCACAGGCCAAAGTGGAGCGCTATCAGGGCTTGATCAAGCAGAATGCGGTCAGCAAGCAGGATCTTGATGATGCGGTTGCATCGCTCGCCCAGGCGAAGGCCGATGTTGCCTCGGCAAGGGCCAGCGCCGATACCGCCCGCATCAATCTCGACTATACAAAGATCACCGCCCCGATTTCGGGCCGTATCGGCAAGTCGTCCCTGACACCGGGTGCACTTGTCACGGCAAGCCAGGACACCGCGCTTGCCACCATCCGGACACTCGATCCCATCAATGTGGATGTTTCCCAGTCGAGCACCAACCTGCTCAATCTGCGCCAGGCGATTGCGGATGGCAGGGTGAAGCTGAGCGGGACGAATGTGAGCGTGAAGCTCAAACTCGACAACGGGACGACCTATACGCACACGGGAAAAATGGAATTTGCCGAGGCCAATGTGGATCAGACCACAGGCACGTTCGCGTTGCGCGCGCAATTTCCCAACCCGGACCGGTTGCTGCTGCCGGGCATGTATGTGCGTGCGGTTGTCGAGGAAGGCGTTGCGCAAAACAGCTTTGTCGTGCCCCAGCGTGCGGTGACCCGTAACGCCAAGGGGGAGGCAACGGCCCTCGTCGTCGATGCGGATGGAAAAGTCGAGGAGCGCGCACTTGGCGTGCGCAGCAGCGTCGGCAACAACTGGCTGGTCGAGACCGGGATAGCCGACGGCGATCGCGTGGTCGTGGAAGGCTCGCAATTCGTGCGCGCGGGCCAGAGTGCGACGCCGGTGGAGGTGACGATCGATGACGTGACCGGGGAGATCAAGGAGCGCAAACAGGCGGCATTGCCTCAGTCTGACCTTGCCGAAGCCGCCAATCGTGAACAGAAGCCGGCGTCTGACGCCTCGGCCAAGAACTGAGGGTTCCCATGTCCGGCTTTTTCATCAACCGTCCGATCTTTGCCTGGGTGATCGCCATCGTCATCATGCTTGGCGGTTTGCTGGCGGTCAATTCATTGTCCATATCGCGCTATCCCCAGATCGCACCGACAACGGTGAGTATCAGCGGTTCCTATCCGGGTGCGGATGCGCAGACCGTCGAGAATTCAGTGACGAAAGTCATCGAACAGGGCATGACGGGCATCGACAATCTCGACTACATGACCTCCACATCGAGTTCGACGGGCAGCACCAGCATCTCCCTGACGTTTACCAGTGCCGCCGATCCCGATGTTGCCCAGATGCAGGTTCAGAACAAGCTGCAGCTTGTCACGTCGCAACTGCCGCAGATCGTGCAGAGCAACGGCCTGACGGTGACGAAATCCTCGACCGGCTTTCTCATGGTTGTCGCATTCGTTTCGACCGACGGCAAAATGACGTCGACCGATCTGGCCGATTATGTCGACAGCACCCTGAACGACACGCTGAAGCGGGTTGAGGGTGTCGGCTCGACCCAGTTGTTTGGCTCGGGCTATTCCATGCGCATATGGCTCGACCCGGACAAGCTTGCCAAATATGCGCTCATGCCGAGCGATGTCTCCACGGCAATACAGGCGCAGAACACCCAGGTTTCCGCCGGGCAGCTCGGGGCCCTGCCCGCACGGCAGGGACAGCAGCTCAAAGCGACCGTGACGGCCAGAAGCCGGCTTCAGACGCCCGAGCAGTTTCGCAATATTATTCTCAAGAGCGCCACCGATGGCTCGCTGGTCCGGCTCAACGATGTGGCACGCGTGGAAATCGGCGCGGAAAGCTATACGACAAGTGCTGCCTACAATGGCATGCCGGCGGCGGGTCTTGCCATCAACCTGGCCACGGGCGCCAATGCCATCAGCGCGGCGGAAGCCGTCCAGTCGGCCATTGCGCGCCTTTCCACGACTTTCCCGGAAGGGGTCAAGGTCTACTATCCCTATGACACGACACCTTTCGTTCTTCTCTCGATAGAAGAGGTGGTCAAGACGCTGATTGAGGCCATCATTCTCGTCTTCGTCGTCATGTTCGTGTTTTTGCAAAACATCAGAGCGACGCTCATCCCGTCCATCGCAGTGCCCGTGGTGCTGCTTGGAACGTTTGGCGTGCTCGCGGTTGCAGGCTATTCGATCAATACCCTGACGATGTTCGCCATGGTGCTGGCCATCGGGCTTCTCGTGGACGATGCGATCGTGGTTGTCGAAAACGTCGAACGGGTGATGCAGGAAGAAAAGCTTCCACCGAAAGAAGCGACGCAAAAGTCCATGAAGGAAATCACCGGGGCTCTCATCGGCATCGCCACGGTGTTGTCCGCTGTCTTCGTGCCCATGGCTTTCTTCGGTGGCTCCACCGGCATCATCTATCGCCAGTTCTCCGTCACTATCGTCGCGGCCATGGTGCTCTCCGTCGTGGTTGCACTGGTGCTGACACCGGCTCTGTGCGCAACCATTCTTCGCGCTCCTGCGGCAGGGCATGCGGAGCGCAAGGGCATATTCGGTTGGTTCAACAGGACTTTCGACCGCAGCACGACGGCCTACCGCAACGGCGCGCAGGGCATCATTCAGCGAAGCAAACGGTTTCTGGTGATTTTCCTGGCGATTGCGATTGCAATGGGCTGGATGTTTGTGCGCCTGCCAAGCTCGTTCCTGCCCGAAGAAGACCAGGGCATTTTGATCACCAGCGTGCAACTGCCGGTGGGGGCGACGCAGGACCGGACGTTGCGGGTTTTGAAGCAGGTGTCGGACCATTTCCTCAACGATGAAAAGGATGCGGTGGACGGTGTGTTCACGACGGCCGGTTTCGGCTTTGGCGGGTCCGGTCAGAATGTCGGCATAGCGTTTGTCAGGCTCAAGGACTTTGCATCGCGCCAGTCGCCGCAACTTTCGGCCAATGCGGTGTCCGGCCGCGCCATGGGTGTCTTTTCCAAGATCAGGGATGCCCGCGTGTTCTCCTTCAACCCGCCTGCGATCCAGGGCATGGGCAACTCCAACGGTTTTGAGTTCTATCTGCAGGATGTCAATGGCGCGGGCCACGATGCCTTGATGCAGACCCGCAACCAACTGCTCGGGCTCGCCGGACAAAGCAAGCTTCTGGCGAATGTGCGCCCGAACGGCCAGGAAGACGAGCCGCAGTTCGCCATCGATATCGATCAGGAGAAGGCCAGCGCGCTGGGTGTCGCCCTGTCCGATATCAACAACACCTTGTCGACGGCGTGGGGCAGCGACTACGTCAACGATTTCATCGATCGCGGCCGGGTAAAGCCCGTCTATCTGCAGTCGGACAAGGATTTTCGCATGCAGCCGGCAGACCTCGACAAATGGCATGTCCGCAATGCTTCGGGGGCCATGGTGCCGTTTTCGTCCTTTGCCTCGAGCCACTGGACATTCGGCTCACCGCGGCTGGAGCGGTTCAACGGCTCTGCTGCCGTCGACATTCAGGGTGCCGCCGCTGCCGGTGTCAGCTCGGGCGCGGCGATGGACGAAATCGACAAGCTGATGAGCCAGTTGCCGGCGGGTTATTCGCACGAATGGACGGGCCTTTCGGCACAGGAAAAACTGTCGGGCAATCAGGCCACATCGCTCTATGCCATATCAGTCCTGGTCGTGTTCCTCTGTCTGGCAGCGCTTTACGAAAGCTGGTCGATACCGTTTGCGGTCATGCTCTCTGTCCCGATCGGTATTTTCGGGGCGCTGCTTGCGGCGAGCCTGTTTGGCCAGACCAATGACGTCTATTTCAAGGTCGGCCTGCTGACGACCGTGGGCCTTGCGGCGAAGAATGCAATTCTCATCGTGGAATTCGCCATCGAACGGCAGACCGCCGGCATGGGGCTGGTCGAGGCCACACTCGAAGCCGCGCGCCAGCGGTTGCGTCCGATCCTGATGACGTCCTTTGCGTTCATCCTTGGCGTGGCGCCGCTGGCAACAGCAAGCGGCGCCGGTTCCGGCGCGCAAAATTCCATCGGTATCGGCGTCATGGGCGGCATGATCGCGGCGACCGTTCTCGGAGTGTTTTTTGTGCCCCTGCTTTTTGTCGCGGTCAGCCGGTTGTTCCGGCGCCGGAAGAGCGCCGACGGCAAGGTTCCCGACAACAGTGAAACGGCAACAGCCGGTTCGAACTGAGGCATGGGGCGAGATAATGAGCAAGATGGACGCAATGACAATCATAATACCAGCCTCACCCGATCCGGCTTCACGCGGGAAGCGCCATTTCCGCCTCGGTCAATTGCTCGGGTTTCTTCTGTTGAGCTCAAGCCTTGCCGGATGCGTCGTCGGGCCGGACTATCAGAAGCCGATGATTGCGATGCCCGGCCAGTGGGGAAGCAGCAAGCAGGTAAAGGCACCCAAGCCGGCGGAGTTGTCCAACTGGTGGAAGCGGCTGCGTGATCCAGAGCTGGATGCACTTGTCGATGAAGCGGTCGCAGGCAATCTGGATGTTGCCACTGCAAAGGCGAAAATCCGTGAAGCGCGCGCGACATACCGGCAGACCGCAGGCACGCTTTTGCCATCACTTGACGGGTCCGCATCGGCAACCCGCAACAGGGTGAGTGCCACCAGCACGGGGACCTCCGCCGAGACGTCCAGCCAGTTCCAGACGGGATTTGACGCGAGCTGGGAGCTTGATCTCTTCGGTGCCAACAAACGCAGCGTTGAAGCGGCAAAGTATGGTCTGGATGCAGCCGGTGAAGATCTGCGGTCCACATTGCTGACTTTGATCGGCGATGTCACCTCCAACTATGCCCAGGCGCGCGGCTATCAGGCGCGCATCGCGCTGGCCCGCCGTACGGCAGCCTCGCAGAGAGAGACGGCGGCGCTCACGCGCACCAAGTTCGAGGCCGGGTCATCCTCCGCGCTCGATGTCGCCAATGCCGCCGGTCTGGCCAACAGCACGGAAGCCAACATACCATCCCTGGAGACAAGTTATGCCGAAGCGGTGCACCGGCTTTCCGTCCTGACGGGCAGGGCGCCTGCAGCCCTCATGGACAGGCTGAAGCGCAGCACGCCCATTCCGACGCCGCGCCTGCCTGTCCCGACAGGGGTTCCGGCCGATATCCTGCGCACGCGGCCGGACGTGAGGATGGCGGAGCGCCAATACGCGCAGTACACCGCAAAGATCGGGCAGGCTGAAGCTGCCCGTTATCCCAGCGTCAGCCTGACCGGCAATATCGACACCACGGCCCTGAACATTGGCGATCTCGGCAAAAATTCCACCATCGGCTGGTCTTTCGGCCCGACATTGAGCGTGCCGATCTTCAGCGGCGGTCAGAAGAAAGCCGCGGTGGAAGTCGCTCAGGCACAGCGCGACCAGTATTTCGTTGCCTACCGGTCGTCGATCCTCACCGCGCTCGAAGATGTCGAAAATGCCATCGTATCGCTGGCACAGGAACGCATCAGGAATGGAAAGCTGGCCGCATCGGCCAAGCACTACCGCGATGCGGCCAGCCTGTCCCGCTCTCTCTACCAGGGCGGAACATCGAGCTTCCTTGATGTGCTTGACGCGGAACGTTCGCTGTATTCGGCGGAAGACGCCCTGCTGCAAAGCCGCGTGGCAATCGCGGCCGATTACATCGCTCTCAACAAGGCGCTTGGCGGCGGATGGAGCGGTTTGGTCGATACCGGCAAACCTGAACTAAAGGATGTTAATACGGGGCCGCACATCGCAAGCAATCGGCAACTGACGACGAACGGGCAGAAATAAAAACGGCGAGCCCGTAAGGCCCGCCGTTCTGTGCAAAGGATTTGACTGGAGATCGTATCAACTTTGCCACTTGGCGATGCTGCTTGAATGTCAGCATCGCCAAATTTCCTGCATCTGGTATTAGAAGTTGCGCTGGAAGCGGATCGCACCACCGAAGGCATCGTCATTGCCGCCATGGGCAAGCGAATAATCCTTACGGGCACCGTCGAACTTGGTGTAGTTGAATTCAGGCGTGATCGTGAAGCCGGGAACGATTTCATAGGCAACGTTCAAAGCACCCGCCAGCGTGCCTTCGGATTCATAGGCAAGCTGCGCATTGACAGTGGCCTTGTCCGAAACCTTGGCAGCCAGACCACCCCAGATGGCGTAGTCACCTTCCCAGGTGCCGAACCAGTTGCGGCGACCGAGCGGTGCATCGTCATAGTTGGTCTGGTAGCCGCCCATGACCCATGCGGATACCGTGTCGGTGAACTTCACGTCCAGACGCAGCTTGCCGGCCCATTCCTCGGCCTTGGAGTCGTAGCCGACGATGCCGGAAATCTTGCCCCAGGACTGTTCGTACTTTGCGCCGGCCAGCACGTGAGGCATGTAGTCGTCGATACGATAGTCGTAGCTATAATAGTTGTTGCCGACGCTTTCGCCCTGTTCGGCGCCGATCATGGCGGAGAAGCCATTGCCCGCATTGAACGTATAGCTGACCTGGTTGCTGTGGTCCGACTGATAGTTGATCACGTCGTCGTTGATGACATTGCCGGCATAACCGGTGAACGAGCCGAAGATTTCATCGGCCACGCCGATACGAAAGCCACCGAGTTCGATATAGGCATTCGGTATGGACGTATCATTGGCACCATTATTGTACTGGAAACGCGTCTCGATATAGGAGCGCAACGTGCCGAGTTCGGTTTCCGTGCTGGCATCGAAACGGAGCGTGGCGCGCGTCTTCTTCTGCCAGGTTCCGAATTCTCCGCCCTTGTAGACATTGTCGCCGCCCTTGGCGTCGTAACGCAGATAACCGCCGATTTTCAGGCAGGTTTCCGTGCCGGGGATATAGAAAAAGCCTTTGCCGTAGGTGTCGCAAACGCGAACATATTCAACGGCTTCTGGTTCGGCAACGACGACTGCGTCGGCAGCGCGTGCACCGGTTACTGCAACGAGCGCTGCAGCCGAGCCGAGAAGGAAGCTCTTGATTGTCATGGGGGATCTCCACACTCTATTGAATGAGTTGCTCAGCCGCATTGCCTTGCAACGAACAGATGAAATCGCTGTCTGCACAGTCCGTAATGGAGATTTGTAACGGTTTTATCACGCAACCGGTGTGGGCAGGCGAGCCAAGGTGGTTTCTTGTAAAAACCATGTCATGCCTCGGTCCGTGTGCCATTCCTGCAACAGTCAGAAGCCGCTCATTTGCGATGAGAACTGATTGATTGCGCCGGTAAAACGCGGCCGCGGGCTCGACAGGGGATATGAAGCAAAATAACTATGAACCATGACCGCAGCCAACGAAGACACCATCGCCAATCGCATTAGCCGCATCCTTGCCGACAGGATTGTGACCGGCCAATTGGAGCCGGGCGCAAAGCTACGGCAGGACCATGTGGCGGAAGAATTCGGCGCAAGTCACGTCCCGGTCAGGGAAGCCTTCCGCAAACTGGAAGCGCAGGGCCTTGCCGTCAGCGAGCCGCGCCGGGGCGTGCGCGTTGCCTCGTTTGACCTGGCCGAGGTGCGCGAAGTCGCTTTGATGCGCGCCGAGCTTGAGGGGCTGGCGCTCCGCCACGCTGCGCCGCACCTGACATCGTCCATTCTGGAAGAGGCCGAACAGGCCACCGTTGCCGGTGACAATTCCCGCGACGTGCGCTCCTGGGAAGAGGCGAACCGGCGTTTCCATCGCCTGATTCTCACGCCATGCGCGATGCCGCGTCTCTTGGCGGCCATCGATGACCTCCATTCGGTGAGCGCGCGCTTTCTGTTTTCCGCGTGGCGATCGGAATGGGAAGTTCGAACCGATCATGATCACAGGGCGATCCTGGGTTTCCTGCGCCAGGGCAATATCGAGAATGCCGTTGCAGTCCTCGAGCGGCATGTGCAGTGGATCGGACAAAAGCCGGTCAAAAGCCCGACGGGTTCGACCCGCGACGTTTTCGCTATCGTCGGCTGACCAAGACAGCACGTCGCCTGCGTTTCGATTTTTGAGCAGACAAACACTTCCGCTTGTGCCGGCCGTTCACGACGGTTGCATTTTTGTGTGCGCCTTATAAAATTATAGATAATTTATGATTCTATCTATAATAAGTCGTCAGATGGCGCAGAACATACGAGGCCGCACGCAAATGTTGAAAGTTTCCCCGCAGAAGCCAGAAGATTTTACGTCCGCTAATGATGTGGAGGAGCGATGGAGCGTTGATGAAGCCAAAAAAATCTATAATTTTCCGTTCAATGATCTGCTGTTCGAAGCGCAGACGGTGCACAGGCGGTGCTTCGATCCCAATGCCGTCCAGTTGAGCAAGCTGCTGTCGATCAAAACCGGCGGATGCCCTGAAGATTGCGGCTATTGCAGCCAGTCGGCGCATTATCCCACCGGGCTCAGGGCCTCAAAGCTCCTGCAGGTCGAAAAGGTTGTCGCGGAAGCGCGCAAGGCGCGTGACAGCGGCGCAACGCGATATTGCATGGGCGCGGCATGGCGAAGCCCCAAGGACCGCGACATCGGCATGGTCGTTGCCATGGTCGAAGGTGTCCGCGCACTTGGCATGGAAACCTGCATGACACTGGGCATGCTCTCGCCGGAACAGGCAGCAAGGCTCGCCGACGCCGGCCTCGACTATTACAATCACAACATCGATACGTCGGAGCGTTTCTACAGCGCGATCATCAGCACCCGCAGCTTCGCCGATCGTCTCGAAACGCTGGCGCATGTGCGCGATGCCGGAATCAAGGTTTGCTCGGGCGGCATCCTTGGCATGGGCGAGACGGTGGATGACCATATCGCCATGCTGGTTACACTGGCGAACCTGCCCGTGCCGCCCGAGAGCGTGCCGATCAACATGCTGATCCCCATTCCAGGATCGAAGCTGGCCGACGCTGCTCCGGTGGACCCCATCGAATTTGTCCGTGCCATTGCCCTTGCCCGCATCCTGATGCCTGAAACCCATGTTCGTCTCTCCGCCGGTCGCTCGGACATGAGCGACGAGATGCAGGCCTTGTGTTTTCTCGCCGGCGCCAATTCGATCTTTGTCGGCGATACGTTGCTCACCACCGAAAACCCCGGCGAGGACCAGGACGCCGCCTTGTTCCGCCGGTTGGGGCTGAAGGCTATGCCGCTGGGTGCGTCGGAGTGATGTCCGGCTTTCTCGCCGGTTACGGCAAAACCCTGGCCGGGCTGGAACGGAGGGGAAGGCGACGTTCCCTCATGCCGAATGGCGGGATCGATTTTACCTCCAATGACTATCTCGGCTTTGCCCATTCGCAGCGCATCAGAAGCGCCATGGCTGCCGCGATGGAGCGCGGCGTCCCGGCCGGATCGGGCGGCTCGCGTCTCCTGCGCGGAAATCATGCGGAACATGCATTGCTGGAAGAAGAGGCGGCGGCCTTTTTCGGCTCGCAGCGGATGCTGTACTTCTCGACCGGTTACGCGGCCAACGCTGCGCTGTTTTCAACCTTGCCACAGCGCGGCGATCTCATCGTCCACGATGCGCTCATCCATGCAAGCGCGCATGAAGGCATTGCCGCGAGCCGGGCGCAGGCGGTGGCGGCGCGGCACAATGATGTCGGGAGCTTTGAAAATGAATTGGCCAAGTGGCGCAAGACGGGCGGCAGCGGCCATGCCTGGATCGCAGTGGAAAGCCTCTACTCCATGGATGGAGACCGCGCGCCGCTTGCTGAACTTGCGGCGCTCGCGGACCGTTATGACAGCTTTCTTGTCATCGACGAAGCGCACGCCACCGGTGTGTTCGGCGAAAACGGCCGTGGTCTCGCGACCGGGCTCGAGCGGCGCGACAATGTTGTCCTCCTGCATACATGCGGCAAGGCGCTGGGGGTATCCGGTGCGCTCCTGGGGGCAAATGCCGTCATCTGCGATTATCTCGTGAACCGTGCCCGTTCCTTCATCTATTCCACCGCCCCGTCCCCGCTCATGGCCGCGGGGGTGCGCGAGGCGCTGAAAATGCTTGCCGAGGAACCCCGACGCCGGCTGGACCTGCAGCGCCTTTCGACATTTGCCCGGTCATATCTGGCAGAAACAATCGGCATGGGCAGCAGCAGCTCGCACATACTACCCATCATGATCGGCGGTACGATCCGCGCATTGCGTATCGCCGAACGCATGCGCGCGGAAGGGTTCGACATCCGTGCGATCCGCCCGCCGACGGTACCCGAAGGCACTGCGCGATTGAGGATTGCGATCACCTTGAATGTCGATGAGACCGCGATTTCCCGGATGCTGGATTGTCTGAAAATAACCCTTGCCGAGGAGGCCGCATGACGCAGCGTTTTGTCGTGACAGGAACAGATACCAATATCGGCAAGACGGTCTTTTCCGCCGCATTGGCCGATGCGCTCGGCGCCTGTTACTGGAAACCGGTCCAGGCCGGTCTTGAGGGGGAAACGGACAGCGAGACTGTCATGCGTCTCGGCGGGATACCGGCCGGAAGGATCATTCCCGAGGCATGGCGCCTGCGCACGCCTGCCTCTCCGCATCGCGCGGCCCGGCTGGATAATGTCGAGATACAACCGGAATTGCTGGTCCCGCCCTCGATCGAGGCGTCGCTGATTGTCGAGGGTGCTGGCGGTGTTATGGTTCCTCTGACGGAAACCGTGGTGTTTGCCGATGTCTTCTCCCGCTGGCGGATACCGGTCATTCTGTGCGCCCGTACTGGACTGGGAACAATCAACCATACCTTGCTGTCGCTGGAGGCCTTGCGGCAGCGCGCGGTGCCGGTTTTCGGTGTCGTCTTTATCGGCGATGAAGTTGCGGATACCCAGCATATCATCGGCGCGCTGGGACGGGTCCGCTGCCTTGGGCGGCTGCCACTGCTTGAAGCGGTGACGCCTGAAGCGCTGCGTCAAGCCTTTCGCGATCATTTCAACATGGCGCATTTCCGGACGGTAACCGCATGACCAGCGCCCTCCTATCCTCGCCGGTCTGGCATCCATTCACGCAGCACGCGCTTGAACCCGCGATGAAACGCATTGTCAGAACGGAGGGAGCCTGGCTGTTTGACGCGCAAGGCAATGCCATCCTTGATGCGATTTCCTCCTGGTGGGTCATCACGCACGGGCATCGGCACCCGCTGATCATGGAGGCGATCCGCACCGCCTGCGACAGTTACGACCAGATCATCTTTGCCGAATTCACCCACGAACCGGCGGAAAAGCTGGCGCGCGGCCTGCTGGCCGTCGCACCTGCGGGCCTCGCCCACGTGTTCTATTCGGACAGCGGGTCGACCTGCGTGGAAGTGGCGCTGAAGATGGCGCTCGGCTTCTTCCACAACACCGGTGCGCCGCGCTCGCGCATTGTCGTCATGGAGGACGGCTATCACGGCGACACGATCGGAACCATGTCGGCGGGGGAGCGCGGCGTCTTCAACGCGGCCTACCAGTCCCTGTTGTTCAGCGTCGACCGTTTGCCGTTTCCCTCGCCCGGACACGAACAGGCCACGCTCGATGAATTTGAAAGGCTGTGCCGGAGCGGCCAGGTCGCGGCATTGCTGGTCGAGCCTTTGGTGCTCGGGGCAGGGGGCATGCGGATGTACCCGGCTTTTGTGCTGGCCGAACTGAAGCGGATTGCCGAGCGGCATGGCACGCTGCTCATCGCCGACGAGGTGATGACGGGCTGGGGGCGTACGGGAACGCTCTTTGCCTGCACTCAGGCTGGCATCGCGCCGGACATATTGTGCACGTCAAAGGGCTTGACGGGCGGTGCCTTGCCGCTGGCCGCCACGCTGTGCACAGCGCCGGTCTTCGATGCACACCTGTCGACAGACCGCGGCCGGATGTTTTTTCATTCGAGTTCCTACACCGCGAACCCGATTGCCTGTGCAGCGGCCCTCGCTAATCTTGCCGTGTGGGAAAATGAGCCTGTCGAGGCGCGTATTCAAGCGCTGGAAGCCATGCATCGCGGGAAACTCAAACGGTTCGCCGCAGATGGCCGATTCAGCAATGTGCGGCAGGCGGGCACGATTGCAGCGCTTGATCTGGACGTTCCCGCATCGGGTTATCTCTCGGACGCCGGACCAAAACTGCGCGCGTTCTTCCGCTCCCGAAACCTGCTGATCCGCCCGCTTGGCAATATCGTCTATCTGATGCCGCCCTATGGCGTGGAGGAGGGCGATCTTGATCGTGCCTATGACGCGATTGACGAGGCAGCGGACCTGTTTGCGGCAGGCAGGCGATGAGCCGCATCATCGGTTTGGGCCATTATGTTCCCGAGCGCCGCGTGGAAAACGCGGAGATAGAGGTCAACCTTGGGCTCGAGCCCGGCTGGATCGAGCGAAGAACGGGTATCCGCACCCGGTATTGGGCAAGGGATGGCGAGCTGCTCACTGACCTCGCCGCAAAGGCCGGACGGTCGGCGCTCGATGATGCCGGGCTGCAACCGGCCGATATCGCCTTGACGCTGCTGGCCACCTCAACGCCGGACCATCTGCTGCCGCCGTCGGCGCCGCTGCTTGCGCATCGGCTCAAGCTTGTCAATTCGGGTGCCCTGGATCTTGCCGGCGCCTGCTCGGGTTTCCTCTATGCGCTGACGCTGGCTGACGGTTTCGTGCGCACGCAGAAGCGGCCGGTTCTCGTGGTTGCCGCCAACATCTTAAGCCGCCGCATCAATCCGGCGGAACGGGCCAGTGCCGTCCTCTTTGCCGATGCGGCAGGCGCTGTCGTTCTGGCGCCATCGGCAGAGCCGGGTACGGGCTTGCTCGGTGTGGATTTGGCCGCCGATGGCAGCCATTATGATTTGATCTCCATTCCCGCCGGTGGTTCGAAGACGCCTTTTTCGCCGGACGTGGCGGCGGCGGATTGCCTGATGACCATGCGTAACGGCAAGGAAATGTTTGCGCAGGCGGTGCACATGATGACGCGCTGCGCCGAACGGGCAATGGCGGATGCGCGTATTGGCCCGCAGGACGTCAGCCGGTTCGTGCCGCACCAGGCCAATGCGCGTATTTTTGATCTCGTCAGCGACAATCTTGGCATTGACGCTGCGCGGACGGTCCGCACCATAGCGGCCTATGGCAATTCCTCGGCAGCCACCATTCCGCTGTCCCTATCGCTGGCGCAGCGCGACCGGCGATTCATGCGGGGTGAACGGCTGTTGCTGACGGCTGCCGGGGCGGGCCTGACCGGTGGCGCCGTTGTCTGGGGCATCTAGACAGGTATCCGAACAAGCTGCCATGCCCGGCACTATTTCTGAATGTTGCGCATGATCATGTCGTAATGCGCATTCACATAGTCGTCGAGTTGCGGCAGGTTGGTCTGGCAGTCCAGGAGTTTGTCGATCGTCAATGTCAGTGCCGGGCTGAGCAGGATATGGCTGCTCTCGCTGGTCGCGACTCCCGGCCGGAAGACACCTTCCCGGACGCCCTTTTCAATGAGGTTCTGAAACATGGTCAGCATGGGCAGGACAAACTCATTGTAGTGAGCCGCTGTCAGCTCGGGAAAGCTCCGACCGTCGGAAATCAGAAAACGCAGGATTTCCCGCGAGTAGGGATTGACGGTCATGTGCTCGTAAACCGTATCGAGGAAAAGCCGGATGAGCTCATGCGGCGGACGGTTCTGATGCTCGCTCAGGAACTGTTCTTCGTTGAAAATCGGCTGCGAAAGCTTGCGCACGACATCGTGAAACAGCTCTTCCTTGTTCTGGAAATACAGATAGATCGTGCCTTTGGTAACGCCCGCCCGCTTGGCCACATCTTCGATGCGCGTGGCGGTATAGCCGCGCTCGACGAACTCGTCGAAAGCCGCATGCAGGATCTCCTGCGGGCGCTGCGCCTTGCGGCGCGCCCGCACGCCGGGGGCAGTGTCCGGTCCGGTTGCGCTTGACGCATTTTTTATTTCGGCCATGATTTCATCCAATGGAGCCTTGAAGTCGACTTGGACAACATTATACATTGACTGAACGATCAGTCAATAATATACCCGTCACACCTTTTCATGGATTGGTTGAATGATGCGGCCTGACTTTTTCTCCTCCGGATTTGTGGTTGAGCGCCAGCGGCAACGGCATGATGTGTCTGCCGTGCCCAGGCTGCTGGTGATGATTTTGGGGCTTGCCCTGCTGGCCGGTTGCCAGCCGAAGAAAGCGGCCGAACAGAAGCCGCCGGCCCAAGTGAATGTCGCCAAGATCGTGTTCACGGATTATGCGCAGAGTGTTTCGGTAACCGGTGAAATACGGGCGAAGATCGACAGCAATCTTTCGTTCCGGGTGAGCGGGAAGGTGACCGAACGGCTTGTGGACGTGGGTGACCACGTCGCCGCCGGCGACGTACTGGCGCGTATCGACCCGACCCAGCAGCGGGCCGACGTTGCCGCGTCCGATGCGGCTGTCCGTTCCGCCGAGGCGCAACTCCGCCAGACCACCTCTGCCTTCGACCGGCAAAAGGCACTGCTTGCACAGGGTTTCACCACGAGGAGCGCCTATGACAGTGCCGAGGAAGCCCAGCGCACGGCACAGGGCTCGCTCGATGCAGCCAGGGCGCAATTGCAGACATCGCGCGAAACCCTGTCCTATACCGAGTTGAAAGCCGACGCTTCCGGCGTGGTTACCGCGCGCAATATCGAGGTGGGGCAGGTGACGCAGATCGCATCGACTGCGTTCACGGTGGCGGTGGATGGTCCGCGCGACGCGATTTTCAATGTCTATGAGGGACTGGTCACGCGCAGTATCGGCGATCAGCAGATTCAGATTGTTCTGTTCGACAATCCCGCCATAACGGCCACAGGCATTATCCGCGAGGTCTCTCCGACGGTGGACGATGCCTCCGGCACCGTGCGGGTCAAGGTCGCGGTGCAAAACCCGACGCCTCAGATGGCTCTTGGTTCCGTGGTGATCGGAACGGTCAAATTGCCGGCCGTCAAGGCGGCTGTTCTGCCATCGTCGGTCTTGACCTCGGACAATGGCAAGCCGGCCGTTTGGGTCGTCGATCCGCAAACAAACGCCGTCGACCTGCGCGACGTGACCGTGACGGCTTACGAGTCGCTGTCTGTCGCGATTGGCGGCGGATTGCAGGCAGGCGAACAGGTGGTGACGACAGGCGGAACCCGGTTGCGGCCAACCGAGATTGTAGCAATCAAGAGTGGTGATCCGTCATGAGGCGTGTTCTCGTTTACGGCGCAAGCCTTGTCTGTCTGGGTCTTGCTCTCAGTGCCTGCCAGAAGGAAGGCGAGGCCAAGCAGCCGGATGTCGTGCGTCCGGTCCTGTCGACCGTCGTCAAATCGCAAACCCTGCAGGTCCGGGGATTTGCCGGCAAGATAGAACCGCGTTTTGAAACCCAGCTCGGCTTCCGCACCCTCGGGCGCATCGTGCGCCGTGATGTGTCCGTCGGAGATCAGGTTTCGAACGGGCAGGAGATCGCGGCAATCGATCCGCTCGCGCTGGAACTGGCGGTGCAGGCGGCGCAGGCGAACCTGTCGTCCACCAAGGCCCAGCTTGCCAACGCTGCGTCGACGGCCGACCGGCAGAAGGCGCTGCTCAGCCAGAATTCGGCGACGGAAGCCGTCGTCGATCAGGCGCAGCAGGCCTATGAAGCCGCCGTCGCCTCGGTTGTACGGTCGGAAGCTGACCTGACGAAAGCGCGCGAAGAACTCGGCTATGCGGTGCTGCGGTCCGATTTCGACGGCGTGGCCACGTCCCTGCAGGCCGATGTCGGGCAGACCGTGACCGCCGGCCAGCTGGTCGCCGTTGTTGCACGCCCTGATATCCGTGAGGCGGTGGTCGATATTCCCGAAACGGTGGCTGGCGCGATCGAGGTGGGAAGCAGGTTCGGCGTCTCGCTGCAGACCGATCCGACAATACAGACGGCGGGTGTTGTCAGGGAAATCGCACCGCAGGCGGATGAAGCCACGCGCACGCGCCGAACCCGCATCACGCTGCAGCAGCCGCCGGAAGGGTTCCGTTTGGGGACCACGGTGACGGCTTATCTCACCACCGCAGCGGATCCACGCATCCGCATTCCGGCAACGGCAATCCTCGAAAAGGATGGCAAGACGTTCGTGTGGCTGATCGATGAAAAGCAGGCGGCGGTTTCGGCCAGGGAAGTCAAGCTGGAAGACCGCACCAACGCGGACGCTATCGTCGTGTCCGGACTGACCGACGGTGACCGGATCGCCACGGCCGGGGCGCATAGCCTGGTCGAAGGCCAGAAAATCAAGATGACTGACGGGAATCCGCTATGAAGAAGTTCAACCTCTCGGAATGGGCGCTCGATCACCGCTCTCTCGTCTGGTATTTCATGATCGTTTTCACGATTGCCGGGATTTTCTCCTATCTCAATCTCGGCCGCGAGGAAGACCCGAACTTCACCATCAAGACCATGGTGATCTCGGCCCAATGGCCGGGAGCGTCGGTCGAGGACACGACGACACAGGTCACCGAGCGGATTGAAAAGAAGCTCGAGGAACTCGATACGCTGGACTATACCCGCAGTGTCAGTTCGCCGGGATCGACGACGATTTTCCTCAACCTCAAGGATACGGTGCGCGGCGCTGCCGTCACGCAAACCTGGATCCGCGTCCGCAACATGATCCGCGATATTTCCCCGCAGTTTCCGCAAGGGGTCGTCGGGCCGTTCTTCAACGACCAGTTCGGCGATGTCTATGGCAATGTCTACGGCTTTACCTCCGACGGGCTGAGCCGGCGGCAACTGCGCGATTACGTGGAAGACGTCAGGCGGAAAATCCTGACGGTTCCCGATGTCGGCAAGGTCGAGCTCGTGGGTGCGCAGGACGAGGCGATCTATCTGGAGTTCTCGCCCAAGCAGGTCGCGGCCCTCGGGCTCGACCAGCAGGCCATCATCAGCACCCTGCAGGCGCAGAATGCGATCACCCCGTCGGGCGTCATCGAAACCGGCCCCGAACGGGTGATGATCCGGGTGAACGGCCAGTTCGTATCGGAGAAGAGCCTGCAGGCCATCAATCTTCGCGTCAATGATCGCTTCTTCCGGTTGAGCGATGTCGCGCGGGTTACCCGCGGTTATGTCGATCCGCCGACCAGCCTGTTCCGCGTGAACGGCAAGGAGGCCATCGGTCTTGCCATCGGCATGAAGCCGAACGGCAACCTCTTGAAGTTTGGCGAACACCTCAAGGCGCAGATGCAGCAGATCACGGCCGATCTGCCCGTGGGCGTTGGCGTCAATCTGGTTTCGGACCAGCCGCAAATCGTCGAGGAGGCCGTATCCGGCTTCACGCGCGCCCTGTTTGAGGCTGTCGCCATCGTGCTGGCGGTCAGCTTTGTCAGCCTGGGCATGCGTGCCGGTTTCGTGGTTGCACTGGCCATTCCGCTTGTCCTGGCGATCACCTTCATGGTGATGGAATATATGGGTATCTCGCTCCAGCGTATTTCACTGGGCGCGCTGATCATCGCGCTGGGCTTGCTCGTCGATGACGCGATGATCGCCGTCGAGATGATGGTGGCGCGGCTGGAAGCCGGGGACAATCTGCGCAAGGCCGCCACCTATGTATACACGCACACGGCCTTTCCGATGCTGACCGGTACGCTGGTGACGGTATCCGGCTTCATTCCCGTTGGCCTCAACAGCAGTGCGGCGGGTGAATTCACCTATACGCTGTTCGTCGTGATCGCCGTATCGCTGGTTGTTTCGTGGATCGTGGCAGTCATCTTCACGCCGCTGCTCGGCGTGACGCTGCTGCCGAAGACCATGAAGAACAAGCATGAGAACCCCGGCCGGTTTACCCTGTGGTTCCAGCGCATTCTTCTGCTCTGCATGCGGTTCCGCTGGGTGACCATTGCCGCGACCGTCGTGATTTTCGCGGTTTCCCTGTACGGAATGGGTCACGTCCAGCAGCAGTTTTTCCCCAACTCCGATCGTCATGAGCTGATTGTCGACTGGAACCTGCCGCAGAATGCCTCGATCGTTGAAACCAAGGCGCAGATGGACAAGTTCGAGGCGGAGCAATTGGCCGGCAACGCGGATATCGATCACTGGAGTTCCTATGTCGGGCAGGGTGCCATCCGCTTCCTCCTGTCATTCGACGTGCAGCCGTCAAATCCGTTCTTCGGGCAGACGGTGATCGTGACGAAGAGCCTGGAGGCACGCGACCGGCTGCGGACGACGTTGCAGGCATGGCTGAAGAACGAGTTTCCAAGCACCGACGCCTTTGTCCATCTGCTGGATATCGGACCGCCGGTCGGCCGTCCGGTCCAGTACCGGGTCAGCGGGCCGGATGTGCAGAAGGTGCGCGATTACGCCCATGATATGGCCAATCTGATTGCCGGCAATCCATCCATCGGCGACATCACTTTCGATTGGAACGAACCTTCCCGCGTCATCAAGGTCGATGTGCTGCAGGACAAGGCGCGTCAGCTCGGGATCACCTCGGAATCGATTGCCTCGTCGCTCAATGCCGTTGTCGGCGGTTCGACAATCACGCAGGTCAGGGATTCGATCTATCTGATCAATGTGGTTGTGCGCGCCCGCGCCGATGAACGCGGCTCGATCGACCAGCTTCGCAACATCCAGCTGACGACGAGCAACGGCCAGTCGGTGCCGGCCGCGGCCGTTGCGAACTTCCGCTACGAGCTGGAGCAGTCGGTGGTCTGGCGTCGCGCGCGCCAACCCACCATAACGCTCAAGGCCGGTATCGTCGGCGACCTTCAGCCCGCAACAGTGGTGACGCAACTGGCACCAAAGGTTGCCGAGTTCGCAGGCAAGCTGCCGCCGGGTTACGGTGTTGTCGTTGGCGGTGCGGTGGAAGAAAGCGGCAAGGCCCAGGCGCCCATCGCAGCCGTAGCTCCGCTCATGCTGTTTGCCATGGTGACCCTATTGATGATCCAGTTGCAAAGCTTCCAGCGGCTGTTCCTGGTCTTCGCGGTTGCGCCGCTAGCCATTATCGGCGTCGTTGCCGCGTTGCTCTCCAGCAATTCTCCGCTTGGCTTTGTGGCTTTGCTTGGCGTCCTGGCGTTGATCGGCATTCTGATCCGCAATTCCGTGATCCTTGTCGTCCAGATCGAGGATCTCAGGCAGGAAGGCAAGGATCCGTGGAGTGCCGTGGTCGAAGCGACGGAGCATCGCATGCGGCCGATCATGCTGACGGCAGCCGCGGCCAGCCTTGCGCTCATTCCGATTGCCCGGGAAATATTCTGGGGGCCGATGGCCTATGCCATGATGGGCGGCATTATCGTGGGTACGGTGCTGACGCTTCTGTTCCTGCCCGCACTCTACATTGCGTGGTTCCGCATCAAGGCGCCTGATAATACGGTTCCGCCCGCGGGGCATCAGGAACCGGCAAGCGTGAATGCATGACTGGTTGAGGCGGGCGGAGCCAGCTTTCCGCCCATAAAAAACCGGGGCCTTGCGGCCCCGGACAATCAGGTTTTGCGATGACTAGAAATTGCGCTGGAAGCGGATGATACCACCGAAGGCATCGTCATTGCCGCCATGGGCAAGGGAGTAGTCCTTACGCGCGCCGTCAAACTTGGTGTAGTTGAGTTCCGGTGTGATCGTGAAGCCGGGAACAAGCTCGTAAGCCACGTTCAAAGCAGCAGCAATCGTGCCCTGTTCTTCGTAAGCAACCTGCGCATTGACGGTTGCCTTGTCGGTAACCTTGGCAGCCAGGCCGCCCCAGATGGCGTAGTCGCCTTCCCATGTACCGAACCAGTTGCGATTGACATTGGTGTTGAAGGACTGATCGTCATAGTTGGTCTGGTAGGCACCCATCACCCAGGCGGAAACCGTGTCGGTGAACTTGACGTCCAGACGAGCCTTGAAGCCCCATTCTTCCACGGCAGAGTCGTAACCGGCGATGCCGGAGATCGTTCCCCAGCCCTGTTCGTACTTGGCACCGACGAGCACGTGGGGCATGTAGTCATCGATGCGATAATCGTAACCCTGATCCACTTCGCCCTGCTCGGCGGCGATGATCGCCGAGAAGCCATTTCCGGCGTTGTATGTGTAGCTTATCTGGTTGCTGGCAAAGCTGTTGTACTGGATCACGTCGTCATTGATGATGTTACCGGCATATCCGACCCACGAGCCGAAGATTTCGTCGGCCACGCCGACGCGGAAGCCGCCCAGTTCGATAAAGGCCTGCGGAATGGACGCGCCATCCTGATTGCCATCGGTATACTGGAAACGCGTCTGGATGTAGGAGCGCAATGTGCCAAGTTCGGTTTCCGTCCGGGCATCAAAACGCACCTCGGCACGGGCACGCTTGTAATAGGTGTCGTTCTGGCCGCCCATGTGTCCGCCCTTGTAGGGGTCGTCACCGCCGCCGGCATCGTACCGCATGTAACCGCCGATCTTCAGGCATGTCTCGGTGCCCGGGATATAGAAGAAGCCGGCACCATATGCGTCACACACTTTGACGTACTCGACGGCTTCTGGTTCAGCGACAACAACTGCATCTGCAGCGCGAGCTCCCGATACTGCAACAAGTGCAGCGGCAGAGCCGAGAAGAAGAGTTTTGATATTCATGTCGATCTCCAGTGAAGGATCATTGTTCTAGGGGCAAGCCAAATTCGCAGTGCCTCACTTATGTCTTACTTTGGTACCCTTTTGGTCAAAGGACATAACTGGTGGTATATTGCTACCAGACGCAATGTTGCCAATTTGCACCAGTCGCGCAGAAGCAAAATGTCGTCATGGCGTGTCGGTCTTGTCTTTCCGGCTGCACAAAACGCCCAGCCGGCTTACTGCTTTTCGATGCAAATCAAATCTTTGTAAGGTCCGCGTCCCGCTGGAGGACACCGACGAATCCCGTTCACGAAAACCGCAATTTTCCGCAAATGTCGCGGGAAAGCCGCATCCCGCGCAATTTGACTGCGCAAAGTTGGTAGCAAAAAGCCACCAGTTTTATCCTTTGACTGCCTGGAAAATCGGATGCAACGTGAACCGGCAAATTCTCGTTCATGCGGCAAGTCCGCGTTGAACAGGAAGGCAAATGAGTTCAATTGATCTCCAGTCAATGCTCAACGACCCTGCCTTTCCAAGGGGCAGGGTCATTTCTTTTGAGCATGATGGTCGAGATCGGATGGCGCGGCGCGTGCGCTTTCCGCAAGCGAAGGTCTTCAGGCGTTGCGATCTATGGGCAACAGATCGTAGTCCCCGTTGGCAAGATGAATGTCGAATTGGGCGCGGGCTATATGGGCGGCGACCATGTTTTCGAAGACATCATTGAGGGTCGGCAGTATCTCGATCTGCCGGCCGCCGTCTTCCAGCAAACGCACCAGCCCTTCCGCTTCGGCCCGTTTCATAAGCCGGCGAATATGGGTGCGTGATACGCCGAAAAGATTGCCGATTTCATCATAGGGAAAGCTGACGATATTCTCCCGGTCTGCCGGTTGCTGTTCCTTCATTGTCATCAGCTTGCAGAGCAGCACCCCGCCGCCATCGCTGATGGCGAAGAGCTGGGAACTGTGCAGGTTGGAAATCATGGTGCTGACATTGAGCAGCGAATGCAGGCTGGAGGCGAAATAGCGTTCGAGGAAGCCGTCCGTGCCGTCGATCAATTGCTTGTAATGTCTCGAAGGAAACAATTTGTCGGCCGCAGCGATGGCAACGCCGACAATCCTGCGCATGCCGGATATCAGCTTGTCCGTCGGCTGGATCAGATGGTTCCGGTGGTCGGTTTCGTCGAGCACGCGGCTGACAAGCCCGATATTCTCGAGAAGATCGATTGTCGCCGAGGTGGTGTTCTTGCTGCAGAGCTTCAGGCTCGACGTTATGTTCTGGATGCTGGAAATGGTTGCGCCGTGATGTCCATTGTCGCGCGTGAAATGCAGTGCGAGAATCGACATGCAGATGACTTGCCGGGCGACATTCGCCATGACCTTGTTGGCCATGTAACGGCCTTCAAAAATTCCGACGGCGTCGTCCGCATAGTCCGCCGCTGCTTCGCTGAAATTGGGATGCTGACGCAGGATCGCGACCCGCTGCAGCAGCCACTCGGAACGTGTTTCATGACTTATGAAGGGAAGGGTTTCGGGCATCCGGTCGTTCATGAAGGCTATTCCCATTCGATTGCCACTCCGTCTGGATTTGCACCAGTGTCGTTTTGCCCTTTGCGGGCAGTTGGTTCGGCGGGTGTCGGGGAGCCCTGTCCTGATGACGCAATGTACATGCTCCTGCGATGAACGCTGATAACAAGTGCGTGAATCAAACGGCATGGCTTGCGTGTGGTCTGGCTTCCCCGGGTACAGAAATTGCCTCCACCCCCACGCAAGCGGTCTTGCCTGTTGCGCGACTGGTCTCGGCTGGATGGTCAGGTTTGGGACGGCAAAGACAGGGCGTCTCTAGCCGTTACTTGGCGGAATAGGCGGCAATCATGGCGTCGCACGCCCGTTTCAACTGTTGCTGAGGGCCTTCCACGCCAGCACTTTGGCCGCATACGCGGGCCCCCTCGACAAGCAGCACAAGCGCATCCGCCAATTGTTCGGCCTGTGTGACCCCTGCCATGTGGCAAAGATCGATCAGGCGCTGCTTGTGCACTTTCTTGGCATCGACGATCACTTTGAAAGCGGGGTGATTCGCTTCCTTGAGTTCAATGGCGGCATTGGCCAGGTCGCAGCCGCGCGGGTCACTGAACACGCATTCGGCGGCTTCATGAATCCAGCCGCGTATCTGCGCCAGCGGATCATCCGGAAAGGCCGTTTCCAGGTCGCGCCAGATCTGCTCACGCCGTGCGGAAACCTGTTTGAGGCACTCGCAGATCAGGTCGTCCTTCGATCCGAAGTGGCGATACAGCGTCATCTTGTTGGAATCGGCGGCCTCGGCAATCGCGTCGACACCGACACCCTTGATGCCTTGCTGGCGAAACAGCTCGATGGCGCTGGCCACGATGCGGGCTCGCGGCGGCATTCGGCTGCCGTCGGATTCCCCTGATATAACAGTATCGTGAGGTTTCGAAATTTCCTGCGTAGGCGCGCTTGACATAGATGTTACCGTCCAGTAACTATGGGTTGTTACTTACCGGTAACACGCATTTGGTTCTCATGTCAATTTTTCAAATTGGTGTTCGGGCCGACGCCTTACAAAAGTACCGATTTACCATTCTATTCGTTATTGCGGCGCGGTTGCCGCTGAGAAGGAGAGCATCATGCCACAGACATATGCCGATCTTACCCTTGCTGAAGCTTTATCAGATCCCATGATCAACGCCGTCATGCGCGCTGACCATGTGACCCGCAGCGAGCTTGAACTCCTTATGAAATCTGTGGCGCGAAAAAATATTGAAGCTGTCGCATCCAATAATTGGCAGCGGCCGTTTACGGTGGATCAACCCGCAGTATCCAAGAGCCTGCTTGCCATGGGCGCACGTGTTCGCTCGGCCTGCTGCGAAGGGTCCGTTTAGCGTTCGGGTTGACGTTCGGGCAGTCCACGGATTGCCAATGCAGATGATCGCCGGCAGTTCCCATGGGAGCTGCCGGTTTTGTTTTGCGGCAAGCGATGCTGCACAGGATTTTCGCAGTTGCACAAAATATCGGCAGACAATGTGCAATTGTTGAGCGCGGGTGTCTGTCTTGGCGGCCCGGTTTTGTTTGCTGGCAAGCTATCATTTGCTGTTTTTACGCCTCCGGGCGGGGCCGCAATTAAGCCTCCGGCGAAAGTGGCACGCAAATTGCTTTGGGTAGTGTATCCGCAGGTGATGGCGCACGATTGGGCGCAGCACCGGCAAAAAGGATCAGCACGCACAACTACCTATGAGAGAAGCCATAATGACAAAATACAAACTCGAATACATCTGGCTCGACGGTTACACACCGGTCCCCAACCTTCGCGGCAAGACGCAGGTCAAGGAATTCGATGCTTTCCCCAAACTGGAACAGCTGCCTCTCTGGAACTTTGACGGAAGTTCGACAATGCAGGCCGAGGGCAGAAGTTCGGATTGTGTTTTGAAGCCGGTTGCCGTCTATCCGGACAGCGAGCGCAAGAATGGCGTTCTCGTGATGTGCGAAGTGATGATGCCCGATGGCAAGACACCGCATCCTTCCAATACGCGTGCAAGCATCAATGATGATGAAGGCGCATGGTTCGGGTTTGAACAGGAATATTTCCTCTACAAGAACGGCCGTCCGCTCGGCTTCCCCGAGGCCGGTTTCCCTGCGCCCCAGGGCCCTTATTATACGGGCGTCGGCTACAGCAATGTCGGCGATGTCGCCCGCAAGATCGTCGAAGAACATCTCGATATCTGTCTTGCTGCCGGTCTGAACCACGAAGGCATCAATGCCGAAGTGGCCAAGGGACAGTGGGAATTCCAGATTTTCGGCAAGGGCTCCAAGAAGGCCGCGGACGAAATCTGGATGGCGCGCTATCTCCTGCAGCGTCTGTGCGAAAAGTACGGCATCGATGTCGAATACCATTGCAAGCCGCTCGGTGACACCGATTGGAACGGTTCCGGCATGCATGCCAACTTCTCGACGGACTATATGCGCGAAGTCGGCGGCAAGGATTATTTCGAACAGGTCATGGCTGCGTTCGAAGCCGCCTGCGATGAGCATATTGCCGTATACGGACCGGACAACCATCTGCGCCTGACCGGCAAGCACGAGACCCAGTCCATCCATCAGTTCAGCTATGGCGTCGCCGATCGCGGTGCGTCGATCCGCGTGCCGCACAGCTTTGTCGCCAATGGCTACCGGGGCTACCTCGAAGATCGCCGTCCGAATTCCCAGGGCGATCCCTACCAGATCGCGTCGCAGATTCTGCGCACGATCGCATCGGTTCCGGAACCGGTCGAAGACAGGCTCGCTGCCGTCGCTTAAGTTTGTTCCGGCATGGCGCGGGAAAACCCGCGCCATGCCTCTCCTCTCGGATGAGCGATGGTAATCGATCGAGATCCGAAGCCGGCTGCAGGCCTGTTCGCAGCCAACCCTTTGCCATACCTCCGGTAGAATATGAACTCACTTGCAATCAGTAAGTGAGAAGATCATGCTGTGTTTGCAATGCCATGGATGAATCATGCCGGGTCACGCTGATGCGCAATTCACCTGCAAATATTCCTGGAAGCGAGACATTTTCAGCCACAATCGACGTGCAGATTCCACTTGATGACTTCGAGTGGTGCGTTGAAAATGCGCTTCACTCCCCAGGGACGGGAGGCATCAAGGCATTGTTAAACCGGAACGCATGGTGCGTGCCCGGGGGAAACGCGAACCAGATCGCAAGGAACATGTGAAGATGAACCAGTTTCTGACACATACGCTCGCCGCATCGGTGATTGTCGGCGCCGGATTGACACTATTTGCCCTCCCTGCATCCGCAGCGAGCACCGCTGCCCAGTCTGTCACCAAGGAGTGCAGCACGAAGTACAATGCGGCCAAGCAGGCCGGTACGCTCAATGGCCAGAAATGGCCGCAGTTCCTGTCGACCTGCAGCGCGAGCCTGAAGACGGATGCTGCGGCACCGGCTCCTGCGGCCACGGCACCGGCGGTCAAGCAGGCTCAGGATGCCACCAAGCCGGCCAAGACGCCGGCAATGGCAGCAGCGCCGGCAGCAGCCGGAACCATGTCGGCCAAAGCGGTGACCAAAGAATGCAGCACCCAGTATCAGGCAGCCAAAACCGCCGGTACATTGAAGGATCAGAAGTGGCCGCAGTTCCTGTCGGTGTGCAGCGATAGCCTCAAGGCCGACAAGTCCGATGCGGCAACGCCGCCGGAACCGGCCGCCGCGCCAGCCAAGGCGACCGCCGGCAAAGCGGGCGCAGCCACCGAAACCGCCGCCAACGGCAAACCCTTGTCTGCCGGTGAAATCGCATTCCGTTCCCGCATTCGCGAATGCGGCGATGAGTGGCAGAAGGCAAAGGCTGCCAACAAGGTCGCCGGCCAGACATGGCCGCAATACTGGAGTGCATGCAACACCCGCCTGAAGTCTGAATAGGAACAGCCTGCCATTCGGCAGGCCGCGATTGAATTCCAGAAACGCCCGGACGGCTCAATTGCCTGTCCGGGCGTTTCTGCTTGCAACGTCGTGGCTTTTCTGGCGTCATCCAACGCTCACAGAGGCGGTATAATATCCGGCTCTGCGCTCGCAAACAGGAGAATGCCATGCCGATCCAGGATCTGGTGAACACCATAGCCACCCAAGCCAATCTCGATCCGCAGGCAGCGGAAAAGGCGGCAGGAACCGTGCTGTCCGTGCTCCAGCATGAAGCTCCGGAACAGGCAGCCAGCCTTTTTGCCAAGATGCCGGGCGCGGCCCAGTTGGCGCAGAGTTTCGACGTCATGGCCGCCGGCAACCAGTCGGGCGGGCTCATCTCCAGCATAACCAGCTTTCTCAGCGGCGCTGCGGGTGAAAAGGTCGGCGCGCTTGTCAATGGCATGGCGGCGCTCAAGGCCAGCGGCTTGACGGTGGAACAGATTCAGCAGGCGGGTACCGCCGTGATCGCCCATGCCAAGCAATCCGCCGATCCGCAGCTGGTCGATAAGATCGTTGCGTCGGTTCCCGGCCTGAAGGGGCATTTTGGTCTCTGAAGCAATGGGGTTGATGCGGTTGCTTGCTGACAACCGCATCGCCACCGGATAAACCGCTTCTCGTATCGCCAAGGACTAGCGAAGGAGCGGGCAGGATGAACGGAACGCGACGCGCGTTTTACTTCGCGCTTGGCTGGGTGATGGTGGCGCTCGGCTTTATCGGCGCGCTCCTTCCGGTCATGCCCACCACCATTTTCCTGATCATCGCCGCCTGGTGTTTCGGCCGTTCTTCGCCGCGTTTCGAGAAATGGCTGCTCGAACACCCGGTCTTCGGCCCGACGCTGGTGCAGTGGCAGCGCCATGGCGCCATCCCGCTCCGGGTGAAATGGATCGCCTGCGGCGGCATGGCGTTCGGTTATGGCTCCTTCTGGTATTTTGCGCGCCCGACGCTGCTTCTCGGCGGTGTTGTCATGTTGTTCTTCATCGCCTGCGCCATTTATGTCGTTTCCCGCCCGACCGGGAAATGACGGGCGACCGCGTGCGAATCGAAACGCCCATTCAAGGCCATTGACGTCCCGTCGGTGATGCAGGGAGGTTCCGTCCTGCGGATAAGCGGGATCGCGCAAACCCGGAAGTTGCAGGAATCGGGTGGACAGCGGGCGCGCGGGAGAGATGCCGCCCCGAAAAACAGTTGACAAGCGCGCGCAAAAATCCAACTCTATTACATTAAAAGGGGATATATTCCACTATAATGGAATTATTTGGATGAGGAGCAGCGGTGTCTGATTTACTTGTAAGCTTGTACACCGACAAGCTGGCCGAACTGAAGACCAAGGCTGACGGCGTTGCTGTGACCATCCGTCCGGTGCTTGCACCCGAGGCGCAACTGGTCACGGACTGGGTCCGCGAACATTTCAGTGCCAATTGGGCCAGCGAAGTCACGGTTGCCATCACCCGCCAGCCCTCGGCCTGTCTCATCGCCATCGAGGATGGCGCGCTTGCAGGATTTGCCTGTTACGACGCGATAGCGCGCGGCTTTTTCGGCCCGACGGGCGTCCATCCCGACAAGCAGGGAAAGGGCTTTGGCCTTGCCCTCTTTTCAGCCGCCTTGCAAACCATGAAAACACTCGGCCACGCCTACGCGTTCATCGGTGATGCCGGTCCGGTGGACTTCTACGTAAAGGCCGCCGGCGCCATCGAAATCCCGTCCGAAAACAAAGGCATCTATCAGGGCATGTTGCGCGCCAAGCGAACCTGAAGCCTATCCCCAATCACAGTTCCCATGGAGTGAATACAGTGTCCAGCCAATTGCCTCTCGCCCTGTTCGTCGGCATTCCCAACCCGGTTCTGTCACCCGATGAGATCGCGCTGTTTCGCGAGACCAACCCGCTCGGCCTCTTTGTCGGCCGCCGCAACCAGCGTGCGCCCGAGCAGGTCAAGGCATTGATCGAAAGCTTCCGCGAGGCTGTCGGGCGTGCCGATGCGCCGGTTTTCACCGATCAGGAGGGCGGCCGCGTTCAGCATCTCGACGCCGGCCCGTGGCCGCTGTTCCGCAGTTTTGGCGAGTTTGCCCGCCTCGCACGGCATGATCTTGAGCTGGCGCGCAAGGCGCTGCGGCTCTCTTCCCGTGCCATGGGCACCATGATGACCGAGCTTGGACTGTCCAGCGGTTGCTCGCCGGTGCTCGATCTGGTGTTCGATACCACAAGCGACGTCATCGGCGCCCGGTCGTTCGGGGCTGATCCGGAGCGCGTGACGTTGCTCGGCCGCGAGGTCATCGACGGTCTGCTGGAGACGGGCAACATGCCGGTCATGAAGCACATCCCGGGCCACGGCCGCGCCACGCTGGACTCGCACAAGGAGCGGCCGGTCGTCGATGCGAGCAAGGAAACCCTCCTTGCCACGGATTTCAAGCCGTTCATTGATCTCAAGGATACGCCCTGGGCGATGGTGGCGCACGTGGTCTATTCGGCTTATGACAAGGAGCAGCCCGCTTCCGTCTCGCCCGTCATGCTGGATGTCATCCGCAAGGATCTTGGCTATGACGGTGTCCTCATCTCCGACTGCATTTTCATGAATTCTCTGACCGGCACCATGCCGGAACGCGTCGCGCAGGTTCTCGACGCGGGCTTTGATATTGCGCTGCACAGCCACGGCGATCTTGCGGACAGCGAAGCGGCGGCGAAGGCATCCCGCCCGCTGACCGCAGACGCCGCCCGCCGCATCGCCGCCGCCAATGCCCGGCTCGGATCGCTGAAAGTCGATGTCAAGGCGGTGCATGCGGAAGTGGAAGACATGTTTGCAGGTGCACTGGTCAACTGATCGTCTTTAATCAATAAAAACAGGGGAATACGCATGTCGAGAAACCGTCTGTTTGCAGCAGCTTCTGCAATGATGTTCCTGTCTGCGCCTGCCATGGCGCAGACAGTGCTGACCGTCAACATCGAGCCGGCCACCACCTGGGTGCGCAATTTCAATCCGTTCAACCAGACGTCGGCCCGTCAGAGCACACTTGATTTCATTTATGAGCCGCTCGTCGTCTTCAACCGCTTCGACAACAACAAGCCGAACTATCGCCTCGCCGAAAGTTTCAAGCTGGCGGACGATCTGAAGAGCATCGAGTTCAAGCTGCGGCCGGACATGAAATGGTCGGATGGCAAGCCGCTGACCTCGGCCGACGTCAAATTCACCTATGACTATCTGCAGAAGTTCCCGGCACTGGATTTCGTCAGCATCTGGAAATTCATCAGCGGCGTCGAGGTTGTCGATGCGCAGACCGTTCGGTTCACGCTGGTCAATCCAAGCTCGCTGGCCGCCGACCAGTTGGTACAGGTTCCGATCATTCCGGAACATGTCTGGAAGGACATTGCCGATCCGGTGACCTTCGCCAACGAGAATCCGGTCGGCAGCGGCCCGATGACCGAGATTGCCCGGTTCACCGGCCAGACCTACGACCAGTGCCGCAATCCGAACTACTGGGATGCCAAGGATCTGAAGATCGACTGCATGCGCTTCCCGCAATTGGCCGATAACAACCAGATCCTGACCGCAACCGCCAATGGTACGCTCGATTGGGGTGTGTCGTTCCTGCCGGATATCGAGAACACCTATGTGGCAAAGGACCCGAAGAACTTCCACTACTGGTACACGCCGGGCAGCATGGTTGCTTTCCTGTTCAATCTGGAAACGGCCAATGCCAACAACCGCAAGGCCTTCAACGACGTGAAATTCCGCCGCGCCGTCAGCATGGCGCTGGACCGCAAGGGCATGATCGACGTGGCCGGTTACGGCTATCCCACGCTGAATGACGATCCCTCGGGCATGGGCGAACTGTACAAGAACTGGTCCGATCCGTCTGTGCTCGCCGACTTCGGCAAATACGGCAAATATGACACGGATGCGGCCAAGGCCCTGCTCGATGAGGCGGGCTATGTGGACAAGGACGGCGACGGCTTCCGCGACAACCCCGATGGCACCAAGCTGTCGTTCTCGCTGATCGTGCCCAATGCCTGGACGGACTGGATCGACACGGTGCAGATCGCCATCGAAGGCATGCAGGCGGCCGGGCTCGATGTGAAGATCGCAACGCCGGAAGAAGCAGTCTGGTCGGGTAATCTGATCAATGGCAATTTCGACATGGCCATCAACAGCCTGCCGGCGGCGGCCTCGCCCTATTATCCCTATCAGCGCGCCTATAACGAGCAGGATAAGGGCAAGACCCGCTTCACTTCGCAGCGCTGGTTCAATACGGATCTCGCCAAACTGCTGGTGGATTTCACACGGACTGCCGATCCGGCTGAACAGAAGACCGTGATGAACAAAGCCCAGCGCATTGTTGCGGAAAACCTGCCGATGATGCCGGTGTTCAACAATCCGAACTGGTATCAGTACAACACCAAGCGGTTCACCGGCTGGTCGACAAAGGAGCACCCCTTCGTCAATCCGTCGATCACCCGCAACAACCCGGCGCGTCTCATCCACCTCCTGGCGCTCGAGCCGGTCAAATAGGTATCGCACAGGCGGGGACGGGTGAAACCAGTCCCCGCCGCGATGGGAGATGCATATGGCCTTTTTGCTTCGACGCCTCGGATTCTATCTGGCTGCCTTCATTGCGGCTGCCACGATCAATTTCTTCCTGCCGCGCCTGATGCCGGGGGATCCGATCCAGATCATGTTTTCCAGCACCGGCACGGAACTGTCGGCGGAAAATCTCGCGTCGTTGAAGCTGACCTTCGGCTTTGTCGACGGGCCGCTCTGGCAGCAGTACCTCACTTATCTCAAGAGCATTTTTACCGGTGACCTCGGCCGGTCGATCAAATATTTCCCGCTGCCGGTGACGGAGGTTCTCGGCCATGCCCTGATCTGGACCGTGGCCCTGATGGGAACCGCCACGCTGATCAGTTTCACGTTCGGGACATTCCTCGGCATTCTCGCCGCCTGGCGGCGCGGCAGTGTCTTCGATGTCGTCGTGTCCGTCGGCGCAATCTTCGCCACCTCCGTTCCGGCGGTGGTCACGTCGCTGATCGTGCTTTTCTTCTTCGGCTTCACGCTCAACTGGTTCCCGACGGGCTATTCCGCCGATCCGGCGCTCGATCCCGCGTTCTCCCTGACCTACATCCTCAGCGTCCTCTATCATGGCATCCTGCCGATGCTGACCCTGTGCACGGTATTGACCGGTGGTTTTGCCGTCACCATGCGCAACAACATGATCAATCTTCTTGGTGAGGATTATATTGTCATGGGGCGGGCCAAGGGGCTTTCCGACAGCCGGGTGATGATCTGGTATGCGGCGCGCAATGCACTGCTGCCGACGGTCAGCAGCCTTGCCATCGCCATCGGCACCGTGCTCGGCGGTTCGCTGGTGACCGAAGTCGTGTTCAATTATCCCGGCCTTGGCAATATCCTCTACCAGGCCATTCTCGCCCGCGACTATCCTGTCATTCAGGGCCAGCTCCTGATCATGACCATCGCCATGCTTGTCGCCAATTTCATCGTGGATATCAGCTATGTGCTGCTCGATCCGCGCCTGCGGAGGACATGAGCCATGCAACCTCTCATCGCCGGACTTGTCCGCAACCGCAAAGCCCTGGTCGGCATGATCATTCTTCTGGTCATCGTCCTGATCGCCCTCGCGGCACCGCTGCTGACAGAGTATAACCCGGCAGCGCGCGTCGGCCGGCCGCACCAGCCGCCATCGGCCGAGCATTGGCTCGGCACCACACGCATCGGCCAGGACGTCTTTGCCCGGCTGATCTACGGGGCGCGGACATCGCTTGCCGTCGGTTTCGGCGCCGGGCTCCTGATCACAGTGCTGGGCACGGCGCTCGGCATCATTGCCGGGTATCGCGGCGGCAAGACGGATGAAGTCATCAGCTTCTTCACCAATATGGTGCTGGTGGTGCCCAACCTACCGCTGTTGCTGGTGCTTGCCTCCTTCATCGGTCAGGCCAGCCCGCTGGTCATTGCCATCATCCTCGGCTGCACGTCCTGGGCCTGGGGCGCGCGCGTGACCCGCGCCGAAACCCTGTCGGTCAAGCAGAAGGATTTCGTCAAATCGGCCGAAATGATGGGCGAGCCGCGCTGGCGTATCATGACCTTTGAAATCTTCCCCAATCTGATTTCCATCGTCGGCATCAACTTCATCGGCAGCGTGATTTTTGCGATCATCACGGAAGCAACGTTGGAGTTCCTTGGTCTTGGCGATCCCAAGACCGTGTCCTGGGGCATGATGCTGTACAACGCGCAAAAAGCGTCAGCCCTGTCCGTCGGCGCCTGGTGGGATATCCTGACCCCGTGTTTTGCTCTTGCGCTGCTGGGGATCGGCCTGTCGCTGCTGAACTTTGCCGTCGATGAGATCGCCAATCCGCGCCTTCGCACGGGAAACAGCATGAGCCGCTGGTCGGCACTGATCCGCTCCGGGGAGGGCCGCCTGTGACCGCACCGCTGCTTCGGGTGAAAAACCTCACCATCGACTATATCGGCGACAGTACGGATTTTCGCGCTGTGGACGACGTCAGCTTCGACGTCGCCCGCGGCGAAGTCTTCGGCCTTGCCGGAGAATCCGGTTGCGGCAAGAGCACGATTGCCTTTGCCATCAGCCGCCTGCACAAGCCGCCGGCATTGATCCGCTCCGGCCGGATACTGCTCGAGGACAGGGATGTGCTCGATCTCAACCCGGCACAGTTGCGGGATTTCCGCTGGCGCGAAGTGGCCATGGTGTTCCAGAGCGCTATGAATTCGCTCAATCCCGTGCTGCGCATTCAGGAACAGTTTTATGACGTGCTGCGCACGCACCAGACGATGAACCGGGCGCAGGCGCGCGAGCGGACGGCGGAGATGCTGCGTCTCGTCGATATTCCGCCCGACCGGATGAAGGACTATCCGCACCAGTTTTCCGGTGGTATGCGCCAGCGTATCGTCATTGCGATCTGCCTTGCGCTCAATCCGAAGATCGTCGTGATGGACGAGCCGACCACCGCGCTCGATGTGGTGGTGCAGCGCGAAATCCTGCAGCGCATCAACGAGCTGCGCCGCACCTTCGGCTTTTCCGTGCTGTTCATCACCCATGACCTCGGCCTGATGGTGCAGTTCTGCGACCGCATCGGCATCATGCTGGCGGGCAGGCTCGTGGAGCAGAACACCGCGGAAAACATTTATGGCGCGCCGCAGCACGACTACACCAGAAAGCTCTGGGCTTCCTTCCCGTCGCTGCACGGAGAACCGGTGATGGAGAAGGTATCGATATGAGCGATCCGCAAACCGCTATCCTTGCGCTCGACCGCGTGTCGAAATCCTTCGGCACGGCGCCCTTCAAGGTGAATGCGGCGCAGTCGGTTTCCTTCGAGATGCATGCCGGCCGAACCCTTGCGCTTGTCGGTGAATCCGGCAGCGGCAAGACCACCTGCGCCCGGCTGGTGATGCGGGAATACATGCCAAGCGAAGGCCAGCTGCTGTTCAAGGGCAAACCTGTCGCGACCGACAACGCCAAGGCGCTCGCCGCCTATCGCCGCTCAGTGCAGATGATCTTCCAGGATCCGTTTTCCTCGCTCAATCCGGCCCATACCATCGACTATCACCTGCGCCGCCCGCTGCAGCTGCACCGGCGCGACCTCAAGGGAAAACAGCTCGATGCTGCCATTGAGGAACTGCTGACCCGGGTCAAGCTCGACCCGAAAATCGTCGCGCGCAAACACCCGCATGAGCTTTCGGGCGGACAGCGCCAGCGCGTCAACATTGCCCGCACGCTGGCGGTCGGCGCCGAGGTGATCGTGGCGGACGAGCCGACCTCGATGCTCGACGTGTCGGTGCGTCTCGGCGTGCTCAACCTGCTCAACGAGATGAAGCGGGACATGAAGCTTGCGCTGCTTTACATCACCCATGACATCGCCACTGCCCGCTACGTCGCCGAGGACATTGTCGTCATGTATGCCGGACAGATCGTCGAATGGGGCAATGTCAACAAGGTCATCGACAACCCGCAGCATCCCTACACCCGGCTTCTCCTGTCGGCGGTGCCCGATCCGCAGATGCGGTTCGACGATCCGAAGGCGCAATTGAAGGCGGCCGACGTCGACGAAGTCCGGCGGTTGTCAGCGGTGCCGCAGGATCGCATCGTCGCTATCGAGCCCGGCCATTTCATCCGCCAGATCGCAAGCGGCAGGGCGGTGTAAAGCGCGCCGTCGCGATTGACCAAAACTGCCGGATGATTGCACAATCCTCCAAAGCGGATCAAAGCTGGCGGTTCGGCTCTGGTTCGCGCGCGTGATGACACCTAGATAGGGTGGGCATTACCCGAGGAGAACTGCCGTGGACAAAATTACCGAGCTTGCACAATTGATCGAAAAGCACACGGGCGCCGATGGGCTGTTTTCGACGGATATTCCGCGCCTGAACCTCGCCCGTGCCACGGCGCCGACCGAGCCGAACCATGTGGTGCATGAACCGGCGGTCTGTGTGATCGCCCAGGGCCGCAAGCGCACCATGCTGGGTGACGAGGTCTACTATTATGACAAGGCAACCTATCTGACCGTTTCCGTTGATCTGCCGATTGTGGGTCATGTCATCGAAGCGTCGGAAGACGAGCCCTATCTGTCGCTGCGCCTTGACCTTGATCCCACCATGCTCAGCGCATTGCTGCTGGAAGCGCCGAAGGAAAGTTTCAGCAACCAGCTGCCCGACCGCGGCATGTCGCTCAATCCGATGGGGCCGGACCTGCTCGACAATGTCGTGCGGCTCGTCCGCCTTCTCGATACGCCGAAGGACATTTCCATGCTGGCGCCGCTGACCGAGCGTGAATTGCTCTACCGGCTCCTGACGGGCGAACAGTCCGGCCGCCTGCGCCAGATCGCCCAGTCGGAAAGCCGGCTGCATCAGGTGAACAAGGCCATCGGACTGATCAAGCGCAATTTCCGCAAGACGCTGCGCATCGAGCATGTGGCCTCAGAAGCCAATATGAGCCCGTCGTCTTTTCATCAGCACTTCAAGGCGGTGACGTCGATGAGCCCGCTGCAATACCAGAAGCAGTTGCGGCTGCAGGAAGCGCGGCGGCTGATCCTCAGCCAGTCGCTGGACGCGGCAACGGCGGGCCATGCGGTGGGCTATGACAGCCCGTCGCAGTTCAGCCGCGAATATGCGCGCCTGTTCGGCCAGCCGCCGCTGCGCGATATCGCCCGGCTGAAGGACATGCCGGACTATCTGCTGGAAGGCTAGAGTCGTTTGCCGGTCGCCTTGTCAAAAATGTGCAGGGCACCGGCATCGATGGCAAAGCGCTGGGCCATTCCGGCTGTCACCGCCGATTTCGGCGGCAGGCTGGCGGTCAGGCGCTGGCTGCCGATGGTTGATGTGACCACCAGTTCGGGGCCGGTCAGTTCCACCACCTCGACCATGGCATCGATGCCAAGCGCCGCATCGCCCGCCGGAGCAAGGCTTAGGCTTTCGGGGCGGATGCCGATGACGACATCGCGTGCCTGACCGGCCTTTTCCCGGATATCGGCGGGAAGCGCAAAGCCGCTCAGCGATCCGTCAATATGGGCGATACCCTCGGCCACCGTGGCTTCCAGCATGTTCATCGGCGGCGAGCCGACGAAGCTGGCGACATAACGGGTGGCCGGGCGGTTATAGATCTCATCAGGCGTTGCCAATTGCTCGATCTGGCCGTCGCGCATCACGGCGATGCGGGTTGCCAGCGTCATTGCTTCGATCTGGTCATGGGTGACATAGACAATCGTCGTCCCCAGCATCAGGTGCAGGCGTTTCAGTTCGGTGCGCATTTCCATGCGCAGTTTCGCATCGAGGTTCGACAGTGGCTCGTCGAACAGGAAAATCTGCGGATCGCGCACCAGAGCCCGGCCGATGGCGACGCGCTGGCGCTGGCCGCCGGAAAGTTCGGAAGGCTTGCGTTCGAGCAGGTTTTCGATCTGCAGGATTTTCGCGGTCTTGCGCACGGCGTCCGTGCGTTCGGCCGCCGGAACCTTGCGCATTTCCAGCCCGAAGCCGATGTTGCGCGCCACCGACATGTTCGGATAGAGCGCGTAGGATTGGAACACCATGGCGATGTCCCGGTCCTTCGGATGTACGCCGGTCACGGAGCGGTCGCCGATGCGCACGTCGCCTTCCGTTGCTTCCGCCAGTCCCGCAATGATGTTGAGGAGCGTGGACTTGCCGCAACCGGAGGAGCCGAGCAGCACCAGGAATTCGCCGCTGGCAAGCGACAGGTCAATACCTCTCAGGGTTTCGATGACGCCGTAGCGTTTCCTGATGTCGATGAGTTCAAGGGCGCTCATTGCGCATTCTCCGGCGTGGTGTCGAGGTCATGGCTGTCATAGCGGCGGGGTACGGTCGAGATGGCTTTCGACGCCACATGGACACCGGCGGCGATGCAGTGTTGCAGGGGCATTTCCCGGGCAAGGGCGGCCAGGAAGGCCGCATTGAAAACATCGCCGGCGCCGATCGTGTCGGCAACGGGCACCATCGGTGCTTCGGTTGTCACCAGCTGATTGTCCGGGCCGATGGCCAGGGCGCCGTCCGATCCGCATTTGACCACGACGATGGCGTTTTCCGGCATCAGCGCCTTCAGCGTGCGCGCCGCGTCTGCGGGCTCGATGCTGTTGGCAAGCCGCGTTGTTTCCACCTCGTTGAACAGGGCGCAGTGACAGCGCGCCAGCCATCGGCGGGTCGCCGCCCGGTTGGCGTCGCTCCAGCCGTCGGCTGGCCAGCCGGTATCGAGCGCGACGCGGATATCGTTGGCGTCGGCCCAGTCAAACAGCGCGTCATAGTCCGCCACCAGCGCATCGGTCAGGAATGAACCGCACAGGAGGACATGACCGCCGCGCAACCGGTGCGTGTCCAGCATGGCGATCACATCCGGCCAGGACAGGGCACCGAGATGGCCGCGCGTCGTGAAGAATGTGCGCTCGCCATTGGGATGAGTAATACCGACGGACAGGGTTGTTCCCATCGGGGCAACAGGCCAGCGCTGGCCGCGCCCGCCGAATTCCTCGCGCAGCCATTGGCCGAACTGGTCGCTGCCGACATTGGCGGCGATCTGGAAGTCGATGCCGAGCCCTTCCCAGGTCAACGCCGAATTGCCGGCCGAACCGCCGACACGCAGTTCGTCGTAATCGACCATGATCTCTGTGCCGGGCGTCGGCCAGGGGTCGGCGGGGCCGAGGATCAGGTCCACGTTCACGTTTCCAATGACGGCCAGCGGGCGCATGATCCTATTCGCTCCGCGTAATCTTGGTGGAGCGCACGGGCGTTCCGACATCGGCGACCCGTTCACCGGCAAAGGCGATCATGAAATGCTGCGCGGCGGGCAGCAGCGCGAAAATGGCAGCGATCCCGGCGGCTTCACCGGCATTGACGGTGGTAACGCCATCAATCGGCTTTTCGCCCGAGGCATCGAACACCACCACAGGCGATCCTGCTTCGCACGCGGACACGGCCATTCCGGCAACCAGCCCGGCGGTGGCATCCTTGCCGCGGAACAGCACGACACCGACCTTTGGGCCAAGCATTTCCATCGGCCCATGTCGCAGTTGTCCGCCTTCCAGCGAGAAGCAGGGGATGCGCGACAGTTCGGTGAGGCCGAGCGCAATGGCTTCGGCGACACCCTGCAACCGGCGGCCGGAGGTTACGATCGAGGAAACATCGGAGAGAGTTTTGATGGCCGCATCGATCGGCGCTGTGCCACCGCGTTGAAGGCGCGCGAGCGCTGCCGCGGGATCGTCGCCCAGCGCTGTCAGAACAGCAAGATGCAGCGCAAAACTGACGGTCAGGCTGCGGGTGGCGGCAAAGGCGTTTTCGGTGCCGCCGGCACCCACGAGTGAGGGCACGGTGCGGGCCAGCGTCGATCCGCCTTCGAGCGTCAGACCGAACGTATCGGGCGCCACGCCCGCCTCGGCAAACCAGCGCAGCACTTCGGCGCTTTCACCGGACTGGGACGTTACAAGCACTGTCTTGCCGCTTATCGGCACCGGCTGCCCGAGCTGTTCCGACAGGGGCAGCGCCACCGCATCGATCCCCAGGCTGCGATAGAGCGGCTCCACGGCCCGGCTGACCGCGTGGGAGCCGCCCATGCCGAGCAGCAGGAGGCGTCCGGTCTTGCGCAGAGACTGGGCGATTGTCGCGGCAAGCGGTTTTGCCGCTTCGAAGGACGCGATTGCATCGGCATTCTGCCGCGCCATTTCCTTTTCGATCGCCACAAGGCCGGCGGGCCGGTTCTGGTCAGATGTCATGCTCATCCCTTGACGCCGCCATTGGTCAGGCCCGAAATCAGGGCACGCTGCATGAACAGACCGATGATCAGCGGCGGCAGGGCGGCCAGCACACCCGCTGTGGCGATCAGTCCGTAATCGGAGACCCGGCCGCCCGCAAGATCGGCGATGGCGACGGTCAGGGTTTTGGCCCGCTGGTCGGAGGTGAACAGCAGGGCATAGAAGAACTCATCCCAGGCGAGCAGGAAGGCAAAGAGCGCCGCCGTGGCCATGACGGGCGCGGCCAATGGCAGGGTGATCAGGCGCAGAATCTGGTCAAGCCGCGCGCCATCGACCGTCGCGGCGCTTTCGATTTCGCGCGGAATGGAATCGAAGCCGGATTTCATCAGCCAGGTGGTGAAGGGCGCAAGGATGGTCAGATACACCAATGCCAGTCCGAAAACATTGTTGAGAAGACCGAGGGCCGACAGCGCCATATAGAGCGGAACGGCGAGAGCGACCGGCGGCAGCATGTAGGTGGCGATGACCGCATAGAGCGACCAGCCGACGCTCGGCGTGCGCGACACCGCCCAGGCCGAGGGTATGGCGACAACAAGTGCCGCCGCTGTTGCCATGCCCGCCACTTTGAGACTGTTGAAAAGCGAGGCGACGAATGCCTCCCCGGCGCTGTTGGCAACGCTCGACAGGAGAACGCCATAGCGTGAGAGGTCGATGGTTTCAGGCCACCAGCGCAGCGGCTTGGTGATGAGGTCGGTGGTCGACGAAATGCTCATGATGAACAGCCAGACCACCGGCGCAAGGATGACCGCCGCCAGCAGGAGCGCTGCGGCATGGACAAGGATCGTGGCTGTCAGGCTGCGGCGTTCCATCAGGAGGCTCCTGCGCTTTTGCGGATCAAGGCGGCATAGGCGACGGCAAGAACGGTGACGAGAAGCGTGACAATCAGGGCAAGCGACGCTCCGGACCCTGCGCGCTGGAATGAAAAGGCTTCCTGATACACAAGGATGGACAGCGTGCGGGTGCTGTTGGCCGGGCCGCCGCGCGTCATCACCCAGATGAGGTCAAAGACCTTGAATGCTTCGATGGTGCGCAGGACCAGCGCCACCATCAGCGGGCCGGCGAGATAGGGCATGATGACGAAACGGAACCGGGACCAGGCACCGGCACCGTCCACCATCGACGCTGCCGTGATATCGCGCGGCACGGCCTGCAGCGCGGCGAGCGCGATCAGTGCCACCAGCGGAAAATTCTTCCAGCAGTCGGCAACGATGAGGGCGGTCAGCGCCGTGCCCGGCTCGCCGAGCCATGAGCGATAGGTGTCGAGAAGGCCGATCTGCGTGAGCGCCGCGTTGAGCGCGCCATATTCCGGGTTGTAGATCAGCCGCCACAAGGTGG
The DNA here is from genome assembly GCF_049896885.1 of Phyllobacterium sp. SL163. Taxonomy (NCBI): domain Bacteria; kingdom Pseudomonadati; phylum Pseudomonadota; class Alphaproteobacteria; order Hyphomicrobiales; family Phyllobacteriaceae; genus Phyllobacterium; species Phyllobacterium sp. SL163. The sequence continues at coordinate 20,403 of NZ_JAFCVE010000011.1, read as the reverse complement.
CATTGACCACCGTCGGCAGAGCCCATGGCAGGATCATCAGCGCCCGCAAGACGGAGCGGCCATAGAACTGCTGGTTCAGGAGGAGGGCGGCGAGAACGCCGATCACCATTTCGGCTGCGACCGAAAGCACGGCGAACAGCGTGGTGGTAACGAGGGTCCGCTGAAAATTCGAGCCGGACAGCATTTTCACGTAGTTGTCGAGGCCAACGAAGCCGCCTGCCGTGCCGACCAGTTTGGCATCGGTAAAGGAGAGGCGCACGGTATCGACCAGCGGCCAGCCGATAATCGCAATCATGACGATGAGAAGTGGCAGCATCAGGAGCCACGCGCGTGTCGTAATCCAATTGCTCGTCATGAAGGAATGCCTGTTTCATCAATTCGTGGTGTCAATTCACCCCCCTCTGGGCTGCCGCCCATCTCCCCCACAAGGGGGGAGATCAGCCAGCTTAAGCGACATCAAGCACACTTCACCATGACAAATCGGTCAAGAGCTTCATGTCGATGTGATCTCCCCCCCTTGTGGGGGAGATGCCCGGCAGGGCAGAGGGGGGTGAAGCAGCACGTCGCGGTATCACAGGCCGCTGTTTGCGGCGGCTGTCTTGAGCGCATCTTCCGGCTTGGCCTGGCCGAGCAGCGATTCCTGCACGGCCTGCTGCAGGGCGGTCGACAGCTCCTGATATTTTGGCGTCGTCGGGCGCGGATACATCACCGCAAGGCTCTGCTTGGCGGCGGCAATCAGCTCTTCCTGGCCCTTGGAGACCGCGGGATCCGCATAGGATGATGCCCAGATCGGCAGGCTCAGCTTGGCATACTGGTTCTGTGTCTGCTGCGAGGTCATGAACGCAATATACTTCCAGGCCTCATCGGGGTGCTTGCTGGTGGAGGTGACGCCGAGGCCCATCGAACCGTTGACGGCGGAGACGGCGCTCTTGCCATCGATACCCGGCGCGGGAACAACGCCGACCTTGCCGGCAACCTTGCTGTCCTTCGGATCATTGGCCATGTTGTACATATAGGTCCAGTTGAGCGCGAAGGCGGCTTCGCCGTTCTGGAATACGCGGCGCACGTCCTCTTCCAGGAATTCCTTGGAGTTGGGGTTGGTCAGGCCGGACTTGTAGCTGTCGACCATGTAGTTGAGGGCATCGAGGCCGCCGCCCGACTGGAAGACGGGCTTGCCGTCCTTGATGAAGCTGCCGCCATAGGCACTCACCAGCGTGGCGTAATCGCAGATGGCGGCTTCCGCCTGCGACCAGCTCCAGGCGATCGGTGTTGCCAGGAGGCCTTTGTCCTTGATGGTCTTGGCCTGCTCGGTCAGTTCCGCCCAGGTCTTAGGCGGGTTCTTGATGCCTGCCTTTTCGAGGATTTCCTTGTTGTAGAACAGGTACTTCGTGTCGAGAATCCATGGCATGCCATAGCGCTTGCCCTGATATTCCACCGTGGTCCATGCACCGGGAAGCACGCCGGTCTTCATGTCGCCGGTAATCTTGTCCGAGACGTCGAGCAGCACTTTGTTGGTGGCGTATTCCGCCGGCCAGATCACATCGAACAGAACCACGTCGTAACCGCCGCCCGAGCCCTGGGCCAGGACGGTCTTGTCATGCAGGCCTTCATAGGGCACGAATTCGAGGTTGACGGTGACATCCGGATTGGCCTTGGTGAAGGCCTCGCTCATCGCGCGGACATCGGCTTCGCTATAGGCAGCCTGCGCCATGAAAAGCGCGTTGATCTTGGTTTCTGCATGGGCGGGAGAGGCAAGCGCTGCTCCCAGAAGTGTTGCGCCAAGCAGCGCGGTCTGGATGGATTTCAACATGGTACCTCCTATTTGGCTCTTGTGGCCCGGAACCTGTCCGTGATGAACGGGTGCCGGTTGGTGGTCATTATGCGCGGGAGCTTTTGTCATTCAGGACTGTCCGCGACGTGCCTACGTCCAGCCAGTGCTCACGTTCCCCAAGACTCTTGCGGTCTTTTGATTAAATCAATTGTTTTGACTTATTTCTTGATCAATATTGATCTGGTGTCAAGAGGGGGCGGAATGGACGCGAGAAAATCGATCCGGGCCAAGAGCGGAACCAATCTGGGTGGTGCGAGCGCGCACAACCGTCGCATCATGATCGATGCGCTGCGGGTCAATGGCGCCTTGTCCCGCGCTGACCTTGCCCGTGCCACCGGACTGACCCCGCAGACCGTGTCCAACATCATCGAGGAACTGGCCCGGGACGGGCTCGTGCAGTCGCAGGCCAGTGTCCGTAAGGGCCGGGGCCAGCCTGCCACACCGTATCATCTGGTACCCGATGGCGCTTTCGCGGTCGGCTTGCAGATCGACCGGCATGTCACGCGCACGGTCATCGTCAACCTGGTTGGCGACGTGCTGGTGCAGACGGAATCCAAATTGCCCTCCGGCGGCCCGGCGGAAGGGGTTCTTGTCATTCTCGATATCGTCAAAAAGGCCTGTGAAACGCTGACGGCGCAATTCCCGCATGCGGCGAGAAAGCTTGTCGGGCTCGGCCTTGCCATGCCCGGGCCCTTCGGCATCAATGAGCTCTATGACGATCCATGGATGATGACAGCCTGGCAGAACTTTCCGCTGGCCGAACGGATAGCGGAAGGCACCGGCCTCGAAGTTGCCCTGCAGAACGATGCCTCGGCGGCGGCAACGGCGGAAAGGCTGCTGGGCGCCGCCCATGGCCTTGACCATGTCGTGTGCATTTATCTCGGCTATGGTCTCGGCGCCGGGCTGATCCTCAATGGCGAGATCTATGGCGGCGCCTACTCCAATGCCGGCGAGATCGGCATGATGCTGGCACTGGCTCCCGGCGACGATGCGAATGTCGAGCCGCTGGAGCACTACACATCCATGGCCTCCCTGTGCAATGTGCTGGGTATCGATCCTTCGGACCCCCGGCTTTTCGCACTGGTCACCGATGCGGTGGTCAGTGGCGGTCCCGAAGTGGAGCGCTGGATCGACAACGCGGCGGACCGTTTGCGCCGGACTGTCCAGATGCTGGAATCGATATTCGATCCGCAGACCACCATTCTGTGCGGCGGCGCGCCCAAAGCGCTGATTGACCGCCTGATCGAGCGGATGGGACCCCTGATGCCGTCGATCGCGGACCGGGCTCTCCGCTACCCCGAGCCCCGCCTTCAGGCAGGGCTCGCTGATCCTTGGTCAGTCGCCTTGGGAGCGGCAGCGGAACCGATCGCGCGGGCCTTTGACCCGCGCTTCTCGGCAATTCTGAAAACGCCCTGATCAGGCGGCGTTTTTGATGGCGTCGCCCAGCATCGACACGATGGTGTCGATCTGTTCCTTCTCGACGATCAATGGTGGCGACAGGGCGATGATATCGCCGGTGACGCGCACCAGCAGGCCTTTCTTGAAGCAGTCGGTGAAGACACCGTAGCCGCGAGCACCCACAGCGTCGGGACGCGAGGCGAGTTCTATGCCGGCAACCAGGCCGATGGTGCGGATGTCGACAATACCGGGCAGGCCCTTGAGACTGTGGATCGCATCCTGCCAGTGCTCTGCCACATCAGCGGCGCGGGTCAGAAGTCCTTCCTCCTCGTAGACTTCCAGCGTGGCCAGACCGGCGGCGCAGGCGACGGGATGCCCGGAATAGGTATAGCCGTGGAAAAGCTCGATCTGGCTCTCCGGGCCATGCATCAGCGCGTCGTAAATGGTTTCGCTGGCAAACACCGCGCCCATGGGGACGGCACCGTTGGTCAGGCCCTTGGCGGTGGTGACGAGATCGGGCACCACGCCGAAGTAGTCCACGGCAAATGGGGTGCCGAGGCGGCCGAAGCCCGTGATGACTTCATCGAAAATCAGCAGGATGCCATGCTTCTGGCTGAGCGCGCGCAAACGCTCGAGATAGCCCTTCGGCGGCAGGAGAACGCCGGTTGACCCCGCAACCGGTTCGACGATGACTGCGGCAATGGTTTCGGCGCCGTGCAGCGCGACCAGCCGCTCCAGATCGTCGGCCAGATCCGCGCCGTGTTCAGGCAGGCCTTTGACGAAGGCGTTGCGGACGGGATCGTGCGTGTGGCGGATGTGGTCGGTGCCTGGCAGGAGCGGAAAGACGCGGCGGTTGTTGACAAGGCCGCCGACGGAAATGCCGCCGAAGCCGACGCCGTGATAGCCGCGCTCACGGCCGATGACCCGGGTGCGCGTGCCCTGTCCAATGGCGCGCTGATAGGCGATGGCGATCTTCAGCGCGGTATCGACAGATTCCGAGCCGGAGCCGGTGAAGAATACTTTTGTCAGGCCGGCCTTCTTGCCGCCCGGCGCGTGCGCCGCAAGTTTTTCGGCAAAGTCGAAGGCGAGGGGGTGGCCCATCTGGAACGAAGGCGCATAGTCCATGGTGATCAACTGGCGCGCCACGGCGTCGGCAATCTTTTCGCGCCCGTGCCCGGCATTGACACACCAGAGGCCCGCCGTGCCGTCCAGCACCTGTCCGCCATCGACATCGGTGTAGTACATGCCCTTGGCGGAGGCGAGCAGGCGCGGCGCTGCCTTGAACTGCCGGTTCGCCGTGAATGGCATCCAATAATTTTCGAGTGATGGTGTATTGCTCATGAGCATGTGGGGCGACTCCTCTTCTCATCACAGGGAGCCATGCTTTCTATTCACCAACAAGTCCTTTTCTATGTTCACATAAAGCGTTGATTTTACTGAATACGTCATTCATAAATTCATTATATCGAACATGTAGAACAGCCAGAGGGGCATCCGATGCAAATTGATCTGGGCGGGCGTCTGCGTTTCCTGCGGCAAAGGCACAACCTGTCGCAGCGCGAACTGGCCAAGCGGGCGGGCGTGACCAACTCCACCATCTCGCTGATCGAGTCCAATCAGACCAATCCCTCGGTCGGTGCGCTCAAGCGCATTCTTGATGGCATTCCCATCGGCCTGTCCGAATTCTTCGCCCTTGAACCGGACCGCAAGCAGAAGGTGTTCTACGAGGCGGGTGAACTGGTCGAAATCGGCAAGGGCAACATCTCCTATCTGCAAATCGGCGAGAACCTGTTCGGCCGTGCCCTGCAGATCCTGAAAGAGCGCTATGAACCCGGCGGCGATACGGGCCGGGTCATGCTCGTGCACGAGGGGGAAGAGGGCGGTGTCGTCATCAGCGGGCGGATTGAAGTGACCGTCGACGACCAGCGGCGCATTCTCGGCCCGGGCGACGCCTATTATTTCGAAAGCCGCCAGCCGCACCGCTTCCGCTGTGTCGGCCCCAATCCCTGCGAGGTCGTCAGCGCCTGCACGCCGCCGACGTTCTGATCAGCGCAGGGACGAAAACCAGGCGATGAGTTCGGCGCTGTTGTGCAGCCCGAACGCGCGCATGATGCGGGCGCGGTGCGCCTCGATGGTGCGTTTCGACAGGCCGATTTCCAGGGCGATCTGCGCATTGGTCTTGCCTTGGGAAACAAGCGTCAGCACCTGCTTCTGCCTGTCGGAAATGAGGCTGGCATTGCCTGCCACCGTCCGGTTCATCGGCTCGAAGCAGTAGAGCGCTTCGGCAAAGGGATCGGCGTGGTTGCCGCTGCGTCCGCGCACCCGGCACCAGAAGCTAGCGCCGTCGCGCCGCCGCATCACCCGCTCGTCGTAATAGACGCGCCCGCCGGCGAAATTCGTTCGCCACATTTCTCCTGTACGCACGAAGTCGGTGATCTTGGGATAGAGGCGGCTAAAACTCTGGTCGATCAGTTCGCCGCGTTCATAGCCGAAGGTCTCGGCGAATTCGAAATTGCAATCGCGTATGATACGGTGTGTCGCATAGACCATCGGCACCGGCATGTCGGTCAAAACGAAGCGTTTTGCGCTTCCTGAAACGGCAATGTCGGAGATAGGAAACTCGGCTGTGGTCATGCAGTATTAATACGACTACCTGTGCCATCAAGACAAGCCATACCGTTGCGGCAACGGCAGCGTTCAGACCCTGCCGCAGAGGATGCAGAACAATGGGAGAGTGTTCTTGAAAAAAGTACGATCAAATGTAAGCGATGCGCTGGATGGCGTGCTGTTTGACGGCATGACGATCATGGCGGGCGGCTTTGGCCTGTGCGGCATTCCGGAAGCCCTGATCTATGCGATCCGCGATTCCGGCGTGAAGAATCTGACGGTCATTTCCAACAATGCGGGCGTTGACGGCATCGGCCTTGGCGTGCTTCTGGAAACCAGGCAGATCCGCAAGATGATCTCGTCCTATGTCGGCGAGAACAAACTGTTCGCCCAGCAGTATCTTTCCGGCGAACTGGAGCTGGAATTCAACCCGCAGGGCACGCTGGCCGAACGCATCCGCGCCGGTGGCGCAGGTATTCCCGCGTTCTTCACCAAGACCGGCGTCGGCACCATCATTGCCGACGGCAAGGACGTGCGCGAGTTCGATGGCGAGTCCTATGTGATGGAACGCGGCCTGTTTGCCGACCTGTCCATCGTTCACGCCTTCAAGGGCGATACGGAAGGCAATCTCGTCTACCGCAAGACCGCCCGCAATTTCAATCCGATCATGGCGACAGCCGCCAAGGTGACGATTGCCGAAGTGGAAAACCTGGTCGATGCCGGCAAGATCGACGGCGACCATGTCCACACGCCGGGCATTTTCGTCAAGCGCATCGTGCATGTGCCGAACCCTGTCAAACATATCGAACAACGGACGACCCGTCCGCGTCTTGTCGCTGCAAGCGAGGTGAACTGAGATGGCCTGGACACGTGATCAGATGGCCGAACGGGCCGCGAAAGAACTGCAGGACGGTTTCTACGTCAATCTCGGCATCGGCATTCCAACCCTTGTCGCCAACTACATCCCGACCGGCATGAGCGTTCAGCTGCAGAGCGAGAACGGCATGCTCGGCATGGGCCCGTTCCCCTATGAGGGCGAGGAGGATGCCGACCTCATCAATGCGGGCAAGCAGACCATCACCGAACTGCCGACGACCAGCTATTTCTCCGGTGCCGACAGTTTCGGCATGATCCGCGGCGGGCACATCGACCTGTCGATCCTTGGTGCCATGCAGGTGGCGCGCAATGGCGATCTGGCCAACTGGATGGTTCCGGGCAAGATGGTCAAGGGCATGGGCGGCGCCATGGACCTGGTGGCCGGTGTCAAGAAGGTCGTCGTTGTCATGGAGCATGAGGCCAAGGGCGAGGCCAAGCTTCTGGAAGAATGCACGCTTCCGCTCACGGGACAGCGCGTCACCGATCTCGTCATCACCGATCTTGGCGTCTTCACGATCGAGCGGCGCGGTGAACCGAAGATGACGCTCGTCGAGATAGCGCCCGGCGTGACAGTCGATGAAATCAAGGCAAAGACACAGGCGGCATTCGACGTCGCCCTGTAAGATATTTTACGTGTCATGCGAGCCGGCAGAGCGTGATCCTCTGCCGGCTCGCTGCTTTTCAGCGGGGGCGCGGCCATTTTACCCCCGTTTTATCGGCAATTGGTCTGCAATGCTGACGCAATCTCGTCCTGCGATGATCAGGGCCAGGATGAATGACGACCGCCCGTGCAGGCGGTCAATAGTAAAAAGGCCATCGCATTGAAGTCTGTTTTTTGTGCGCTTATCTCACCCGAAGCGCTTTGGCGTATCATGCAACCGATCAAGCGAATGGCGTAACGGCGTGGATTCCTCAACAAACCAACCCGATCTGAGCAAGACTCTGGCTTCCATTGTGGACAATAAGAGCCGGCGGAACGTCTTTCGCAGGCATCCCTTTCTGTTTGGCGGAGGGCTTCTCGTCATCCTGGCTTTGGCGGCGGTGAGCTGGTTTTCGCGCGGAACCCATTATGACTACACCCAGAAGCCGCTGACCAGGGGCACGCTTTCCATCACCGTATCGGCGACCGGAACCGTTCAGCCGACCGAACAGGTGGATGTGTCCAGCGAGCTCTCCGGCACCGTGCGCACCGTTCTGGTCGACTACAACAGTTTTGTCGCCAAAGGCGACGTGCTGGCAACGCTGGATATCGACACGATCAGGACCAACATCGAGAGCTCGAAGTCAAAACTTCTGGCATCGCGTGCGCGGGTCGTGCAGTCGCAGGCGACGCTTGCGGCCAAGAAGAACGCGTTCGAGCGCATGACATCGCTGCAGGACAGCAAGGTTTCATCGGTGCGCGAGCTGGACGTGGCCAAGTCGGAATATGACTCGGCCGTCGCCGCGCTCGACGTCGCCAATGCGGAGGTAGCCGTTTCGGAAGCGGAACTGCAGGTCAACGAGACCTCCCTGCGCAAATCCAAGATCGTTTCGCCGATCGACGGCGTCGTGCTCAGCCGCTCGGTCGATCCGGGGGCGACGGTGGCCGCGGCCTTTCAGGCGCCCGTGCTGTTCAAGCTCGCCGGCAACCTGAAGAAGATGCAGCTGCAGGTCAATGTCGACGAAGCCGATGTCGGTCTCGTCAAGCCGCAGCAGGACGCAACCTTCAACGTCGATGCCTATCCGGACCGGACATTCCCGGCGAAGATCGTCAATATCCGGTTCCAGCCGGAAACCGTATCGAATGTCGTGACCTACAAGGCGATGCTGGCCGTCGAGAATGACGACCTTGCCCTGCGTCCCGGCATGACGGCGACAGCCTATGTCAAGGTCAGGGAGGTCAAGGATGCCCTGCTGGTGCCGAATGCCGCCCTGCGTTTTGCGCCGCCCAGCGCGCCGGCGAAAACCGAGGCAAGCGAGAGCCCCGAGCAGACGGCAAGCATCCCCGACACGGTGAAGAAGGAAGCCGGTGTGCAGCGGTCCGTCTGGGTGCTTCGTGCGGGTAAGCCGGAAAAAATCGAGGTGCGCGCCGGGGCGACGGACGGGCGCAACACCATCGTGCTCTCGGGCGGCGTCAAGGAAGGCGACGAGGTCATCGTGGCAGCGAGCACGCCGCCCAAATGACCATCCAGTCCGTGCAAAAAGCCGTGCCGCTGATCGAATTCCGCCGGATCACCAAGAGTTATGGAGCGGGCGAAGCGGCGGTCCACGCTCTGGCCGGGGTAGACTTTGCCATCGAACGGGGCGATTTCGTTGCCATCATGGGGCCGTCGGGTTCCGGCAAGTCGACGGCGATGAATTTGATCGGCTGTCTCGACCGGCCAAGCACCGGGCAGTATCTGTTCGGCGGCACCGGCATCGACCAGCTCGACCGGCATCAGCAGACGACGCTGCGGCGCGAATTGCTGGGATTCGTCTTCCAGGGGTTCAATCTCCTGCGCCGCACATCCGCCGTGGAGAATGTGGAGCTGCCCCTCATCTATCGCGGCATGGGCGCTGCGGAGCGGCGCAAGCGCGCACTGGAAGCATTGCGGCAGGTGGGGCTGGCGGCACGCGCCAATCATGTCCCTTCGGAATTGTCGGGCGGCCAGCAGCAACGTGTGGCGATTGCCCGCGCCATCGTCACCAACCCGCAGGTGCTGCTCGCCGACGAGCCGACCGGCAATCTCGACACGAAGACGAGTGTCGAGATCATGGAACTGATCTCCGGCTTTAACCGCGACAGCGGCATCACCGTGATCATGGTCACGCACGAGCCGGATATCGCCGCCTACGCCAAGCGCATCATCCGCTTTGTCGATGGTCACATCCAGAGCGACGAACGCAGACAGGATATATAACCATGCTGCTTGAAGCGTTCCGGCTGGCACTGCACTCCATGTCGCGCAACATGATGCGCTCCTTCCTGACGATGCTGGGCATTGTCATCGGCGTCGGCGCGGTGATCGCGATGGTCACCGTCGGCAATGGCACGCGCCAGAGGGTGACCGGCGAAATCTCCAAGCTCGGCACCAATCTGCTGTTCGTATCGCCCGGCAATCCGGAGCGCCGGTCGACCCTGCCGCCGCGCACATTCGATATCCGGGATGTCGATGCGATCCGCGACCAGGTGCCGGGCGTCGCCGCTGTGGCGCCGCTCGGCCAGGTCTCGGGCACCGCCATCCGCGAGGGCAACAGCCGGACGGCATCGATCGTCGGTTCCACCAACGATTACTTCACCACCATGAACTGGCAGCTTGCCACGGGCCGCAATTTTCTGGAATCGGAGGAGCGCAGCGGCCGCTCCGTCTGCATCATCGGTGCGACGGTGCAAAGGGTCCTGTTCGGCAACAGCATTCCGGACGGCGAGCGCATCCGCGTCAACCGCATTTCCTGCGAAGTCATCGGTACGCTGGTCTCCAAGGGCAAGGCAATCGACGGGCAGGATCAGGACAACATGGTCCTCATCCCATTCCGCATGTTCCAGCGGCGCATTGCCGGTTCGACCGATGTCTCCCTGATAACGGTTTCGGCCAGGGATGGGGCAACGACACCGGTCAAGACGGCGCTTGAGGACCTGTTCAAGGAACGCCGTAAAATCCGCCAGTCGGGCGACCGGGATTTCGAGGTGACCGATCTCAGCCAGATTCTTGGCATCGTTTCCATGACCACCGTGATCCTGACCGGGCTCCTGTCGTCCATCGCTGCGGTCAGCCTGCTGGTCGGTGGCATCGGCATCATGAACATCATGCTGGTCTCCGTCACCGAGCGCACCCGCGAGATCGGTGTGCGCCTGGCCATCGGTGCCACGGAAGGGCAGGTGCTGACGCAGTTTCTGGTCGAGGCCATCGTGCTTTGCCTGTTCGGCGGCCTGATCGGCACGGTGATCGGCCTGGCGCTCGCCTTTACCGCGGTGACATTGATGGGGGTGCCGTTCGTCTTCGATCCGTCGATCGTCCTCATCGCCTTCGGCTTTTCCGCCCTGATCGGCGTGGTGTTCGGCTATTTCCCGGCGCGCCGCGCCGCGCGGATGAATCCCATCGACGCACTGCGCTATGAGTAGCGCCGGTAGCCATGTGTCCTGTTTGAGCAGGAAAGACCCCTAAACAGAACGGAGAGAAAACAGTCTTGGCGGCAGGGACTGATGGGCGGGATCCCTGCAAGTGCCTTGACCATTCTCTCTCCGAACAGTGCCCATGATGGATAGGCACTTCTACACCGCAAGCGCGTGGACGGGACTGAAATCCACGGCGCTGCGGAATGCGGTCGGACATGATCCCGGCGGCCTTTGCGCCACCGGGATCATGCGTTGTCGTCAGAACCGGTAGTTGAGACCGGCTTTAAGCTCATGACTGCCAATGTCGGTCTCGCTGCGGCCGAGAGCCGACGTTGCCTTCACATTGGGCGTGTGGATGTAGTTGTATTCAATCTTGGCCGACAGGCCGCCGGCAAAGGCCTGTTCAACGCCGGCGCCGACGAGATAACCGGTCTTCCAGCCGCTGGTGTCACGCACCTTGTCGCCGGAATCGAATTTGGTCATGGCCACACCGGCCGTTCCGAAGACAAGCGTCTGGTTGAAGGTCAGGCCCGCCTTGGCCTTGGCGGCGGCGCGCCATTTTTCTTCGACCTTGCCGCCAAGGACCTTGTGCTCGGCACCGCCGAGATAGGAGCCTTCCACTTCGGCACCGAGGACAGCCGGTCCCATCTGGTAGTTGTAGCCGCCCTGGATACCGCCGCTCCAGCCGTTTCTGTCGGCGAAGGGGTTGGGAAACTTGGTAAAGGCGGTTCCGCCATGGGCGCCGATATATGCGCCGCTCCACTGGGAGGCGGGCGGATCACGATAGGCCGGTGCGGAATTGTAGAGATCGGCGGCCATCGCCGTCCCGGTTGATAAGGCTGCCAGCGCAAAGGCGCCGGCGAGCAAGACAGTCTTTCTCTGAGAGGACATTCGCATTACTCCAAACATACAAGCGCATGATCCACCGAACTGTCCGGCGACATGTTGATGCGCGGGTTCAACTCCTGAGAGCCTGATACACTTGGGTTGATCACGCTCTGGTACAGATGTCTTCCGGCGCGATGATCGCCCGATCCATGAAATGGCCACCGAAACTGACGCAAAACCCCTGCAATCGACCACCCCACTTCCGGCAATACCTCTTGCGCCGGAAGACATGGTTTATTTTGCAATTGAAGATTGCATCCACATTGCACAGAATGGGAAAATGAGAAATTTTATTATATATTTCAATAATTTATAGCGTTTTTGTTTACGATTTCTTAAGCAAAAACGGCATTCGGCGTGTCAGGCGCTGTTCGCCGGTATGCCGCAAGGTGCACCCTGTGCCTGGCGCCGCCGCGATCCCCGGACGGGTTTAACGGGTCTTTTCCACCACGCAGACCGGACCCCGCTCCGGGTGGCGCGAATCCGTGTCGACGCAGGTCGCATCATACCGGAACGTATCGTAATAGACACCGCCTGCGCATCCCGTCAGCAGGGAAAGGCCTGCGGCGAGCGTCAAAAATACCGGTTTGAAATATTTCAGGGGGTGATGGTTCATTTCCGCCGCATCTTTCCTATATATAGCCTGTCACAAGTGACACAGTGGCGTAACAATCCACTGATATTCTTTAGGAATTGGTCGAGTTAACATTCCGCGAATTACAGTATTCTACTGACATCTGGTGCCTAAATAAGGCATGTTCGGACGGAGCTTTGCGATCACGTTTTTGGTGATCGCTGATAAAAGGCTTGATCGAAGACGATGGACGTATAAGTTCTGCCTTCCGATTTGTTAACCAACCATTCACGTTAGGAGCAAAGCGATGAGCACAACCGTCGGCGACTATTCATTGCCAGAAGCCATTTCCACGGCGATAGCCAATGGTACAAACATTGTTAGGGCGTTCCGCGAACAATTCGGATATTCCGTAGAGGATTTGGCCGTTGCGTGCGGTCTTACAACCCTTGAAATTGATACAATTGAAAGCGGGCAGAATTCCGACCCGACGAAATTGGAACGCATTGCCCATGCCCTCGGGCTGCCGGCAAATGCCATGACGCCTGACGTCTCAAAACGTCTAAGCGCATGAAATAATTGATTTTTTAAATCAAAAAATCCAAAAGACTGCCAGAGCCAAATCCCAACTCTGGCAGTCTTTTGATTCTGGTGATTCCCTGGCTACAGGCAGAGCAGCGTACGCGTCAGCGGGTGCTCGCCATCGGCCAAGCCGTCAATCACATCGAAATGATGTTTTCCCGGCTCTTCCACCACATCCGCGTGACACTCGAAGCCCGACCAGATATTGGCCAGCAGTGTGCTCTGGCGCACGAATTCCGGCCGTTCCGCGCCGCCGACCCAGGCTGTCACGTCAATGCCTTCCTGCGGTTCGAGCAGGGCAGGGCTCTCCAGCCGCGCCTCGACAGCATCGAGATGAAACGTTTCATTCATCCGCGTCTTCATCAGGGGACGCAGATCGCCGAGCGCCGATATGGGCACCGTTTTGCGGATGCGATGGCGAATAGGCTGCCCGAGCGGCGAGGTGGACGACACCATCCGCGCGACGAGATGCCCGCCCGCCGAATGGCCCGTCAGGTGAACCGGTCCGGGGACTTCTCCCGCGGCATGGGTAATGGCGGTGCCAATCTGCACGGTGATGTCGCTGATGCGGGCCTGCGGGCACAGCACATAGGATGGGATGGCGACGGCAAACCCGTGCGTGAGCGGCCCCTTTGCCAGATGCGACCACGCCGACTTGTCGAAACTCATCCAGAATCCGCCGTGCACGAACACGACGAGGCCCTTCGCCTCGCCGCGCGGCATGAAGAGATCGAGGACATTGCGTTCATGCGGACCGTAGCCGATATCGGCCCTCAGCCGGCCGGCGGTTGTCATTTCCGTCCGAAAGTCCGCGGCAAGCCCCTTCCATTTCGGTGGAAAATCATTTCCCCCGGGGATGTAGGCGCCATTGGAATAGGCGGCGTCCCAGTCGAATTTCGCGCTCATGACGGTTCCCCCAACGATGCCGTTGCCCAAGACTATCAGAGGACGAACCCGGCGCAAAATGCCGGGTTCATCGTGCGGGTTGTCTATTCCCGTATCTTTTCGCGAATCTGCGTACCGGAGCCGGATTTGCGCAGGTTGGGCAAGGCCAGCATCAGCAGAACGAATGCGCCGGTGGCGAATTTCAGATCGGCCGGGGCCAGACCAAGCGTCAGGCAGAAGGAAATCAGCTGGTAATAGACGATCGAACCGACCACCGGCGCCATGACCTGGCGCAGGATGGTTTGCCGTCCGGTGATCGCTTCGCCGATGATCAGCGCGGCAAGGCCGTTGATCAGGATGCCGAAGCCCATGTTGACGTCGACGAAACCTTGCGTCTGCACCATGATGCTGCCGCCCGTTGCCGAAAGCGCACTGGCAACGCCGACGCCCATGATGGTGGCGATACCGACATTGATGCCCTGTGCTTCTGCCATGTCAGGGCTTGCGCCGACGGCGCGCATCGAGGTGCCCTTTTCCGACATGAAGAAATACAGCATCAGGCCGACAACCAGGGCAATCAGGGCGCCGACGATCAGGATTTTCACCCAGGGAACGTTGGCCGACGGGCCGGCAAGAATGGTGAAGACCGTGTCATAGGTGAAGAGCGGAATGTTTGTGCGGCCCATGATGCGCAGATTGATGCTGTAGAGCATCGTCATGACGAGGATGCCGGCGAGCAGCGTGTTGATCTTGAAGCGCAGGTGGATGAATGCCGTGGTGCAGCCGGCGAGAAAGCCGCAGACAAGCGCGACGCCGCAGGCCAGAAACGGATTGACGCCCATGCTGATCAGCGTGCCGCAGACGCAGCCGCCGAGCGGGAAGGCGCCTTCCGATGTCAGATCCGGGAAATTCAGGATGCGGAACGGCAGCATCACGCCGAGCACCACGAAGGCGACGATCAGGCTTTGCGCTATCGTGACGGGAATGAGACCGTAGAAACTGGTAAGAATGTCCAGCATGCTGCTCAACTCCCCTGCAATGCGATGGCGTCGGATTTGGTGTGAAACCGGTCAATGAGGTCGGGTACGGTAATGCCGCGTTTCTCCTCCTGTCCGATCTCAAGCAGAACCTTGCCTGCATCCATCATGACGATCTTGTTGCCGTACTTGATCGCATGTTCCATATTGTGCGTGACCATCAGCGTGGTCAGCTTCAGTTCCTCGACGGCGCGCACGGTTGTGTCCATCACCAGCTTGGCGGTGCGCGGATCGAGCGCGGCCGTATGCTCATCGAGCAGCAGCAGTTTGGGCCGGGTCGACACCGCCATCACCAGCGATAGCGACTGGCGCTGGCCGCCGGACAAGAGCCCGACCGGCATGTCCAGCCGGTTTTCCAGGCCGAGATTGAGTTCCGCGAGCTGTTCACGATACTTGGCCTTGCGCGGCGCGGTCAGCCCGTAGGAGAAGCCGCGCGGCTTGCCGCGCAGTTCGGCCAGCAGCATGTTCTCGCCGATGGTCATGGTCGGCGCTGTGCCGATCATCGGGTCCTGGAACACGCGGGCAATGAACTGCGCACGGCGATGCGCGTTCAGCTTGGTGACATCCTGGCTGTCAATCGTGATCCGTCCGGCATCGAGCGGCAGTTTGCCGGAAACGGCGTTGAGAAAACTGGACTTGCCCGCGCCATTGCTGCCGATGACGATGCAGAAGTCGGCCGGTTTGAGCGCGATGTTCAAGCCATCAAGCGCCCGGCGTTCATCCAGCGTGCCGCGATAGAAAATCTTTGTGCCGCCCGTTACGGCAAGCATGTTGGTAGTCATGTTTGAGCCCCTCAAACCAGGACGAAGCGCCCCGTGTCAAAAGTTCCTGCGCCTGTGATGGCGCAGGAACTATATGTTTGCAGACGATAGGAGAAGGCTTATTTGACGAAACAGCCGCAATCCTTGAGGGAGTCCGGGGCTTTATGCCCGGTTTTCTCCAGGACCTTCTCGTTGATCAGCGCCGCGTGATCCGCGTAGGACGGCTTGATCGGTGCGAGGCTGGCAGCGGACTTTCCGGCAATGATCTCGGCAGCAAGCTTGGCGGCGTTCTGGCCAACCTTGGTGTAGGACACTTCGAAGGCAGCGGCGACAAGGCCGTCACGCACGGCCTGGGCCGAGGCATTGACGATCGGGATATTGATGCTGAGCGCTGCGGCGGCAACAGCGGGAACGGCCGGCTGCACCAGGTTCGAGGCCGGTACGTAAATGACATCGGCCTTGCCGGCGAGCGAGCTCACGCGCATCGGAATGTCATTGGTATTGTCGAGACCGACTTCCACGACGGTCAGGCCCTGCGCCGCGGCAGCTTCCTTGACCAGCTTCAGCACGGCAACGTCATTGTCTTCACCCGGATTGTAGAGATAGGCGAGACGCTTGGCATCCGGCAGCAGCTGTTTGATGAACTTGACGACGGAGTTGACGTCCTGCAGGTCCGACGCACCGGTCATGTTCTTGTCGCCGGCTTCCCAGGAGGGTGTCAGCTTGGCAACGACCGGATCGGTCACGGCGGCGAAAACAACCGGCGTACCGGTGTTGCCGACGATCTGGCGGGCGCCCTGTGCCACCGGCGTGGTGACGGCGAGGATCAGTTTCGGATTGGCCGAAGCCAGTTTCGTCACCATTTGCGGGATGAGCGTTGCATCGAAATTCACCTGCAGCTCATCGAAAACCGCATCGGCAATGCCGAGCTTGACCAGTTCGGCCTTGAAGGCGGTAACGGTCTCGTCCAGCTGCGGATGCTTGCCGAACTGCGCAATGCCGATCTTCGTTTCCGCATAGGCTGCGCTGAGCCCAAGCCCCATTCCCAGTGCTGCAGCAAGCGCTGTCCGCACGACGTATTTTGCACCGATCATCGATTGTTCTCCATTTTTTGTTGGCTTTTTATTGGCCTCGCCTCCTCAGGCTTGAAAATAATATAACAAACGTGAAATGATATACAAACAGAAAATGGCAAAGGCCGAGGGAACGCAATGGCCGAAAGCATCAAGTCGGAAAACCTCTATACAGCGTTGCGCTCGCGCATCCTGAACGGCGACCTGCAACCAGGGCAATCCCTGCGGTTGCGCACGCTGGCCGCTGAGCTCGGCAGCAGTGCCACGCCGGTCCGCGAGGCGCTCAACCGGCTGCAGGCGGAGAGCTTTGTAACCACCGAGGCCAACAAGGGCTTTCGCGTGGCCATCGTCACCCTGGAGGAACTGCAGGATCTCGAAGCGGCGCGGTCTGTCATCGAAACCCAGCTCCTCGTCAGTTCCATCGAGAACGGCGACCGCGACTGGGAGGCCAATCTCGTCGGGGCACACTACCGGCTGTCGACCTGCGAGGTGCCCAATTCCTTTTCGCAGTTCGAGGCAATCGATGTCTGGGACGTCGCCCACACCGAATTTCACATGGCGCTCATCGCCGGGGCGTCGTCAAAGTGGCTGCTCAACTTTGCCCAGCAACTGCATGCCCAGCTGCACCGCTATCGCCGCCACATCATCCTGCGGATCGATCACCTGACCCGTGTCGCGCAGGAAAACAGCGACAAGTCGCTCGGCAACCTGTCGCGCGAAGCGCTGGGGATCGATGCCCACACGGCCCTGATGGAAGCGGCGCTGGCCCGTGACAAGGCCAGGGCCGCGGCCCTGATGCTGGACCATGTGCGGCTTGCCAAGGACGCCTTTCTGAAACTTGCCAAAGCCAGCGGCATCGCCGGTTTTGATACGGCCGCCTGACAGATCAAAGAGAAGAGTGACGATGACACGGATCAATGCAACACATTCGGATGAGACGGATACCCTGCGCCATTTCCGCGAGCGGTTCGATCTGCCGGATGGGGTGATTTACCTCGATGGCAATTCACTGGGCGCCCTGCCGAAGACGGTGAAAGCCCGCGTGGCCCATACGATCAGCGAGGAATGGGGCAATCAGCTCATCCGCAGCTGGAATACGGCGGGCTGGGTGCATCTGCCGCAAAAGGTTGGTGGCCGGATCGGTCGCCTGATCGGGGCGCAGGAGGGCACTGTCGTGTCGGCCGACAGCACCTCCATCAACCTGTTCAAGGTGCTGTCCGCCGCGCTCAGCCTCAATCCGGGCCGCAGCAAGATTGTCTCGGAACGGGAGAATTTTCCGACCGATCTCTATATCGCCGAGGGTGTCGCCAGGCAGATCGGTCAGGGCCACCGGCTTGTGCTGGCTGACAAGCCTGCCGATATCCCGGCGATGCTGGCGGACGATGTCGCCGTTCTCATGCTGACCCATGTGAACTATCGCACGGGCTATCGGCACGACATGGCCGCGATCACCAAAGCGGCGCATGACAAGGGCATTCTCGTCATCTGGGATCTCGCCCATTCCGCCGGTGCCATGGCGATTGATCTGACTGGAGCCGACGCGGATTTTGCCATCGGCTGCGGCTATAAATATCTCAATGGGGGTCCGGGTGCTCCGGCGTTTCTCTATGTCAATCCGTGCCATCACGGCGGCTTTCGCCAGCCGCTGTCCGGCTGGTTCGGACATCGCGCCCCCTTCGCCTTCGAATCATCCTATGCGCCGTCAAACAGCATTGACCAGTATCTGTGCGGCACGCCCTCCGTGCTTGGCATGGTGGCGATGGATGAGGCGCTGGCGCTGTGGGACGAGGTGGACATGGGTGCGCTGCGGGCCAAGTCCGTGGCGCTGTGCAATTTCTTCATTCAGGAAGTCGACGGTTTTGCCGGAGAATTCGGCCTGACGCTGGTCACGCCGCGCAACCCCGATCAGCGCGGCAGCCAGGTTTCCTATTCCTGCGACAATGGCTATGCCATCATGCAGGCGCTGATCGCCCGCGGCGTCATCGGTGATTTCCGCGCGCCCGATATCATCCGCTTCGGCTTTACGCCGCTTTATCTCAGTTTTGCCGAAGTGTCCGAAGCGGTTGCCATCCTGCGGGACATTCTGTCGACACGGGCCTGGGATGCGCCGAAATACAAGGTGAGGGAGGCCGTCACATGAGCCGCACACCCTACAATCCGGAGACGGAAGGCGCGCAGATGTCCTTCGACGGGCGCATGTCCTATGGCGACTACCTGCGCCTCGACAAGATATTGACGGCACAGGCACCGCTCTCCGATGCCCATGACGAAATGCTGTTCATCGTGCAGCACCAGGCGTCGGAAATCTGGATGCGGCTGGTTATCCATGAACTCATGTCGGTCTGCGAACACATTGCCAAAGACGATCTTGCGCCGTCGTTCAAGATGCTCAGCCGTGTCTCGCGCATTCTCGACCAGCTGAATTCCGCCTGGGACGTGCTCCGGACCATGACGCCGAGCGAGTACACGACCTTCCGCGAGGCGCTCGGCATGTCATCGGGTTTCCAGTCGTTCCAGTACCGCGCCATCGAGTTTCTGGCCGGCAACAAGAATGCCGCGATGATGCGCCCGCACGCCCACAGACCCGATATTCATGCGTGGCTGGAGGGTATCCTGCGCGCGCCCAGCATTTACGACCAGTCGATCCGTCTGCTCGCCCGCAAGGGCTTTGCCATCGACGCGGCGGTGCTGGAGCGGGATTGCGCGCTGCCCTATGAGGCCAATGACAGCGTGCGCGATGCCTGGCTGGTGGTCTACCGCTCGCCGGAGGCCCACTGGCCGCTGTATGAACTGGCGGAAAAGCTGGTGGATTTCGAGGATTATTTCCGCCGATGGCGGTTCAACCATGTCACCACGGTGGAACGCATCATCGGTTTCAAGACCGGCACGGGCGGAACATCCGGCGTCAATTACCTGCGCAAGATGCTCGATGTCGTGCTGTTTCCGGAATTGTGGAGCATGCGGACCGAACTCTAGGTCCGCATTGCATCAGGCGGCGTATTTATCGATGGCGACGCAGTCCATCGCCGACTTGGCGTGAATGTGGTTGCTGTGGGCAAAGCCGTGCTTGGCAATGGCTGCCAGATCGTCGTCCGGCTTGATCGGCCGTGACCACCAGTTGTCGTTGAGCACCCAGCCCTGGGCGGTGGCGCTTTCGACGTCCTGGCTGTCAGGGCGCAGAACGCAGGACTCATGCATGATTCGGGCATTGGGCGAGCGCCTGTTCATCATCTTGCGGCCTTCGGTAAGCGCCGTGGCCTCGTCTTCGGCAATGACAAGCTGATGAAACAGATGACGTGTCTGTTTGTATTTGGTCAGATAGGCAAATTTGACTTGATACGCTGGCACTTCATTCTCCTGCACCAAAGACTCAGTCGTTAACCATTTATTAATATTGGCACTTGACACGGCTTTTTCAAGGAGATGCAGGTTTTATACAGGTTTATTTGCGGGCGGTTTTCATCGCCTACGCATTCGTCAAGCCTTTGTTTTAAAATGATAAAGTTATTTTGTTTCACGGTCGAAATAAAAAGCCGTCCCGCCCTCCGGGGCAGAACGGCGCAAATGTGGCGTCAATCGGCTTGACGCGAATCAGCCATAGACGAGCTTGTCCTGCCGCTGCCTGAGTTCGACGATCTTCGAGCCGGGGATGGGGGCGGCATTGGCGCTGGTGATGAGTGCGCCCTTGGCGATGGGTGCCGTCACCGTGCCACCCTGCAACAGGCCGCAGGGGATGGCTCCGGCGGCGCGCGCCTCCGGCGCCGTCATGATCCAGGCGCGGTAGCAATATTCGCCGATCGCATCGAGCGTGTCGCC